>NZ_JABFCN010000033.1 GCF_013087515.1 Rhizobium sophorae | reverse complement strand
GCGTCGCTCCCTCCGTGGCTATGCCGAGTTCCCTGGCAAGCGCCAGCAATTGCCTGCCCTGTTCGCCAGGCGGCGGAAAGGCCGCAAGCCCGCGTTTCAGGGCGCCGGCAGCCAGGGATCGCTCGTTCAGAACGGCATAGGATCGAACCAGCCTGAGCCAGCCATTCAAGTCGTCCGGGCTTTCGGAAAGTTTTGCGTCCAGGCCGGTCACCATGACTTTGATCGTTTGACGTCGATCCACAGTCCCGGCGGCGATCAGCGGAACTCCGCCATTGACGGCGATGTGCTGATTGACGAGAAGCAGCCACGGCGCATCCGCTGGCGACAGCTTGGCAAGTGCCTCGAAGGCCATCAGCGCCTCAGCGGTTCGTCCCGTCTGCTCCATGCCGAGAGCGATGTAGAACAGGGCGCGCGGGTTTTCAGGTTCGAGCTGAACTATCTGTCGCAGGACGTCTAACGTCTCCTTGTCCACCGAACCATGCGCCTCCGCCATCAGGGCTGCGGCAAGGCCACCCAGGCGATGAATGTCCGGGCCCAGCAGACGCAGGGCATTGCGGTAAGCCGACCGTGCGTCGGCGATCCGGCCGGCCCTGAGGTAGATTGGAGCGATCACATCCCATCCGCGGCCATCATCCGGCTTGCCCTCGAGGTGGCGCTCTGTTCTGGCGACCAGTATTGCAATGTCCTGGCCAGGATCCTCCAATCGCGCTTGCAACGGCAGCGACGGCATGTCGGGCGAACCCGTAAAACCATAGAGGCCAATGCTTGCCAAAGGCAGAAATGCGGCGATCGCCAACCTCAGCCACCTGTGCGGATGCGGCAATCTCCGGTATTCTTCTTGCTTCTGCTGGCTTGCCTTGAAAAGGCGCCTCGCTGTTTCGGCCCGTGCGTATTCATACTCGTTGCAGCCGATTTCGTTCGCCAGCAATTCCCTGTCGAGTTCGAAAAGTTGATCTCGATAGACCCGACCGGCCGCAGCCGCACCGTCGTTGAACCGGACGCGGCCTGACGCAAGCGGATGAAGAAGAGAGGCGATTATGACAGTCGTGATGATCGCGAAAACAATCCAAATAACCATAACGTCCAGACGCCCTTTTGCGCTTGAACATACCGAGGCCGGGGGTTGGCACATTGATTCCGGTCAACGACGCCGAGCTCTTCCATCCCAATTTTTCGGGTTCAGCACGCTTCGCGAAGCAGGTCGACGCTATCGATCAGGACGATCTTGCCTCTGACTTCGACGCCCGATGCGGCGAGCGTCGCAAACGCTCGCGACAGGGCTTCCGGCGCCAGACCCAGTTTGCCGGCCAGGATTCTCTTCCGGTAAGGAAGGCGGAACGTGACCCGCGAGGTGGACGCCGAGGCGGGGCAGCGGCTCATAAGGTAGTTTGCCACACGTTGCGCCGCCGTGAGCAGCCGGTCACCCGCAATACAATCCATCGCGCCGAGCAGATGCCTGGCCATGATGCGTATGACGTTCCGGTGTATGATCGGATGTCGGTCGGCAAACGCCCGCAACTCCGCAAGCTCGAACAGCGCAACCTCGGCCCCGTCGGCGGACCACGCGCTATAAGCGTAAGAGCCGCCGCCTGAGAGAAGATATTCGCCAAATGTGTCGCCCGGCTCGCATACGCAGATATCAGCCTCGCGCCCAGCGGATTCCGATTTTGAAAGTCGGACAAACCCCTTCGTGACGCAGTAGACGAACGATGCCTGCTGTCCCTCGCTTATGATCTTCTCGTCAGGAGCGAAAGTGCCAACCTGAGCCATTGCGGTGAATTGTTCCACAGTCGCCTGATCCAAACCAGCGAACAGGTCGGACTGCAGAAGTACTGAATTTTTCGCAAGCATCCATCTTCCTTTCGTCTTTGGAACCAGTTTGCGGTTAGGGTTTTCTTCGATCGCTTTCGTCCTCGGCGAGGATTCGCCAGGCGGCTCCCTGAAGGTCGTCGTACTGGCCGCTCTTCAGCGACCAAAGGAACGCCAGGAGTCCCATTCCTCCCATCAGCAGCGCGATCGGTATGAGATAGATCAACATGTTCATGCGGCTTTGACCTTCTCACTCCCGCCGACCCGTCCCTGAATTTGCATATCCGAACGTTTGCCGAACGCGTTCAGGCGCAGTGCGTTCATCACGACGATGATCGAAGATGTCGACATCGCCACTGCCGCTATGAGCGGCGTCGCCAATCCGGCGATGGCAATCGGCACCGCCAGGACATTGTAACCGATGGCGAGAGCGAAGTTCTGCCGGATGAGGCTGGCGGCGCTTCGGGCCACGGCGATCGCTTCCGGCACGGCGTCGAGGCGATCGTTGAAGAAAACGAGGTCGGCGGCCTGTCTGCCGATATCGGAAGCCGTGGCCGGCGCCATCGAGACATGGGCCGCCGCAAGGGCAGGGGCGTCGTTGATCCCGTCTCCAACCATGAGCACGCGGCGACCTTCGCCATTCAGCCTCTGGCATTCATCGACCTTCCGTTTCGGCGTCAGAGAGCCTAAGGCCCTGTCGATGCCCAGAGCATGCGCCGTATTGGTGACCACGGTCTGCCTGTCGCCGGACATGATCAGCGTTTCAAGGCCGGCTGCGTCGAGCTGGCCGATGGCCTCGCGAGCGCCCGGGCGAAGCGTGTCATCGAAGAAGAAGCGGGCAAGATCGACGCCATTCTGCGACAAGACCACTTCCGAGAACGGACTATCGGCGATGCGGGGCACGAAGCTGGTTCCGCAGGCAAATGCCGTGTTGCCCAATCGATAGACGTCCGCGCCCTTCCTGGCTTCCAGGCCCCCGCCAGGGATTTCCGTGACGCTGTCGAAGGACATGGGGGCGGTTTCGGAGCCCCGCACCAGAGCCTGAGAAAGAGGATGCCGTGAATGCACGGCCAATCCGCGGGCGACTGCTGTGGCGTTCTCTTTCATGGCGTCCACTCTGACAAGGCGCGGCCTGCCCATCGTCACGGTGCCCGTTTTGTCAAAGGCCACGATATCCGCCTCGGCCAGTCTTTCGAGTGCCGAACCGTCCTTCACCATGATGCCCTTGCGGAAAAGCTCCCCCGCGGCGACGACCTGGACCACGGGCACGGCAAGGCCTAATGCGCATGGGCAGGTAATGATCAGGACCGCTACCGCGACCAGCATTGCCTGTTTCCAGTCTCCGCCGAGGAGGCCCCAGGCAAGAAAGGAGACCAGCGCCAACAGATGCACGGCCGGGGAATAGAGCGCCGCAGCGCGATCGGCGATCCTGCGATAGCGAGCTCTTCCACCCTCGGCGGCTTCCATGAGGCCGATGATCTCCGAAAGAAGCGAATTCTTGGCAATGTGCGTCGCCCGCAGGACGAGCGAGCCGGTCAGGTTCATCGCGCCCGAACTCACCTCACTGTTGCTGGCGACGGCAACGGGGCTGCTCTCGCCGGTGACGATGGAGAGGTCCACGTCGCTTGCTCCGCTGACCACTACGCCATCGACGGGAACCCTTTCGCCTGCCGCTATCGAGATTTCATCTCCCACCGCGATCTCTTCTACCGCAATGTAACGTCGGGATCCGTCCGGATTGATCAGCAAGGCTCCGCGCGGCGCCAGCCTTGCGAGTCCGTTGATCGCCGCCCGAGCCTTTTCCCGCATGATATGATCGAGGGTCCTGCCGATCAGCAGGAAGAAGAGCAGCGAAACCGACGCGTCGAACCATGCATGTTCACCGTGATGGATGGTCTCCCACAGTGAAACGGCATAAGAGAGAGTCACGGCGAGCGAGATCGGAACGTCCATGTTGGTGCGGCCGCGGCGGAGCGCATTCCAGGCCGATTTGAAGAAAAAGCGTCCCGCATAAACCAGCGCGGGCGCTGCTATCATCGCCGAGATCCAATGAAACATGTCGCGTGTCGCGGCATCTGCGCCAGACCAGACCGATACCGAAAGCAACATGATGTTGGCAGCCGCAAAACCGGAAACGCCGATCGCTAGGAGAAGCTGATTTCTGGTTCTGTCGTTTTCGGCTGCCGAGAGGGTAAAGAGATGCGCGCGATATCCGGCGGAGTTGATCATTGTGAGGATCTCGGACGGATCGGCGGCATGCGTCTCGATCTCCTCCTGGTAGACGCAGGTCACCCTTCGAGCCGTGAGATTGACGCGCGCCGTCTTGACGAAAGGAAGTGTCAGCAGCGCCCTTTCTATGGTCGAAATGCAGCCACCGCAGTGAATATCAGGAACGCTCAAGTCCAACTGGCGCAATCCGCCGCCGAGCGGCTGGCTGGCAAGGCGGACCTCTTCGGCACTGGATGACGTCGTGCTGAGAGCAAGCACGCTTTCCACGTCCATCGTGCAGCAGGTCATTGGTTCAACTCTGTGGTATCGATGCGTTTGGCCTCATGCATGACGACTAAGCCGTCGTTTCGCGAGATGGCCTCGACGATCCAGTCACCCTCGGCGAGGTTGTGATCTGCTTCGAACCGGCCTGCAGCTGTTTTCCTGAGCGTGAGGTGGAAGTCTTCGTGATCTCCGACGGGTCGCTTGAAATTCAGCACGACTTCGTCAACGGTCGCAGGCGCGCCGCTCCTGACGTGAATGTCGTAGCGGATCTCATGCCCTTTGATGGAGAGATCGCCCACGACGCCGGAAGCGGCCATTGCCTTCATCGCCGCCGCTTTGCGGTTGAACTCCTGACTGGCCACATAGGTATTTTCCACGACCAGACCGCTCCAGCTGGAGGAGGCATAGAAGGCCATGGTGACATTCACCGCGATCACAACAGCAAAGAAGGTCGAGGTCGCTACCAGCATGTGCAGGCCTGTAAAACCTTGGGCAGAGGTCTTCATTTGGTGTCTCCCGGTGCATTGAACGCCGCGCGGTAGGTTGCCCGGTCGGCGTGATCCGTATCTTCGATTGCGAACAGAAATTCATTGATCGCGGCTCCGGTGGGCTTGCGTGTAACGAAGACCTTGAGCGTCGTGGCTGCGTCCGGTTCGGCATGGACGGTAAAGCGGCGAGCGTGTTCCTTGCCGAACTCGGGAATGCGCATCGTTGCCCCCTCCAGCCCGACCAGGCTTATGTTCACATCCCGCGGCGTCGGCACCATGTTCAGGATCCGAAGCGTGTAGCCATTCCGCAGTGAGCCGTCGCTTTCCAGAACATATTGGGGGTTTCGGTCGTGAACGACGTTGAGTTCAAGGCGCTCGCGAAAGGCGAGGTGGACCAGCATGGCCACGCCGACCGATGCCCAGGCGACCGCGTAAAAGACGATTCTCGGACGAAAGACGATACGCCAGTTGAAGTGCCGGATCGCCGGGACGAAGCTTCCATCCTCGTTTCGAACCCTGGACGGCTGGACGGCCGTTTGCCCTTCGTCGGTCGCGAGTGACATGTTGCTCGCGTATTCGCTCAGCGTGGCATAGGCAATCAGGCCGCGAGGCTTTCCGAGCTTGTCCATGACGCCGTCGCAGGCGTCGATGCAGAGCGCGCATGTGATGCACTCCATCTGCTGTCCGTCGCGAATGTCGATACCCATCGGGCACACCGCAACGCAGGCATTGCAATCGACGCAATCGCCCACCGGCAGGCCCTTGGCTTGTGCCTTTTTCGCGTGACGCGACCGCTGCTCGCCCCGCCAGTCATTGTAGGTGACGACGCGAGAATTCTCGTCGAGCATCGCACCCTGGATGCGCGGCCACGGGCACATATAGGTGCAAACCTGCTCGCGCATGAGGCCGCCGAGCACATAGGTCGTCGCGGTAAGGATGGCGACCGCGGTGTAGGCGGCTACAGGAGCGCGGCCAGTGAATAGCGAAACAAGCAGGCTCGGCGCGTCGGCAAAATAAAAAATCCACGCTCCGCCCGTGGCGACGCCGATCAGCAGCCAGATCGAATGCTTGACGACACGCTTCCTCAGCTTGGCAAAACTCATGGGAGCGGCGTCAAGCTTCATTCGTGCGTTTCGATCGCCTTCGATCGCGCGTTCGACGACGAGAAAGAGATCGACCCAGACGGTCTGCGGACAGGCGTAGCCGCACCAGGCGCGGCCGACCGCGGAAGTGACGAGAAACAGGCCGAACCCCGCCATGACGAGGAGACCGGCTACATAATAAAATTCTTGAGGCCAGATTTCGATGAAGAAAAAGAAGAAGCGTCGTGAGGAAAGGTCGATGAGGATTGCCTGGTCAGGCGCGTAAGGACCGCGATCCCAGCGAATCCATGGCGCGAGATAGTAGATACCGAGGGTGACTAGCATGACGATCCATTTGAACCGACGGAATCGCCCCTCTGCACGCTTGGGAAAAACCTTCTTCCGAGGTGCATAGAGTGGCTGCCGATTGCGACGGGCGTTGACCGGCTCGACGCTGAGCCGTTCGATGCTGTCGGGAGCTGGTGCAGTGTAGAGGTTCATGGGACCTATCCGATTTCACCCGACCTTTTCCCATCCGCCGCGCATCCTTTCCTTGATGCAGATCAAGACGAAGGTCTTCCCGCCAATGGAAAAGGCCACGCCCTGGAGAGAGGGCGTGGCCTGGAGGAACCGCGGGGAACGAACACCGCTGGGACGTCCTCGACAAGTCTGCAACTAGCGGCTGGTCTGCTCGTGGTCTTTGAGGCAGGTCAAACTGATGATCGAACTGCCGATCTTTGCCGGATCGTCCTGATCGGACGGTGGCAGCAGCGCCTTGGCGCGCGCCGACACACGTGATCGTATCGCTGCGCGCGGCGTGCCATAGAGATCGAGGATCGGATCGTGGCCATGAGCTGCCATAGCCTTTCTCCTCACGTTCCGCCGCCAAGCGAATGCACGAAGATCGTCAGTTCCTTGACCGTCGTGTCGCCGAGGCGCCCTGCCCAGGCGGGCATGATGCCATGCTTGGGAGAAGCGACCTGGCGGATGATCGCATCCTCGCCGAGGGCCTTCAGCCAGATCGCATCAGCGAGATCCGGCGCGCCCATTTCGGCTTTTCCTTTGGCATCGTCGCCATGACACGCGGCGCAGTTGTCGACGAAGATCTGTTTTCCGGCCTGTGCGAGACCGGGGTCCGACGGCGTGTTGGTCAGCCCCCAGACGTAAGCCGCGACCTGCCTTGTCTGGATGGGGTCCAGAACATCTGCAAAGGGCGGCATCTCGGAAGCATGAGTGTCCGTATCCCCGTCGAAGCGAATCCCATGCGCGATCGTCGTCTGGATGGCATCCAGGTCTCCACCCCACAGCCAATCGTCGTCGTTGAGGTTCGGAAATCCAGGACCGCCGCTTGCTCCCGAGCCGTGGCATGGCGCACAATTCACCTTGAATGCTGACGCGCCGCCGGCGATTGCGAATTCGCGAAGGGCAGAATCAGAATCGATTTCCTGTACTGTCTTGGCGGCGATCAGATCATGAAATTGCATTTGCGATGCCTTGGCCTGGTCCAGGTTCTGCTGCAATTCGGCGCGGCTGGAAAAACCGAGCATGCCCTTCGTAGCGTCGGTAATCATCGGGATCGCGGGATATGCGATCGCGTAGCCCAACGCCCAGACAATGGTGGCGTAGAAGGTCCACACCCACCAGCGGGGCATCGGATTGTTGAGTTCGCGGATGCCGTCCCATTCATGTCCGGTCGTTTCGACGCCGCTAAATTCATCGATATGTTCTTCCGACATCTCAATCATCCTTCAAGGGAATATCGGCGGCCTCTTTCGCCGTCTGCTTGCTGCCTGGGCGAAGGGTGAACACAACCACGCCGACGAAGAATGCCGCCATTGCCAAGAGGCCCCAGCTGTCGGCGAAGTGTCTCATTGCAGTATAGGTTTCCATGGATCACCTCACCGATAGCCGGTCGCATCGTCGTAGGTCGAGAAATCGACCAACGTTCCGAGCATCTGCAGGTAGGCCACTAAGGCATCCATTTCGGTCAGCGCAGCGGGATTGCCGTCGAAATCGCCGGTCTTCGCCTTCGGATAGCGGGCAAGCAGGGCCGTCGTATCTGCGTTCGGATCGGCTTGGGCCTTCATGTCGGCTTCCGCATTCGCCAGCATGTCGTCGTTATAAGGTACGCCCACGTCCTCGTTGGCCTTCAGGTCCATTCCGACGTCCTTGACCATCACCCTCTGCTCATTGAGGAAGGCGTACCTCGGCATGATCGACTCCGGCACCACTCCCCGGGGATCGGCGAGATGCTGGACATGCCATTCGTTGGAATAGCGTCCGCCGACACGGGCCAGATCCGGCCCGGTTCGTTTGGATCCCCATTGGAAAGGATGATCGTACATGGACTCGGCCGCGAGCGAGTAATGGCCGTAGCGTTCCACCTCGTCGCGGAACGGTCTGATCATCTGGCTGTGGCAGAGGTAGCAGCCTTCGCGGATGTAGATGTTTCGTCCGGCCAGCTCGAGCGGCGTATACGGCCGCATGCCTTCCACCTTTTCAATCGTGTTCTGCAGGTAGAACAGCGGTGCGATTTCGACGATGCCGCCGATGCTCACGACGAGCAGCGAGCCGACGAGAAGAAGCGTCGCGTTCTTCTCCAGGATCTTATGTTTATCAAGTATCGATGCCATGTCTCACCTCACTCGGCAGGCTGTGCTTGTTGGGGCACGAAAGTGGTTGGGATCGCAGCTTCGTCGCGCACGCGGCCGCGGATCGTCATGAACACGTTCCAGGCCATGACGAGACCACCCGCCAGGTAAAGCGTTCCGCCCACCGCGCGCAGCACGTAGTAGGGGAACATGGCCGCGACCGTCTCCGCGAAGGAATAGACGAGGAAGCCCTGGGAATTATACTCGCGCCACATCAGCCCCTGCTGGATGCCGGCAACCCAAAGGACGGCGGCGTAGATGACGATCCCGAGGGTTGCGAGCCAGAAGTGCCAGTTGACCATCCGCGGGCTGTAGAGGCGCTCGCGCCCCCATAGCTTCGGCGTCAGATAATAGATCGCGCCGAAGGTGATCATTCCCACCCAGCCGAGCGCGCCGGAATGCACATGACCGATCGTCCATTCTGTATAGTGGCTGAGCGAATTGACTGTCTTCACCGACATCATCGGACCTTCGAAGGTCGACATCCCGTAAAAGGCGATGGCGACGATCATCATACGGATGATCGGGTCGGTGCGGATTTTGTCCCAGGCACCCGAAAGGGTCATGAGACCGTTGATCATGCCGCCCCAGGAGGGCATCCAGAGCATTACCGAGAAGACCATGCCGAGTGTCTGGGCCCAGTCGGGCAGTGCCGTGTAATGCAGATGATGGGGCCCGGCCCAGATGTACATGAAGATCAGTGCCCAGAAGTGGATGATCGAAAGCCGGTATGAATAGACGGGTCGGTTGGCCTGCTTCGGCACGAAGTAGTACATCATGCCCAGGAAGCCGGCGGTGAGGAAGAAGCCGACAGCGTTGTGGCCGTACCACCATTGGGTCAGCGCGTCCTGTACGCCCGAGAAGGCGGAATAGCTTTTAGAGCCAAGAAACGAGGCCGGAACGGCCAGGTTGTTGACCACATGCAGCATCGCGATGGTGACGATGAAGCCGAGATAGAACCAGTTTGCCACGTAGATGTGCGGCTCTTTGCGCTTGAGGATCGTCCCAAGATACACAGCGAGATAGGCGACCCAAACGATGGTCAGCCAGAGGTCGACGTACCACTCAGGTTCGGCATATTCGCGGGCTTGGGTGATTCCGAGGACATATCCGGTCGCAGCCATCACGATAAAAAGCTGGTAACCCCAGAATACGAACCAGGCGAGGTTCCCGCCGAAAAGACGGGCGCGACAGGTGCGCTGCACGACATAGAACGACGTCATGATGAGGGCGTTGCCACCGAAGGCGAAGATAACCGCCGACGTGTGAACGGGCCGCAGCCTTCCGAAATTGAGATAAGGCGCGATGTTGAGGTCGGGAAAGGCCAGTTGCAGCGCGACGATCACGCCGACCAGGAAGCCGACCACGCCCCAGAACACCGTGGCGATCAAGCCATAACGCACCACTTCGTCGAAATAACCGGATGTGTCGACTTTGCGCTGCTGGCCTGCCGGTGAAAAGTCAACGTTCCTGACCAGCAGCAAAGCGCCGATGACGAGGCAGAGGGAAAGTATGCCCATATGGATCGCAAAGAGATGATCATGGGCGAATGCGGCTCCTAGCAACGCTAGAAACGCCGCGACCGTGATCACCATCGTTTCCGTTGTGTAATTCATGATGTCGTCCCCAGTGCACAAACGACCGCGTCGCGGCCGGCTTTCTCGGCAGGACTGTCACGAAGCTGCGAATTGCTCCTTGATCTACATCAACGAGCAGACGGTAAGACGGGCGCAGACCGCCGCAGTTACAAACTGTTACAAACTTTCACCCTTTGGCACCGTCCACTCATTCCGGTGTGACGCAGGGGCGTTCTAGTACATGTCCTGACAATGGGGACACGACGATGCTGATGCAGAAAAACCAAGCGTTCGAACATGCCGAAATGACGAACGAAACGATCTATGCCGGTCGATCTTTGTCTGCGCTCTTCCTCGCCTCCGCAATGGAGCCCGTCTCCGCCGGGAGAGCCATCTGCTGGGAGGGCGACGAGGCAAACCATCTCTTCCAGGTCGTGGAGGGGGTTGTTCGTCTCTATCGCATCGTCGGCGAGGGCCGCCGTGTGATAACCGCGTTTTGCTTCGCCGGCGACCTGATCGGCGCATCGCTGCAAAGCGATTTCCTCTTCACCGCGGAAGCCGTTACCGAATGCAGGATTCGCCGCGTATCCCGGAAAAGCTTCCACGATGAAGTCGCGCGGTCGGATGCTCTTCACACCGCATATATTTCCCTGCTCTGCCAGGAGACGGCTGCCGCACACGAACAGATGGTACTGCTCTCGAAGAAGAATGCAGAAGAGCGCCTGTGCAGTTTCATCGCGAAGCTGGCATCCCGCCGCAATCCCCAGGCGCGGCAGAGCCTTCTGCGCGTCCCCATGAACCGGCAGGACATTGCAGACCATCTCGGCTTGACCATTGAAACCGTGTCTCGCACCCTCACCAAACTTGCATCGCGAAACGTCGTCGCTCCAGAGGGCAGGCATGACTTGCGAATCGTCAATCTCGCCGTTCTTACGCAGTTGTCCGGCGACGCTGATGATTTTTTCGAGAAATCCTGTCATAGGGTCAGCCTGCACTGACGTAACGAAGCCGCAGGACCGACCTTCATGCCTCACCGCCTCATATCACCGAGAACCGTATCGTCCCAGGAACTAGATGCCATGGTGCACATGCTGGACGGAGCCGACATCCTGATCCACCGTTTTGATGGAACTGTCACGCATTGGTCCATTGGCTGCGAGAATATGTATGGCTGGGCAAGAGAGGAAGCGGTCGGGGAGAAGGTGCACGAATTGCTGGCGACGCAGTTCCCGGAACCGGTGGAAAACATCCGCAACCAACTGAAGTCGCGCGGCTTCTGGCAGGGTGAAATCATTCATCGTCACAAGAGCGGGCACGACATTCATGTTGCCTCTCGTTGCGTGCTGGTCAATTCGCCGGATGGCGATCTTGCCGTCATCCAGACAAACAGCGACGTCAGCGCGTTGAAGCGAGCGCAAGAGGTGGTCAAATCCCGCGAGGCACATCTGAGCTCGATCCTGGACACCGTGCCGGACGCCATGGTGGTGATCGATGACAAGGGAATGGTGCTTTCGTTCAGCAAGGCTGCCGAGAAGCTGTTTGGAATGTCTTCCGATCAAATTTGCGGCCGCAACGTGAGCAACCTTATGCCGAACCCCTATCGCGATGCTCACGACGGTTACATCGATCACTATATCGATACGGGCGAGAAACGCATCATCGGCTACGGGCGTGTCGTCACCGGTCAGCGGGCCGACGGTTCGCAATTTCCGATGGAACTCCACGTCGGCGAAGCGACGGCAAACGGAGAGCGGATATTCACCGGTTTTATCCGCGACCTCACCAGCCGTTACAAAATCGAGGAAGATCTTCGCCAGTCACAGAAGATGGAAGCTGTCGGGCAGTTGACCGGAGGCATCGCGCACGACTTCAACAACCTGCTCACCGTCATCAGCGGCAATCTCGAAATGATCGAGGACAAGCTGCCGCCCGGCAACCTTCGTGAAATGCTGGGAGAGGCTCAGGCCGCGGCGGAGGACGGAGCTGTTCTCACGGCTCAACTGCTCGCTTTCGGTCGGCGACAGCCGTTGAATCCGAAGCACGCCGATCTTGGTCAAGTTGTGAGCGGCTTCTCGGATCTGCTCCGTCGAACGCTCGGCGAAAATATCAGGTTGTCGACCGTCATCGATGGATCTGGCCTGAATGTCCTTGTGGACAGCTCGCAGCTCCAGAACGCCATTCTGAACATCGCTTTGAACGCAAGGGACGCCATGCCCAAGGGCGGCAGTCTGACGACGACGATCTCGCGCGTCTATCTCGATGCCGACTATGCGAAAATGTATCCGGAGCTACGCAGCGGCAATTTCGTGCTCGTCACGATGACGGATACCGGTTCCGGCATGACGGAGGAGGTCAGGAAGCATGCGATAGAGCCATTTTTCACGACAAAGGAAGTCGGCTCGGGCACAGGTCTCGGACTGAGCATGGTCTATGGCTTCGTCAAGCAATCGGGTGGGCATCTGCAGATTTACAGTGAGGTGGGGCGCGGCACGACAGTTCGGATATATCTCCCCGCCACCAATGGCGGGAAGCCTCAGGAGGCGGCACTGGACCATGGCGCGGGTGAGAGCCAACTGCCGCAAGGGGACGAAGTCGTGCTCGTCGTCGAAGATGACGCCCGTGTTCGCCGCGTAGCCGTCGCAAGGCTCGCCTCGATGGGCTATACAGTGCGCGAAGCCGAAAACGGTCACCGCGCGCTCGATCTCCTGAGGAAAAACACTGACATTGCACTGCTTTTTACCGACATCGTGATGCCGGGCGGGATGACGGGTGACGAGCTCGCAAGAGAGGTGCGTATTTTACGGCCCGACATTGCCGTGCTCTTCACATCGGGATATTCCGAACCGGGTCTCGCAGGCAATGATACTGTTCCGGGCGCCCGGTGGCTGCGCAAACCCTATACCGCCAAGGAGCTGGCGTTGAGGATCCGCGAACTTCTCGACGCGAATTGACTCCAGGGTGACCCTTCTGAGCTGAGGCGCATTTTGCTCAGCTCACGCCGCCAACCCGGCGATCCGCGAAACCAGCCACAGCATCGCGGCGGTCCCGATTATGTAGGCGCCGAACTGACGCGCCGGTGCGGGCTGTATCGTGCTCAGCGAGCCTGCTGCCCGAAGCACGACCAGCATCGCGGTGACGAAGATCAACTGACCCGCTTCGACACCCAGGTTGAATGTCAGCAGGCTCAGCGGCACATCGGATTGCGGCAAGCCGATTTCCCTCAGGGCGCCGGCAAAACCGAAACCGTGCAACAGCCCGAACACGAAGGCCACGACCCAGGGGTAGCTCTCGGATAACCGCCTTTCGCCCGGTTTGATCTTGATCAGTTCGCTTGCGACGAATGCAATGCTGAGGGCGATCGTCGCTTCCACCGGTTTCTGCGGCAAACTGAAATATCCGAGCGACGCTCCAGCCAGCGTGATGCTGTGCGCGATCGTAAAGGCCGTGATCGTCTTGACCAGCATCCAGCGGTCTCGAATGAGTAACATGAGCGCCAGTACGAAGAGCAGGTGATCGAGACCCGAGAGTATGTGGTCGACGCCCAGCAGGAAATAAGTCCGGGCGACCTCGAGGCTGGTTTGTGCGCCGGCTGCGGTGAAGGAGGGCGCGTCCGGCATCAGGCGCACGACCTCCGTGTCGCCGTTCTCGTATTCGATGCGGACGAGTGCTTCGGTCATGGTCGACTTGAGGCCGTTGATGCCGATCTCGCCGCCCCTCAATCCCCCTGCACAGGCGACGGTCCTTCGCTCCAGATAAGCTCCGTTCACGATCAACCTCACCGATTCGGCTTTCTCGATGCACGGCTTCGGCAGACTTGCATATAGCCCGAGACGCATGTCGCCCTGCGCCGGCACCTTCCACACCACGGCGAACTCGTCCGGAGCGGTTTCGCGCATGTCGAGATAGGCCGGCCTGATCTCATGGGCCATGCCGGACGTGGCCAGGAACACCGGCATTAGCACGGCGAGCAGTTCCGCAAGCCGCGTCATGGGTGGATGGCCGCGCCGGTGGGGCTTTCGATGCTGACCACATAGCGCTTGAAGAGTTCGGCGAAGCGTTGGTCCTCGAGTTCCTTGCGCTTGGCGTTCGTCCACTCCCGCGAAACGGCGTCGCGCACCTCCTCGAGCGCCGGCACCCGGCCGGGCACACGCTTCGTCACGCGGATCAGGTGCAGCCCGAAGCCGGAATCGACGGGACCCATCCATTGACCCAGCGGAGCCTTGTCTAGTTTTTCCGCGAAATCGGCGCCGAAGGTTTGGTCGATCGATATCTTGCTCGAAAGCGGCAGGTCGGGCGGAAGCAGCGTGGGGTCGCCAAATTGGGTGCGATCCGTGGCCGAATCGGTCAGCAGCGCTTCGAGGACGGAAGCTGCGTCCTGTGCGATCGTGTCGCCGCGCCGCTGAGGGTTGAAGTACACCTGCTGGAAGGCCAGCATCGAACCGGTTTCGAACACGGCTGCATTGGCTATCAGATAGGCGTCCAGCTCCGCATCGGTCGGTGCCAGCGCTTCTGCGTCGGCGGCGTTCAGGAATTCCATCTTCTGGCGCAGGCGGCGACGAACCACTGTGTCGTCCCTGTCGAGCCCGAGCTCCAGCGCTTGGCGTACCAGAATTTCCTCCTTCACATGATCGTCGATCAGGCCCTTCAGGTCCTCGGCTGTTGGCGAGCGCTGCCAGGTCTTTGTGAACACGGTTGCCATCTGCTCGATCTTCGGCGCCGTGACGACAATGCTGTCCGGCTTGTCTTCCTCGGCGCCCAAGAGCCCGTAACCCGCAAAGATCAGCAGCGCGAGAGCCAAGAAGTGGGCCAGCGGCTCCCTCAACACACGTTTCAACAGGATCGCCTTCACTTTGCCGTATGCTGGGCCGGACGACGATCCGGCGGCCGGTTCAACCGCCGGCATCGCAGTCACGGCGTGTACCAGATCGGCGAGGTATAGGCGCGTTCGGTGACAGTCATCCGCGTACCCTCAAGCGGCTTCGTTCCAAAGCGTTTGGCATCATAGGCGGTCCACCGCGGCGTCGGTATCTCGATGACGCGTCCGTAGTAGAAGGCTTTCTGCTTCGGATCGAAGCTGGGGTCCTTCCACACAGCGATCAGTTCCGGCGCACCGATGGTGTTGGTCCATGTCGCGTTCTCGATGTCGACGGTGCTGCCGACCGATGGCACCTTGCCGTCGGCGCCCGGTTTGCGGTCCCCGCCCGAGGTGACGTCATACACCTGCTCATGTGTCTCGCCCTTGTCGTCGAGCCAGCCCTTGACGATCTGGTAACGGTCGAGATTGGCTCCAATCGGATCTCGCAGCGCGGCGACGAGAAATGACGGCGCCTTGCCTTCTGGCGCTGCTGTCAGATCGCCGCCCATGGGAACGCCCTTGCTGTAGCCGATCGCGCCGGGGTTGCGGCTCTCGGCATCGGCCGGCTCGAAATCCCACCCGCCGAAGAAGCGCACGGCCATGCGCGGTCCGGTTGTGGCATAGGTTTCCTTGCGCTGCATGGCGTCCCAGATCGACTCGCGCGTGTTTTCCGCCGCCCATACAGCCGCGTAGCCCGACGCGCCGACCTCCCAGTCCATCACGGTGATGCCCGTCTTGGCATCCTTGACAAAAGTTGCCGTCAGGCGCTCCGGGCTCGGCTCCTGCGGCGTGGTCTTTCCGAAGAAGTTTTCCTCTTCCATGGCCGCAAGGCCCGTATGCGCGTCGGAGCTGCCGACCAGCCCGAACTTGTAGGGGTTCGTGCCGAGTTCAGCTTCGAGCTTGAGGCCGTTCTTCAGCGCGGACCGTGCATATTCGAACTCGAGCATGTCAGGCGTCTTCGGCACGCTGGCGTCGAGATTGCCGAAGTCCCAGATCTCGAAATCCGCAAACTCGTCATTGGGCGAGAGCGCCGGATGCGCCTCGCCCGTGCCCTTCGTCTGCGTCGTCTCGTAGAGGCGTTCCCACCTGGAGCGCTGCTCAACATATTCTTTGTCGACTGGCTTGCCGGTGAAGGATTCGATCAACGGGAACATGCGGCCGTTGGACAGATTGCCGTTGTGCGCAATCGCCAGCACGTTGCCGCCGGTCTTGTCCTCATAGGCCTGCATCCACTTCCATAGATCGCGCGGATTGTCGCTGCCCAACGGCTTAAGCGTCGTATAGGGCACGACCTGGTCGGCCTTATCGGCATTGTCGCGGAAGATGACATTGCGATGCAGATTGTTGCCTCCCGTGTTCGAGGTCCATTCGTAGCCGATGAAGGCCGTGAACCGTCCCGGATCGTTATATTCCTCGGCGGCCTTTATCGTGTCCTGCCACGCGTTTTTGTAGGGACGCGTATCCGGCCCGTAGATCATGCTCTTTGGCAGCGTTCCCTTGCCGAAGCTGAAGATGATTTCGAGCGCCGCCGTGGCGCCCTGACCCGACTTGATCATGTCGTACCAGGTCTTGGCCTGCGGATCGGCGATGACATCCGGCTTGCCGGCAAAGAGGTCCGGGAACATGCCCATGTTGTCGGAGTGGTCGGCCACCACCAGAAAGTCGAGCGGCCGTGACAGCTTGGCAGGCTGGCCGCTCGACGCCGTGATCTCCTCGCCGCGGGCGAAGCGGTAAGCGTCGCGAGGCGTCAACCGTGCCCCGAAAGCGCCGGCATCGAAGGAGGCTCCGGTGTGGAGATGCGTGTCCCCGAATAGCGGTCGGGTCGGAAAATTGCGCCCCGCATAGGGCGAGTAGACGGGTTTGCTGGAAAACGCCTTCCCGGCCTTCGCGCTGTCCAGAGTGCCGATATCGGTGGTCTCCTGTGTGGCTGCGGGCAAGGCAGAGCCCAGGCTTACGAGCCCCGCAATAATCAATTTGGCAGATGTCTTGTTCATCGGTCCCCCCTTTTTTGCAGCAGCCATACTTACCCCATCCGCGCGGACTATTTGTTGATTTGCATCAATGACCGGATCTCCGGTCTACCTTCGAATGTTCCTTGACTGCCGTCGCTAATGTGGCAACCGCGTCAATACGCTTAGCAGTCAACTGTTTGTTAATATCTTACTGGCGTGATATTCTCACAGCAGACAGGGTGTATGCGCCTACACTTGCATCCTAGCAAATAAGACACAACGTGAGAAACTTTTACTTGCGAAATAACGTAATCAGTCGTGATTAAACCTGGCGCCTTTTAGAGCTGACCCAAACGCCTAGAGTTTGCTGGAGGGGGAAAGATGAAACTTAGAGCCGCGCTTACTCTGACGTTCATTGGGAGTTTTCTGTTACGGGTGGCGTCATGGCTGCTGACGCCTATTCGCCGATGACACCGAAGCTTCAGTAAGCCGAAACCGAAGAAGGGTGGACGTTCGCATTTGCCCCCTATTTCTGGGCGGCAGGACTTTCCGGCAACGTCGCGCAATTTGGGCTACCCACAATTGAAGTGGATGCGAATTTCAGCGATATCCTTGACCGTCTCGACTTCGGCGCCATGGCGATCGGCGAGGCTAGGTACGACCGTTACAGTATCTTCGGCGACGTCATGTATATATCGGGCTCCGCCGGCACACCCAGAGGGATCGTCGCCTCCAGCGTCGAGGTCACAACGGAAACGTTTGCCGGTTTGCTCGGCGTTGGCTACTCGATCATCGACGACAATTCCGCTCGCCTTGATGTCGTCGGCGGGGCAAGGGTGTGGTCTGTCGATACCGATCTCTCGTTCAGCGGCGGCATTCTTGATGGTGTGTCGCGAAACGACGGCGCGACATGGGTGGATGCGATGGCCGGATTTCGTGGAAATTACGTGATCACGCCTGAGATCTATCTGACCGGATGGGGGCTTATCGGTGCCGGCCAAGCCGACCTCGATTGGGACATTGCCGCCGCGATCGGCTACCGTTTCAACGACACCATTTCGGCGGTCGTCGGTTACCGTGCCTTGGGTGTCGACTATAGCAAGGACGGCTTCGTATTCGACGTGCTGCAGCAAGACCCGATTCTCGGAATGGTGATACGCTTTTAACCCGATCAACGCTCAGTTACGCCGAGGTTACACAGGGTGACTGGGCGAGCTGTTTTTAATCGGATGCCATGCGAGCAAGGCTAGAACAATTCCTGGATATAGGAGGCAGGGCCGTCGGCCGCCCCCTCAACGATGGATGGAAGCAGCAAGTGCGCAAGGAAATAGCCCAAAGGAATGAGCGTTTCGACCGTCGCTAGGACGTTCGCGACCAGCCGGCAGACGGCGATGCTCGTCCATGGCGAAAGTTCAGGGTCCGTTCGACCTTAGCGGACTTTAGGACAGTTTCTTGTTGTGACCCCTTTGACCGGCGTCAAAGAGCCCGGTCCAGCATGTCTTTAAAGATGTTTGAGAGGCCGCTTTGGACCTCGGAGAACAGGAGATATGCAAATGCGTTTGAAATTCGGTCTGATCGCTGCAACGGCAGCCTTGATCGCTTCGGCTGCACCGTTGATGGCTGCTGACCACCAGGTTCAGATGCTGAACAAAGGCGCAGACGGCGCGATGGTGTTTGAGCCCGGCTTCCTGAAGATTGCTCCGGGCGAGACTGTCACGTTCATTCCAACGGACAAGAGCCACAACGTCGAGACGTTCAAGGGTCTCATTCCCGATGGCGTTCCTGAGTTCAAATCCAGGCCGAGCGAGCAGTATCAGGCGAAGTTCGACATTCCGGGCGCATATGTCTTGAAGTGCACGCCGCATGTGGGCATGGGCATGGTTGTATTGATCCAGGTCGGCGACAGCCCGGCCAATCTTGACGCGATCAAGATCGCCAAGGTGCCGAACATGGCGCGTAAGAGGCTGGATGCCGACCTCGCGCAGATCACCCCTGCTCAGATCACCCAGTGATTGACCGACAGGTGCGGACGGCACGCTTGCGCGCCGTCCGCACCGTCACGTTCAGCGCGTGCGGCTTCGCGATTATCGGCACGGCAGCTCGCGGCCGCGTCGCATTGCTCAGGCCGCCTCCGTTTGCGCATCTGCATCGGGCGGACGCGACGGCGGTTCGTCCTTCATTGCCCGTTGAAGCAACCTGACGATCTCCCGCTCCGACTTGATATGCCGGCGCATCGAACAGAAGAACGAACGCAGCTGATATCCTACGGCTTCCCAGGAGAGCCGGCAGCGCCCCTCGCTCAGGGTGTCCAGCGTGAAGACGAGGTGCTGAGCCGCATCATGATCGAATAGGCGACCGGCTTGCCGGCGTTCCCTCGCATCGGACAGCTCCTCGACCTCCATGATCAGTCCGAGCGCCGACGAGACCAAGTGCTCTTCGAGCCGGTGCGTCGTCAGCAACAGCGGGATCAGACCGCGTGAAAGACGGCGGCAGAGGCTTTCATCGATATGGCAAGGCAGAAAGTCGGCAATTGCCTGCAACACGTCGCACCACGACATAAGCTGCTCATAGCAGCTCTCGAGTTCTCCGAAACCATCCGGGATTGGGTTCTTCATCCTATTACCTCTGCAGCAACAAGCTGGCGGACCATGGCAGGGCGCCGAACGAGGGCTGGTTTCTCGCTCAAGCGGCCTTGCTGTGCGTGCGCCCGTGCGAACCGAAATAGGCGTCGAATGCCGCCGCAACAGCGCGGACCATGAACCGTGCGCCTTGAGACACAACAATCCGATCTCCGCAAATCGCCGCGACGCCATCGGCAACAAGCTCACCGAGCCGATCGTTTCGGTCGATGAGGAAGTCGATGTCAAAACCCGACGCTTTGCTCAATCCTGCGAGATCGACTTCGAAATCACACATAAGCCGTTCGATTATTTTGGCCCGGAGCTTATCCTCCTCGGTGAAAAGATATCCCTTGGCTGTCGGCAGGATGCCGGAAGCAACCCGCTCCTGATATAGCCCCAATGGCACATGGTTCTGGACATAGCCGATCGGCAGCCGCCCGATCGCCGAAGCACCGAGGCCGATCAGCGTATCGCAATCATCCGTCGTGTAACCTTGGAAATTCCTTCTCATCGTGCCGTTGCGCGCAGCGATCGCGAGTTGATCGTCCGGCAGCGCAAAATGATCGAGCCCGATGCGCGCATATCCGGCCTTTACAAGCTCTTCCGCGATGGCTTCGGCCTGCTCGTTTCGCTGTTTTGCATCCGGAAGCAACGCTTCATCTATGAGGCGCTGGTGCTTCTTGAAGGCCGGTATGTGCGCATAACCGAAAACGGCGAAACGCTCCGGACGCAGCTGCGCGGCCAGTCTGACGGTGTCGATGCAGGATTGCACGGTCTGGTTCGGAAGGCCGTATATCAGATCGAAATTGATGCTGGAGATACCCACGGAGCGTAGCCCGCTGACCGCAATCTCCGTCTGCTCGAAGGATTGTGTTCGGTTGATCGCGGCTTGCACGATTGGATCAAAGCTCTGAACGCCGAGGCTTGCGCGATCGACACCGCTTTCGCCGAGCGCTTCGATCATCGGAACGGCCAATGTGCGTGGATCGATTTCAGCCGCGATGCTCGCATCTGCCTCAAACCTGAACGCGCTCCGCAGCTTTGCCATGATTGCGGCAAACTCCTGCGGCTTCATGATCGTAGGAGTGCCGCCACCGAAATGAACGTTCTTGACGGGGACGTCGTTTTCGGCAGCAAAGGATACAAGCTCGATCTCCTGGCTCAGGACATCCAGGTATTCGCGAACCGGACCATCCTGCCGGGTGATGCTCGTGTGACAACCGCAGTACCAGCACATTGAGCGGCAGAACGGGACGTGGAGATAGACGGAGACGGGTCCGGCTTTTGCGATGTTGGCGAGTCCCCTCGCATATTCATCCGGCCCCACCGTGGCTGAAAAGGCTGGCGCCGTTGGATAGCTCGTGTAGCGCGGGAACCGCGCGTCGCCATACTTGGCGACCAGACAGTCGGACATTGTCGCATCCCTTGACAAAAACAGAATGGTTTATGACGTCGAAGCGCACGATCTTCTTTGTTCTAGGTCAAACTGGTGAAATCGTCGTCCATCTCGGCTCGGCGTCAAAGTCAGCCCGCTGATCCATCCGCTCGCGGGCGAGCGCGTTCCGGCACACGCCGTCATGAACCCCCAAGTTCCATGAGTTGCCACACGGCAAATGATGTGGAGTTGACCGAGATCAAAGTGTCTTTGTGCTGATTTCGTACCTTGGAGAGAGGGAACACCACTGGCCGGCAGCGTTCATGCAACGCAGACTCCTGCTCAACGGAGATGCCGGCGCAACGGAGATGAAAGTGCCGCACGATGTCGTCAAAGCAAGCCTGAATGCGCGAGATAAGTCCGGGCGTATCGATGTGCGTTTCGGCGCAGACATGAAAACCGTCATAGTCTCCAGGCGCGCGCTGCTCTCCGTAGCCTCGCCACCTCGCGCAACCGAAGTCCGTTTCCTTCAATATCTCGACGCGTTCTGCGAAATCGCAGCGAGCGGCCTCGGTTCAAAGGAGGCGGGCGGTGACGTGGTCATGATCACTGCAAATGACGTTCGCAGATGGCGCCGCGCGTGGCAATCGTCCGAAATGGCGGGGATACGGACTGCACCTCGCTTGATGCCGCCGGACGCCGCGTCGTCAGAGCGCGCTGCATAAATTTGCGCCGCGCCGCTAGGCATTCCGGAACTTTCATGCCGGCACTTTCGTCATTTCAGGATCATTGGCGTTGCCTTCCAGCGTAAGCGAGCAAGCCGCGTTCGTCGCCATCATATTCGTCATCGTCGCCGGAGAGTTGCACCAGCATTCCATATTTCACGATGCGAACGCAATGACGGCCGGCCGATACGAGAATGCCCTTGTTTGCCAGCTTCGTCATCATTCGCGACACGGTTTCGATCGTCAGGCCGAGATAGTCGGCAATGTCGAGCCGGGTCATCGGCAGCTCGACAATGGCATTGGAGCGGCTATGGCCCGGGTCACGATGAAGCTGCTTCAGCAGGAAGCTGCAGACCCGCTCCTCGGCGTTCTTGCAGGACAGCAACACCATCTGGTCCTGGGCGGCGGCCATCTCGTCGCGAAGGCGGGCAAAGACCTCTGGCCGCAGCGCCGGCGAGTTGCCGACCTCGGCCTCGAAAACCCTGCGCGAGAGGCGGCGGACCCTGGTGTCGGTGATGGCTTCGGCGCTGTAGAGATAGTGGTTCTTCAAAGACACGCCGACGATGTCGCCAGCTTGCAGAAAGCCGGTGATGACCCGGCGGCCATCGGAGATGATCCTGAAGATGCGCAGGTTTCCCTCCACCACTTCGAAGAGGTGTTTGGCGGCGTCGCCCTCGAAGAACAGCGATTCCCCGGCTGTCAGACGTTCGACCGGCTGCTTGTTGAAAAGCGCCTGCAGGCAGTTCGGCTCGGAGCCGAGAAGCACCGCATTGGCGATTTCCAGCGCGTGATGAAAATTGGTTGTCTGCAGCATGACCGTTCCCTCTGTGCTGTCGATGAGGACAACTAACCCGCCGCTGGTGACACGCTGATGCCACGCGTGTTAAAGACGGTGCCATTGGGTAACAGTCTGTAACAATCAGCGGCTTGACGGATGGGCGATGGCAACACTTCAGCATGACGCGCATCTTCTCGTCGTTGACGACGATCCGCGCATTCGTCAGATGCTGAAGCGCTATTTCGAGGGCGAGGGTTACACCGTCTCTTCCGCTTCTGACGGCATCGAGATGCGGGTACGCCTGCGCCAGCAGAGGTTCGATGCCATCCTGCTTGACCTTGTCCTTCCCGGAGGCACGGACGGGCTTGATCTTGCCCGCGAAATTCGCGCCCAATCCGATGTTCCGATCATGATGCTGACGGGCCGCGACGACGTCGTCGACCGGATCGTCGGTCTGGAAGTCGGCGCCGACGATTACATCGCCAAACCCTTCCACCTCAGAGAAGTCCACGCACGGTTGAAGTCGATCTTGCGCCGCCGGCAATCTTGGGCACGCAATGCCGAGCCGGTCAGCGAGGAGATCATCGGTTTCGAGGATTGGAAGCTCAATCTCAGCCGCCGGCAGCTTCTCGATCCCGACGGCGCGGAGATCGAGTTGACGACCGGCGAATTCGACATGCTGGCAACCTTCGTGCGGCATGCCGGCCGGGTGCTAACCCGTGACGTGCTGATGGATCTGACCCGGGGCCGAAACCTCGAAGCCTTCGACCGGACGATCGATGCCCAGATCGTCCGGCTGCGCCGCAAGATCGAAACAGATCCGAAGAGACCGCAATTCATCAAGGCCGTACGCGGCGTCGGTTACGTCTTCACTGCCAGGCTGGATTGACGAGTTCAGGACATTGTGACGCTTGCGGCGGCCACTTCCGTCGTGCGTCCGCCGATGGTTTCGTGAGCGGTTGCACGAGATAGGATGCTTCCGCCCCGCACACCTCGACATGCGCAAGAGACGAGATCAAGCCGGCATGCGCAGTGTGCCTTGAACGCCGTCAAGAATCGGTTTGCGATGAATCAATGCGCCGCCGGGCGCCGCCTTCATCATCCCGCCGAACAAACATCGCGAAGGGATGACGGTCATGATGGATAAATTGATGAAGGCGGCAGTGGTGCGCGAATTCGGCAAACCGCTCGCAATTGAATGCATGCCTGTGCCTGTGCCCGGGTCGGGCGAAATTTTGGTGAAGGTCGTTGCATGCGGCGTCTGCCATACCGATCTGCACGCAGCCGAAGGTGACTGGCCTGTCAAGCCGAGGCCGCCCTTCATTCCTGGTCATGAGGCCGCGGGCGTCGTGGCGGCCCTCGGCCCCGGCGTCACTGATTTCAAGGAAGGCGATGCCGTCGGCGTCGCCTGGTTGCACGATGCCTGCCTTCGCTGCGAATATTGCGAAACCGGCTGGGAAACGCTCTGCGAACATCAGCACAATACCGGCTACAGCTGCAACGGCGGCTTTGCCGAATATGTCATCGCCTCCGCCGCCTTCGCCGCCCGCCTTCCCAAAAATGTCGACTTCGCCGAGATTGCGCCGATCCTCTGCGCCGGCGTCACGACGTATAAGGGCTTGAAGGAAACCGAAGCGCGTCCAGGTGAGTGGGTGGCGATATCGGGGATCGGCGGGCTGGGCCACGTCGCGATCCAATATGCCAAGGCGATGGGCCTAAAGGTGGTCGCGCTCGACGTCGCCGCCGCCAAGCTCGACCTTGCCCGCCAGGTTGGCGCCGATCTCGCACTCAATGCGCTTTCCGAAGACACAATCGAGAAAGTGCTGAAGGTCACGAGCGGCGGAGCGCATGGCGTGCTTGTCACCGCCGTCTCGCCGCCCGCCTTCTCGCAGGCACTCAGTATGGTACGCCGCAAAGGCACCATCAGCCTTGTCGGCCTTCCGCCGGGCAGCTTCCCGACACCGATCTTCGACGTGGTGCTGAAGCGCATCACCGTGCGTGGTTCGATCGTCGGAACACGCCGTGACCTCGATGAAGCGCTCGCCTTCGCCGCAGAGGGTCGCGTCCGGGCCGAGATCGCCACCGCGCCGCTCGATGACATCAACGACATCTTTGACGGGCTGAAGGCGGGAACGATCGAGGGGCGCATGGTGCTCGACATCGCCGGACAGGCGAGCGCATTCGCAACTCAGGGGCAGTCCGCGGCATAACCGGCCGCTGCACAGCGTCCCCGCCGGCCGAAGCGGCGGGGACACAGGCGGCGCGTCTCCCAAGGGCAAATACCCTGTTCATCTGCCCGCGCCGTTTTCCTTGCCTTTTTGATTTTGACGCTGATCAAAGCATTTCGCTTTCGTCGCAGTTACCTTCGTCCCACTGGTTTCGTCGGCAAATGCCGACGCGTTCGAAGCTTCAGAGCGCCACCAGCATGATCCCAAACCTGCCTTTTTCAGGAGTTGAAAATGCTCGTTCAAGCCATCATGACCTCACCGCCGATCACCGTAACGACATCCTGTTCCGTTGCCGAAGCCGCGAAGTTAATGCTCGACAACAAGATCAGCGGCCTGCCGGTCGTTGATGCAAACGGAGCGCTCGTCGGTATCGTCAGCGAAGGCGATTTCCTGCGCCGGAGTGAACTGAACACCGAGCGTAAGCGTTCCTGGCTGCTCGAATGGCTGACCAGCCCGGGCAAGATCGCTGACGAATATGTCCGTGCTCATGGGCGACGGGTCGAGGAAGTGATGACCGCACCGGTCAGCGCGATCGCGCCAACCGCCTCGATCTCCGACGCCGTCAGGCTGATGGAGCGTCAGGATATCAAGCGCCTGCCGGTCGTCGCCGATGGTAGGCTCGTCGGCATCGTTGCCCGCTCCGACCTGCTGCGCGCACTCTCGCAAGCGCTGCCGGCCGCCGCCGTTTCCGCAAGCGATGCGCAGATCCAGGCAGCGATCGACGCTGAGCTTGCCCGGCAGAGCTGGAGCCGTAACGGCTTCATCCATTGCCGGGTCACGAACGGCGTTGCCGAGCTCAGCGGCACCATCTTCGACGAACGCGAACGTCTCGCCGCGAATGTCGCGGTCGAGAATGTCCCGGGCGTGACGACGATCAAGGATCAGCTCGTCTGGGTCGATCCCTATTACGGCGTCGCAATCCCGCCGCCGGAAACCGAGGCCAGACAGGCCTGAATTCTAGGGAGGACCATGGATCATCCGGCTCCCAACGTTCGCATGGCGCAACTGCTGGCCACCTCGATGCTCGCAACGTCGGCACGGTTCGTACTTCTCGTGTCCAACTGCGGAGGTCTTAGACGAGCGATCTTCACGAAGCCGCCGGCAGCTGGTCAAGGAATGGCGTGCACAAGAGATTAGGCTTGCAATAGCGAAGGTGAAGTTTGTTGAGCCTAGCCATTAGGCAGCGACGTTTTGCGCGGGGCTAAACCATCTCCGATGGGCCTTCGCTGGATTTCATCTGACCGGTACATGGAAGGCATTCGGCGCCGGAGAGTTCCATACGATCGTTCTTCATGCCCACGCGCAGAAAATGCAGGCCCTCGACCTCGCCGTTTATCACTTTCGTACTCACGAAGCAGAACGCCTGAACCGGCGCGCCAGGTATGCTTCGACCATGCTCGTCGAAAGAAAGCGCGCCGCCATCAACACCTCTGGCGCCTTGCAGCGGTTCGGGGCATCCTATGATGGCTGAAAATTGTGTTTATGGCAGTTGGAGGAATGCCGATGCGCTGCTTTACCGTGCTTGGACCCTCGCAGACCGGAAAATCAACAGTCGTGGAAAAGCTCGGCTCCCTGGAGGGGGCGCCGAGAAAATCCAGCTCCCCTTATGGATTGAAGCTTACAGAATTCACCTTTGGAAACGAGGCGTGGTGTGCGCTGGATGCGCCAGGACCCAACGAAGCGTTGGCGCATGCACAGCACGCGCTTCTTGCCAGCGACGCCTGCATCCTGTGCGTTTCATCGGCACCCGAGGAGGCTGTGCTCGCCGCGCCCTATCTGCGGATAGTCGAAGCCTCGGGGACGCCGTGCATCCTCTTCGTCAACCGAATGGACGAACCGAGAGGGCGGCTGAGGGACGTGATCGCCGCGCTTCAAGACTACGCCAACCACACGCTTTTGCTTCGCCAGATCCCGATCCGCGAGGGAGACAGGATCATAGGCAGTTGCGATCTGATTTCGGAACGGGCGTGGCGCTACCGGGAAGGCCAGACTTCGGCGCTGATCGCAATCCCCGAAAGCGAAGCCGAGCGCGAGCACGAAGCGCGCAGCGAGCTCCTGGAACACCTGTCCGAATTCGATGACTGGCTTCTCGAGGAACTAATCGAAGATCGCGAGCCGCCCAGCGACGCCCTCTATGCCATTTCATCGCGGGTTCTCCGGGAAAACAGGATTATTCCAGTCCTGATCGGTGCCGCAAGTCACGGCAACGGCATGATGAGGCTGATGAAGACGCTGCGCCACGAGGCGCCGCCGCTCGGGGTTCTTCGACAGCGCCTGGCTCGTGCGGGCAATGTCGATGAAAACAAGCTGACCGCCGTGAGCTTCCATGCCTATCATCGCCAGAATGTCGGTAAGACAGTGCTCGTGCGCGCGCTTGGCGAGGGACTGCGGCAGGGCGCATCACTGGGCGGCTCCAGTCTCGGCGCCGTACAGCATCTCGCAAACGGGCGGTCCAATTCGGCGGTTGTGCCTGCACCGGGGGATGTCTTCGCAACAGTCAAGTCCGACCACTTGCCCGTCCCCTCGCTGTTGACATCAGACGCGGTGGTCGCCCCGCCTGAATGGACGGAGCCACCCACGCCGATGCTTGAAAGGATCCTGGTCCCAGGCAGCGAGCGCGATGAAAACAAGCTCTCCGAAACACTGGCAAGACTGTCCGAGACGGATCGCGGCCTAACGGTCTTGAAGGAGGAAGGCACGGGCGCCCAGCTCGTCCGCGCCCAGGGCCCGGTACATCTGCGCGATCTCTGCCGAACCCTGTCCGATGTCTTCCACATCGACGTAACCGATCGAATGCCCAGCCCGATCTACCGCGAGACAATCGCGAAGCCGTCCGAGGTTCACTACCGGCATCGCAAACAGACCGGCGGTGCCGGGCAATTCGCGGATGTGAAGCTGAGCATTCGCCCCAACGAGCGCGGCCGGGGCTTCACCTTCAGCGAAACCGTCAAGGGTGGCGTCGTTCCGCGCAACTACATCCCTGCCGTCGAAGCAGGCGCGCGCGAAGCGATGGAGAAAGGGCCGCTCGGCTTCCAGGTCATCGATGTCGGCGTAACGCTGTTCGATGGTCAGTACCATGCCGTCGACAGTTCGGAACACGCCTTCCGGACTGCGTCGAAAATGGGAGTGCGACAGGCGCTTTCCGAAGGGTCGGCCGTTTTGATGCAACCGGTCTTCCGCAGCGAAATTCACATTCCGTCGATCTATTCCGGCAGCCTCGTCCAGATCGTCTCCGCTCTCAAGGGTCAGGTTCTCGGCTTCGACCGGGATGAAACCGCCAAGGGATGGGACATCTTCCGGGCACTCATTCCGGGCGGCGCACTTGACGATCTGGCGCGGGCGCTGCGCTCGGCGACGCAGGGCATCGGTTATTTTTCCAAGACCTTCGATCACTTCGAGGAGTTATACGGCAAGGAAGCGGACGCCATCGTGAGGGCACGCGAGGAACCAGGCGTCGCACACTGAAACGTTCGCGCCACTTCATGCTCGTTCGCAGAATGGGGCTCATCTCGTTTGGCAGCCGTGAGAACGCGCCGTTTCACGCTGCCTATGGCATTTAATCTGAGATTCGCGGGAGCGATTATCGGCCACCAACCGCTAATGTATCAGCAACGTTTTGAAATGGCGGCAATTTCTCGAAAGAGATTAGCCTCAGACGGCCGACACACTATCTCTGCGGCTCTCAAATAATGTGCCAAACTCCAAACGGCATTCTCGCACTAACTGCCGCGTCTCGAATTAAGTGTCGAGGTATCCTCTTGAAATGGAAGACCAGTGCAGGGCGAGCCACATCAACCACGAAGAAGGACATACGCACTTAGCACTTTCGGTGTCGACTTTCAGACCTTTTTCACCTGTGGGATAACCCAGGAACCGTCCAGGATCGACGGCGGGCTGCCGTCCGGCCAGTAGAGCCTCATCATCAGGATGAACTTGCCTTTCGGTGCCGGAAGCCAGTTTGATTCCTTGTCGACGCCGGGGGATTTGTTCTGGATATAGATGTTGATCGATCCGTCCGCGTTTGGCTTCAGGTCCTGCCGAGCGCTGATGGAGTAGCGGTTGATCGGATTGGCGACGAAGAAGTACTCTTCGTTGTACATCGTGATCGACCAGAACCCCTTCACCGGCGGCGTCTGTCCTTTGGGGAACGTGAGGATATAGTCGTCGGACCCCGAATAGGCACGGGAGAATACTCCGTCCTTGGATTTGGTCGATGTCGGATAGATGGCATCCTCGGGTCGGTTGGCCCCAAGCCCGATCGCGGTAATCAACGCCCGCTGCAGATAGTTGTTGCCATAGATGCCCGTTTTAGTCGTGTAGCCCCAGCCGTTAATATCCTTAATATCGCCATCGCTCAACTTGAAGTGCAGCATGATGCGTGCGAAGGCGACCTCTGGAATACGCTTGATGAAATTCGCATCGAGTTTGCTCTTGTCGAAATCCTTTCCGGGGACAATGCCGATCTCAGCCATCTTTCCGACCATCTCTGCATCGGCAGCCGTGGGCGGATTGGTCTTCAACAGTTTGCTCAGCAGCGTGAAATACTCGACAGCGTCCATTTTGTTGACCTGCTCGCGGACCGCCGTCTTCATGTCGATCTCGGGGTCGACCTTGCCGGGCGGCGATGTCCACTCCTTGCCGTAGCTGCTGAGCGGCACGAGCTTGCATTGGTCCTGCGCAGCATGAACCGCCTTGTAGTCTTCCGGCGTGCCGGTGCAGTAGATGCGCCCGAGAATCCAGACGATACTCGTCGGCGACTTGTACTCGGTAACGCCCTCAGGCAGTTTGCCTTGCCATCCCGGGCCGGTGATCGCGTAGGTCTGCGCTCCGCCACCGGTGGTCCTCTTTCCCGGCACCTCGAAGACGGTCGTCCATCCGTCGAGCATCGGGAACAGGAAGTACCGGTCCTTCATTTCAGGGATCGAAAAGACCCACGGTTCCTTGCCCACGTCAATGAATGCGGTCGTGTAGAGCGTATCCGCATTGGGCGCGGTAACGTCGGTAAATGACGAATCAGGGTACTCGCGGACCTTGATGATCTGGCCCATCGGCCCCTTGGTGCCCTTGACCTTGGCAACGTTGGTAATCACCCGCCGCGTCATTTCCATCGTTACCAGCGGATAGCCGTAGATGTAGGCATCGACCGCCAGCCAGAAGTCGCTTTTCCCCTCGAAGGGATCGAGAAGGGGATCGTCAAGGGCGTGTGCTGGTGAGAGCGAGCTGGCCGCAGCAAGCAAACCTAGACTGCCGATCGACACGGTGCGACGTGTGACTTTCATGTTCCCCCCCAATGTATTTGGCTTTGGAGCCGGAATTGGCTCTCAATCATGCTAATCCACCCTTGATATTAGCATCCTCTAAGTTTCAGGAAAATACAACAGCAGGTTTACCTGAGAGCTGCTTCGATATGAGGAAACACCGAAACAGGACGACGTCCAAGTCTGCAGTTGGCGCATAGTTGCCATAGCGCTCCACAGTTGGTGGCATGTGATATCGAGTACCTGAATTATCCCGCCCAGGTGTGAGCGGCACACGGGTTACAGAGCTATAAAAGATCTGATAGTAGCGCCGGCGTTTCGACTCCTTTCAAGGCGTCCATCATTGATTTTGGATATAGAGGCGGGGCGCCGGCCAATCCAAGCGAAGTATTAAAACAATGGCCCTTAGAAATGCCCCCGATTTCAACTTTAATTGAGCATATCAATCGGGAGCTGGCTGCACTTTCGAACACAAGGCCAAAAAGAACGGAGTGCCGATGGCGGCACCCCAACTCTACTTCTACTCACATGGCAACTGATCCGATTAGTTACGTCGCTCTTTCTTCTGCGGCGTTTGGTCTCCACTTGATCAGCCGGCCTTCCAGAACATCGAGAATTCGGTCGATGATGAGCACGAACACGGCAAGGATGATGATGCCGGCAAACACTCCAACCGCGTCGAAGTTGCCTTCCGCCTGCGCGATCAGATAACCGAGGCCCGCAGAGGAGCCGAGATATTCGCCAATGATGGCGCCGACCACCGCGAAGCCGACTGACGTGCGAAGGGAGGACAAAATCCAGCTGGCCGCCGCCGGAAAATAGACATGCCGCAACAGATCGGAACGTCTGGCCCCGAGGATCCTTGCGTTTGCGAGGACGACCGGATTGACTTCGCGCACGCCCTGCATGGCGTTGAAGAAGGTGATGAAGAAGACAAGAGTTACTGCGAGCGCTACCTTCGACCATAGGCCAAGACCAAGCCAAAGCACGAAAATTGGGGCAAGCACGACGCGCGGAATCGCGTTCAGGCCCTTGATGAAGGGGTCCAAAATCCGTGCCGCACTGCGGCTAAGACCGAGCCATACGCCGGCTGCGACGCCAAGGCCCGTGCCGATGATGTAGCCGAGCACAGTCTCCGTCAGTGTGATTGACACATGACGATAGAAGCTGGGGTCTACAATCCAGCTGATCATCTGGTTGAAGATGTCGAGCGGGGCTGGAAAGAAGAAGACATCGATGAAGCCGGCGGTCACGCCAAGCTGCCAGCCGCCGAGGATAAAGATTAGCATCCCGAGCTGGATGATGCGTTCAGTCACGACGTTCATAGCTTTTCTCCACTTCGCCGCGCAGGGAAGCCCAGATATTTCGATACAGATCCATAAAGCGTGGATCGAGTTTAATTTCCGCGACGTCGCGGGGGCGCTCGAGTTCCACCGGGAAGCTTTCGATGACCCGTGAACGAGGGCCGGCTGCAAGAATTGCGACCCGGTCGCCGAGGGCTATTGCTTCTTCGAGGTCATGCGTGATCATTACGACAGCTCTGCGCTCTTCCTGCCACAGTCGCAGGAGTTCGTTTTGCATGAGGTGCCGTGTGTGAATATCGAGGGCCGAAAAGGGCTCGTCCATCAGGATGACTTTGGGGCCGGAGATTAGGGCCTGCGCCATCTGCACACGTTTACGCTGGCCGCCGGAGAGTTGGTGCGGATAGCGATGTTCGAAGCCCTTCAGCCCGACCTTGGCAAGCCAGCTCATCGAACGCTCGCGGCGCTCAGTGGCTCCAACACCCCTGAACATCAGGCCGAGCTCGACATTCTCGATGGATGTCTTCCACGGGAGCAGCGCGTCCTGCTGGAAGAGATAGCCAATGTCGTTCTGGACGCCCTTTACCGGCGTGCCGTCGATCGTCACCGTTCCGCTCGCGGGTTTCAAAAGCCCTGCGATCGCGTTCAAAATGGTGCTCTTTCCGCAACCGGTCGGGCCGACGATGGCGAGAAACTCGCCATCGGCAACCGTGAGGTTGACGTCCTGCACCGCGACATAGGAACCAAACGACATTGTCACGGCGTCGATCGATAACATCGGCTTTGCGTTTTGCTGCCCCGTCGGGATAGGCATGGGGTTTACGACAGCCAAAGACATGGCCTCCTCCTAGGATCAGTTGGTGGTCTTATCCGTTACCTTGTCCACGAAAGCGTTCGTGTAGGTTTTGGAAAGATCGATTGTTGCGGCAGCAACCTTTTCGTTGAAGCTCTTGAGAACGGCCAACGGCGTCTGCGCGTCGGTCTCGCTGAACTTGCCGTCCACCGAGAAAATCGGCTTGGCATTCTGGACGGCCTTCACATAGGTGTCCCGGTCGCCGGAGATGAATTCTTTCGGCAGTTTCTCGACGATCTCTTCGGCGCTATGTGTGTTCATCCATGCCAGTGCCTTGACGGTCGCGTTCGTGACTTTCTGGATGGTTTCCGGGTTCTCATCGAGATAGGCCTGCGTCGCATAAAGGACGGAGGTCGGGTAGATCCCACCGTAGATCTCCGTGGCACCCTCGTCGCTACGGGCGTCGATCAAAATCTTGCCGACACCCTTGGCTTCGATAAAGGTTGCCGCCGGATCGTAGTTGACCAATAGATCAACCTTGCCTTGCTCGAGCGCCGCAACAGCAGCTGAACCGGAGCCGACCCCGATCAACGAGACGTCATCAGCTGATAGGCTGTGGCGCTGCAGATAATAGCGAACGAAGAAGTCTGAAGACGAGCCCGGCGCTGTGATACCGATTTTCGCGCCCTTGATCGTTTCAGGTTTGGCAGGATCGAACGCAGCGTTCTTTCCACCGGCAAGCACGAGCCCGGAATTGCGGGCCAGTTGCACGAAGGCGACAACAGCCTTGTTCTGCGACTGCATCTGGATGGTGTGGTCGTAGAAGCCGACGGCGATATCCGTGGAGCCGGCAACGAGCGCCTGTAGCGTCTTGGAACCGCCCGATGCGAAGTTTTCGACGGTTACCTCAAGACCTTCCTTCTCGTAGAGACCCAGGCCAGCTGCGACCGGAAAGGGCAGATTGTTGAGGTTGTAGGACCCGACGCTGATGCGGACGGGTTCCGCAAAAGCCGAACCGGCAAAAGCGACCGTTGCCGCAAGGGCGAGTATAAGTTTACGCATGTGTATTCCTCCCTGATGCGTGGCGCCCTCCCGGCAACCACTTTCGATTATGCCGCGCAAACCATCTGCGCGATAGGTTTTGCAAAAACCTGGCCTTCGAAGAGGCGCCGGGCCGTCCGCAGGATTCCAGCAACTGTCTTGCCGTCGCGGGTATCCAGTTTTACTTCCAAGCGACCGCTTGGATGTTCCAGAACGAGGACGACCGGCGGCTTGCGGTCGCCGATCAGTTGCGCAGCGACGGTTCCGTCGCTGATGCAGGCCGTGGCAATCCCAACCGCGCCGGTCGTTGCGAGAGACGGGTGGCACTGGTGCGGCATGAAATAGCGCACGCCGAGATCTCCGCCCTTGTTGGGCCTGGAGATCAACACCGGTTTGGGCGTGACCTGGTTGCTGACGTCACCCATGCCCATACGCCGGCCAGCCTCAAGCCGTAGCGTTTCGAGACGGTGCAGCATTGCCCCGTTGGCATTGAGCTCGGCCGCAGATTCGTTGCCCGTCATGCCGAGGGCGGCGGCCTCCAGCAACATCATCGGCATGGCACAGTCGATACAGGTAACGTCGATGCCGTCGATGCTGTCGCGCGGGTTGCGAGTGGGAAAAAGCTTGCCGGTGCGTGCCCCGGCCGCGTCCATGAAGGTCAGTGCGATCGGCGCAGCATTGCCGGGCACGCCGTCGATCGAGGCATCTCCCAAATAGGCGACACGGCCATCGGGGGTCGGAACCTCGGCTTCGATCAGTTTGCCGGTATTGACGTTGTGGATACGCACGCGGGTTACGCCGGTAGTCGATTTGACCAGTCCGGCCTCGATCGCGAACGGCCCGACGGCTGCCAGCATGTTTCCGCAATTGGGAGAGGTATCGACGAACTGCTGATCGATGCGAACCTGGGCGAACAGATAATCCACATCGGCATCCGGTACGGTTGCTGGACCAACGATGGCGACCTTGCTGGTGACCGGATTGCCACCGCCGATTCCATCGATTTGCAATGGGTGACCAGAGCCCATGACCGAAAGCAGGATTTGATCGCGTTGACGCGCATCCGACGGAAGATCGGATGCGAGAAAAAACGGCCCCTTGGACGTGCCGCCTCGCATCAGAACACAGGGAATGGAAATCAGGTCGTTCATGGTTGTGCTCGCATGCTGATGTGATTTACTGATCAATCAGCTTCTTTGTTGCAGTAAGCAGCAAAAAGATTGATATGTGAAATGCGAATATCAGAGGGAATGATGCGTTATGAGCATTAATTGTGAGATACTGGATCTGCGCGCATTTCTATCGGTCGTCGAGCTGGAAAACTTCCACCGCTCTGCCGAAGCGCTCAATCTGTCACAGCCGGCACTCAGCCGTCGAATTCAGAAGCTGGAGCTGGCAATCGGGGCGCCTTTGCTCGAGCGCACCACGCGCCATGTCTCGACAACCGCCCTTGGCGCGGAGCTGATCCCTCTGGTACGGCGCATGCTCGAGGAGTTCGACACGTCGCTGTTCGCCGTGCGCGATGTCGGGTCGCAGCGTAGTGGCCTTGTGACGATCGCATGTCTGCCAACGGCCGCTTTCTATTTTTTGCCGACCGTCATCAAGCAATTCAGCGCCGAGTATCCGAATATCCGGTTTCGCATTCTCGATCTGCCGGCTACCGACGGTCTACAGGCAGTCGCCCGTGGGGAAGTAGAGTTCGGCATCAATATCATGGGCTTTTCAGATCCCGACCTCATCTTCGAGAGGCTCATCGAGGATCCATTCGTGCTGGCGGCACGCAAGGATCATCCGCTGGCAGCCAAGAGCGAACTCGAATGGGACGATCTGGCGCCCTATCAACTGATCACAGTTCACCGGTCCAGCGGTAACCGTACGCTTCTTGACGCCGCCTTGGCGAAATCGAACCTGAAACTGCGTTGGTCCTATGAAGTCACACATCTTTCGACATCGCTTGGTTTGGTGGAAGCCGGGCTTGGAATTTCGGTTCTGCCGAAACTCGCTACACCGCAGGAAGAGCACCCGTTCCTCGTCACGAGACCTATTCGCAATCCTGAAATCTCGCGAACGATCGGCATTGTGCGCCGTCGCGGTGGGACGCTTTCGCCGGCAGCCGAGCGCTTCATGACAATGTTGATTGGGACGTGGGCCGAAGGAAACTGAGCAACTAAGAGCTGCCGTGGTGGTACCCAGACTACTTCTCAGTCAAATGTTCTCTTTTTCCGCGACCGGAACGCATTGAAGAAACCCTTCGACATGAAGCGAGGTGTACTTCTGGTTTGTTTCTATCCCAGGACAACGCGTTCGCCGCTTTCCGCCGATTGCTTGATGGCCATAATGACTTTCAGTGTGTTCAGCCCTTCGCGCCCGCTCACCAGCGGCGGTTCTTCACCGCGGATCACCTTGCTGAACTGCCGGATCTGCAGCGCCAGCGGGTCTTCTTCCTGAATGGCGACGCGGCGCTTTTCAAATGGCTCCCACCAGCTGCGTTTCGTCCCGTTCTTCCACACGTCGAGTGACGGGATCGACAGGGATCCGTGAGTCCCGCCGATCAGGTAGCATGCCTCTTCCGTTTTCGGGTAAGCCGGGTTTTCGCCCGTCGTCATCTCCCAGCTCCAGGGCGCGACGACCGAGTCCGAAACAGACGCCGTTGCAAGAAGGCCGCTTTCGAACTCCATCAGGATCACCGAGGTTTCCTCGACAGCATTGCCGCGGACGGCACTGGATTCACGCGCCTGGACGGCAACGATCTCGCCGAACAGGTAGCGCAGGTTGTCGACGTCGTGAATCAGGTTAAGGAAGACAGGCCCGGCCCCGGCCTGGCGGCGCCAGTCGATGTCGAAATAGTCGTTCGGCTTGAACAGCCAGAACATAGCATGGGCCACAAGGATGCTGCCAAGCTCGCCGCTGTCGATGATCTCTTTTGCTTTCTGGATCATCGGATTGTGGCGGCGGTGGTGGCCAACCAGAAGCGAAACACCAGCGGCCTCCGCCGCGCCGATCAATTTTTCACCGGCCGCGATGTTATCGGCAATCGGCTTTTCGATGAGCGCCGGCACGCCGGCGGCGACGGCTTCGAGACCGTTGGCGACGTGGATCTGGTTGGGCGTCGCGACGATGATGCCGTCGGGACGATCCGTCTCGATCATTGCCGCAAAGCTTGGAAACCATTTGGCACCGTATTCCTGCGCGATCTGCTGCCCGAGCGGCATTGGATCAACGACGGCCAGAAGCTCCGCCCGCGGCTCGGCAAGCACGTACTGGATATGTCGCTTGCCGATCAAGCCGGCGCCGAGCACCGCGAGCTTTACTTTCCGGTCCATGTCGAAACCCCTCGCCGTCACTTCTTCCCGGCAGACGTGATCAGGCTTGCCACCCGGCGGATCGCAAGCTGATAGCCTTCGGTTCCAAGCCCGGCGATCACGCCATCGGCGCGGTGCGAGACAAAGGAATGATGGCGGAAGGCTTCGCGCTTGTGGACATTGGAAATATGCACCTCGATGACCGGCTGCTCGAAGGTATTCAGCGCATCGAGAATCGCAACGGAGGTGTGGGTGAAGGCGGCCGGGTTGATGACGATGCCGGCGCCGTCCTCGCGCGCTTCGTGGATCCAGTCGATGATCTCGTATTCACGGTTGCTCTGGTGAAAGCGGATGTCGTGACCGAGTTCAGAGGCGAGCCGGCGGCAATCGGCTTCGACATCGGCGAGCGTCTCGTGGCCGTAGATATGTGGCTGGCGCTTGCCGAGCAGATTGAGGTTCGGGCCATTGAGGACGTAGATCAGGCTCATTCTTCTTCCTTTCGAATTGCCGGAATGGTCACGGCAGTGCTGTCTCGTGGATCGCAAAATCGGGATCCGACTGGATGAGATCGGCACGCAGGGCGCAGCGCCCCTCGTCAAGTGCCAGACGTGCGACGCCTTCGGCTGCGTCATAGACCGTCTGCAATATTGCCCGTTTTTCGGCCGCAGAGCGTCCGGGTGCGATACGCAGGATGATCTGCACGAACTGATTGGCAGGATGCTCGTCGGCGACCAGCGAATGCGTGGCCTCACGCGCAAAGGTGCGCACGGCATTCGGCTTGACCGCGCCGCTGTCACGCACGCTGCGGTGGACAGCCTTCACCAGCGCCGGCATGTCTATGCGTCGGCTGGCACCCTCGCTATATTCGATTACGATGTGGGGCATAGCGTTCTTCCTTAGCCAGCCTGGTCACGAGGCTCGGCACAGTTCGGTGAAATGGCTGCTCATGCGTTCGGCGTCCGGTTCGATACCGCTGAAGAGCTTGAACGCCGCAGCCGCCTGAAACACTGTCATCCCGCCACCCGGCAGGGTGCGGCAGCCAAGGCGGGCTGCAAGCGCCAGAAGCTCGGTCTTGAGCGGCATGTAAACGATGTCGGCGACCCAATGATGGGGCTCCAGCCAGCTCTCTTCGATCGGCAGCCCGGGATGGTTCTTCATTCCAGTGGGCGTCGCATGGATGAGGCCGTCAGCGCTCCGCATCGCTTCGCCCACATCAGTGATCGCAAAAGCCCGTTCGGCAGAAAACCGGCTGTTCAAATCTTCGGCCAGACGGTCCGCACGGGAAACGTCCTGATCGAAAATCGCAAGACGCTCGATGCCGAGTTTCATTGCGGCATGCGCGACCGCGACGCCGGCGCCGCCGGCACCCAAAAGGACAGCCCGATGCCGCGGGACGTCAGGAAGTCCGCGCCGAAAGTTTTCATAGAAACCGTACCAGTCCGTGTTGTGACCGGTCCGTCTTCCATCCTTAAACACGACCGTGTTGACGGCGCCCAGCATGCGGGCGTCCTCGGACAGATCCGTCAGATGCGGAATCACCGTCTGCTTGCAGGGGTGGGTAATGTTGCTACCGGCAAAGCCGCGGGCTTCCTCTTCCGCAAGGAGATCAGGCAAGGCGGTGGCCGGAAGGCTGCGCTGCGCAAAGTCAAGGAGTTCATAGCGATAGTCGAGGCCCTGAAGTGCGCCTTCGCGCTCGTGCAGGGCAGGGGATTTCGACTGGATATCCGCGCCGATCAGTCCCACCAACACCGCGCGTTTCGTCGTTTCGTTTGAAACAGTCATATGCGGATCGCCTTAATGATGAGCCAGGATTTCGCCGAGGAAGGCCTGGGTGCGCGGATGCGACGGATTGCGGAAGAAAGTTTCCGGCGGCGCCTCTTCTATGATCTCGCCGGAGGACATGAAGATCACGCGGTCGGCCACCTGCCGGGCAAAGCCCATTTCATGGGTGACGCAGATCATGGTCATGCCGTCCCTGGCCAGACCGATCATCGTGTCGAGGACTTCCTTGACCATCTCGGGATCGAGCGCACTCGTCGGCTCGTCGAACAGCATGGCCTTCGGCTCCATGCAGAGCGCCCGTGCAATCGCAACGCGCTGCTGCTGTCCGCCGGAAAGCTGGGCGGGGTACTTGTCGGCTTGATCGAGAATACGGACGCGTTCGAGATATTTGCGGGCGATTTTCTCGGCATCCACCTTGCTGGTGCCCCGAACCCGCATCGGTGCGAGCGAGCAATTTTCAAGGATGGTCATATGTGGAAAGAGGTTAAAGCTCTGGAACACCATGCCGACCTCGCGCCGAACCGCGTCGATCGACTTGCCGCTGTCATCCAGCTTTGTCCCCTCGACCATGATCGTGCCTTTCTCGATTTTCTCGAGCGAATTGATGCACCGGATAAGCGTGGACTTGCCGGATCCGGACGGTCCGCAAAGAACGACTTTCTCGCCTTTGCGAACCGTAAGGTTGATGTTCTTCAACGCATGGAACGCGCCGTACCATTTATCCACGGCCTCCATAGAAAGAAGCGGGCTTTGAGTGTCAGCGGCGTGCGGCACGGCGATCTCCTGCGCAGAATTTGGATCAGTTGATGGTGAAGGGGATGTTCGGAATGGACTCGGGGAACTTCGGAACCTCCACTTTCATCCATTTCGCGTAGATCTTGGCGTGCTCGCCGTTCGCCAGGATCTTGTCGAGGAAGGCGTTGACGGTTTCATTCCAGTCCTTCTCGCCAAGTCGTGTTCCGACGCCGTTGTATGTCGTCAGGAAATCGATCTTGCGCTCATATGTGCCGGCACTGGCTGCTTCCAGACGGTCGAGGTAGAACTGGTTGCCGCCGACCGCCTGCACCTGGCCGGACAGCAGCGCCTGGATGGACGCGGCATCATCGTCGAAACGCCGGACGGTCGCCGTATCGCCGACAGCGGTGGTCACTGCCTTATCCTGCGAGCTCGACTTTGGAACGCCGATTTCCAGGCCTTTAAGATCGCCGATTTCGGCCATCTTCTTGTCTTTCGGTCCGTAAAGCGAGATTGTGTTGCCGGCATACGGCTTGCTGTACTGGATCGTCTTGGCGCGTTCTTCAGTCATCGCCATCGTGGCAAACAGAATATCGACTTTGCCGGTGACGAGAGCCGGGATGCGGTTGGCGACCGCAAGCGGCGCGAATTCGACCTCAACGCCCAGTTCCTTGGCGAAAAGCTTGGCGATATCGGCGTCGAAACCGTCCTGAACGCCGCTCGAATTGACGAAGCCCCAGGGGGCGTTGTCGCCCTGAATCCCGACGACGATCTTGCCCTTGGCTTTAACCTCCTCCACTGTAGCGGCTTGGGCAGACATGGGCGATAACCATGGGGCCATCATCAGGGCTGCGGCTGCGAACAGAATTCCGCGGCGCATCACGCCGGTCTTGAAGCTGCTGATCATTACTTTCTCCTCCTTGGTTGATAGAGCTTGTGCGTTCGTTGGATCGCCAACTTACCGGGCGGCCTTCGCCATCCGATTTTCGAGCCGAGCCCCGTAGAGAGACAGGGGCCAGCAAATGATGAAGTAGATCGCGCCGACGATGCCGAAGACCAACAGCGGCCTGTAGGTCTGGTTCGAGACGATCTGCCCGGCCCGGGCAAGTTCGATGAAGCCGACGATGGCGGCAAGCGACGTGCCCTTGATGAGCTGGACAAGGAATCCGACGGTTGCCGGCAGGGAGACCTTGAAAGCCTGCGGAAGGATCACGTCCTTCATCCGGGAAAAATAGTGGAGGCCCAACGCATTGGCGGCCTCGCTTTGTCCCTTGGGTATTGCCTGTATGCCGCCGCGCCAGATCTCCCCGAGAAAGGCGCTGGCATGCAGCGTGAAGGCGATGGCCACGGCCACCCAGGCCTCGATGCTGACGCCGAGAAGCGCAATGCCGTAGTAGACGACGAACAACTGCATCAGTAACGGCGTACCCTGGAAGACGGAGATATAACCCGCCGCCGTCTTGCGCAGCGCGGATCGTCCGGACGTCCGGGCAAGCGCGATCATCAGTCCGAATATGCCGCCGCCGATGAAGCCGATCGCAGATAGAAGCAGCGTCCACTTCAGGCCCTGCAGCAGGAAAAGCATTTCATTTTGGCCGATAACACCCATTGTCCTGCTCCTCACCGTACCGGATAGCTGAAGAAATGACGGGAGATCAGCGCGAACAGTCCCATCATCATCCAGGAGATGGCGAGGTACATCAGCGTGATGGTGAAATAGACCTCGAAGCTGCGGAACGAATCGGACTCGATGATCTGTGCGACGGAAGTCAGCTCATAGGCTGCGATCGACGTGCACACCGATGTCGTCAGCGTCAGCATGATGAATTGGCTGGTCAACGAGGGGTAAATCGCTCGAAGCGCCGGTTTCAGCACGATCAGGCGAAACACCTGCGCCTTGTGCAGGCCGAGTGCGAGGCCGGCTTCGACCTGACCCTTGTGAATGCTGTCGACACCGCCACGAATGATTTCGATCGCATAGGCACCGCCATTGATGGCCAGCGCGATGATCGCCGTGGCCGTAGGGTTGAGGCGAATGCCCATCATCGGCAGGGCGAAGAAGATGAAGAAGATCTGCACCAGGAAAGGGGTATTGCGGACCACCTCCACGAAGACGATGACGGCCGCGCGCAAGGGACGGATATTCGATGTCCGGGCCGCGACGCCGATCACGCCGATCATCAGCGCCAGCGACATGCCGGCCAGTGCAAGGCCGATCGTCGCCAGCGCCGCCACCAGCAGATCGGGCATCTTTTCGAAGACAACGCTGAAATCCAGCACGTAGTTCATGACAATATCTCTCTCCCGTCGACGGGCTCCTCTGCCTGTCTCCGTGTCGTATTAGCTCTTGCGCTGTTGCTTGTGCTTAGCCGGTCAACGCACGGGTGGCATCGTAAAGGTGACGCAAATGCTCCTCCGGTGTCTGGCTGGAATGGATAGGCACCTCGACTGAGACGGCAGCGCCTGCCGGCAACACTTTTATCAGGCTCGCAACGGGAAGCTCACCCAATCCTGGGGCAAAGCGTCCCGTTCTGGCCTCGCTGACCATTTGATCCGCCGTCGTCGGCGCAGGTCCGCGGGCATCGCAGAGCTGAATGCTTCGGATCATGCCCTCAGGGCCAGACGAGACGTCCTTCGTCTGGCCGCCATTGCGGAAGAAGTGCAGAGCATCCACCAGCACGCCGGCATTGTCCCGGCTCGATCCCTGCACGATCGACAGGCTGTCATCAAAGCTGGCAACAGTGCGCCAACCCATGTTCTCCAGATCGACGCCCATGCCGAAAGTGGCCGCGAGGTCGCAAAGCGCTGCGAAATTGGCAATCAGGCGTCCCCGATCAGGGTCGTCGCCGCAAACGCTCAGACGTCGCGCGCCGAGTGCGCTGGCGGCTTCAAGCATGGACGTCAGAGCGGCGGGATCAAAGTCTGGCCCTATGACGACGAATTCGATGTCATAGAGCGAGATCCCCTCGCCATCCATGCGGGCTTTAACGTCCCGCGCCACATCGCTTCCCGCCGACAGCTCATAGTAGGGAGCGCCGGGAAAAGCCGGATGAAGGCGCAGGCCAACCGACGAAAAGCCGGCTACGGCCGCCATCGACACGAATTTCGCCGGCTCGACATCAATCGCTGAAAAATGCGCGACCCCCAGCGGTGATGCAGAAGTCTTGGCTGGTATTGTTTCCTCCCGGGTCTCCATTCAGGCGATCCCCTTTTCGGCGAGATGCTTTCGAAGATTTGTTCCGGTGCGATGAATGTGTTCGCGGAGCCGGTCGCAGGCATAGTCCATGTCCCGCGCCACTGTTCCTTGGGCGATCTCGCTGTGCTCGACGCTGACATTACGGTCGCCGGATGTGCGGGTGAGAAATGTGCGCCGATAGCGGTCGTTCAGGTTCAGCATGGTTTTGCAGAAACTGAGAAGCAGCGGCTTGCGACAGCCCGAAATCAGGGTGAGATGGAACTCCCGGTGAACGGCTTCCCATTGCTCAAGCGTTTCGGGTTTGGAGGCATCCCGCTCCGTGCGGTTCAGGCGGTGCAGCGCGCGCATGACATTGCCCTCCCAATCGACATCGCCGACGCGCATGGATTCCCGCAACGCATAGGTTTCGAATTCCTCGCGCAAACTGGTGATCTCTTCGAGGTTCGATAGCGAAACGGGCGACACGCGGTAGCCGCGATTGTCTTCGAACTCGACGAGCCCGTCCGAAATCAGACGTGCCAATGCCTCGCGCAAAGGACTGAGGCTGACGTTAAAACTCTGTTTTGCCCGATCGAGATTGATCTTGCTGCCCGCCTCGAGCTGGCCGGAAATGATCGCTTCGCGCAATCGTGACACCAACTGGCTGGCGATCGTGTTCTTGCCATCATCCGGAAAGGATGGCGCAGGCGTTGCCGCCTCCGCGCCGCTTTCAGAAATGAGGCTTCCAGGCCCTGATCGCAATCCACATCCTCCCAGATGGTTTCGCCACGTTTTCTGGTGGCGGATTTCATCATCGGCGATCGATATAATAAACGATTATTTATGTCAAACAGTTTTGGCAAAATGTTGCCCAGATCTCTTGCGGTGTCCGCCGTGTGCCGATTTATCTAATAAAATCAGCAGAAAATGGAAAGAATTTGAACGCAAGAAGCGCATTTATCCGAAATCGCCCAAGTTGATGTCGTGGTTGGCTTGACAAATAATCGATGATTTATCAAAACAGGCCCGCAGGGAGGTGTGAGATGGTGATACGGACGCAAGAGGATGTGACGGCTGCGGTTTTGAAAGTTATGGAGCAGACCGCCGATGACCGACTTCGGGAAATCATGACGGCACTGGTGAAGCATTTGCACGCCTTTGTTCGCGAAGTCCGCCTGACGGAGCCGGAGTTTCGCGATGCGACGGCGGTCCTCAACGAAATCGGCCAATTGCAGACGGACAGCCATAACGAATTCGTCCTGATATCGGGTTCGCTGGGTGTTTCAACGCTCGTCTGCCTGCTCAACAACGGCGATCAGGGTCAGACGGAAACGTCCCAGTCGCTGCTTGGCCCTTTCTGGCGCCTCAACTCGCCGCGCGTTGAAAATGGCGGCACTATTATCCGGTCGGATACGCCGGGTTCTCCGCTCTTCGTTCACGCGAGGGTTATGGATACACACGGCGAGCCCATTGCGGGCGCCGAAGTGGATGTTTGGCATGCGTCGCCGGTCGGCCTTTATGAAAACCAGGATCCCGAGCAGGCCGAGATGAACCTGCGGGGCAAATTCACGACGGACGCAGATGGTCGCTTCTGGTTCAGCACGGTCAAGATGGTGGGCTATCCCATCCCCGTGGACGGCGTCGTCGGCCGGCTCTTGAAATCGCAAGGGCGTCATCCCTATCGCCCGGCGCATCTGCATGCGCTGATCTTCAAGCAAGGATACAAGACCCTGATTTCGCAGGTTTTCGATCCAAGCGATCCGAATATAGACTCGGATGTGCAGTTTGGTGTGACCTCGGCCTTGACCGGCGATTTCGTGCAGCATGACGAACCGCATCCGGACGGTCCGAATGTGAACGTTCCCTGGTTTTCCTTGGAATACACATACGTGATGGAGCCCGGTGAGGCGGTTCTGCCGCGCGCGCCAATCAAATAAGCAAACGGGAGAACGACACCCATGTTGACGGATGAAGAGCGCCGCGCCGCGGCACAGGCATTGCTGACCGCCGAGGAAAACCGGGTGCCGATCCCGCAGCTCAGCAAGACCTATCCGCATATCGAGATCGAGGATGCCTATCGCATCCAGGATCTTTGGGCGGAAGGCAGGATTGCCAAGGGCGCGCGCGTCGCGGGCCACAAGATCGGCCTGACATCGCGGGCCATGCAGATGGCATCGAAGATGACGGAGCCGGACTATGGACGCATCCTCGATGATGCTCTGTTCAACGACGGTGCCCAGATAAGGGCCGACCTCTTCATCAAGCCGCGCCTCGAAGTGGAACTTGCCTTCATCATGGGTGAGGATCTCGAAGGCCCGAGCACTCGTATCTACGACGTTATGCGCGCCACCGAATTCATCGTGCCGGCGCTCGAAATCATCGACTATCGGACCGAAGTTCCGCGCGCGATCACTGATACCATAGCGGATAACGCGGCCTTCGCCGCCATCGTCGTCGGCGGTCGCGTGATAGGTCCAATGGACGTCGATATCCGGTGGATCGGGGCGACGCTCTCCAAGAATGGGATCATTGAGGAGTCTGGCGTGTCGGCGGCCGTCATGGGACATCCCGCTGCAGGGATCGCCTGGCTCGTTAACAAGCTCCATGCGGTTGGCGGCAAACTGGAGAAGGGGCAGATCGTGCTGGCGGGCTCTTTCACCCGCCCGGTGGACATCGCGGCTGGCGACGTCATCCACGCCGATTATGGCCCGGTCGGTGCGATCGGCGTCGCTTTTGTATAGGTGAAAACATGAATCTTCCGGAAAATCGCTTCAAGCGGGCGCTTCGCGAAAACAAGCAGCAGATAGGTCTCTGGTGCAGCCTGCCGGGCAGCTATGCCGCGGAGATCGTGGCGCCTTCGGGCTTCGACTGGCTGCTGTTCGACACCGAACACTCGCCGGGTGATGTGCTGACAGTCTTGCCGCAATTGCAGGCGGTGGCGGCCTACGAGGTCTCGGCGATCGTGCGGCCTGCCAGCAATGACGCGGTATTGATCAAGCGGTACCTCGATATCGGCGCGCAGACGCTGCTCATTCCCTACGTGCAGAACCGGGAGGAAGCGGAAGCCGCCGTTTCTGCCATGCGCTATCCGCCAACCGGCATCCGCGGCGTGTCGGGGCTGACGCGGGCGACACGTTTTGGGCGTATCGCGAGCTATGCCAAGCGGGCAGAAGAAGAACTTTGTCTTCTCGTGCAACTGGAAACTCAGGCGGCTCTGAGTGAACTTGAGGCTATTGCCGCCGTTGATGGCGTCGATGGTGTCTTCATCGGCCCGGCGGATCTTGCCGCCAGCCTTGGTCACCCAGGAGAGCCAGGTCATCCCGAAGTCGTCGCTGCCGTGGAGGATGCGATCTGCCGCCTTTCGGCTCTCGGTAAGCCGGCCGGCATCCTGACGCCGGACGCCGCCTTTGCTGCCCGCTGCATTGAACTCGGAACGACTTTTACCGCAGTCGGTATCGACGCCGGCCTTCTCGCACGCGGAACCGAGGCGTTGGCAGCGAAATTCAGGCAATCGTGACCGCAACATTGCGTTGTCGGGCAGGAGATCGAAACATGACTGGCGATATCACAGCTTCGCTCAGCGCACTTATCCCAAAAGGCTATCTTCGGGCGGCGGTAAACCTTGCAAATATCGCTTTGGTGCAGCACGATCCAGAGACAGGGTCCGTTAAAGGGGTCAGCCCACAACTCGCCAAAGAGCTTGCGGAGCGCCTCGGTTGTCGCGTCGAATTCGTCGCATACCCATCAGCAGCCAAGATTCTGGAGCGGGTCGATCAAGACGAGTGGGACATCGCTTTCCTCGCCGCCGACCCGGCACGCGAAGACAGGCTTTTGTTCTCGCCGGCCTATGCTCTGATAGAAGGTACGCTTGTGGTCCGGGAGGGAAGTCCGTACCGCTCCCTTTCTGATATTGATGCGGAGGGCGTGAAAATCTGCGTCACGCGAAACGCTGCGTATGACCTCCATTTGGCGCGGCGTCTGGCTCATGCCAAAGTCGTTCATGCTTCAACGCCAGCGGAATCGCTCGATCTTTTTGTGAGCGGCAATCATGAGGCTTCTGCCGGCATAAAGCAGGCACTTGAGCGCTTTATCAGCGAGCATGACGGTTTTCGTATTTTAGTGGAACCGTTCCTCATTATCAGGCAAACGATCGCTGTCAGTTGCTCCCACCCAGCTGCGGGTCTTTTGGTGCGCGAATTCGTCGAGGATGCTCTTCAACAAGGCTTCTCGGAAAATGTCGTTCGGGAAGCGCAACGCAATGGCATTGTTTTGGCGAATTGAGCCAAATCGTGGTTGGGATAGCGGCCGCAGGGCCTACGAACACCGCTGCGAGCGCTCGCTTCTGCAGATTAAAATGCATAAGAAAGTTCCATAATTCAGCTACGCCTCAAAAGCTTTGATTTCGCAGCAGCTTAGGATGGCTGTCGCGCAGGAAATGCGTGAGTCGCTGGTTCGTTACCTTTCAAGAGCACCAATTCAGCAAGGCAACTTTCAGTCCGAGGTGGGCAATGTGGCGGCCGGTCCGCGCACGAGCGCCAGCGTGCGTGTTTCCAGCAGACAAATCCTCGCGATGCGACGGTAGTGTCGTGATAACGCGGCAATAAGGCAGTGCTATTGCCTAATGTTGCCTAATCGCGGCAAGCCGAACTAACGCGTACCCCGCGCCACCAATTTGATTCAAAAGGTCGGCTCTCATTTCCCTGTCGGTGACGACCTTGATTTTGATCCATTTGTCTACCTTGGTATCGAGCGGTATAGGCAAGCCCTCTCGCAGCAAGAGGGTAAGCTCAGGTGCTCTTTCCGACTTGTAGATGCAAATCCTCATCGCACGGCACCCCAACTGCACAGATTTGTAACAGTTATATTGCAGTGCGTTATCAACTATTGCAATGCCGCAAAATCCTTCTCCGCAAATGTGCACCAGGTATGTTTCCCTCCCACTGTGCATACGCCGCCGCTCCCAGTCACTCAAACAGACACTCGACGAGCTCGGGATTCCACGGCATCACGATGCATCGCTTTAGCGCCCATGGCTTTTGATGTACGCGAGGAGGTCGGTGACCTCGGAACGGGTGAGTGAAAGGTTGGGCATACGCGAATGATGCGGGGCCATCAGAAAGGCTGCTAGTGATTTCTCGTCAAAACGTTTCGACCCGCCAATCTGAGCAAACGTCGGAACCCGGTCAGAGCCTTGCTTTTGCTCGGATTCGACGATGTGACATTCGGCGCACCAGCGTACGGCAATCCGCTGGCCGTTTACACGATCAGCCGCCGCGCTGCCCACTGTGAACGCAAAGACGAAAGCGGCGACACAGCCCCAACACGCCGCGAATTTAGGATATGATTGCATCTTCACTCTCCTTCCTGAGTTCTTTAGGGGCAAGCCAGACGCCATACGTTTGATTGCGGCATCGTCTGGTCCGGATATTGCGCGATCCGGAACGCACCCACGGCCCATCAAGCATGACCAAGAATTGAATTTTTGCTTTGACGGCAGTCAATGCGAACATTGATATTCGCGGCAGCCTTCCCGATTGAGGCGGAAAAGATGATCCTAAGCGCAATGTCGGCGTGGTTTGGCAGCCCGGACACCGCAGCGAGCGCGTTTTTTAAAGCCGGTGGACGGTGGCCAGGAGCCGGCTGCCAAGCACAGGAAGAACTCTGGCGAGGCGGGGGACTGGCTCTTTGCGTAGTTTAGCAAAGATAGTCTTCGAGTTGCGGCGGGCAGGAAATGAACATCGTCCCAATCATCATCTCGGCAGCCATGATGAAGAGCATGTCGTGCTCGTTCCGCTCCTCCATCAGCAGCGCGCGGAACCGCTCGATGTTATGCCTGAGAATAAATCTTTGCACAGCAGCCTCCCTCCGGCCTTGCTGGCTTTGCTTCTCATTTCGATCAGCGGATTAGAATATACTGCAACGCGCGCCCGTTTCGCCAGATCAAATAGGTCTCATCGATTCGAACCAAACCGCGGTGTGGCCGGGGACCTTGCGAAGTCGCTTCTCGATCATTGGCGCATAGACAAGAATCCAGCGGTTGATGGTGCCGTGGTGGACTTAGAAGCCGCGCTCGCGGAACATCTCTACAAGGTCGCGGTACTGCGCGGATAGCGCTAGTACTAGGTCACTACCTGAACAATCAGCCATGCCTGGAAATGTCAGTCCTTGGATGGCCTGGAGCTTGACCTGTGAAAGGTCGGATCCAGGCGGTCACCGTCCGCGATGCCCCATCTTCAGCCCGCTGACGCCGAAGCGGGCGTTGATCGCCCACCAAAAGCTCTCCGGTCGGTCCATCGGAGAATAGCACGAGTCCTGATCATGGGATCGAGATCGGTTACACGGATCGGCGTATCCTCACTGGAACGCCCTTATAAGCTGGCGTTCCGGATTTCTTGTCATAGTCAGCTAGCGCAATGACCTGATTCATCTCGGGATAGTATCCGGCCACCGAGCCAAAGGGGATGTCATAGGCAACGGCGGTAAATCCGCTGACGGTTCTGGCACCACCGGCTGTGATGGCTTCGACGTCGATCAGGTCGCCGTCTGCCAGACCGCGCGTCTCAAGATCCCTTCGGCTTATGAAGACGACATCGCGGCGGCCGAAAACGCCCCGGTACCGGTCGTCGAGGCCGTATATCGTGGTGTTGTACTGGTCGTGGCTGCGCAAGGTGGTCAAAACGAGGGCATCGGGGTCGCGCAAGCGGGCGTCCTCGTCCAGGTCGGGCGCCACGAGAAATTCGGCCTTGCCGGACGGCGTATTCCACACCCGGTTCGACGCCGCGACCGTGAGGCGGAAGCCCCCGGGCGTCTTCACGCGTCTGTTGAAATCGTGGAAATCGGGAAAGACGATCTCGATCTTGTCACGGATCCGTTCATAGTTGCCGGCCATCCCGTCCCAATCGATGCTGTAACGGTCGCCAAGCGTTGCTTTGGCCATACCGGCAACGATCCAGGGTTCCGAGCGCAGCTGGTCGCTCGGTGGTTTGAGGAAACCGCGCGACGCATGCACCATCGACATGGAATCCTCCACCGTGACGGATTGGCGGCCTGTCGCCTGGATGTCCAAATCGGTGCGGCCTAGAACCGGCAGAATGATCGACGTTTTCGCCAACAGCAGATGCGAACGATTGAGCTTGGTCGCAAGATGGACGGCCAGATCGAGCTTTCGCATGCCCGCGAAGGTCGTTTGCGGATCCGACATGGCGACGGCGAGATTGCCACCGAGGCAGACGAGGGCTTTCGACCTGCCGTCGCTAATCGCTTCGATCGCCTCCACGGCATTATGGCCCCTTTCCGAAGGTGGTCGAAAACCGAAGGCCTTTTCCAGGCCGTCGAGGAGGCCGGCATTTGGAATTTCCGTAATGCCAACCGTTCGGTCGCCCTGGACATTGGAGTGGCCGCGCAACGGGCATATGCCGGCGCCGGGCCGGCCGATATTGCCGCGCAGCATCAGGAAATTGGCGAGTTGCTGAACATTTGCGGTACCATTGGCATGCTGGGTAATCCCCATTCCATAGCAGAGGATGACGTTCTTCGCCTTGAGATAGACATCGACGGCGCTATCCAGCGCTTCCAGCGACAGGCCCGATTTTTCGACGATTTCAGACCATTCCGTCCGCTCGATATCGGCCTTCAGTTCATCCAGGCCAATGGTCTGGGTCTCGATGAATTCGCGGTCGAGCACGCCCGGACCCCCTGCGGCGATATCGGCCGCGTCGCGTTCGAAGATGCGCTTCATCAGGCCTTTGAGCGCGGCGAGATCGCCGCCGGTGCGAACCTGGTGATAGGCGGAGGCAATCTTGGTCGACGACATCGTCGTCATCTCGATGGGATCCTGCGGTGCGGCGAATCGCTCCAGTGCGCGCTCCTTGAGCGGATTGAAGACCACAATGGGCACCCCCCGGCGTGACGCGTCGTGAAGCGTGGTCATCATGCGCGGATGGTTGGTACCGGGATTGTGTCCGAACGAGAAGATCGCGTCGGCATGATCAAAATCCTCCAGCGTCACCGTGCCCTTGCCAACCCCGATCGACAGGGGCAGGCCGACGCTGGTGGCCTCATGGCACATGTTGGAACAATCGGGGAAATTGTTGGTGCCATAGGCACGCACGAACAGCTGGAACAGGAATGCCGCCTCGTTCGAGGCCCTGCCGGACGTGTAGAATTCCGCCATGTCAGGGCTGGGCAAGCTGTTCAGTCCTGCGGCGATGCGGGCGAATGCAGCTTCCCATTCGATCGGTATATAACGATCGCTGGCCTTGTCATAGATCAGGGGATGGGTCAGCCGGCCTTGGTCTTCAAGGCTGTGGTCGGACCAACTCCAGAGGTCCGTGACGGTATGGGCGGCAAAGAAATCCGGACCGACCCGCTTGGCCGTCGATTCCCAGGTGATCGCTTTGGCGCCATTTTCGCAGAACTCGAAGGAACTTGTATGCTTAGGATCGGGCCAGGCGCAACCGGGGCAATCGAACCCCTCCGGCTGGTTTGCCTTCAGCAGTGTAGCAGCACCCTCTGCGATGATCTGTTGATGAGCAAGGGTTTTGGCAACGGCCTTGAGTGCGCCCCAACCGCCCGCTGGCGCCGTGTAACGCTCGATCCCATCCGGCCGCTTCTCGCTCATCGCAGTCTCCATTCACTGTGTTTCTACAGATCTAGCATCGAACCCATCGATGCGAACCTAGACGGATGTATAGGTCCGGGTAGACGTCCATTGGATGTGCGTGCAATGCGATCGGAAATAGCTTGCTCTGATCAAGATTGGCGATGGAGCAGGATTATGGAAAAGACCGAACAGATGCAGGGCAGGGCGGCAAGCGCCACCCGAAATGATGCGATCGGACAAGTAGCGCTGCTGGCCATGGCCGTCGCGGGCGGGATTGCGGTCGCGAACATCTATTACAATCAGCCGATGCTCGGCCTTATCGAGGCGGATTTTAGCCATGAGCCGGTCACCGGCATGGTGCCGACGGCGACGCAACTTGGGTATGCACTGGGCCTTTTTCTCCTATTGCCGCTCGGCGACCTCGTTAATCGGCGCCGCATGATCATCGGGCAGTTCCTGGTGCTGGCAGCCGCTCTCGCGCTTGCCGCACTGGCACCGACCGCTTGGATGCTGGTGGCAGCTTCGGTCATCGTCGGCGTGTGTTCCACTGTCGCCCAGCAGATCGTGCCCTTTGCCGCATCGTTGGCAGCACCGGAAAAACGCGGCGCTACGATCGGCACGGTCATGGCAGGCGTACTGTCGGGCATATTGTTCAGCCGCACCCTGTCGGGGTTCGTCGGCGAGCATGCAGGGTGGCGTGAGATGTTCTGGATCGGGGTACCGCTCGCGCTGCTCGCTGCAGGTCTTATGTTCACGGTGCTTCCCCATCACCGACCGACGTCGACTTTGCGCTATCATGAAGCCATCCGGTCGCTCGGCCAGCTCTGGAAACGCCATCCGGCATTGCGGGCCGCGACGATAATCCAGGCATTGCTGTTTGCTTCGTTCACGGCCTTCTGGACAATCCTGGCGCTCCATCTCGCGGGGCCGGAGTTCCAGCTTGGAGCGGACGTTGCAGGTCTGTTCGGAATTGTCGGCGCAGTCGGCATCTTTGCAGCGCCGCTCGCAGGCCAGGTTGCCGACAAGCGGGGACCTCACTTCGTGGTCTGGCTCGGCGCTGTACTGACGATCGTAGCCTGGCTGATCTTCGGCGTCTGGGCATCGATCGCTTCCTTGGTTGTCGGCGTTATCGTGCTCGACTTCGGCATACAGAGTGCGTTGATCTCCAACCAGCACATCATCTATGCGCTCGATGCGGATGCACGCAGCCGGCTCAATACGGTGTTCATGACCGGCATGTTTCTCGGTGGGGCGGCAGGCTCTGCCCTGGCGACGTTGGCATGGGGAGAGGGCGGCTGGCTCCTCGTTTGCCTGCTTGGCGCGGCACTTGGCATAGCAGCCCTTGCGGTGAAACTGTTTCATCACCGCCGGCATTCGCCGACGGTTGTCGGACACTGAGGTCGGGACTATGAACAATCTTCGTATTAGAATAGTCGGCGGTTCGCTCGCCGGTCTCTTCGCCGGCATCATGTTGCAGCAGGCCGGCCATGATGTTCGCATCTACGAGCGATCGAAGAACGGTCTTGCCGGCCGGGGAGCGGGCTTGGTCGGTCAGAGCGATCTGCTGCACATTCTCCGGCGGATCGGGTGCGAGCATGTTGCCCGTGTTGGCGTGTTGGCAAAGGAACGCATCTATCTCAATCAGGATGGCAGTATCGCCCAGACCGTCATTATGCCCCAGACACAAATTTCTTGGGATTACCTGTTCGAAACCGTCGCATCGCGCATCGCCTCCGGAAGCTATGTGTTGGGCCGGGACGTCGTCGAGGTACTGGACGGCGATAGCGATGCGGAACTGATTTTTGGTGACGGCACGCGGGAGAATGCCGATCTTGTGATCGGCGCCGATGGCCTCGGTTCCGTTGTGCGCGGGGCGGTCAATCTCAAGGACAATCAAAATCGCTATTCCGGCTATGTCGCCTGGCGTGGGTTGATTCCGGAAACGAGCGTGCCAGCGGCCGCCGCGCTGCTTCTCGACCGGTTTGCCTTCCATGTCCGGCCGGGCGTACACGCTCTCGGCTATCTTGTCCCAGGTTCGAAAGGTGAAATGAACGTCGGCAGCCGCCGCTACAACTGGGTCTGGTACCGCAAGGTGGCGCCAAGCGAACTTGCCCGCACTTTCACTGATCTCGGTAAGCGGGCACATGTGTTTTCCCTACCGCGCGGTGGCTTGTCGAACGACCGTCTGGAAACTTTTCGCGCCGATGCCAGGCAGATGCTTCCGCCGCAATTCGCGCTGGCGGTGGAAGCGGAGCCAAGCCCGTCGATACAAGGTATTTTCGACTACGAGGCACCCCGTATGATCGGCCGGTCAATCGTCCTGATTGGTGACGCTGCCTTTGTCGCGCGGCCGCACACCGCGATGGGCGTGTCGAAAGCAGCCGGCGATGTCATGGCGCTGAGCAATTGCCTGGCGTCCGCGATCGACCTTCCCACCGCCCTGCAGCGGTTCGAGGCTGATCGCATCGTCGTGGGCAGGGAAATCGTTGCTTACGGTCGCCAGCTTGGTGGGTCGGCTATCTAAGCACCGACCCGCTATCTCTCACATCCCTCGTAAGACGACATTTTCGACCCGCCGGCATCTGCCGGGGGGTCGTTTGATTTTAAGAAGTCCGTATGCTTCAGTGCGGGGTCTTCATCAGGCTGAGCGCAGCATGGATCTGGGAGACGACGGCAGCACCTTCACCGACTGCGGCCGCAACCCGCTTGGTCGATCCGGCCCGGACATCACCGATGGCAAAGACGTTTGGCAGGCTGGTTTCCAGCGGTAGAGGCTGGCGAGTGAAACTGCACAGCGCATCGAAGGATTGTCCGGTGATGATGAAGCCCTTCTCATCGGTATGGATGCGGTCGCTGATCCAGCCGGCATTCGGATCTGCTCCGATGAAAAGGAAAAGGTGGTGAATCGACAGCAGTTTTTCGCTGTTATCCAGCCGATTGCGCAGTGTGGCAGATTTCAGGCCGCCTGCGGGAGCGCCTTCGACCGCATCCACTTCGCAGTGCATGTGCAGTTCGACATTGGGGAAAGCCTTGATGCGGTCAATCAGATATTGCGACATCGTGTCTTCGAGCGCGCGCCGGACGACGAGATGCAGTGTCTTGACCTGAGGTGCGAGAAAAACGATCGCCTGACCAGCAGAATTGCCGCCGCCAACCAGCGCTATCTCTTCACCGGCGCAGAGTTTCGCCTCTATTGGAGAAGCCCAATAGGAGATGCCATTGCCCTCAAAGCTCTCGATGCTGGCAATTCTCGGACGCCGGTAGTGCGCACCGGAGGCAATGACAACCGTTCGCGACGTCACGGCCTTTCCACCTGCGAGCTCCAGGGTCAGCACCCCGGCGTCGCGCTCGGGCGAGATCAGACTGTTGACCGCAACTGGCAAGACCATTTCCGCGCCGAATTTGAGTGCCTGGTTATAGGCGCGGCCGGCCAGAGCCTGGCCGGATATGCCGGTTGGGAAGCCGAGATAGTTTTCGATGCGTGAGGAAGCGCCGGCCTGTCCTCCTACCGAACGTTCGTCGATGACAATGACTTCAAGCCCTTCGGAGGCGGCATAAACGGCGGTGGCGAGGCCAGCAGGCCCGGCGCCAACGACGGCAACGTCATAAAGCTTTCCGGGCATGAGTTCCGGCGTCATGCCAAGGCAAGCGGCGGCTTCCATGTCGTTCGGGTTTTTTAACACCGTTCCATTGGGGCAGACCATCAGCGGCAGTTCGGATGCGAGGATGCCCAGGCGTTCGATCAGAGCACGGCCTTCGCCTTGGCTGGCAGAATCGAGCACGATATAGGGAAAGGCGTTGCGTGAGAGAAACCCTTGCAGGCGTGACAGCGCGGCATTGCCGGCGGCGCCGATCAGAACCGAGCCGGCGCCGGAATCGATCAGACCAACGCGACGCAGGATAAAAGCCCGCATGATAATCTCGCCGACATCCGCCGAGCCGATCACCAGGGCGCGCAGATGGGCTGCATCGAACGCAACCGCGGTGCAACCGTCGGAGCCGGCCCGTGCACCGGCCAGTGTCGGACGGCCCGAAAGTTGATTGACTTCGCCCGACAACTGACCGGCACCATGGGTGGTGATCGGCGCCTCATGCGACAGGCCTTCATGGCGAAAGACATCCATCGATCCTTCAAGCACCAGCCAGGCAGGTGCCGCGTGATCGCCGACCTTGTAGATAAATTCCCCAGCTTCGAAATGCTTTGGCTCGCCACTGGCAAAACGTTTGGCCGTCTCGACTTGACGCGGGCTCAGCTCCGGAAACATCTGGTGCTGTCTTGCGCTGAGATCCGCCATCAATTTTTCTCCTGGCTTGAAACGTGACGAAAATGGCGTTGCCGGTTCGAGATGGTCTAGTAATAGCGAGGTATGGGGCCACGCTGCGGGGTCTGGTCCGGCAGTTCGACCATGGTCTCGTCGACAAAACACCATCCCCAACCTTCTGGCGGATCGTAACCTTCTATGATCGGATGCTGCGTGGCATGGAAATGTGCGGTCGCGTGACGACCGGGGGATTGGTCGCAGCACCCGACATGGCCACACTCGCGGCATAACCTGAGATGAAACCAAACCTGTCCGGTCTCAAGGCATTCCTCGCAGCCGAGCGTTTTGGGCCGAACCGTGCGGATCGTCGATGTGTGAGAGCAGCCGTGCGACATGGAATTACTCCTCGTTGGCGTGGATCAGCGCTTCAGCGCCTGTTCGAGACACTGGACCAATTGGCTGAAATTCACGGGCTTGCCGAGAAAGGCAAAAGCGCCCCCGCTCATCGCCGCCGCCTTCGTTTTGCTGTCGCTATAGGATGTCATGAATATCATCGGGGGCTTCAGCGTATTTTGTTCGTTCAGCACAGCCTGCAGCTCGAGCCCCGTGAGACCGGGCATTTTGACATCCACGAGCATGCAGTCAATCGCGGCGCGGTCCTGCGCAGCAAGATACTCTTCCGCGGACGTGAACAGCCGGCTCTTATAGCCGCAGGACAAAATGAGATCGTCAAGCGCTTCGCGTATCGACCGATCATCGTCGACGATGGCTATGACTGGTGTTTTGCACAATTTCTCTGGCCTTGCCGTGTTAGATCAACAGCACGGTATATGCGCCTTCGAGACTGGTCCTTGTACCATACAAGGGTCTAGGTTTTTCAACTACAGGCCAAGCAGCTCGGCTTTGCGGACCAGATCTGCTACCGAGCGCGCCTCCATCTTGCGCATGACATTGCCGCGATGGAGTTTAACCGTGATTTCGCTAATGCCGAGGTTGAAGGCGATCTGCTTGTTCATCAGGCCCTGAACGACAGCAGCCATGACCTCGTGTTCGCGGCGTGTCAACGTCTTCGCGAGTTCGGAAACGGCGCCATTGGCCGCAGATTGTTGGCGCAGGTCCCGGTCTTTCTGGAAAGCTACGGCCACAGCATCGAGGATATCCTGGTCCCGGAACGGTTTTGCCAGAAAATCCACCGCGCCGGCTTTCATCGCCCGCACGGTCATCGGTATGTCGCCATGGCCGGTCATGAAGATGATCGGCATCTGGTTGCCGAGTTTTTCCAGATGAATCTGGAAGTCCAGGCCATTGGCGCCGGGAAGCCTTACGTCGAGGAGGATGCAGCCGGGCCGCTTGAGATCGGCGTTGTCCAAGAGGTCCTGAGCGCTTTCGAAGACTTGCGCTTCCGTTCGGACCGACAAAAACAGATCGACAAGCGCCTCTCGGATCGAGGGATCGTCATCCACGACGTAAACGACAGGCGTATCGTTACTCGTGGTTTTGGCGGGTTTTCTGGCATCATTCATGGACAGCCTCCATCGGCACGATCATTTCGAACAGCGCGCCGCCTTCTGTGTGATTACTGGCGGTCAGGGTGCCACCACGGGCTTCGAGTATGCTGCGGCAGATGGCAAGTCCCATGCCGAGGCCGGTTTCCTTTGTGGTGCAAAACGGCTTGAACAACTTTTCCAGAATGTCGGCGTTCAGGCCAGGCCCACTGTCACGGAAACTGACCCGGACGCCCCGGCCATCCGCCGGGTTGATTGATACCGAAATCCGTCGAACCTCTTCCGGCGTCGCGGCCATGGCCTGAATGGCGTTGGTGATCAAATTGATCAGCACCTGCTGCAGCTCGATGCGGACAGCACTGACGCTGGTGATCCCAGGAGCCTCGCTCGTTTCGAATGTGATCCTATTCCTGGAAAGCTCGCTCTCCATCAACGCTTGTGTCTCGCTGACGAGATCGGCCAGTGAGACCGCTTCGAGGATCGGCGTGCGCTCGCTCAACATCGACCGGGTGCTCTGAATGATGTCGCTGGCACGTTGGCTGTCGCGCACGATGCGTTCGGCCGAGCGGGAAACAGCCGCCAGATCCGGCGGGTCACGGTCTAGCCAGCGCTGAAGGGTTTGTGCATTGACGACAATTGCGCCGAGTGGCTGGTTGAGTTCGTGCGCCAGCGATGCAGACAGGGCGCCGACGGTGGCCGCGCGTGAGGCCAGTGCGAGTTCGGCCTGGGCCTCGAACAACGCCTTCTGGGCCAGTTCCCTCTCGGTAATATCGAACATGCCGACGATGACGCGGTTGAAATTGGCCACGTCCGCTGGAAAGCCGACCGTCAGCAACACCAGCTTGGTGGTGCCATCGCTGGTGATGATCGTGCCCTTGCCCTCGAAATAGCTTTGGTTTTCGAATATTGCCGCCATCAGCTCGAGAAAAGTGGCGTCGTCCTGCGCGATGTAGCGGCGCATCGAGCCAGCATTCTGTGCACTGACGTTGCCGAGAAGCTCCAACGCCGCGGCATTGGCAGCGACGGTCGGTATGCGCGCGATGCAATCGGCAATGAAGTCCGGATTGTCCCGCGCATAAGCACGCAGATCGACGACACCCTGCGCCTTCAGTTTCATCAACAACGCGCGCACCTCAGAATAATCACGCTCCCAAAGGGCGACGCGGCTCTGCTCGAAAATTGTCCGGTAGCGTTCCTCGCTACTCTGCAAGGCGACATTGGATTTTAACAAATCATGACGAGCACGGTGGTTCCGTATGATCAGCGCACAGGTAATCAATATGGCAGCGACGGCCACCGCCAAGCGCAAAATTGCGGCGAGGTCGGCGTCCGTGCCGTGGGCAGCTGCATAAGATAGTATTGAGAGACCAACACAGACTGCCGTCAGCAGCAGCGTTCCCTTCTCCGTCAGCGTCTCCGCCGACAGTAAGAGCGTGATGACATAGAGCGTGGCGAGTGCGCTGTGAATGTCGGTGAACGTATCGAGATAGAAGACGGTTACCGCAAGAGCGAATGCGAACGACAGAATGCCGGTTTCGTAGCGTGCCGATAACCGTCGTTTCGGGTTCACAAGTACAAGCGAAGGCATGCCGGTTCCCACCTAGATGTCGATAGCGTCATCAAGCCATTCCGTTGGAGAAAACGCAATTCTAAATCCGCTATTCGCCTGTGAACTCAATCTGATAGTCGGTAAAAAAGAAAGGCCATCCCAGAGCGGCTGGGATGGCCTCGATCGGATCGCGACATCCGCTGGTTCAGGGGAGGGGACGCCTGAACCGTCAGGGCCTAGGTGCCCAGCATGTCTTCTTGGGAGGAGGTCGAAGACATTCGATATCTAACCTCAGCCGGAGCGCTTAGAAACTATACGTAGGTGTGGGTTCGACTAGCCAAGCATTGGATGTTGAGGGCTCGCTGCCTGGTCTAAAAAGTCTCCAGCAGCCCGCTCAACCCAATGGAGACCATGATGGACCGCACGCTCGCTGAAAAACACCGCAAGTCGCCGCTTGCAACACCGACAACGCTTGGCACAAACGCGACTGCCGATATATCCGGCGCACTGACGGCGCTTCTGGCCGATGTCTTCGCCCTCTACATCAAGACCAAGAATTTCCATTGGCACATGAGCGGGCCGCATTTTCGTGATTATCACCTGATGCTCGACGAGCAGGGCGAGCAGATTTTTGCGATGGCGGACGATATCGCCGAGCGGGCTCGCAAGATCGGCGGTACCACGATACGTTCGATCGGTCATATTTCCAAGGTTCAGCGCCTGCTCGACAACGATGCTGATTTCGTGACCCCGGCCGACATGCTGTCCGAACTCCGCGACGATAACCTCACGCTGGTTTCGCTGATGAAGGAGACCCACAACCTCTGCGACGAGCACGGCGATATCGCTACTGCCAGCCTGATCGAAAACTGGGTCGATGAGGCCGAGCGTCGCGCTTGGTTCCTGTTCGAAAGCACCCGCGGCGCCGAGTAAGCATATCGGCCCGTCAACGGACATGCCCACCGATAGCGGTTTGGTTGGCTCGAAACTCGGAGACATCTCATGACCAGCGAATTTTCCCTTTCCCGCCGGCAGGTTCTGCTGACCGGCACCACTATTTCCCTGGCTCTGGCCATTCCGGCTTTGGCTTCTGAAAAGAAACTCTCCCCTCATCAGCAAGGAATTGAACCAATGACCCATAGTTTTGTGACCACAAAGGACGGCGTTGAAATCTTCTACAAGGACTGGGGTCCGAAGGACGCGCAGCCGATCGTGTTTCACCATGGCTGGCCTTTGTCGTCCGACGATTGGGATGCCCAGATGCTGTTCTTCGTCAGCAAGGGCTATCGCGTCGTCGCCCATGATCGCCGCGGGCATGGTCGATCGTCACAGGTGAGCGACGGTCACGACATGGATCATTACGCCGAAGATGCCTCAGCTGTCGCCGAGCACCTCAACCTGCGCAACGCTGTCCATATCGGCCATTCGACAGGCGGCGGCGAAGTTGCTCGTTACGTCGTCAAATATGGTCAGCCGCAAGGCCGCGTCGCCAACGCCATTCTCGTAAGCGCCGTTCCGCCGCTGATGGTCAAGACCGCAGGCAATCCTGACGGCACGCCTATCGAAGTATTCGATGGCTTCCGTAACGCTCTCGCCGCCAATCGCGCCCAGTTCTTCCTCGACGTTGCCTCCGGCCCATTCTACGGCTTCAACCGAGAAGGTGCGAAAGTCTCGCAGGGCGTGATCGACAATTGGTGGCGCCAGGGCATGATGGGCAGCGCCAAAGCCCATTATGACGGCATCAAGGCCTTTTCGGAGACCGACCAGACAGAAGACCTCAAGGCGATCACCGTGCCCGTGCTGGTCACGCAGGGCGATGACGATCAGATCGTTCCCTACAAGGACGCCGCGGAACTTCAGGCCAAACTGCTGAAGAACAGCACCCTGAAAATCTACAAGGGCCTCCCGCACGGCATGCTGACCACGCATGCCGACATGATCAATCCGGATCTGTTGGCGTTCATCAAGGCTTGATTGTTCCCTATCCAAAGGCGTATGTGGCGTCCACCTCATGGCCGCTACATACGCCATTCCCCACCGGGCGAGCCAATTCACGCAACTCGCGATCCAAAGCTGCAATGTTAGTTCCAAATCACGCGAGAAAGAGTGCCGCATTGCGCGGAGGAAGCGACATGAGGTTATAGGACCTACTCCTAGATCCTTGGCGTCCAGGCGCTTTGAATAGCTTCAGATCCGTTCAAGGCGTTGACCAATTCATTCGATCAGATGCGGAGCTATTTCAGCATCTGATCGAGTTCTTTGCGGTGTTGCTTTATCTGGCCGTGTCGCGGATATCGATCCTCGTCAAGCATGCGTTTCAGGATCTCGTCGGTGATCTTGCGATACTCAGCCAACGGGCTGTCTGCTTCGAGGATGCACATGATAGGCTCGAACGGAACGCGATGGACGCGCATGACAGATTGAGGCCCGTGTGAATTAATCTGTGGGATCGAAATGCGGGTCGATAGCTCCGGGTCTTCAAATCATGCCGGAACGAGGTTAGATCAGCCTCTGTAACCGTTCGAACCGTGATTGCCATGATGCGCTTTCGTGGAAGCCAGGATATCAGCAAATAGTTGCACCGACCTTGGAAAGCTTCGAAACCTGCCGGTGAACCGCCGACATCAATTTCCCTTCCCCTATCCTCCCAACCATCAGAAAATTTTCTCATGACCAATCCCATCAGCGTCTATTCGATGCCCGGAACGTGCTTTTTCGATCTGGCTCCTGCTGCGGGCGGCGAGCCCTATCGCATATTGCTTTCCATTCCGGCGGAGAGACCACCGGCGGGAGGATGGCCGCTTCTCGTGATGACTGACGGTAACGCCACTTTCCCCTTCGCGGTCGCCAGCTTGGTTACGCAGGCACCTTACCCCACGGGAACGAATGTCGGTTGGGGAGTGATCGCGGCGATCGGCTACCCGTCCGACGAGCCCTATGATCCGCTTCGCCGGTCCTGGGACCTGGGGCCTCCGCCGGTCAAATCCTATCCGCCGTTCGTCGAGGGCGGTCCCCCGGTCGTTATCGGAGGGACCGGTAAGCTGCTGGATTTCATCGAGAACGAGCTTATACCGCGGATTGCAGAGATGGTGATCCTGGATCCGATGCGCCGATCGCTTTTCGGACATTCCTTCGGCGGCCTCTTTACTCTCTATGCCCTGTTCGAGCGTCCGGGCCTGTTTGCCAATTGGATTGCGGCCAGCCCAACCATCTATTGGGAAAACAGTGAAATCCTCAATAATGAGGCGCAGCGTCAAAACGCACCGGGCAATGCACCCTTTTTGCATTTGTCCGCCGGAGAATACGAAGGCGATGCGCTGGCACCCTTCCAGTACCGGAACGAGGATGCCACTGCACGTGTGGAGAAGAGGAAGATGGAGCGGACCGTCCTCCTGGCGCGGGAAATGGCGGAGCGATTAAACGGCACTGCCGACGGATTGCGTACCCAATTCGAGCTTTATGCCGGTGAGACCCACATGTCCGTTCTTGCGGCGGCCGTGAATCGCGCGGTAAGGATTGCGTTCGCAGTCCAGGGTTTGGCCGACGGGTGACACTTTCCGCAAGGCCACATCGGGCGTTCAGGATTGCTTCGTCTTTCGTATTGTCTGCGTCATGGGCGAACCCTCAGCTGACACCGCGCTTGCGCATCATCAGCATCAAGAACGGCGCTCCGATGAGTGCGGAAACAAGGCCGGCCGGAATCTGGTAGGGCGATACGATCGTGCGGCCGACGAAATCAGCCGCGACCATGAGCCCCCCTCCGATCAGAGCGGCACCAACCATTTGCGGCAGCGCGCGTGCCAATCCGGCCTCGCGCGCAAGGTGAGGTCCCATGAGGCCGATGAATGACAATGGGCCAACCGTGAGCGTCGCGGCAGCCGTCAACAATCCTGCGAGGCCAAAAAGCGCAAATCGCGATTTCGCCAAGGGTATACCGACCGCCGCCGAAGGCGACGGCCCAAGAGGAAGGATGTCAAGCCAGCGGCGAGCGGCGAGGGAGACGGCAATCAGCACGGCGCCGAGCGCCACCTCCATTGCGGCGGTCGAACCCTCGATAAGATAGGTGGACCCGCTCATCCATCGCATCAGCAGAACTGCTCTCGGATCTCCCGTCGAGCTCAACACGCCGACGACGGCATCGACCATCGCGCTTAAGGCAATGCCCGCAAGCAGGACTCGTTCAGGCGCGAACGCCGATCGCCGGGAGCTGACGAAGATGACAAAAAGAACGCTGATCGCACCGGCCACGGCAAATGCAAATTGCCCGGAAAACCCTGGAGCGACGGCAAACAGGGCAATTGCAACACCGAAGGTCGCGCCGGCGCTGATTCCCAGAACTTCGGGACTTGCCATTTCGTTTCCGGTCAGCCGCTGAAGGATCGAGCCCGCGACCGCAAGCATGGCGCCCGATGTCAGGGCGGCGAGGATTTTAGGTATCCTGATAGCAAGGACATCGTACGAAAATTCGCCTGATGTAAAAGCCCAGCCGCCATTGACGTCGCGTCCGAGAAAAGCGCTGAGCATCAACAGGACGAGCAGGCCGGCGGCCGCGATGATGACCGGTCGGGTTCCATCCCATCGACGTGGCCGTCTGAACGCCGGCGATTGCTGGAGTCTATGACGGATTTTCAGCCGCGGCAGGAGCGCGAGAAGCAGCGGCGAACCGAAGATGGCTGTTACCGCCCCCGTCGGCAAGAAATCACCAAGTCCGCCGGCGACGAGTTGCAGGATGGAGTCGGCGAAAAGCAGCAGTCCGGCGCCGATCAGCGGAGACCAGAGGATGAGCTGCGCGGGACGCCGTGCTCCGGACAATCGCGCAATTGTCGGCGCGACCAGTCCAATGAAACCAATGACCCCAACAGCGCTCGTGACAAATGCAGCAAGCGCGACGGCAAGGGCGATGACAATGAAACGCAGGCGGACCAATCTGACGCCGAGTGCCGTGGAACTGCTCTCGCCAAGATCGAGCAGCGAAAGGGGTCTCATCACGAAAGCGCAGCCGATGGCGATGACAGCCAACTTCCAAAGAAGCGATAAGGGAATGACCCAGCTTTGCTGTGCCAGCGAGCCGGCGCCCCAGATGAACAGGCTCGAGAGGTAGCGCTGGTTCAAATAGGTCAGGATGGCGGCGAGGCCGCCGCACCAAAGACTGAGAACCAGCCCCGACAGAACAAGCGAATAAGGCGAAAAACCGCGTCGCGCCCCCAGGCTGACGACGATCACAGCAGCGGCCGCACTGCCGATCAGGGCGACGAGATCGCGGCCGGCGCCAAGCAGGTCGGGGAGAAACAGCGATGTTACCACCAGCGCCAGGTTTGCTCCGGCCGACACGCCGAGGGTGGTAGGATCGGCGAGCGGGTTTCTCAAAACTTGCTGAAACAGCGCACCGGACAAGGCAAGCGCGGCTCCGGCAATCAGCGCCGTCGCAAGACGGGGAAGTGTCGAATAGTAGAACACCATTCGCGTGACATCGTAATCCGGCCGGGCCATTTCTGACAGCGCAGGAGCGGCAAGAAACCACGACGCCACGCCTCCACCGCACATCAGGAGGAGGAAGACAATTGCTGGCCCGATGTTGTCGCGGCGGGATACCATCAAGCTTCCTTTTCCAGAAGATCTGTCAAAAGGCCTGCGAAACGCATGGCCTCGTTCACCATGCCAAACATCAGGGCTGGCGGTAGAATCGACAGATGGCCTGGACGCGCAAACGCCAGCCTGTTCCACAGCGGACTCTGAGCGAGTTTCGAAAGAACGTCCGGAGGAATGGGGTCAAAGGCGATCAGACGGGCGTTCGGATCGGTGACCTTGGAGAGATCTTCAATCCCGATCGTTTCAAAGCCCCAGTAATTCGACTCTCTGGTCCAGGCGTTCCGGACACCGATGCGCTCGAGCACATTGTGGAACAGTCCGGGACTCGAATAGATGCGGGCATGGCGGGCATCCATAAAATTCACAAGGGCGACCGGCGGCAGGTTCTTGCCCACCAGGCGACTGCGGCATTGCGCAAAGGAGGCGTCGGCTCGCGCGAGAAACTGCTCTGCTTCATTCTCACGACCAAGCTCAACAGCCAATTTACGCGTCGCCGCGATGGCAGCGGGAAGTATAGATCCAATGCCCGGCGTAAAGACTTCCAACCGAACGACTTTCGCCACCGACTGCAGCTTGGGCAACAGCTCATCCAGGTAGGGTGTGGTCAAGATAATGTCGGGCTTCAGCGTGACGAGAATTTCAAAATTGACCTCGAACGCACTGCCGATATCGACGACGGATTTTGGCATCGGCGGCTCGACAACCCATCTGTCCCAATCGGCGAGGTCCGAAATCCCGACCGGAGGCAATCCGAGAGATAAAAGAGTGGACGCAAGACCATAGTCGAGGCTGACGATCCTTAAGTCCATCGACTGGGCAAACAGCGGAGCTGGAATGAGCGAGGCCGCCGCGAATTGCAAAAAGGAGCGCCGCGAAACCTCCATTGAACGCCCAGCCTCAGCAAACATAGGCGAGCGGATAGGGCAGGTTGGGCGCGGAGATCACATCCATGTCAATCCCATAGATTTCTTGCAGCGTGTTCGGCGCGAGGATCGCGCTCGGCGTTCCGCTGGCAACCACGCGACCGCGTTTCAATGCATGGATCCGATCGCAGAAGCGAGCGGCCATGTTGATGTCGTGGAGAACGATGACGACACTCCTCCCACCTTCATGCGCCAAGCGTCGCACAAGGGAGAGCACCTCGATCTGATGCGCAACGTCGAGTGCCGCAGTCGGTTCGTCGAGCAACAGGCAGCGAGCATCCTGAGCGATCAGCATTGCAATCCAGGCACGTTGCCGCTCACCGCCAGATAGCGTTCCCACGATACGGTTGGCGAACGTTTCGATATGCGTGGCTCGAAGGGCGTCCTCGACTTTCTCTTCATCGTTCTTAGTGAAGCGGCCGAGCGCTCCGTGCCAGGGATAACGACCACATCCCACAAGCTCGCGGACCGTCATTTCCGATCCGGTCGTGACATCCTGGGGCAGATATGCAACCGAACGCGCAAAGGCGCGTTCGCTATACACCCTCAGATCCTGGTTCCCGTAGGAGATCGATCCAGTGCTCGGCGCAAGCTGGCGAGCTAACATTTTGAGAAGACTGGATTTTCCGGAACCGTTGTGGCCGACCAGCGCGACAACTTCTCCTGCCGGAAATTTAAGACTGACGTCGCAGAGAATTTCGTTCCGCTCTATCAAGAGACCTATATTTTCGGCGACAAAAGTTTCAGCCGTTCGAGACGGATCTTGCATCGGGAGTATAGCCACGTGACATCCTTTAACAGGGTGATAGGTCGGTACTAAAGATGAGAGCGGCAATCAACTATTTTCGTTATTCCTCCGCCTAGGTCCTCGTCATCGCGTGTGACGGCCCCGGCTTTCGGCCGCAACGCTGGCTTCTGCCACCTCGTGTTAAGCGACTGAAGGGAGGAGGATGAAAGCAAAATCCTCTCCAGCGTGTATGTTTCTGAAGAAATTGTGAGATTATCATTAATTAGCAGTCGCTTGCCGGATCTATCGAGATTCATCCTCGAAAGTGTGAACAATCTTAGATTGCACATGTCAAAGCTGATTAGAGGCGCGACGTCTTCAGCCATTTAGAAATGCGACACTCAGCAT
>NZ_JABFCN010000032.1 GCF_013087515.1 Rhizobium sophorae | reverse complement strand
AGCCATCACTCTTGAAAATGGTCTGGGTGATCGCGCCGCGATTACCCCATGTTTTGCGACAACGACATGCGTAAAAACAAAGACCCAAAGCGCGAGGGATGAATTTTGCGACGCGCCTAGTCATTCACGGGAAACAGGCGGATCAGCTTCGTTCTTTCCATCTCCGCCAGGCCTGATGCCGACATGATGCCGCGGGCGAGACAGAGTTCTATGTCCCGTCCGATATCGCGCGGCACAAGCATACCGCCGGCCTTGAGCAGGCGGTCTGTCATCGACAGAAGCAGGTCCACCTTCGCCTGGCAGCCATCGATTTCCAGGAGCGCCACCCGGCGCTCCCTGTCGATGTCTGCAAGATTTCTAGCCTGCTCGCGTTGTTGGTAAGCCCCGAATTGCACCCATCCGAAATAACCGGCCGCTGCGACGCAGATACAAAGCAAAAGGGTTTTTCGCACAATACTCCTTAGGAGCCGGCGGCTCACTTGCCGCTAGAACATCAGTGAGAGCATGATGTCGTCCGAAAACCGCTCACACTTTTCGGCATCATGTTCTAGCCGGCGGCGCGTCTTTCGCGGGGCAATCCCTGTATCGCATATCGGTTAAAGACGGGGGTTACCGGTTTCGGCGGCGTCTTCGGCTTGCCGAAATGGTGTTCGAGCGCTTGTGAGAGCATGGCCGGCGAGGTGACGCCCTCTTCGAACAGCCTGATCAACAGTATGGCCGCGACGTTGAAGACACGTTCGTTGCCGATCAGGATTTTGGCGTCGTAGCCGGCGTCGTCGAGCACGCCCTGCAGCATGTCGAGATCGGCCGAAGTCAGATGCGGCTTTTCGAAAGTGGAAGACATCGGTCCTCCTTTCATCGGGGCAAGGGTATAAAAACCCTCAGTCGGCAGCGCCCTTACACTGGCTGCCGAAGTTGCGACCATGCGCCTTTCACCCAGGCAAAGCAACGGGATTCTTGCAGCAGATATCGCTCCGGTTCATGAGCAGCCCGCACCGGTCAGGGTGCGGGCCGATGACGGTCATTCCGCCGCCTGATAGGTGGGGCTCCGGGCGGCCGATGTTCGCGGCCCGGCGGCTGCAAGCAGGGTGATCGCCACCGCAAGCAGCGCCACGAACGCGATCCCGGCGACATAGGGGTTCCAGCCGAAATGCGGTGCGGCGCCGAAGACTGCCGAGGCAGCCGCAAGCACAATGCCGCCGCCAATCTGGAAGGAGGCAAAGAGCAGTCCGGAAGCGAGCCCCGACTTGTCGTCCTCCACGTCGGAAAGGGCTGCGACCTGGACCGAGGGGTAGGTCATGGCGTAACCGAGGCCGAGCGGGATCTGCGAGAACAGCACGAGCAGGATCGGGTCGACATGACCGAGTGCTGTCACCCAGAAGATATAGCTGAACGCCTGCAGGCCGACACCCGCCGCCATCAGCCCGGTGGCGCCGCGATTTTGCGCGAGCGTCGCAAAACGTGGCGCCAGGAACATCACGAAGACGCCGCCAAGCGCAAAGCAGAAGCCGGTTGTGAAGGCCGACCAGCCGATGACGTTCTGATAATAGAGCGTCGCCAGGAACTGGAAGCCGACATAGGCGCCCTGGAAGAGCGCGGCGATCGCATTGGCATGCCGGAGCTTGGCCCGGCGGAACATGCCGAGCGGTACCATCGGATCGGCATGCCGCGCTTCGACCAAGAGGAAGAGCAGGATCAGCACCAGCGACGCGACGAGCGAACCCCAGGTCGCAAAAGCCTGCCAGCCGGCGGCCGCAGCATTGGTGATGCCGAAGACGAAGAGCAGCAGCCCGGGTGTGATCGTCAGCGCGCCGGCCCAGTCGAAGCTCGGCCGCGGTCCCGTCCTTTTCGGGTCGGCCGGCAGCGCCAGCGGCGCAAGAAGAAGCGTCAGGATAGCGACGGGCGCGCCCATGACAAGCGTCGCTCGCCAGCTGAAGATCGTCGCGGCACCGCCGAGCACCATGCCGAGCACGAAGCCGGTGGCACCGGTCGAGGCGAAGACGCCGAGCGCCTTTGCCCGGGCGCTTCCCTCGCCGAAGACGGAGAGCAGCAGCGCAAGAGCCGCAGGCGCGGTAAAGGCGGCGGCGATGCCTTTGACCAATCGGGCGGCGATGAGTGTCGGCCCGCTGTCGACGAAGCCGCCGGCGATGCTGGCGGCAGCAAAGATCGCCAGCGACCAGAGGAAGACGCGGCGGTGGCCGAAGACGTCGGCGACCCGTCCGCCGAGCAGCAGGAAGCCGCCGTAGCCGAGTACATAGGCGCTGACGGCCCATTGCAGCGATGTCGCCTCCATGCCGAGTTCGGCCTGGATGGCAGGCAAGGCAACGCCGATGGTGGAGACGTCCATGGCGTCGAGAAAGTTGGCGGTGCAGAGCAGCAGCAATGCCAGCCCCGCCCCGCCTCGCGATTTGGAAAGTGTCATCGAAATCGTTCCTTCTTTGCTGCCGCTCATCGGGGAGGTTGCCGGGCGGCAGGGAACGAGAAAATGTACAGCTTCCATTCCTATTGCAAATTGATAGTAGCCATGCCAGGTATTACTCACGATGATGAATGATGCCACTCTTCGCAAGATCGACCTCAATCTCCTGCTGGCCTTTTCGGTGCTGATGCAGGAGCGCAATGTCAGCCGCGCCGCCGAGCGGCTGCTGCTTGGCCAGCCCGGTCTTTCGGCTGCTTTGCGGCGCCTGCGCGAGGCGCTGGACGACGAATTATTCGTGCGTGTCGGGCGCGGCCTGCAGCCGACGCCGCGCGCCCTTTCCATCGCTCCGGCGATCGAGGATGCGCTGTCGGGCATCGAGCGCGCCATCCGCCCGCAGGCCGAATTCGATCCGGCCAACTGGCAGGGCGAGTTCCGCATCGGCATGTGCGACAATCTCGAATCGGCTTTCTTCGGCCCGCTCGCCGCCCGTCTTCTCCAGCTTTCACCCGGTGCCCGGCTGATCGGCATCGCTTCCGAAAAGCGCGATGCCGCGCGCCGGCTGGACGAGGGCGTCTTCGACTTCAGCGTCTCCGTGCATGACGAACCGGCCTCCTGGCACATCCGCGCACCGCTGTTCGACCAGGCCTCGATCTGCATTTACGACGACGCCCAGCTCCGGTTGAAGGCGCCGTTGAGCCTCAAGGATTTCGCCAATGTCGCCCATGTCACTGTCTCGTTCGAAGGCAATGCTGCGACCAGCATCGACATCGCGCTGAGCCGTACCGGCCACGTCAGGCAGGTGGTGGCGACCGTGCCGCGTTTTTCTGCCTTGCCGACGGCGCTGCGGGCCATGCCCGCCATCGCCACCGTGCCGGAATCGATCGGCCGCTGCATGGCACAATTGCATGGGTTGACGATCTGCGAGCCGCCGCTTCCTCTGCCCGCCGATCCCGTGACGATGCTCTATCGCCGCGTCGACCAGGCCGACGGCCGGGCGCGCTGGTTCCGCCGCCTATTCCTCGACGTCGCCAGCCAGGCGCTCGAAGCCTCCGGCTGCCGCGTATCGATATCGAGAGCTGCCGCCTAATCCCTTAGAGCTCGCCTTTGTGAAAATACGCTTCGAGGCGATAGCCGTCCGGGTCGATGATGAAGGCGGCATAATAGAAGCGCCCGTAATCCGGCCGGATACCCGGTTCGCCGTTGTCCGTGCCGCCGGATGCAATGGCCGCCGCGTGAAAGGCATCGACCGCGGCCTCGTTCGGCGCGACGAAGCAGAAATGCAGCCCCGATCGTATGTCGGCAACAACAGGCTGTTCAACCTGCATCACCCAGAGCCCGACCGTTTCCGGGCCGTAGCCGATCATGGTGTCGGAATTGGACAGACGCTCATATCCGAGCGGTGCCAGTGCCGCATCGTAGAAATGGCGGGCTCTTTCCAGGTCTTTTACGCCGATGGAAATATGATCGAACATGGACTGCGAACTCCCTATCTTCCGCTAATTCCCAAAGGACTGCTCGCACCCAAGATGGCACGATGCCAACATCTTTCAACCGCCGCCCTAAGCGAACGGGCACATCGTCTGCGGCCTGCGCGCTCATTCATGACCGGCGATCCTGTCCAGCGCCTTGGCAAAAAAGTGTGGTGAGCCGAAATTGCCGCTCTTCAGCGCAAGCCCGAGCGGCCCGGAGCGGTCGGCTACTAGGACCGGCACGCCGGGATCGATTTCCGGCCCGATCATCATGTTTTTGAGACCGAGGGCCTCCACTACCGCGCCGGAGGTTTCTCCGCCTCCGACGACGATCTGCCGCGTGCCGGCATCGGCGAGCCGCCGCGCCAGTCCGCCAAAGAAGGCCTCGATTTTTCCAGCCACGTCCTCGCGCCCGAAACGCTGCTGCACGAAGCTCACCACTTCAGGAGCGGCTGTCGAATAGACGATCGGATTTTCGGCGGCATTCGCCTCCACCCAGCGTGCCGCACGCTCCACCGACATCGAGCCGCGCATCAGCACCGCCGGATCGATCGCAAGCCCCGGATGGTTCTGCAGGTGACAGGCGACCTGGTTCTGCGAGGTCGTGGAGCAGGAGCCGCAGATCACGACACCGGGACCGTCGACCAGGGGCACTTCGGCCGCAGCGCCTGAGAGCTTGCCCTGGTCGCGGAAATTCTGCGGCAGGCCCTGCGCGATGCCCGAGCCGCCGGTCACCAGCTTATGGTCGGCGACTGCGGCCGCGATCGTCGTCAGGTCGCTGTCCTCGATGGCGTCGACGACGACGAGGCGGTGGCCGGCGGTGAGTTCGGCGCGCAGGCCGTTGCGCAAGGCCGCAGCGCCCGAGCGCACCACGTCGAGCGCAATGCTGCCGATTTCGCCCTTCGTCTGCTGCTGCAGCCAGCGGCGGATGTCGGGATCGGTCATCGGCGTCAACGGATGGTTCTGCATGCCGGATTCGCTGAGCAACCGGTCGCCGACGAAGAGATGTCCCATGAAAAGCCGCCGGCCGGTCGCCGGAAAGGCCGGGCAGACGACGGCGACGCCGGTGCCAGTGAGGCGCAGCAGCGCTTCGGCCACCGGGCCGATATTGCCTGAAGGCGTTGAATCGAAGGTCGAGCAATATTTGAAGACGATCTGCTCGCAGCCCTGCTCGAGCAGCCAGCGCGCCGCCTCCAGCGACTGACGCACCGCATCGTCGACCGGCGCCGAGCGCGTCTTCAGCGCGATGACGCCGGCCTCGCAATCCGTCTTGCCGCGGCCGGTGCCGACGAACTGCACGGTCGACATGCCGCCTCTCGCAAGCGTGTTGGCAAGATCGCTGGCGCCGGTGAAATCATCGGCAATCGCCCCAAGCAGCATGTCAGGAACGCTCCGGCAGGCGGCTTTCGAGCTCGTCCTCGATATGCACGCGAATGATCTCGTCGAAGGATATTTCGGCTGTAAAGCCGAGCGCCAGCGCCCGGCTCGCATCGAAATTGCCCGGTGCAGCCGCCAGCTTGCGACCGACCATCCCGGCCGCGCCTATGACAAGGATTTTCATCTGAAGCGGCCCTCCACTCGAAGACATCGACGCCGGCTTCCGGCGCGAGTCGGCCCCGAACCGGCAATGCCCTAGTTAAGACAAGGCGAGCGACGCTGTCACGTGATTTTGGAAGAGGGCGCAGTTCGGCTCGGCGCTGCTATGGACCGGGAACGGACGGGCACTCTTACGACAGCTGCGGCCTGCAGCCTGAGGCTGGACAGGTCTCGTTCTAAACAGCGCCTTCGGCGAGGCCTTGCATGTGCTGCAGGTCCGCCACTTCATAAGTCCAGACTCTAAACGCCTTCAGCACATGCGGTCCAAAGGAATTGATGAGCGGTATGTCGGCGGCGTCGCGCCCGCGTGCGACGATGATACGACCGATCCGCGGCGTGTTGTTGCGCGGATCGAACGTATGCCATGCACCGTCGAGGAAGACCTCGATCCAGGCGCTGAAGTCCATCGGATCAACGACGGGAATACCGATGTCGCCGAGATGGCCATTGATGTATCGGGCAGGAATGTTAAGGCAACGGCACAACGCCACCGCGAGATGCGCAAAGTCGCGACAGACGCCGACACGTTCGTGGAATGCCTCGAAGGCTGTCCGCGTCGATCGTGCCTGCATGTAGTCGAATTGAATGTGGCCGTGAACGAAGTCGCAGATCGCCTGAACGCGGCCCCAGCCCGGTGGGACGGTGCCGAACATATCCCACGCAATTTGACTGAGACGATCCGTCTCGCAATAGCGGCTGCCCATCAGGTAGACGAGGCAATCATCCGGCAACTCCGAAACCGGGACTTCTCTGGCGCCTGGCAGTGCCCTGTCCGGTTGGCCGTCGTCTTCGATCGTCGCATCGCCCCATATGGTCAGATCGCCCGTTGGGGCAACCAGCCGAAGACAGCGGTTGCCGAAGAGGTCGCGATAAGTCGAAGTGGGAACATCGGGCGTGGTGAAGACCGTTTCCGGAATTCTGATGTCGGCCGCACGATCCTCATGCACCGACAGCAGACATACCAATGCTGTCGGCTGTGGGCAGGTCAGCGTCATTTCATAGCCGTAACGGATCAACATGCAGCGTTCTCGCGCGTCCGGATCCGTCTAGCGGAAATCCGCCGCAGTTAGAGTATAAAAGGCGCGGCGGCGGTAGGAATAGGCTTTATGTGCCACGTCCTGAATTGAGTTGCGCAGGGCGTCGAAAGACGAAAGCCATCTCGTTTCCGAAGGCTCGGTTCTTTGCAATGCGGCGTCGGATTTCGCCAGCGCGCCGACCTCGATGAAGAACAACACCTGAAACATGCCGTCATGGCCAACGAAGCGCACAGCATTTCTCGCAGCATCGAAACTACGGCTTTGGTTCAGGAAGGCTAGCGCCATGGTTGAACCGGCGGGGTCCGACGAGCACTCCGAGCGGCGCCCGACAGTCTGAGCCATTCCTTCCGATATCCTATGTTGAGAAGATTGGAGGACATCATGTCTTTCCCGGCCTCCGAACGGCTCTTGCCGATCATGGCATGGTCGGCGTGCACTGGAGCGCTCGCAGAGACACGATAGACAGTCCACGAACGGGCGGATTCGATCCGGCGATCGTGTTCGATCTCCATGGAGTAGCGGCCGGGCGCTTCCCATGTGTGGACGGCAAAGGCATTCTGTCTTCGTTCGGCTTCGTCTTCATGGCTGTTCACGATGTCAACCTCTCGTCATTCGGGCCGCGGCCTTGGCCAAACGTCCTCTCGATCAGTGTTGCGCCGCTGCCGGCGGGCGATAGGTTTACCAGTTCCAGGCTATCTTCCGTCGCGACCCGCTCATGACGTTCATCGTCACTGCGGATGCGGTATTGCAGCACATTTCCTCTCAGAGGCAGCGTGGCGGTAATGCGGTATGTGTCGGGGAGCTTGGAGGGAACGGCCAAGAACCCGTCCTTCACCCGGACAGTCTGCCCCACCTTGAAGATATGTGTTGCTGCCTCGCGCCGGATTGAGCGTCCATTGCGTTGCGGGATGCGGGTAGCGGTCATGACGGTTTGTGGTCCTTTTCGAGCACGGTTTCGAGATCTGACAGGTGGATAGGCATCATCTGCTGCATCGAACTCTGGGCGGCGATCGCCGGCAGGTGGATGAAGGCGCCGACCCGTCGCCAGGCAAGCCTGGAAACGCTATCGATCAATTCCTCGTCATAATCGACGCGGTATTCTCCGGCTGGCTGCGCCCCGTCAAAACCGGGAAGGCGGAATGGGGATGAAAAGCGGACGACGGTTTGTGTGGTGCGACTTGTCACGGCTGGGGCCTCCGCAGGAATACGCCGATGCGCTCCTGTATCGTTGGGATCCAAACCGGACGAACTCGAGGCTGCCGGTACATCCGCGGTCAGCGCCAAGCTCATTCCGGATCGGAACAGGCGAACTCAACGCCGGAACGACGTCATGGATCGCTGTCGAGAATTCAGTGGTGATGGCGGGTCGTAGGTCTCTGACACCGCGAAGCCAAATCGGCCAAATCGACGAGAGCTATCATTGCGCCACGATTGAGTTTAAATCAAGATAAATTATGATTTATCTATGAAAAACGCCAAATTAACTCTTCGTTTACGCAAATAAAACGGAACGCGGCGGCGCAAAAAATTCTGGCCATTTCCTGATTATTACAAAATATCCGGTCGGATTGATTTCTTGAATATCTAAGAAATTTTCCACCGCGAAGAATATTTCTTGGCACTCCTATCAATCGAGTGCCACGAGTGCTATTTATGAATTGCAGCCGCCATACGCGCCGGCAGCAGAAAGACCTCTATGAAATTCCGTTCACTTCACGACCGCGTCGTCATTCGACGTGCGGAAGGCGATGTCAAATCCAAGGGCGGGATCATCATTCCAGACACCGCCAAGGAGAAGCCGCAGCAAGGCAAAGTGGTCGCAGTCGGCCCGGGCCTGCGCGACAAAAGCGGCAATCTGGTCCCGCTTGATGTCGAGGTCGGCGATCTCATTCTGTTTGGAAAATGGTCGGGGACAGAGGTCACGATCGATGGCGAAACCCTTCTGATCATGAAGGAGACCGACATCATGGGCATCGTCGGAAAGACCGAAGCGGCTGCCGACAAAGCCGCCTGAGCGTCGAATTTGTGACCAGCATCTCAAGACCGAACTGGAAAGAAATATCATGTCTGCCAAGGAAATCAGATTCTCCACCGACGCGCGCGACCGTCTGCTGCGCGGCGTCGAATTGCTGAACAACGCCGTCAAGGTGACGCTTGGCCCGAAGGGTCGCAACGTTGTCATTGACAAGGCCTATGGCGCACCGCGCATTACTAAGGACGGCGTCAGCGTCGCCAAGGAGATCGAGCTCGCGGACAAGTTCGAGAACATGGGCGCGCAAATGGTGCGCGAGGTGGCTTCGAAGACCAATGATCTTGCCGGCGACGGCACGACGACGGCAACGGTGCTCGCCGCCTCCATCTTCCGCGAAGGCGCAAAGCTCGTCGCTGCCGGCATGAACCCGATGGATCTGAGGCGCGGCATCGATCTCGGCGTTACCGCCGTCGTCAAGGAAATCCAGGCGCGGGCGATGAAGGTCAAATCGTCTGGCGAGATCGCCCAGGTCGGCACCATTGCCGCCAATGGCGACGCCGCTATCGGCGAGATGATCGCCAAGGCGATGGACAAGGTTGGCAATGAGGGCGTCATTACGGTTGAAGAGGCACGAACCGCCGAGACCGAACTTGATGTCGTCGAGGGCATGCAGTTCGACCGCGGCTATCTCTCACCCTATTTCGTCACCAATGCCGAGAAGATGCGCGTGGAACTGGAGGATCCCTATATCCTCGTTCACGAGAAGAAACTCGGCAGCCTGCAGGCGATGCTGCCGATCCTGGAAGCCGTCGTACAGACCGGCAAACCGCTGCTCCTCATCTCGGAGGACGTCGAAGGCGAGGCGCTGGCGACACTTGTCGTCAACAAGCTGCGCGGCGGCCTGAAGGTCGCTGCCGTCAAGGCGCCGGGCTTCGGTGATCGCCGCAAGGCCATGCTGGAAGACATTGCCGTGCTGACCGCCGGCCAGATGATTTCCGAAGATCTCGGCATCAAGCTCGACAACGTCACGCTCGATATGCTCGGCCACGCCAAGCGTGTGCTGATCGACAAGGACAGCACCACGATCATCGACGGCTCCGGCGAGAAAGCGGCCATCCAGGCACGTATCCAGCAGATCAAGGCGCAGATCGAAGACACTACTTCCGATTACGATAAGGAAAAGCTGCAGGAACGCCTGGCGAAACTCGCCGGCGGCGTCGCAGTCATCCGCGTCGGTGGCGCGACCGAGACGGAAGTCAAGGAAAAGAAGGACCGCATCGACGATGCGCTGAACGCCACCCGTGCGGCGGTCGAAGAGGGCATCGTGCCTGGCGGCGGCGTGGCACTGTTGCGCGCCAAGTCGGCGCTCACGGGACTGACCGGGGAGAACGCCGACGTGACGGCGGGCATCTCGATCGTGCTCAGGGCGCTCGAAGCCCCGATCCGGCAGATCGCCGACAATGCCGGGTTCGAGGGTTCGATCGTCGTCGGAAAACTCGCCGGCAGCAATGATCACAATCAGGGCTTCGACGCACAGACGGAGACCTATGTCGACATGATCGAGGCCGGCATCGTCGATCCCGCCAAGGTCGTGCGTACCGCTCTGCAGGACGCCGGATCGATTGCGGCGCTGCTGATCACCGCCGAGGTGATGATCGCCGACATTCCCGCGAGAGACTCTGCCACTGCAGCCGGAAATGGCGGCATGGGCGATATGGGATACTGAGGCCAGCCTGAACCGGTCCGGCGCAGCCGGGCGGCGCAACCCAAACAATAGACAGGGAGAATTCCAATGTCCGTGCAGAGCAGCAGCAAGACATCGATCACCCAGCGTTTCGACAGTTACCAGCCATCCAAGACGCTTCTCGTCTGGGCCTGTGTCGTCACGGCGATCGCCACGATGATTATCGGCTTCAGCTGGGGAGGTTGGGTAACAGGCGGCACGTCAAGCAAAGCGGCAGCCGCCGCCGGCGACGTTGCACGCGGAGAGCTGGCGTCGGCCATTTGCGTCGAGCGGTTCAATGCGGCGCCGGATGCGAGCGCTAAACTGATCGAGTTCAAGGCAATTACCGAAGGCTACAAGCAGCGTCAGTTCGTCGAGGCCGGCGGTTGGGCGACCATGCCTGGGCAGACCTCACCCGACAGCCGAAGCGTTCAAGCCTGCGCCACCGCGCTTGCCGTCTGACACCAATTTCCAGAGCGCTCCGATATGTGTGCGGAGCGCTTCCACTCCCAAAGCAGGAAATGACCCATGATCCGTTTTGTGAAAAAAAGCGACCCGCAGCCACCCGCAGACGGCGCTGGCGACAACCGCTTCCAGAAAATCCGCGAGGCAGCTGCCGACGAGCATAAAAAGGCCGCCAACGACAGCACGCGTCGCCGCCCGCCGCAGGCAACGGAAGATGACGATCCGCTTATCTGAGAGGGCACGGAAAGGCCGTCCTTGAACATATCTCCAGCGCAGCTGTGTAAAGCCGGCATATGGCGCCAGACAGGGACGCACCAGGGCTCCTTGAAGACCTAGCGATAATCCAGCCAGACCCCGCCGGCGTCGGCGGACCGCACGCAGTTTTCCACCCAGCGCACTCCTTCCAGTCCGGCATCGACATCGGGAAAGACCAACTCTTCGACCCCCGCAGGGGCAAGGCCGCGCTCTCTGTTGATGGCGAAGCCGAAGCGGCGATAGAGGTTCGCCCAGGCTTCGAAGAGACCTTCCGGGTGACCGCCGCCGATACGATCGTCGATCCTGGCCTCAGGATAGAGATAGTCCATGCCGCGCTCGAGAATGCGGGCCGGTTCGCCCTGGATCTCGTAGGCGAGCTGGTTCGGCCGTTCGTCCCACCATTCGATACTGGCCTTCGAGCCGACGATGCGGATCTTCTGGCCGTGCATGGAGCCGGCATTGACAGCGCTCGACCAGATGGTGGCGATCGCGCCATTATCGTATTCCATCAGGGTCACCGCATTGTCTTCGAGCGGCGCTCGGCTTTTGACGAAGCTCTGGCGCGTGCAGAGCAGACGCCGGATCTTGAGGTGCGGCAGGATGACCTTGGCGATATAAAGCGGGTGGGTCCCGACGTCGCCGAGGACATAGCTGGGGCCTGCGAATTTCGGATCGACACGCCAGCGCGTCGAGGGGTTCTGCTCCTCCACCGCAGCACTATGGAAGCCATGGGCGAATTGCAGATTGACGATGCGGATCTCGCCGAGATCGCCATTCCTGACCATGGCGCGCGCTTGCTCGATCATCTGATGGCCGGCATAACCATAAGTCACGCCGACGATACGGCTGCGCGCCTGGGAAAGCGCCTTCAGCTCTTCGGCCTCAGCGGTCGTAAAGCAGAGCGGCTTTTCGCAGATCACATGCAGATCATGTTCGAGTGCTGCCTTGCAGATCGCAAAATGGGTGTTGTTGGGTGTTGCGATCGACACGGCCTCGATGCCGTCGGCCCGCCCGGCCTCAGTCGCAAACATCGTCGCATAATCCCGGTAGCTCCTGGTTTCGTCGAGCCCGAGATCGAGGCCGAAGGCACGGCCGCGTTCCGGATCGATATCGAAGGCACCCGCCGCAAGGGCAAAAACTTCGTCGCGATGCGCTGCCGAGCGATGAATATAGCCGATCTGGCTGCCTTTGCCGCCGCCGACCATGCCCCAGCGAATCGGCTTTCTCCTGTTATTCGTCATAGTTTTATCCTTAAAAACCGACCGACCTGAGGTAATCACGGCTTTGTTTCACATCTTCGAGGCTGCCGGCGACATTTCTCGGATCACGCTCCTGTTCGACGGTGATGAAGCCGTGATAGCCGATCTCCTCGAGAGCTTGTTTGACGGCAGGATAATCGATGACGCCGCGGCCGATCGGGCACATCACACCCTGTCCGCAGGCCTCGAAGAAGCGGATCTTCTCGCCAAGCACACGGTCGAAGACGGTCTGGTCGATGTCCTTGAAGTGGACGTAGTCGAGCCTGTCGGCATAGCGGCGAAGCATCTCCACGGGATCCATGCCGGCATAATAGCTATGGCCGGTGTCGAGGCAGAAGCCGGCGACCTCCTGCGGAATGTCACCTGCCACCCGCTCGATCTCATCAGCAAATTCAATATAGCCACCCGCATGCGGGTGGATGACGGCACGCACGCCGTATTTGCGCCGAGCGAGTTCCGCAATCGCCGTGATATTAGCGATCATCCCGGCCCAAGCCTTGTCGTCGAGACGCGGCGCACGATCGGAATGGCCGGCGGCATAGTCCCGTTCGTCGTGCCCCCAGTCCATGACCGTGAGATAGGGGGTCCTGAACCGCTGGCCCGCCACCTGTTCCGGCTGCGGCAGCTTGGTGATGGCGGCGCAGATTTCGTCTGTCTGCCGCAGCAATGTCTCCCGATTTTCGGGAGAGACGAGGTCGTCAAAGATCGTGCCGGCGACGATGAAGAGATTGCGCTCGGTGAGCGCCTTTGCGACGAGCCCATCGAGCGGCACGTAGCCATAGGGCCCGAGTTCGAGACCGCCATAGCCGGCCGCTGCCGCCTCGTCGAAGACGCGTTGCCAAGCGGGAAGGTTTGGATTGTTGACGTCGTCCACGCCCCAGCAGCAGGGGGCTGTCGTAATTGTGATGGTCACGGTTTCATTCCTGATAATGCGGTGCCGGGGCGGATGTTGACGATCAGCCAAGTTTGCCGGGCCAGTATTTTTCGACATATTTCTGGATTTCAGCGCGCATGAAGCGGCCGGAATCGTCGGCCCGCTCCTCCCAGCCGAAGACGCAAGCGGTGATGATGCCGTCGAACCCGACTGCGGCGAGCGAGGAGAAGAAGACATCCCAATTGATCTCGCCCTGGTACATATCCATGTGCTGATGGATCGTGACCTTCGCGCCCGGCGGATTGATGATGTAGCGCAGCCCTGACGACGCCTTGTGATTATAAGTATCGGCCACATGCACATGGGCGATCAGCGGGCCGGCATCGCGGATCATTCGCGCCATGTCGTCGCCGAAGTAGAAGGTATGCGGCGCACAGTAGAGGAATTTGACGTTCTTCGAGCCGATGGTCTTCAGCATGTCGATCGCCGGATGCAGCGTTTCGCACCAGTCTTCGGGATGCGGTTCCATGTTTAGCGTGACGCCCTCGCGCTCGAACACCGGAACGAGCTCTTCTATCGAGCGCCACCAGGCAGCCTCGCTGTGCTCGTGGGTATGCATGCCGCCGCAGCAGCTGGCGCGGTGGCTGCGATCCGGCGACGGTCCGCGGCCGAATTCCGAATTCATCGTATCGCAGCCCATTTCGGCCGCGATCGCGATTGCTTCCTTCCAGTAGCGCACCGCGGCCTGCCGCTCGTCCTCATGCGGGCTCGCCCAGCGATACATCGGCAGGATAGAGGCGAGCTGGACGCCGTGATCCTTTAGGGCCGCCTTGAATTCCGCGATGCGTTCCTTGTGTGCCCGCGGGCGCACCCACCAGGGCAAAAAATCGTCGCGCGGTGAGAGTTCGATATGCTCATAGCCGAGCTCCGCCGCCTTGCGGCAGAGGTCGCGCAGATTGAGGTGGCGGTGCATATGCGGGTCGAGTGCGATCTTCATCTGGCTCCTCCGTCATCCCCCGGCCGCTTCGCGCCGGCGGATGATCCTTGATCTCGTTCGTTTTGGACCGTCCGGTGCTCCTCCCGGATTGCTGGCACGATACTGCTGCGGGGCCTGCACGCTCCAATGCTTCCTTGATCAAATTTGATCATTGACCTCACAGCGTGCTGATGCTCTGCTGTCTCAGCTTTGGGAGTGAGTGAGCCCTGATGAAGGTGACTTTGAAGGATGTCGCGAGGCAAGCCGGCGTTGGCACCGCGACCGTCGAGCGTGTCCTTAACGGCCGCGGCGGCGTGCGGCCAGAGACGGTGGAGAAAGTCTTCCTGGCGGCAAGACGGCTTGAATACCGGCAAAGCCTGCCGGCCGCCCATCGCGGCCTGATCCGGATAGAGGTGATCCTCGTTCGCCCTGAGACCAGCTTCTATTCGCGCCTGAACCGGGCGTTTGAGCGCATCGCCGCCTCGCTCGACGACAGCATCACCGTTCACCGCACGTTCGTCCGCGAGAACGAGCCGGCGCAATTCGCCCGCTATATCGCCAATCCGACAGCGCGCCGGTCGGCGCTGATCGTGGTTGCGCCCGACCATGCCGATGTCGTCACCAGTGTGCGGAAGGCCGCCGGTCTCGGCATTCCCGTCGTTCAGATCATGACCCGTCCGGCCCCCGAACTGCCCTATGTCGGCATCGACAACTATGCTGCCGGACGTACCGCGGCTCACTACATGTCGGGCATGCTGGCGCAGCGCCCCGGTTCGTTCGTCGCTCTCTGCCACAGCGGCGCCTATGAGAACCATAAGGAGCGGATCCGCGGCTTCTCCAGCTATCTCTCGGAGAAGGGTTCAAACGAACATCGTTTCATCGAGGTCATGTTCGATCTCGATGACGAGCACAATGCCATGGAGCTGCTGCAAGCGGCGCTCCGGCGGGAGCCCGGCATCATCGGCGTCTATAGTGCCGGTGGCGACAACAAGAGTGTTGCCAGGGTGCTCGAGGCAAACAAGGCCAGGCGGCCGTTCTGGGTCGGCCACGAATTGACGGGAGAGACGCAGGACTATCTCGGTCGTGGCATCATGTCGATCGTGCTCGATCAGGCGCCGGAGGTGCAGGCGAGGCGATCGATAGACCTTGCCCTGAACAGGCTCGGTCTGATTGAGGTGGAGGTCAGCGCCGAGCCGGTGCGCTTCCTGACGATCACATCGGAAAATCTTTGAGCTGGGATGCCGTAGGCGTTTTGAGGCGCCGGCGCGGCTTACTGCAGTTGCGGCTTTTTGAGAAAGCTGTTGCGGTCGGCGGACTTGATGCGCAGCCAGGCTTCTCGGCCGTTCCTGAGGATCCGCATGGGGATTTCGGCGCCGGCCGGGCCACTGCTCCAGATCTTGCGGTAGAAATCAGCCAGGCCATCGACCTCTTCGTCGCGGATTTCCGAGATAATGTCGCCCTGGCGCAGGCCGGCCTGAGCGGCCGGCCCGCCTTCCGCCACGCTCATGACCACCACCCCGCCATTGCTCTCGGCGGAGAATGCGCCGAGCCAGGGTCGCGGCGGCTTGTTGACCTGGCCGCGGTTTAGGAGATCGTCGAGGATCGGCGGTAAAAGGTCGATCGGCACGACCATGTTGATATCGGCAACCTCGTCGCCATGGCTCATCTGCAGGCGAAGCGAACCGATACCGAGAAGCTTGCCGTCCGAACCGATCAGCGCCGCACCACCCCAGGAGGGGTGGGCCGGTGCCGTGAAAATAGCCTCGTCCAGCAGATATTCCCAATAGCCGGCAAATTCCTGCCGGGCGACGATATTTGCCTCGACGAATTCTCCGATGCCATCGGCAAGCACGACGGGATCGCCGGGCTTGGCCGTGGCCGCGTCGCCGAGATCCACCGCCGGGGCATTCAGGGCCCCGAGCGCCTGCACCAGGCCGAAGCCGCTTTCCTGATCATAGGCAAGCGCATGCGCGGGAACCACCCGTCCGTCATGGGTCGTCAGCCACACTTCTTCCGCCTCGGTAATGAGATAACCGATTGTCAGCACCAGCCCATTGTCGCGAATGACCACGCCGCTGCCCTCCCGGACAGTGCCCAGCGTTTCCGCCGTGAAGGCATCTTCCGGAATGGAGGAACGAACGGCCACGACTGACCGCAAAATCGGATCGATATTCATGCTTTCATCCCGATGGACGCCGGCGCATTATTCCTTGAATAAGTAAGAGAATGAACGTCGGGTGCAAGGCCGTATCGGACGGAATTTCGGCAGGCCAACGCGCGCGACCTCCCTCTGATGCCTGCACCAATCAAGTTTCACTGAGCGCCGAGACTATCTCGCATGACACCGGCGGGCGGTTGAGCGCGACCATATTGCCGCGGCGAGCATCCCATCACTCTCTTGAAGGCGGTGCTGAATGCGCTTTCTGATTCATAACCGATCGACAGGGCGACACCGGCAATTGCTTCGGCCGAGTTTGTCAATCGGTCACCTGCGAGAAGCATGCGCCAGCGCGTCAGATAATCCATCGGCGCAAGCCCGACCTTTTCCTTGAAGTGGAGAGCAAAACTGGACCGGGACATCGAGGCCCGTTCGGCCAGCGACTGCAAGGTCCACTTGCGGGCTGGATCGGCATGCACGGCACCGATAGCCGCACCGATCCGCCGGTCGGTAAGCGCGAAAAGCCAGCCGACGCCGCGCGCATTCGGCGATGCGATATGGAGGCGCAACACCTGCATGAGCATGACATGAGCAAAATGCTCCGCCATCAGAAAGCCACCCGGCTGCTGGTCGCGCAATTCGCGTGTCATCCGATCGAGGCACCAGCGCAGCACGGCGGCGTGATCGGAATCCCTCTTCACATGGACGATCGGCGGCAGAATTCCGAGAAGGATGTCCGAATTTCCTCCCGAAAAGGAAAACCGGCTGCCGATCAGGAAGAAATCACCACCGCCGCCGCAAGTCGCAATGCCGTCGCGGGCGATCGAATAGATCGCATCGGACGGGATCGCTTCGAGAGTCGGATCGCTGGCGAGACGAAAGGCTCGGCGGCTCGTCAGCAGAAAGCAGTCGCTTTCCTCGAGGCGAACAGCTTCGGGGACGCCATCGACACTCAGCCAGCACGCGCCTGAAATCACCGCGTTGAACTTGATGCCATCAGGGGGCGGAAAATCGATCGCCCAAGCGCCGCCAGCGTCAAGCCCTGCGGAAACATAGCTGCGCGGTTTGAGCAATGCGAGAACATCGGATAATGGGTCCATGTAGAAATCCGGACGATGGCGAAGAGATGTCGGACTTTAGCGCATGGATCGTCTGCAGACCACGCCTTATTCTCGCGACCGTCGCCCCAAGCGACGGCACCTTCGCAGAACAAGGGTAACTATCATGAATGACAAACAAGTCCCGATCGGCTCCGGATTTGGAGCCCATACGACTGCCGACGAGGTTCTGGCCGGTCTCGATCTTTCCGGCAAGTGCGCCATCGTCACCGGCGGCCATTCCGGCCTCGGGCTCGAGACCACACGCGCTCTGGCGAGCGCCGGCGCTAAGGTGACCATCGGCGCAAGAAGCATCGAGGCGGCGCGCAGCGCGGTCGCCGGTATCGATGGCGTAGAGATTGATCGGCTCGACCTTTCCGACCTCGAAAGCGTTCGCGTCTTTGCCGAGCGGTTCGTCGCGTCTGGCCGCAAAATAGACATCCTGATCAACAGCGCCGGCATCATGGCCTGCCCGGAAACGCGTGTCGGCGACGGATGGGAAGCACAGTTCGCGACCAATCATCTCGGCCATTTCGCCTTGGTCAACCGCCTTTGGCCGGCGCTCTCGCGCGGCACTCGCATCGTTTCGGTTTCTTCCGGTGGCCATCGCAACTCCGCCATGCGATGGGAGGATGTGCAATTCCAGACCGGTTACGACAAATGGCGGGCCTACGGCCAGTCGAAGACCGCCAACGCACTTTTCGCCGTGCATCTGGATAGGCTCGCGCGCGACATCGGCATCCGCGCCTTCTCGCTGCACCCGGGCAAGATCTTTACCCCCTTGCAGCGCTACCTCGCAAAGGAGGAATTGGTCAGTGCCGGCTGGATCGATGCGGACGGCAACCCGATTGATCCGACATTCAAGACGCCATCCCAGGGGGCCGCCACGCAGGTCTGGGCTGCGACCTCGCCGCAACTCGACGGTATGGGAGGCCTCTATTGCGAGGACTGCGATATCGCCATCCACGCGACGGATGGAGAACCCGGCGGCGTCAGCGACCATGCAGCCGATCCCGAGGAGGCGGCACGCCTGTGGATCCTGTCGGCAAGGCTGACCGGCATTGACGCTCTCGCGGCGAGCGCCTGAAGCGATGGTTCGCGGCAAACCGTCGTCAACGCGCGCCGAAGACGCTGCCGATTGTCTTACTGTCCTCGCGCCTCACCCTGGCCTTCTCGGGTGAAGGCCGGCATAGAGGCGTGACATTTTTCGTGACAGCGGCATTGTGCAACAATATACGGTCAATCTCATCAGGAATCAGACCGACACGGATTTCGACATGAAAGACTGGCATCCCGATCTCAGCCGCAGCAGCAGTCCGCGTTATATGGCGATCGCCGATGTGATCGAAATGGATCTGCGCAGCGGGCATCTTGTGGTTGGGGACCGGCTGCCGCCGCAACGCGAACTCGCCAAGCGGCTGAATGTCGATTTCACGACGGTGGCGAGAGGTTATGTCGAGGCGCAAAAGCGCGGGCTTGTCGATTCGCATGTCGGCCGAGGCACCTTCGTTACCGGTGGTGCGGACAAGGAGCGCCAGGGATTCGCGCCCGACGCCGCGCCCGATCCCCGCCGCGCCTCTATCGTCGATTTCTCGATGAACATGCCGCCCGAACCGGATGATCCCGAGCTGATCGCCCGCATGCGCGAGGGCATGTCAGCGGTGACGGCGAACCTCATTCCGCTGCTGCGTTATCAGGGTTTCGGCGGCTCCAGCATGGACAAGGAGGCTGCCGCCTCCTGGCTCAGCCGTCGCGGGCTGGTGCCCTCGCAGGAACGCATCTTCGTCACACCCGGCGCCCATCCGGCCCTGCTGGCGATCTTCGGCCTGCTGGCAAAGCCGGGCGAAACCGTGCTTTCGGAAATCATCACCTATCCCGGCATGCGCTCGATCGCCGCCCAGCTGCGGCTCAATCTGACCGGCCTGCCGATGGACGAGGACGGTATCCTGCCGGACGCCTTTGCCGAGGCCTGCGAAAGATTGAAGCCGAAGGCGCTCTATCTCAATCCGACGCTGCAGAACCCGATGACGCTGACCATCCCGGCCAGGCGCCGCGAGGAAATCTGCGCCGTCGCCCGCAAATATCACGTGCCGATCGTCGAGGACGATGCCTACGGCTTCATTCCGCAGCACGGCCCGGCGCCGCTCGCGGCAACAGCGCCAGATCTGACCTGGCATATCGGCGGGCTGGCGAAATGCATCGGCGCGGGTCTGCGCCTTGCCTATGTCGTAGCGCCGGATAGCAAGGCCGTGTGGCCCTTCGTCAGCGCCATGCGCGCCAACAATGTCATGGCATCGCCGCTGACCGTCGCGCTCGCCACCCGCTGGATCGAGGACGGCACCGCCGACACGATCCTGCGTTTCATCCGTGCCGAGGCCGCCGCACGCCAGCAGATGGTCGCCGCCATCCTGCCGGCCGGCAGCTACCGCGCCGATCCGATCAGCTTCAACATCTGGCTGCCGCTCTCCAACGGCTGGACCCGCTCCACCTTCGGCAGCCATACCCGTTCTTCCGGCGTCGGCGTCGTGGCAAGCGATGCCTTCACGGTCGAGGGCACGGCACCCGAGGCCGTGCGTGTCTGCCTTGGGGGACCGATCACCCGGGAGAAACTGCAGGGCGCGCTGGAATTCATGGCCCATGCGCTGGAAGGCCCGCCGGAAATGGCAGCGTCGTTCTTCTGACGCAGAATCCAGCTCCGGGCTGCTCAGGCGCGAGCGATCGACATCAGATCGGTCGCGCCCAGATCTATTCGGGCATGGGCGAAGCGTAACCGTCACGTTCACCACCACCACGTTCACGTCTGATTCGCCCAGGCTGCCGGGCCTGGCTGCGGCCCCACACGCAGCTTGATAAATCTGCAGTCAGCTTGCTGCCGGTATGCGCCAGGGGCTCTGCGGCATTCTGGCGAATTGACTGGCAATTTCCCTATAATGTAATTATATTGAATGCAGTCATTGCGAATATTGACGGTATCAATGTTTGCGGAGCAAGAAAGCGAGATCGTCATGGACACGGAATATCCCCCACTTCCTCCGATGCAGACCGGCATCAAGGGGCGCTGCCCGCGTTGCGGCCAGGGCCATATGTTCAAAGGCTTCCTGACGTTGCAGCCGGAATGCGAGGTCTGCGGTCTCGATTATTCCTTCGCCGATCCGGCCGACGGTCCGGCCTTCTTCGTCATCTGCTTCGCCTGCATCCCGAGCGTGCTGCTCGGCGTCTGGCTGGAGGTGGCCTTTTCGGCGCCGATCTGGGTGCAGCTTCTGATCACCGGCCCCTTCATGCTCGCCACCTGTATTCCGCCGCTCCGGCCGCTGAAGGGCTGGCTGGTGGCCAGCCAGTATTTCTATAAGGCGGAAGAGGGCAAGCTTGCCTGAGGTTTATTCAAAGTCGCGCGCAGGCGCGGCGTTGCGAAATCGAGCAGCGCCCGCAGCTTCAGCGGCACCAGCCCCTGCGCGGGATAGACGAGATGCACCGGCGCCGGCGGCGGTTCGAAATTGGCGAGCAGCGGCACCAGCAGGCCTGCCATCTCGGCGCGTGCGGCCTGGTAGGAAAGCACGCGGGTGATACCGAGGCCGGCGACAGCCGCATCGATCGCGGCCTCGGCGGTGTTGACGGCAAGCCGCGAGCGGATCGGCACCGCGAGATCATGCTTCCCCTCGGTGAATATCCAGCTCAGCATCGAGGCCATGCCCTCAAAGGTGACGCAGTCATGTCCAGCGAGATCGCCTGGATGCCGGGGCAGGGCGTGCCGCGTGAGATAATCGGGGCTGGCATAAACCGTGCGGCGGATCGCGCCGAGCCTTGTGGCGATCAGGTTGCTGTCCGGCAGGTTGCCGATCCGGAGCGCCACGTCGATATGATCCTCGACGAGATTCGACAGCCGGTCGCCAAGCATCAGCCGCAGATTGATATCGGGATAGGCTTTCAGGAAGTCCACCACGACAGGCAAGACATGCAGGCGCCCGAAGACGATGGGTGCGGTCATCGTCAACTCGCCCTTCGGGGCGCTGTATTCGCCGGCAGCGGTCCGTTCCGCCTCTTCCACCCGATCGAGAATTTCCCGCGCCGCCTCGACATAGGCGCGGCCAGCCTCCGTCAGCGTGATCTTCCGGTTGCTCCGCTGCAGCAGTTGGGCATTGAGATGTGTTTCCAGTTCCGAAACCTTGCGGCTGACGGTTGCGAGCGGGGATCGCAGATGCCGTGAGGCGGCCGACAGGCTGCCCTGTTCGACAACAGCAAGAAGTACGCTCATGGCGTCGAGGCGGTCCATTCTATCCTTCCATGATTTGATAACATGCCTTCCAGATTAGCATTCTACTGCAGGCAGGTGGAAGGCAGTAAATTACACGGCAGATGGTTCGAAGCGGCCATCGCCAACCGCGTCCCGTCGAATAGAAGACCAAAGGAACCATCAATGAAACTCTACCATCACCCGCTTTCTGGCCATGCCCACCGGGCTCACCTGTTCCTGTCGCTGCTTGGCGTCCCCTATGAACTGGTCGAAGTCGACATGGCGGCAGGCGCTCACAAGGCGCCGGACTTTCTGAAGCTCAATCCCTTTGGCCAGGTGCCGGTGCTCGACGACAATGGCACGGTCATTGCCGATTCCGCTGCCATCCTCGTCTATCTCGCGCGCAAATACGGCCGCACCGACTGGTTGCCGGAAGAGGCGGTGGCCGCGGCGCGGATACAGAAATGGCTCTCGGTTGCGGCCGGCGAGATCGCCTATGGGCCATGTGCCGCGCGCCTGGTCACCGTCTTCGGCGCCGATTTCCGCACCGACGAAGTGATCGCCCGGGCGCACCGCATTCTGGCGCTGATCGAGGCTGAACTGGACGACCGCAGCTTCCTGCTCGGCGACAATCCTGCGATCGCCGACATCGCGCTCTACAGCTACATCGCTAATGCGCCGGAGGGCAATGTCGATATCTCGGCCTATCCAAGCGTTCGCGCCTGGCTTGCGCGCATCGAGGCGCTGCCGGGTTTCGTCGGCTTCCGCAAGACCAAGATCGGCCTTGCCGCGTGAGAAACCGCCCGGGCAGGGACGCTGTCCCGGTTCCCCCAAATGCCGCCCTGAAGGAGGCCGTGATGCTGGATCTGACAAGACAGGACGCCACATCGCCCTGGCATGCGGGCGAACTCGCCATGCAGCGCAGTGTCGGTGTCGCCGAACGCATGGACGGGCCGGGCCGGAATTTCGTCCGCAAGGCCATGCCGGAGCAGCACCGTGCCTTCTTTCCGATGCTGCCTTTCGTCGTGCTCGGCGCCGTCGATGCGAAGGGCGATGCCTGGGCAACGGTCAGGGCCGAGCGCCCTGGTTTCATGGCCTCGCCGGAGCCGGAGATTCTCGATGTGCAGCTGCCGCGCGACGCAGCCGATCCTGCCGATGCCGGCATGGAGGATGGCGACGCGATTGCGATGCTCGGGATCCAGCTCGAGACCCGGCGGCGCAACCGGCTGAACGGCGTGATCCACAGGGCGGACGCTGGAGCTTTCCAGGTACGCGTCGGCCAGAGCTTCGGCAATTGCCCGCAATATATCCAGCTTCGCTCTTCCGCCTTCGTCCGCGACCCTGATGTGCCCACAGCGATGCCGCCGCTTCATTCCGGCCAACTCGAAGATCGGGCGAAGCGGATGATCGAGGGCGCCGATACCTTCTTTGTCGCCTCCTATGTCGACCGGGAGAATGGCGAGCGGCAGGTGGACGTGTCGCACCGCGGCGGCAATGCCGGCTTCGTGCGTGTCGGCGTCGACGGCGTGCTGACCGTTCCCGATTTTCCCGGCAATCGGTTCTTCAACACGCTGGGCAATTTCCTCGTCAACCCGAAGGCAGGGCTGGTCTTCATCGATTTCGAAACCGGCGACATGCTGCAGATGACGGGAAGGGTCGAGGTGCTGCTGGATTCACCCGAGGTCGCCAGCTTTCAACGGGCGGAAAGGTTGTGGCGTTTCACGCCGGAAGAGATCGTGCTTCGCCCGGATGCCCTGCCGCTGCGGTGGAGCCTGCCTCCCGGCCTTTGAGAAATGTCGTCTCGAAGCGGCTTGCCAATCATTTTACCGATAGGTACAATGATAACCGTTCAGTACAGGAACGCCCCGGAGAACCCATGTCGAGCCTCATCCCGCCTTTCACCCTTGAGACTGCCACCCAGAAAGTCCGTCTTGCCGAGGACGGCTGGAACAGCCGTGATCCCGAGCGCGTCTCGCTCGTCTATACGCCGGATAGCCGCTGGCGGAACCGCGCCGAATTCATCACCGGCCGTGCCGAGATTGTCGCCTTCCTCACCCGCAAATGGGCAAAGGAGCTGGATTACCGGCTGATCAAGGAAATCTGGGCCTTCACCGATCATCGCATCGCTGTTCGCTTCGCCTATGAATGGCACGATGACAGCGGCAACTGGTTCCGCTCCTATGGCAACGAGAACTGGGAATTCGACGCTTCCGGCTTGATGCAGCGCCGCTTCGCCTGCATCAACGACCTGCCGATCCGGGAATCGGAACGCAAATACCATTGGCCGCTCGGCCGGCGGCCGGACGACCATCCCGGCCTGACAGAACTCGGCCTCTGATGAAGCCAAGGAAAGTTCGCGGGTGAAAACTGTCTACGAACGCGCCGACATCATACCGCTGCTGGCGGAAATCTTCCGCGAGTTCGGCTACGAGGGCACGTCGCTCAGCCGGATCACCGAACGCACCGGCATCGGCAAGGGCAGCCTTTACCACTTCTTCCCCGGCGGCAAGGAGGAGATGGCGAGTGCCGTGCTCGCCGAGGTCGATGCCTGGTTCGAACATGCGATCTATCAGCCGTTGAGAGAGGGCGACGCCCGTGAGACGATCGCAGCGATGTGGACGAATGTGAACGATTATTTCCGCTCCGGCGGCCGCATCTGCCTCGTCGGTGCCTTCGCGCTTGACGAGACCCGGGAACGGTTTTCGGCAGCGATCGGCGACTATTTCGTCCGCTGGATCGACGCCTTGCGTTCGGCGCTGATGCGGGCAGGCTGCCCTGAGGGGGAGGCTCAAGCGCTCGCCGAGGAGGGCGTCGCCGGTATTCAGGGCGCGCTGGTGTTGTCGCGTGCGCTGGACGACAGGATGGTCTTCAGCCGATCGTTGGACACGCTGGCGAAACGGCTGGATGCTGTGATGTGATGAGGGGCGGTCAAACCGCTGGGATGTTTATTGTACCTATGAAAAAATTCACCCGGCCACGAGTGACTGGCCGGGGCATTGATCGGGCGCGCTGGGGCGGCGCTCGAGCTTACATCGGTACCGCTTTGCGTCTATTTCAGCGTTGTTGTTGAGGCTGCTGGGCCGGGCGCGTATTTTCCCGTTCAGGGCGAACCTGGCGCCATTCGTTTTCCATCTGGTCGACGACATGCTGGGGAATGGTGGTTGGGGCATTGGCGGATGTCTGCATCGGAAGTCTCCTCTTTTCGTGGTAAGGCTTCAGGGCAAGAAGATGCATTGCACAAGACAAAAGGCGTGTAAATCAGTGGCTTAAACACTTTAAACGATTAAATCGAATTTAATCGATTAAGATAGTTTTAACCTTGATATTTGAGGGAAGCGCGGAATGGTTGTCCACATGGACCGGGCATTCTTTTTCGATGTTGTGCGGCACGGACTCTTCAAGGGAGAGCTGACGCAGCCTCAGGTAGTGGGCATCACGGCGATCCTCGACGCCTGGGAAGAACGGTTTGCCCATGCCGACCGGCGGTGGCTCGCCTATATCCTCGCAACCGCTTACCACGAGACCGCTTATACGATGCAGCCGGTGCGAGAGACGCTGGCGGAAAGCGATGTGCGCGCAGTCGAGATCCTCGAGACGGCCTTTGCCGCAGGCCGGCTCTCCTGGGTAAAGACGCCCTACTGGCGGCCGGATGAGGATGGTCGCAGCTGGCTTGGACGCGGCCTGGTGCAGCTCACCCACAAGCGGAACTATGAGGCGATGAGTGTGCTGACGGGGATCGACCTCGTTGCCGATCCCGACCGGGCGATGGAGATGGATGCGGCGGTGACGATCCTGATCGAAGGCATGCTCCAGGGCAGCTTTACCGGCCACAGGCTCGCCGATCACCTGAACGCGACGACCGCGGACTGGGTGAATGCGCGCCGCATTGTCAATGGCACCGACCGGGCGGAAAAACTCGCCGCCTATGCCATGGTCTTCGATGCGGCGATACGTCCCGATGCGGCCCGTGGCATGCTCGCGCGGTTGAAGGCCTGGGGCGCGCATGTTATCGCCCGGCTGAGATCTGGAGTGCGGCGCGTTCGATAGGATGCGCCAAGGTCGCTCCATCGTTTGGATAAATCTGACAGGAGCTTCCGCGTGATCCGTCATATCGTCTTTTTCACCGTGCAGGAGGAACATCTGCAGGAGGTGAGGGCCGGGCTTTCTATACTGACCGGCATTCCGCATGCGCGGCTGCTGGAAATCGGCACCAATGTGAAGACCGATCAGCTGGGCACCGAGATCGATCTTGTAGTCTATGGCGAATTCGACGACGAGGCGGCCCTTGCCGCCTACAAGGCGCATCCCGATTATCAGCTCTCGATCGATCGTGTGCGGCCGCTCCGGGAAAAGCGCATCGCCGCCGACTACGATAACCACACGGCGGTGACGCGGCCGCTCTGACTTGCGAAGCGTTCGGCCACGCTGTATTCCATTGAAATTTCAAATGGATGAATGATTGTCCGGATTCGGATCGCTGCGAAGCTGACTCAACTTCCGAACCACCGGACTCAACTTTCGAAAAAGCGGCGGCAAGCGATTCAAAAGATTCGCCAAAACCGGCTGCTGGTTCGTGATCAGGTTGCGGTGGATGGAAAGCCGCTCTCATCCTGCGTGGATGATAATCAAGAGACATTAAGAATGGCTGATTCCGATGCGCGGGCGCCGCGCACCAGCGCCATCAGCATCAGCACGAAGATGAGAGACAGTGCCGCGAGAACTGCGCAGGCGGCGAGCGCCGGGCCGGTGCCGGCGCGGTCGAGGATGGCGGTGAAGATGACGGGGGCGATGGCGTTGGCGAGGTTCTGCGGCAGCGACAGCCGGGCCGATTGCAGTCCGAATTCGCTCGGTGAGAACAGCGCCAGCGGCAGCAGCGCGCGGGCGACGGTCATGACGCCGGTGCCGAACCCGTAAAGCAGGACGAAGGTGACGAGCAACGGCGTCGACGGGCTGGCAACCAGCATGATAAGAAAGCTCATCATCATCAGGCTGATGCCCATGGCCGCGCTGAGCATGGGATTGCCGCGCCGGCCGAGCAGCATGTCGAGGAAACGTGCCGAGATGCCGAGGATGCCGCGTGCCGAGCCGAGCTGCAGCGCAAAGGCCGGCGAGGCGCCGGACTGGCGGAAGATTTCGAGCAGTGATGGCGAGATGCCGAAGGTGACGAAGGTCGAGATCGTCGTTGCCGCGGCGATCAGCAGGAAGGCTTTGCGCTGCTTGGCCTTCGACAGTGGCACCGGGGCGATTTCGGCTGTGCCGCCGTCGACATGTGTTGCGACCGGCTTCGGCAGAGCGAAAAGATGCAGCGGCAGGCAGACGAAGAATTGTAGCGCCGCACAGACCAGGAAGGTGAGGCGCCAGCCGACCGCCTCGTTGAGCAGGCTGAGGATAGGCCAGAAGATGGCGCTCGAAAGCCCGGTGAACAGCATCAGGATGGCGATGACGCGTTTGCCGTTTGCCCCTTCGCGCTCGACGACGGCGGTATAGGCCGGCGCTGAGAGGCCACATGCGCCGCCGATGCCGATGATGATCCAGGCGCTGGCATAGAGCACAATGCCGTTTGCGGCGGCAAGCAGAAGCAGGCCAAGCGCAAAGATCAGCGAGGAGGCCGAAAGCACCCGCGCAGCACCATAGCGGCCGAGCCAGCGGCCGGTCACCGGACCGACGATGGCGCTGACCACCATCATGATCGTCAAGCCGGCAAATACCACTTCGTTCGCCAGGCCGAGATCCGGCGCCACGACGCGACCCATGACCCCGAGCATGTCGAAGGTCGTGCCCCAGCCGATCAACTGAGTAACGGCAAGGACGGTGACCGTCTGCGCCGAGCGGAAGCGGGAGGATTTTGGCATTGGTGCTGAAACGGTCTGAAATGCGGGGGCAGCAAGCACATAACAGTTTCAACCGGCCGGTGAAAGCTGCGGGCGGCAGGAAAGAGAAGAGCGCGGCCGATTCGCAGACAAAGACTCCGGTGTCGGTCCCGCCGGCTTCCCGCCTTTACCGGAGGTGATGAAGAATGCGTGGATGCCAAGGATGAGGGTATCATTTTTGGACGCAACGGCGGCCGCCGGAGCTTGCTGCGGCGGCGGATTACAGGCGCTGAAACCGGCTGCCCCGAACAGTCGAGAACAGTTCTAAACACCCTGCATTACACCGCATTCATTTGCCATTCAGGTCGCGTGAGTACATATTCGGGGCAAGTTGGCATTACCTTGAAAGCATAACACATGGCCTTTCCTCTGAGCGTCGCAGCATTGGCCGCCGGACTGGTGGTATCGGCGCCCTCACCGGACGCCGCGGGCAGTTTTGTCGTGCGTATCGGAGGCGATTGCAGTGCCGCCGCGGCCCAAGTCGTCGAGCAGACGGGCGGCCAGCTCCTGTCCGTGCAACCGGTGGGCGATACCTGCATCATCACCGTTCTTGTGCAGGGCAATGGCCAGCGCCCACGCAAAGTCACGGTAAAGGTTCCGATGTAGGCGGAATCGGCTTATTCAGGACATTGATCGATTTGAAGCGGACGAAGGCGGACCGATGCGCATCCTGGTAGTCGAAGACGACGTTAATCTGAACCGGCAGTTGGCCGACACGCTGAAGGAGGCAGGCTATGTCGTCGACCAGGCGTTCGACGGCGAAGAAGGCCATTTCCTCGGCGACACCGAACCCTATGACGCCATCATCCTCGATATCGGTCTGCCGGAGATGGACGGGGTCACCGTTCTTGAAAAATGGCGCGGCGCCGGCCGCGGCGTGCCGGTGCTGATCCTGACGGCGCGCGACCGCTGGAGCGACAAGGTCGCCGGCATCGACGCCGGTGCCGACGACTACGTCACCAAGCCTTTCCATGTCGAGGAAGTGCTGGCCCGCATTCGGGCGCTGATCCGGCGCGCGGCCGGGCATTCCTCATCCGAGATCATCTGCGGGCCGGTGCGGCTCGATACCAAGTCCTCGAAGGCGACGGTCAACGGTACGACGCTGAAGCTGACCTCGCACGAATATCGTCTGCTTTCCTATCTCATGCATCACATGGGCGAGGTCGTCTCGCGCACCGAACTGGTCGAGCATATGTACGACCAGGATTTCGACCGTGATTCCAACACGATCGAGGTCTTCGTCGGCCGCCTGCGCAAGAAAATGGGGGTTGATCTGATCGAAACGGTGCGCGGTCTCGGTTACCGTATCCAAGCGCCGAAACATGCGAATTAAGTCGCTCACCGCACGTGTTTTGCTGCTGACCACGGTCTGGTCGACGGTGGCGCTGGTGGTGATCGGTCTGCTGATCTCCACCCTCTACCGCAAGAGCGCCGAACGCGGTTTCCAGGATCTGTTGCGGGCGCAGCTCTACAACGTCATCAATTCGGTAACGATCGGCGATCAGGGCGCGCTCAGCGGCAGCCCGCAGCTCGGCGACCTGCGTTTTGCCCAGCCGAAGACCGGCTGGTACTGGGTGGTGGAGCCGCTCGGCACCTATACGACCGCACCGCTGGTGTCGCCTTCGCTCGGCTCGGCGCTCATTCCGGTTCCCTCTGTCGTCGAGGCGCCCTTCGACAAGAATTACGAGCGCTACTACCAGGTGACGGATGCCTCCGGGAACCGCGTGCAGGTGGCCGAGACCGAAGTGGTGCTCGATACCGACGGGCGTGCGGCGCGCGTCCGCGTCACCGGCAATGTCGATGTCGTCGAGGACGACGTGCGTACCTTTTCCCACAGCCTCTATCTGGCGCTCGCCGGTTTCGGCGTCGGCAGCCTGATCGTCAACGCGCTGGCGATTCTCTACGGCCTGAAGCCGCTCGACAAGGCACGTGCCGCGCTGGAGCGCATCCGCGCCGGTGAGAGCGAGCAGCTGAAAGGCGACTTCCCGCGCGAAATCCTGCCGCTCGCCAACGAGGTGAACGCGCTGATCGACAGCAACCGCCGCATCGTCGAGCGGGCCCGCATGCAGGTCGGCAATCTCGCGCATTCGCTGAAGACGCCGATCGCCGTGCTTCTCAACGAGGCGCGCGTGCTCGAAAAATCCCATGGGGAGCTGGTGCGCAGCCAGGCGGAAGCAATGCAGGGGCAGGTGCAGTCCTATCTCAATCGGGCGCGTATCGCCGCGCAGCGCGAATCCGTGCTCGCCCGCACCGATGCCGAGCCGGCGCTTGAACGGCTGGTGCGCGTCATGCGCCGGCTGAACGTCGATACCGAATTCGATCTCGTCGTCTCGCCGCCGCATCTGGCCGTTGCCATGGAGCAGCAGGATCTCGAGGAGACTGTCGGCAATCTCCTGGAAAATGCGGCGCGTTTTGCCAAAAGCAGGGTGCGGCTTTCGGCCGTCGAGGCCGGCGAGGATGTGAAGGGGGTTGAGGCGAGCGCGCGCCGTCACTGGGTGGAACTCGCCGTCGAGGATGACGGGCCGGGCCTGGAGCCGGATCAGATCCGCGAGGCGTTGAAGCGCGGCCGCCGGCTCGACGAAAGCAAGCCCGGAACCGGACTCGGCCTTTCGATCGTCACCGAGATTTCCAACGAATACCAGGGACGGCTCGAGCTTTCCCGCGGTGAATGGGGCGGGCTGAAGGCGAAGCTTATCCTGCCCGGCGTCACAAAGGATGTTGCATGAGCAACTGCTTGATGTCACAAAGATACTGGCAAATGTATAGCATGCTTTGCCTTAATGCTGACACGGGGACGCTGCACTTCGATCGGCTGAAATTGACCCCTGATCGTGGTTCGACGCAATGATTTTACGCTCGCAAGGCATGATCGCTTCCGCTCTTCTCGTCGCCGTCGCGCTGTCCGGCTGCACGACGACGAAGAGTGCCGCTTCGCGCGGCATTTTTTCGAGCAAGCCCTCGGCATCGGCCGCCTTCATCACCGCGCTGCAGGGCGGCATCGTCGGCCGCAGCGGCGTGAGCTTGACCGACAGCGACAAGCAGCGGGCGCTCGAGGCGGAATATCGGGCGCTGGAAGGGGCCGCCGTCGGCCAGCCGGTGCTCTGGACCGGTAAGGACGTCACCGGCAAGGTCGTCGCGGCTGCACCCTATCAGGTCGGCTCGCAGAACTGCCGGCAATATACCCACACGCTGACCGTCGACGGCAAGGACACGGTGGCCCGCGGCGCTGCCTGCCGCAACGAGGACGGCAGTTGGTCGCCGCTCTGAATTGCGGCCAATAGAGCGCCGGGCGTCCGACAGGACGCGCTATCACTTTAAATGGCGCATAATCCTTTCCGAAAATCGATTCCGATTCTCGGGGTTATGCGCTAGCCTCAAATCTTCGTCATTCCGGCTTTGGCAGTTGGAATGACGGCGCGCTTCACGTATTTGGGCGACATGCTGTTCTGGATTCTCGTTGCCGCTTTGACGGCAGCTCTCGCCGTCATCCTGCTCTACCCCCTTCTGCGCGGAGCGAAGGCGGCGGATAATATCCGTGCGGGCGAGGCGGCGGTCTATCGCGACCAGTTGCGTGAACTCGACCGCGATCTCAATGGCGGGTTGATCACCCCGGAGGAGGCCGATTACGCCAGGGCGGAAATCGGCCGGCGGCTGATCGCCGTCTCTGCAGACGAGCCGGCTGAGACGCCGAAACCCGCACGGCATCACCGTTTCACCGAGGCCTTCGTCCTCCTGGTCCTGCCGGTTCTCGGGCTCTGTCTTTATTTGACGACGGGCAGGCCGGACCTGCCCTCGCAGCCGCTGGAAGCGCGGCTGGAAAATCCTGGCAACGACGTGGCGATGCTGATCACCAAGGCGGAACGGCACCTGGCTGAGAAGCCCGATGACGGCAAGGGCTGGGACGTGCTGGCGCCGATCTATTTCCGCACGATGCGCGTCAACGACGCGCAAGTGGCCTATCGCAATGCGATCCGGCTTCTCGGCCCGAGCCCTGTCCGGCTCGATGGTCTTGCCGAGACGCTGATGGCGGTCTCGGACGGCGTGGTGACGGAGGAGGCGCGGCAAGTGCTGGAACAATCGCTGACGCTCGAACCTGACAATCCGCGTGCCCGCTTCTACATCGCCCTCAGCATGGAGCAGGCGGGACGGCCCGATGAGGCGCGCAAGGCCTTCGAGGCACTGGCAAAACAATCGCCCGCCGATGCGCCCTGGCTGCCGTTGGTCAACGAGCATATCGCCATGAACGGTGGCCCGCCGGTAATCCCGGGCGCCAATCAGGCGGCGCCGGGCGCCAATCAGGCTGTCCCGGCCGCCCCCGGCAATCCGACGCAGCAAGATGTAGCGGCGGCCGAGAATATGACCGCCGGCGACCGACAGCAGATGATCCGCGGCATGGTCGAGAGCCTCGATGCCAAGCTCAGCGAGGATCCGAACAATTTCGAGGGATGGATGCGGCTCGTCCGCTCTTATGCCGTATTGAACGACAAGGATCGCGCCGCCGACGCCTTGAAGCGCGGGCTTGCGGCTTTTCCGCCGCCGGGCGAACGGGGCAGGCAATTGCTGGCGCTTGCCAGGGAACTCGGCATAGCCACGGAGGGAGCGACGC
>NZ_JABFCN010000031.1 GCF_013087515.1 Rhizobium sophorae | reverse complement strand
GGCAAGCCGACAGGAAGCCGTCTGACGGCAGACGAGCAGGCGAAGCTGAGCGAGCTGCTTCGCGAAGATCGCATTGTTTGACGGAGATCAATGGCGGCTCGACGAGCTCGCATTATCGTTATCCCAGCAACAATTTCTATAACGAGGCAGGACAATGCAGGCTAAGGACATAATGACCACTAACGTGGTGTCGACCGGTCCAGCAGTCGGCATACGCCACGCCGTCGCTGTCATGATGCAAAACAATGTCAGCGGCCTTCCTGTCATTGATGACGAGGGCCGCGTCTGCGGAATGCTGACGGAGGGCGACCTGCTGCTGCGGAAAGAGATCCGATTCTCCCCCCGCGCCGCCCGCGCGTCCGAAATCATATCCGAGATCGACCTTGAGCGGTATATTTCCAGCAATGGCTGGCGTGTCGCCGATGTTATGTCTCAGGATGTCATCGTGGCGTGCCCCGACAGCGAGGTATCGGATATCGCCGAAAGCCTCCAGGCGCATCGGATCAAGCGGCTGCCAATCGTTGAGGACGGGCGTCTTGTGGGGATTGTCAGCCGCAGAGACATCCTCGGCCTGATCATCGATGCCCAGACGGCGCCGCTGCCAAAGGAAGATGAATCGATCAGGCTGGCGGTTCGAACGCGCCTGAGATCAGAGTTGGGGATAACGCCTCAGAAGGTCCAGGTGACCGTGAAGAACGGCCAGGTAACACTCGATGGCAACGTGGAGTCGGAGCTGAAGCAAAAGGCCGTTCGCGTCCTGGTCGAAAGCCTGGGTGTCGGCGCTTATCGTGACCGGCTCCAGATCGCTCGGCTGACCGGGACCGAAAGCGGCTGAGACAGCACCTCCAAGTTGCCTCTTTGCCATGGCGCGAAAACAGTTCATCCAGCGTCCCGCCTGGTTGATCGGCCCGCCTTTTTCGCAGGGATTTGTGAAATCGCTGCTGGCCTCAAGCGGGCAATTTCGCAGATTTTGGACGCCCGAACGTATCAAGCTTGCAGCACTTCGAAACACCGCGATGCTTTAACTCTTTGTTCGCAATTCCAGACGGAAGGAATTGCTCGCGCTCGCGGCGTCCCGGACGGCGCCTATTGGTGAGGGTGAATTTGACGCGAGGAGGCTCGCTCGGTGTTGCGCCCCAAAACCGAGCGAGCCTCTGTCAAGTTTCCCCCCTTGACACGGGAAAATCCCGACCCGCCAAACCGACATACACAATAGGCGAGGTCGTTTCTTTGATGGAGGTCAAACACAGCTGGACGAGGCCGCGCTCATTCGGCGACGACGATCTCTTCCAGAGCACGCAGAATAGGGCAGTTCCAGGAACCTGCCAGACTGGGCAAGGCCGACGATTGCGTTTTAGGATGTGGAATTGGGCTCATACCTTCGAGCCTTTATGCCGGGCGCCGTTCCGACAATTGATACTGATCAACAACCCCTGTCGGCTGCAACGATTGGAATGACCGGCCGCAATCAGCAGACGGCAAAGGGGCCGTTCGTCGAAGCTCCGTTCAGCCGGCGTGGCTGGTCCGACGCGTTAGCCGCCCGCCTGGTGCGCGGCCTTCATCCAACTTGATCAAGATCAAATACGCCTAACCCCTCACAATATATTGCTCCGATCACACAGGGGAGCGTGCACATGGATTTCGAAGCGTTTTTCAAAAACGAGTTGGACGGGCTTCATGCCGAGGGCCGTTACCGCGTTTTTGCCGATCTCGAACGTCACCGCGGCAATTTTCCGCGCGCGACGCGCCATACGGCCGATGGCGCAAAAGAAGTTACCGTCTGGTGCTCCAACGACTATCTCGGCATGGGCCAGCATCCGAAGGTGATCGAAGCGATGAAGAACGCCATCGACCACTGTGGCGCGGGTGCGGGAGGCACCCGGAATATTTCTGGCACCAACCACCATCACGTCATGCTCGAACGTGAGCTTGCCGATCTGCACGGCAAGGAAGCGGCACTGATCTTCACATCAGGCTATGTTTCCAACTGGGCGGCACTCGGCACGCTCGGTGCGAAGATTCCTGGGCTCATAATCTTCTCTGACGCTATGAACCATGCCTCGATGATCGAGGGTATTCGCCACGCCAAGTGCGACAAGGTGATCTGGAAGCACAATGACGTGGCCGATCTCGAAGCCAAGCTCGCTGCCGCCGATCCGAGGGCGCCGAAGCTGATCGCCTTCGAGAGCGTCTATTCGATGGACGGCGATATCGCCCCGATCAAGGAGATCTGCGATCTCGCCGACAAATATGGCGCGATGACCTATCTCGACGAAGTGCATGCCGTCGGCATGTACGGCCCGCGCGGCGGCGGCATTGCCGAACGCGAGGGGCTGATGGACCGGTTGACCGTCATTGAGGGCACGCTCGGCAAGGCTTTCGGGGTGATGGGCGGCTATATCGCCTCTTCGACGGCGCTTTGCGATTTCATTCGCTCGTTTGCCTCCGGCTTCATCTTCACCACGGCGCTGCCGCCGGCACTTGCCGCCGGCGCCGTCGCCTCGATCCAGCACCTGAAGGTCAGCCAGTTCGAGCGCGCCCGTCATCAGGATCGTGTCCGCAAGCTGAGAGCGCTGCTCGACCTACGCGGCATTCCGCATATGCCCAATCCGAGCCATATCGTGCCGGTGCTGGTCGGCGATGCGGCCAAGTGCAAGTGGATCTCCGATCTGCTGCTCGACAATTGCGGCGTCTACGTCCAGCCGATCAACTATCCGACCGTGCCGAAGAAGACCGAGCGCCTGCGCATCACGCCGACGCCGCTGCATTCCGACGCCGATATCGCCCATCTGGTCGAGGCGCTGCATTCGCTCTGGTCGCGCTGTGCATTGGCGCGGATGGTTGCCTGAGCGAGAGCGCCGGTCATGGAGCACGCAAGGTCCATTTGCTACATTCCTGACCGGGGGATCGATCCTCAGCAACTATTGGACACCGTTACACAAGCCGGGCCTTTTGATGAGAATTAAAGCGGCTATTCTTCCAGCAGAAGAGCTGTGGCCAGGTAGCCCATGCTTATCGTGCTCGCGAAGAGATAGACGAACAGTCCTTGGGCAAGGTAATTCTCAAGAGTGCCTGCCATGGCGCTGGAAGACAAAAAGCCGTTTTGCAAAACTAAGAACCCCGCGGCGCATCCAATTGCAAAGCCCGTGGTCAATTGAGTGAGTATGAAGCTGATCATGCGAGGCATGGCGGCACCTCAGGGTTAGCTCATGCCAACGGCCAGGCCACGAGAATGTTCCGGCTGCAAAGTGATCTTTGTCAACGACTGACGTGGCTGACCGTGCAAAAAGCGGACGGAATCGAGGGACCGAAACAGTGTATCTCCTACCTTTCGCAGCCGGCGTTTTTGCGCTTCTCATTTTGCCTGGGCCGACCAACGCGATATTGGCGATGGCCTCTCAGGGTCTGACTGCCGGGCGCGCGATCATGCTGCTTGGTACGGTCGCAGCCGCTTATCTTGCTATTGTCGTTCCGGTGTCCGGCCTAGCCGGTCCCTTTCTCCACCAGCACCCTCTGGTCGCACAAGGTATCAAGCTTGCCTCTGCAGCCTGGGTATCCTACCTTGCGCTGCGACTCTGGGGTGCCGGATCCAGTCCCATCGAGGTAGTGACAGTACGGCAACTGGCGATCACGACGCTGTTAAATCCCAAGGCGCTTATCATAGGGCTTACGATGATGCCTCCTGCGGGGGATGTCTCTGCGACAGCCGCCACTGCAACCCTCACCTTCGTCGTCCTTTTCGCATCTTCGATCTGGCTGTCGACAGGCAGAATTGTTCTCGGAAGTGAAAAACAAATGCCGTTGCTGGCTCGGCGATGCGGATCCGCAACCCTGCTGGTGTTCTCGGCCGTGCTGACCCTCAGCGCATTTTGAAGGCCGCAAGTATACCGCGAATATGTCAGGCCGAGCGCGCGCGGCCTTCTCGCTATAAGATTTGCGTTAGATCAATGAGCTAGTCTTGTGCGCCGCTAAGCAGTCCCTCTCGCTCCGCACCGACGGCTGCTGCCCCGCTTAGCCCGCAAGTGCGCAACACTTTCACTGCAATCTCTCGACTTAGCGGCCAACCGCCCTTGAAAGGCCGCTTGATGACCCGCCGCTTGGGGGCTGTCCACAAGGCGACGCCAAGAAAACTCGCGCGGCATATTGCATTACGTTCGTAATCTTATATTATGACCGTAATATAACTTGGTGATGCCTTCACCTTGTGAGCTCGCGATCAGGTACTTAAGCCAAGGATCTTCCATGAAAAACCTAGTCAATTCAGAACCGTCGAACACAGCAAGCCAGTTTGCCGAACTTAGCCTTGCCCAGGCTGTTCGCGCAATGAACGAAGTCGAATTCTCGGCACAGGCCTATGCGGAGGCGCTCTTACGGAAGGCTCGGGAGCAAGCGGACCTCAAAGCGTTCATTACAATCGACGATGAGGCTGTCATCGCCGCGGCATCTGCAGCGGACAGGGCGCGATCCGCCGGCGCTTCGGGCCCATTGCTTGGTGTTCCCCTAGGGGTGAAGGACAGTTATCTGACGAACGGGCTACGTACGACGCTCGGCGTCAGCAATCTGAAAGACTTCGTACCCGCGCACGATGCGGGCGTTATCAGTGCCGTCAAAGACGCCGGCGCGATCGTTTTCGGCAAGAACAACCTCGTCGAAATGTCTTTCGGATTGACCGGAGACAATAGTCCGTTTGGACAGGTGAAAAATCCCCATGCTCGTGAGCGGATTAGCGGTGGATCGTCGAGCGGTTCCGCGGCGGCTGTAGCCGCGGGAATTGTACCGGCGGCGTTCGGGGGAGACACGATCGGTTCGATCCGGGTGCCGGCATCGCTCTGTGGCGTGGTTGGCTTCAAGCCGACGACCGGTCGCTGGCCACGGGACGGTGTCGCTCCGATTTCGCACGCTCTCGACACGACCGGTGTTTTTGCTCGATCTGTCGAAGACTGCGAATTGATCGACCAGGTAGTGACCAGGGCCTCTCCGTCGACGACATCCGAGGAAGGTGATCTCAAGGGCGTGCGTTTTGCATATGCTCCAAAGCAATATCTGGACGTCGTTGACACGGACGTCGAAGCGCGATTCTACGAAGTGACGCGCAGGCTCCGCGACGCTGGAGCCGAAGTTGTGGAAATCGACCTCGGCGATGAGTTTTCCACGCTGGCGAATTCGACGACGTGGAACCTGTTCTTCCGAGAAACAAGAGAAGCAGTTGCCGGATTCCTACAGGAAAATGGCGTCCCGACCTCGTTTGACGAGATTTACAGGGATCTGAAGTCGGGCTTGAAAGAAGTTTGGCAGCATCTGGTGCTTCCGACCGGAGCCCAATGGCTGACACCTGATGCGTACCACAATGCGCTGACCGCCGATCGACCCAAGATCCAGCGACTATTTATAGAGGCTTTTGCAAAGAGCGGCGCCGAGGCGCTGATCCTGCCGACAACCCCCTGCCCCGCACCGGAAATCGGCAAAGAAAATGAATTCCTGATCGCGGGCAAGCAAGTGACATTCGCAGCGCTCGCAAACAACACCATACCTGCGAGCGGAGCAGGCCTCCCCGGCATCAGCATACCGATGGGTAAGGTCAGCACCGACCTTCCGATTGGCATTGAGATCGATGCTCCTGCTGATAGCGATCTTCGTCTTCTGACATTGGCACGCCGGGTCGAGGCTCTCGGCATTTCGTCGCTTTGAAACGCGAGTTTCGATCGACCACCCCTTAGAAAGGCATTGCAAATGACGAGCTTAAAAGACATCAAAAAGATTAGTGTCGAACATGTAACGATCCGCTCCGGCAGAAAGTTCACTGCCGTCAAGGCTAAGCTGGAATCCATCATCCCCCGCATTGATGACGGGATATTCACACTCCTGCGCTACCGGCAAACGGAGCGCGCACTTCAAGAACTGGCGGCCCTGCCAGCTCTGTCGATTTTTGGCTTCAGGGATCACGGAGCGCTTCTACAGGTAGCAGGTCTGCAGCGTCAGTCGATCCAGTACGATATCGGGAATCCGTTGACCGCGTCGAAGATGACGCGGCATCGCGTCGCGGCGGGCCTCTATGCACCTGTTCGGGTTCTTCTGCTCGAGGACGTGGACGGCGTGGCCTTCGAATATGACCGGCCGATCACTACCTTTGGGCATCTCGCTGACCCGCAAGTCGACGAAGTTGCGCAAAAGCTTGATCAGGACCTGATGGCCGCTCTTGAAGAAGCTGCCTTCTGACGTAAAAGGCATTATTCTGATCGACGTTTATCGCATGAACATAGCATTTCTGGAGGCAACTTATGCGATTTGAGAAAGGTCATAAGGAAAATACGCGGCGTCGGATCATCGACGTCGCGTCCAGGCGCTTTCGAGCCGACGGCGCGGCCGCCTCGGGGCTGGCTGGAGTCATGACCGAGGCCGGACTGACAAACGGTGCGTTCTATGCTCACTTCGATTCAAAAGAGGCGCTCGTGAAAGAGGCCATGGTGAACGCACTGTTGCAACAGCGAGAAAATCTGGAGCATGCCCGTGACGAGGGGTTGGATCTTGAGAGCATTATCCGCGACTATCTTAGCCTAGACCATATGCTACGGCGTGAAAGCGGCTGCCCATCGGCTGCGTTGCTACCCGAGATCGGCAGACAGCCCGAGATGACCCGTGCGGCATATGAGGATGAATTAAGCAAATTCACAGAGGTTCTGTCTTCGAGACTTCCCGCTTCGGTGGTGGCCTCGCCCAAAGAGAGAGCAACAGCGATCTTCGGGTTGATGGTGGGAACCCTCCAGATTGCCCGAGCAGTCTCCACCCCTGAAAAGGCTTCGAGCATTTTGGAGGGCGGTGTTCAAGCGGCACTATTGCTTGCAGCCTCATAGCAACAACCGTATTGCCCAACGAGGGCGCTACCGGAGCCTGTCTTCCGTTTTATGGTGGAGTAGTTTTCGAGAATGACATGGACGGCCCTGTCCTTCCGCCGCTCCGCCTTAAGATGCCCCGTTCATCCAATCGGCTCAGAGCTTCTGTTGCCCTATCGCGCTGAAGCGCAACGCCCTTCCATCGGCTTTAGCCAAAGCGTCCATTTCCTTTTCGAGTACATCTCGATCGTCGACCCCGCGCAAGAGGCGACCAGCAAGCACATCGAAACGGCCAGCAGCGATATCCGCGATCAGAAGTGCAGCGCGTGAGGGGGCGATGTTGACGCCATCATCGAAGAGCTGCTGAATGCCAGGCAGGTACGTTTTCCCCGCCTCCGAGAACAACTGCTTTTCGGTCATTTCGGTTCGAACGAGCCCCGGGTCGACTGCAAAGGCGCGTACGCCATGAGCGATCGTTGTATCGTTGAGACACTCCGTCAGGCGCATGATCGCTGCTTTACTCGATGCGTATCCCGAGCCATGGGGGAAACTATTGCCCGTCCCCCCGCCGACGAGGTTGACGATCCGGCCGCTGCCACGCGCCAACATCGCCGGACAGGCCGCGCGGCAGGTGTGAAACGTTCCCTGCAAGTTGATTTCTACATCTCGCCACCAAGTAACAGGATCACACTCCCATATCGGTCCGAAAGCCTGGAAAGAGCCGTGATTGTTGACCAACATGTCAGCTGGACCTAACTCGGATACGATCCGGGCAAAAGCGCTTTCGACAGCGCTGTATTCGGTTACGTCGGTCGTCACAGCGATTGCTCGCCCGCCCTCGCTCTGGATCAGCGAGACAGTCTGCTCGATTTCGTTGGCCGTCCGCGCAAGCACAGCGACCGTCGCACCTTCGCGCGCCTGTTGGAGGGCGATCTCCCGGCCAATTCCTCTACCGCCACCAGTGACGACCGCTACGCTGTCCTTAAGTCGGGTCATTTTATGCTCCTATGTTGTGCAGCGCCGCCGCCGCAACGCAACGGTTTTGCTCGCGAGCACTATCAGACAAAACGCTTGCTAGTTTCAAGATAGATGATAACGTTTCAATTAAATTGAGCGCCTAGGGCAAAGTCAACGTTTGGGAGGATGTGACATGACCAACAGCAGTAGATCCACGCATGAGATACGTCGCCGCACCCTGCTTGCCGGTGCGGGAAGCGCCGCATTGATGGCGTTGACGGGCAGCGCAAACGCGCAGGATAGCGTGAGCGGCGAACTTGTGGTGCTGAATTGGCTAGGTGGTTCCGAGCTCGACATGATGCATCAGATCCAGAATGCATTTACGGCGAAATATCCAAAAGTAACGATCAGGGAAGTTGCCATTACCGGCCAAGGAGACATGCGCGGCGGCATCCGCACGGCACTCATGGGCGGCGAAGTGGTCGATGTTCTCTACAACACCTGGCCGGCCTTCCGGAAGGAACTGCTCGATGCCGGCATGCTGCGGCCGATCGACGACCAATGGAAGTCCTTCGGCTGGGACAGGCTCATCAGCCAATCATGGAAGGAACTCGGCGCTATAGCCGGCAAGACCTATGGCTTGACCTACACCTTCGGCGACCGCTCCGGCATCTGGTATAAAAAGGAGCACCTTGCCAAGGCGGATCTCACCGAGCCGCCGAAGACGTGGGAAGATTTCGTGGCCAGCTTTGCGAAGCTCACCAACGCGGGCTTCGCGGCTCCAGTTGCCATTCCCGGCAAATACTGGGCGCATGCTGAATGGTTCGAAACGCTCCTCTTGAGGACGGCCGGCGTCGAGACGGCAGCAAAGCTCGGAGCGCACGAAATTCCGTGGACCGACCCCGCGGTGAAGACGGCGCTTACAAAGTATGCCGAAATGTTGACCGCGGGCTGCTGCGGCGCGCCGAACACCATGCTCGCCAACGACTGGGACGGGGAAGCCGACCAAATCTTCCAGGCGAACGCCAAAAATTACCTGCTGATCGGCATGTGGATGAATAATCGCGCCAAGAACGACTACAAACTCACCGAGGGTAAGGATTACGGTCTCTTCCAGTTCCCGGCCCTCGGCATGGGTCATGACGACACGTCGAGCGTCGATACCAAGGAACTGCTCGTCACGGCAAACGGCCCCAATCCGAAGGCAGCAGACGCCTTCCTCGATTTCTGGACGAGCGCCGAGGCCGCCAACATTCTTGCCAAGAACGGCTATGCGTCACCAAGCAGTAATACCGACACGTCGCTCTATGGCGAGACGCAGAAGGTGGCGACATCAGCGGTCGCAAGCTCGAAGTTGCAATTCGTGCTCGGAGATCTCTTGCCCGGCGATCTCGTCGATGAATATCGCGTGCAGCTGCAGAAATTTCTGCAGGATCCCTCGGCTGCTAATATCGATGCCGTCCTTGCGGCAATCGAAACCAAGGCCCAGGGTTCCTACTGATGGCTGGAACCTCCGCTTCCCCGGTGCGGGAAGCGGCGGGCGTGATGCAGGTTTCTCCGCTGGCGGTTAGCATTGAAGGCCGCCGACGTCTGCTCAGGGACACGCCCGCCGCTTTTATTCTGATCGCACCTGTCATCGTGCTTTTTGCCGTCGCCGTGGTCTATCCGCTGGTGGAGACTATCCGTTTGAGCTTCTGGGACATACAGGGCCTGCGGAAGCCTTCCTTCATCGGCTTTGGCAATTATGTGCGGCTGTTTTCGGACGCCACCTTTCGCAGCACGATGCTAACGACCCTGATCTTCACGATCGGGACGACGGTGATTTCGGTGTCGATTGGCTGGGCTCTGGCAATGACGTGCGCGTTCGCGCCACGACAGACGCTGCCGTTCCGCGTGATGATCTTTGCCGCCTTCGGTATTTCGGAGGCAGTTTCGGGCTACATGTGGATTGGCATCTATAGGGCCGATGCCGGCGGCCTGCTCAATTCGCTGATCCAGCTTTTCGGGTTTTCCAGCTTCTCGCATGCTTGGCTCGGCGATGCCAATACGGCGCTGTGGGCACTCATCATAGCCGCATCGTGGAGCGGCGTAGGCTTGCCCCTGATGCTGATCTTCGCCGCCATCCAGGCAATCCCGAAATCCGTGCTCGAAGCAGCCTATATGGACGGCGCCAAGCCGCTCTCGACCATGCGCCACATCATGATGCCGCTGTCGATGCCCGGCGTGCGTGTTGCGGTTTTCATCAATCTTCTGGGTGCGCTGCGCGCCTTCGACATCATCTACATCCTTACGGGCGGCGGACCGGTGCGCTCAACCGAGACGGTTGGCTATTTCATGTACCGAGAATCCATGACCCAGTTCAAACTGGGCTATGGGGCCGCTGCGACCGTCATCCTGCTGCTGGCCGTGCTCATCGTCTCGATCCCCGCCATTATCCAGCGAACGGCAGGTGCGAAATGATCGGCAAGGCTCCCCGCTGGATTGTCATCTTCGTCGGCATCATCGCCTGCATCTGGGTCATCCCAATCGCCGGCATTGTTGTTACCTCCCTGCGTCCTCCCGAGGGCGTCTCGCTTGGCTGGTGGCACTTCGAGCGCTTCGATCTGACCTTCAATGCGTGGCACCGCGTCTGGGAGAAATATCCGCTCTCCCAATCCATGTGGGTGACGATGAAAACAGCGGGGATTGCGACGGCGTTGACGATGCTTTTGACGCCGGCAGCGGCCTACGCCTTTCATTTCCTCAATTTTCCGTTCCGCCGCATCTTGCTGATTATCATCATCAACGCATTCGTACTGCCGCAGCAGGTCGTCATCATTCCGCTCTTCACTCTGTGGCGCGATCTCGGGCTGATCGATAACATTCTCTCCGTTCTCATTCCCTATGTCGGGATGTCCTTCGCTTGGTCGATCTTCCTCGTCAAAAATTTCTTCGAGGATTTCCCGCGCGAACTAGTGGAAGCAGCCAAGATTGATGGCTGCGGACCGATTGCGACCTTCCGTCATGTGGTACTGCCGAACAGCCTGTCGCCGATCTTCGCCGTCGGCATCCTGCAGTTCCTCTGGACCTGGAACGCCCTGCTGCTGCCGATGCTTTTCCTGCGCAACGACGTACCCCTACCCGTGCTGCTCGCCCGCATCTCCGGCAGCTACGAGATCAACTGGGACCTGCGCTCGGTGGCGGCGATCATCACGACAATCGTTCCCCTCCTTGTCTTTCTTGTCTTCCAACGTCAGTTCGCCGCCGGCTCTCAAACCCGCACCGGCGCAAAGGAATAGGACCATGCCTAACACCACAAACAAGCCGCTGCGCTACCGCCAGATCCATCTCGACTTCCATACGTCGGAACATATTCCCGGCATCGGCGCCGACTTCGATCCGGATACCTTCGTTTCAACGCTGAAGGCGGCGCATGTCGACTCGATCACGATCTTCGCCAAGTGCCATCACGGCTGGTCCTACTATCCGACCAAGGTCGGCAAGCCACATCCGCAGCTCGCCCGCCCGGACCTCCTCGGCGACATGGTGAAGGCCCTGTCAGCGGCCGATATCGAAAGCCCGATCTATATTTCGGTACAGTGGGACGAACTGACGGCGCGCGAACATCCCGAATGGCGCGCCATGACCGCGTCGAACCAATACCATCACGACCGTCCCCACGACTCTTCGGCGGGCAAGCAGCTCAGCCCGGCGTGGCATACGCTCTGCCTCAACCATGCCGGCCTTCGGAAATACATTCTCGACCAGGCGCGCGAAGTCGCGCAAAGCTACCCGACGCAGGGTCTGTTCTTCGATATCATCCTCACGCCGGATTGTGTTTGCCCAGCTTGCATCGAGCGCATGCAGTGCGAGGGTCTCGATCCAGAAAATCCGGCGGACCGGCTGAAAAACGACGAGGCCGTCAACGAACAGTTCCGTCGCGAAACGAGCGAGGCGTTGTTCAGGGAGTTCCCGAATCTCCGCGTCTTCTACAATTGCGGACATATCCACAAGCAGGGCCCGAAGCGCTTTTCCACCTATTCTCATCTCGAGCTTGAAAGCCTGCCGACCGGCGGTTGGGGTTACGACCACTTTCCGTCCAGCGCGCGCTACGCGGCAACGCTCGGCATGGATTTCCTGGCTCATACAGGCAAGTTCCACACCTCGTGGGGCGAGTTCGGCGGTTTCAAGCACCCTGATGCACTGGAATATGAATGTGCGCAAATGATCGCGCTCGGCTCGAAGTGCCTGGTAGGAGACCAACTGCATCCGAACGGCGCTATCAATCCTGATACCTATGCCTCGATCGCGCCGGCCTATCGACGCGTCGAAATGCTGGAGCCATTTCTGCATGGCGCCAAGCAGGTCTCCGAGATCGCCATATTGTCGGCCGAGCATATGAGCCCTAAGGGCGCGCGCAATCATCCGAGCGACGATGGCGCGGCACAGATGCTGCAGGAACTGAAGCGGCCCTTCGACGTGCTCGACAGTTCCGCTCGTTTCGAGGAATACCGACTGCTGATCCTGCCGGACGAAATCCCGGTCGATGCTGCCCTTGCGTCGCGGCTGAAAGCCTATCTCGCCAGTGGCGGCAAGATCATCGCCTCCTGGCATTCGGGCATCGGGGATGATGGGGCCTTTGCTATCGATTTCGGCATCGAGCGGCAGCCAACGCCGATCGCGTTCAGACCGAGCTATGTGAAGGCAGGCAAGGACCTTGATCCGTCCATGCCGGAAACGGCTTTCGTTTTCTACGATGATGCCGAAACCGTCCGCCCGATCGGCGCAACGGTGCTGGCCGGTATCTACCCCTCCTACTTCAACCGGTCTTACAAACATTTCTGCTCGCACCAGCATGCTCCGGACGATACGGCGGCTGATATGCTTGGCGCTGCCGTGACCGAGCATGGGGGCATCGCTTATATCGCCTACCCGATCTTTCGACTTTACCGGGCTATTGGGCAGCCGCTCTATAAATATGTTGTTCGCGGGCTTCTCGATCGTCTCGTTCCCGATCCGGCGATGGTTACCGATCTTCCCTCATCCGGCCGGGCAACACTGACCCGGCAGATTGGGCACAATCGCCACATCCTGCATCTTCTCTACGGACCGCCGCAGATCCGCGGCAAGGATGTTCGTGGCGATGACGGCTCGACACGGGTGATGGAGATGATCGAGGACATCCCGTCGATCGGCCCGGTTAACGCCCGCGTGCGGTTGCCGGCAAAGCCGAAGCGGGTTTTCGATGCCATGACCGGAGAGGATCTGGCGTGGGAAGCCGGCGCAGACGGCGCCATCAGCATCACGGTACCACGACTGCGCATCCATAGTGCCGTGGTCTTCGAAGGCGCCTGATGAAGATCGACGCCTTCTATGTTTCAGACTTCGCACCGCCGCTCGCAATGCTGGTGAGCGGCCGGGCGCTGGGCTATACGACGGAGATGGGCGCGAAAACGTGTCACAATCCCATGAATACCTGCAGGAGCCCGCTTGAAATGCATGAAACGGATCGGACGGCCGGAAGGCGGCGGGGAGCCACGATCATCGACGTTGCCAGGGTGGCGGACGTCGCTGTCGGCACCGTGTCGCGTTATCTCAACGGCGAGACGGTCCGTCGCTCGAACCGTGAGCAGATCGAGCGGGCGATCCAGGAGCTCGGCTACCGGCGAAATGCAGCGGCAGCGTCTATCCGTACCGATCTGACCCATATGATCGGCTTTCTGGTCCCGACCTTCGATGAGTTTCATGCCCGCATGCTGGAGCACCTAGCCACTTCGGTCCGCTCGACTGGTCGCGCGCTCCTGACCTATTGCCATGGCGGCGATCCGCGCGTGGTTGCCGAAGCGCTGGACTTTTTCGCCGCGCAGCGCGTCGATGCGCTGGTCATGGATGGGACGGCCGAAGTCTATGACCGGGTGGACGACCTGATCGAACATGACGTGCCGATCATCTTCTACAATAACGACGTGCGTGGGCTCGCGGCGGACCGGGTGATGGTCGAAAACCACCGGGCGAGCTACCGCCTAATCAGCCACCTCATCGATCTCGGCCATACGCGCATCGGCATGCTGACGGGTGACCCGCGCAATTCGTCGGGTATCGAACGCCTGGCCGGATACGAGCAGGCGCTGCGCGACCGGGGCATCGTGGTGGATCCTTCAATGGCAGTGCGCGGCAACTGGCGCATGGATGGCGGCTACGAGGCGACCAAGCGACTGATGTCGCTGGAAAACCCACCCACAGCTATCTTCTCCGCCAATTACGGCATGGCGGTCGGGGCACTCAGCTGGCTGAAGGAGAACGGTCGTCACGTGCCCGACGATATCTCGCTGGCGAGCTTCGACGATGTAGCGGTCTTCCGGCTCTACGAAGCTGGCATTACCGCAGTCGCGCAGCCGGTCGCCGGCATTGCGGAAAAGATCACGGACATTCTTGTGGAACGCCTGACGGAATCCTCGAGCGGCGCGACGCGCAGCGTCGTTCTCGAATGCGACATCATCCTGCGAGGCTCGACGCGACGGATCACCTGACGCGCTCTGCTTGCCAAGCGGTCAAAGGGAGGAAATTTTGGCCAGCGTAGAATTGCAGAATATCGACAAAACCTATGGGAGCTTTGAGGCGATCGGCAATCTCAATCTGAGCGTTGACGATGGCTCGTTCACCGTGTTCGTCGGCCCTTCCGGCTGTGGAAAATCGACGCTGCTGCGGATGATCGCCGGCCTCGAAAAGATCACGGCAGGCGACCTCAAGATCGACGGGCGGCGCATGAACGAAGCCGATCCGATCGAGCGCGGCGTGGCCATGGTTTTCCAGAACTACGCGCTCTATCCGCATATGACCGTCGAGCAGAATATCGGCTTCTCGCTGCGCATGGCGGGCCTTGGCAAGGCCGAAATCCAGCGCAGCGTTGCTGTTGCGGCGGCAACGCTGCAGATTGAACCGCTGATGAAGCGCAAGCCGGCGCAACTCTCCGGTGGTCAGCGTCAGCGTGTCGCCATCGGCCGGGCGATCGTGCGCAATCCCGCCGTGTTCCTGTTCGACGAGCCGCTGTCAAACCTCGACGCTGAACTCAGAGTGTCCATGCGTGTCGAGATCGCGAAACTGCACCGGCGCATCGGCGCAACGATGATCTATGTCACACATGACCAGACGGAAGCGATGACGCTGGCCGACAAGATCGTCGTCATGCGAGCAGGCAAGATCGAGCAGACAGGGACACCGGATACGCTCTATGCCGACCCCGACAACCTCTTCGTCGCCGGTTTCATCGGCTCCCCCCGCATGAATTTCCTGGATGGCACGCTGGACCCCAATGGCGTTGTCAGGCTCGATTGCGGCGCTGTCTTCAAGACGGGTCTTTTGCAGGGCGAAGGCGACATCCCGATCAAGGCCGGCATTCGGCCCGAGCACTTCACCGGACGTGACGATGCTGGCGGCGCAATCGACCTCAAGGTCGACGTGGTGGAAAATCTCGGCGGCACCCGTTTCATCTATGGCACGCTGAGTTCCGGGCAGGCCGTCATCATCGAGGACCGCTCCGAGACCATCCGCCGCCCGGGGGAAATCGTCACTGCCGGCTTCCCCGCACGAAGGGCCCTGCTCTTCGGTGGGGACGGTGAGCGCATCCGCGGGACGCGCCCGGCAAACACTCTTCCGGCGGAGTAGCCATGACCGCTCATCTTCTGTGGTACGATACGCCCGCACAGCTATGGACGGACGCGCTGCCGCTCGGCAACGGCCGGCTCGGAGCCATGGTCTTCGGCGATCCCCTGCGCGAACACCTGCAGATAAACGAATCCACCTTCTGGGCTGGCGGTCCCTATCAGCCCGTCAATCCAGACGCTTTTGGTCATCTGGGAACCGTGCGGCAGCTGATTTTCGACGGCAACTATGCGGACGCCGAGGCGCTGGCCGAGAAACATCTGATGGCACGGCCGATCAAGGAGATGTCCTACCAGCCGATCGGCGATCTCCGCCTCGAATTCAAGCGCGCCGAGCGCGTCTCCGGGTATCGGCGCGCGCTCGATCTCGATACCGCCATCGCTACCTCGTCCTACACTGCCGACGGCACCACCTACCTGCGCGAAACCTTCGTGTCGCCAGTCGATGGTGTGCTCGTCCTGCGCCTCTCCGCTGACCGGAAACGCGCGATAAGCTGCCGGATCTCCATCGACAGTCCACAGCAGGGGGAGATGCGCATAGGAGAGGGATCTCAGCTGAGCTTTTCGGGAAAGGGCAAAGCAGAATCCGGCATTGCCGCCGCTCTCCGGTTCGCCTTTGGCATCCGGCTTATCAACAGCGGTGGAACGGTGAACGCTTCGGGGGGAGCCCTGTCGGTAGAAGGCGCTGACGAGGTTCTGGTCCTTCTCGATGCGGCGACGAGCTTCAGGCGCTACGACGACGTGTTGGGACATCCCGAGCGCGATATCGTCGATAGGCTCGAAAGAGCCGCTTCGCGCGACTTCGTATCGTTGCGCGACGACCATATCGAAGAGCATCGGCGGCTGTTTGGCGCATTCGCCATCGATCTCGGATCGACGCCTGCAGCGTCGCTTCCTACCGACCAACGTATCGCTGGATTCGCTGGTGGCGATGATCCGGCGCTGGCGGCGCTGTATGTGCAGTTCGGTCGCTACCTGATGATTGCCTCGTCGCGTCCCGGGACGCAACCGGCCAATCTGCAGGGCATCTGGAATGCGGAAACGGAGCCGCCCTGGGGCAGCAAGTACACAGCCAACATCAATCTCCAGATGAACTATTGGCTACCGGCACCGGCCAATCTGCGCGAGTGCCTCGAGCCGCTCGTCGCAATGGCCGAAGAGCTTGCCCAGACCGGCAAGGCGATGGCACATGTACACTATCGCGCCCGCGGCTGGGTCATGCATCACAATACCGATCTCTGGCGCGCAACGGGACCGATCGACGGCGCCAAATGGGGACTCTGGCCAACGGGCGGTATCTGGTTGATGGCGCAGTTGCTGGACGCTTGCGACTACCTTGATGACGCCGACGCGATGCGACGTCGACTGTTTCCGATCGCCCGGGAGGCGGCACACTTCCTCTTCGACGTGCTCGTCCCGCTTCCCGGCACGGATTATCTGGTGACGAACCCGTCGCTTTCACCCGAAAACGTCCACCCGTACGGAGCTTCGATTTGCGCCGGTCCGGCGATGGATAGCCAGCTCATCCGCGATTTTTTGGGTCTCCTGCGCCCTCTCGCAGTCTCGATCGGTGAAGAGCCCGATCTTGTCGCCGACATCGATCGTGTGCTGCCGCGCCTTGCGCCCGACAGGATCGGTGCGAATGGCCAGTTGCAGGAATGGCTCGAAGACTGGGACATGCAGGCGCCGGAGATGCATCACCGCCATGTCTCGCATCTCTACGGCCTCTATCCGAGCTGGCAGATCGACATGGACAGAACCCCCGACCTCGCCGCCGCCGCCCGCCGTTCACTGGAGATCCGCGGGGACGACGCGACGGGGTGGGGCATTGGCTGGCGCATCAACCTTTGGGCGCGGCTGCGCGATGGCAACCATGCCCACAACGTACTGAAACTGCTTCTCACGCCGGAACGAAGCTATAAAAACCTGTTCGACGCTCATCCGCCCTTTCAGATCGACGGAAATTTCGGCGGTGCAGCAGGCATCGTAGAGATGCTAGTGCAGTCCCGCCCTGGGGAAATCCATTTACTCCCTGCGTTGCCGACGGCATGGCCTGGCGGCAGGATCCGTGGCTTGCGCCTCCGCGGCGGCATGCTGCTCGATCTTGACTGGGAGGATGGCGAACCGCTGACGATTAGGCTCACGGCCTCGCGCAATGTCAGTTCGATCCTTCGCTTCGGCCAAACGCGACGCAAAGTCGATCTCGCCGCTGGCGAAAGTTTTTTCGAGGGCGGAAGCGAGTTGCGCTAAATCCGCGCGGATGACGTGCTGGGCTGAGCTCGTACGGCACACGGTTTGTCCGATCTGGTCGGAGACGGGTTTGCGGCTACACGCCGGACGTCGCCGAGATTGTCGAAGACGGTGCTTGCACTCGAGCGCAAGGACCCGAAGCCTGCAGGCGACGCTATGATCGCGTCACGCAGGCACGCGACAGGCTTTTAAGAAAGACGGCCGAGACCATCGTTTAGCGTCAGAAACACGCTTGCTTGAAGAGTGATCAGAGCAAATCGCGCCGATGATGAGGTCATAGCTTGCGCGGCGCATCGTTCGCGACAATAGGCAATCGGAGGAGCGGCCTCTCGCCCGGCGAGCATGCGGCCAATCAAATTTGTTACCAGAAGTGAAGTCAGCCAGTTTGCAACCTGCATGAGGTTTTACTGAAATGAAAACATACACGCTTCCACAGACCGACCTCAAAGTGTCGAGTATCATTCTCGGAATGATGCGGATCGCCAATATGAGCAATGGCGAAATCCAGCAGTTGGTTGGCAGCGCACGCGATGCCGGCGTCACCTATATCGACCATGCGGACATTTATGGCGGTGCTCCGCATCGCTGCGAGGCTCGTTTCGGCGAGGCGATTTTCCTCACCGCCGCCGAACGCGAGATGCTTGTCATCCAGAGCAAAGTCGGCATCCGCAAGGGATTTTTCGATTTCTCTGCCGAGCACATTTTGGCCTCGGTGGATCAGTCGCTCGCAGCGCTGAAGACCGACTATCTGGACGTGCTTCTGCTGCATCGTCCTGATACGCTTGTCGAACCCGAAGAGGTTGCTGCGGCCTTCGACACGCTCACATCTGCCGGCAAGGTCCGCCATTTCGGTGTTTCAAACCATACACCTGGCCAGGTCGAACTGCTGAAAACCGCGGTCAAGCAACCGCTCATCGTCAATCAGGTACAGCTTAGCATCACGCATGCGCCGCTGATTGCATCGGGCATTGCGGCCAATATGGCCGGGCTCGACCAGTCGATCGACCGCGACAACGGTCTCCTCGATTATTCTCGTATCAACGGGATGATGCTACAGGCCTGGTCGCCTTTCCAGAAGGGCTTCTTCGATGGCGTCTTCCTCGGCGATAGCGAGAATTTCGCAGATCTGAACGGCGCAATCGACGAACTCGCCAAGGCCTACGGTGTAACGCCGACGGGCATCGCGGTTGCGTGGATCATCCGTCATCCGGCAAAAATTCAAGTCGTGCTCGGCACTACGAAGCCGGAACGTGTCGTCGAAGCCGCGGCCGGTTCTTCTATCTCGATGACCCGCGAGGAATGGTATCGCCTCTTCCGAGCTGCGGGACATACTCTACCCTAACCCGCATGCGGGTGGTGGCGTTCGCGAATGTCGCCATCAAGCCGCGTCTTATTACGGTTTTAAAGGACATAGAAACCATCGCGAAGATTTCCGAGGAATGTCGTTTAGACCGAACCGAGACCTCGGGGCCGGAAAAGACTCTCCTACCTGACGCTGTTCCCATGCCGCGCCTGTCCATTGGAAATTCGATGGCTCCGCCCCATGACTGCGAGTTAAAGCCATAGCAAACATCGCTGGCCAACCGATGGCTTCTTCTCGCAGTTAAGGCAGTCGAAATTTCAGTGAAAGTCCTGTTTTCCAAAAGAAATTGAAGGCAGGGCGCAATCACACGCTCGAGATTAGACCCCCGTCCACGCGGATCACCGATCCGGTCAGATAGGAGGCGCGGCTGCTTGCCATGAACGCGACAACGTCGGCATATTCCTGCGGTTGGCCGTAGCGCCCGACGGGGATCGATGCAGTGCTTGCCGCTGAAACCTCTTCGACGGCCTTTCCTTCGCGCTTCGCCTTCTGTTCGTCGAGGAAAGTGATACGCTGCGTGGCGACACGGCCTGGCAAGACGATATTGACGGTCACGCCATCACGACCGACCTCGCCCGCCAACGTTTTCGACCAGCCGAGAAGCGACATGCGCAGCGAATTCGAAAGTCCGAGGTTGGGAATGGGCGCCACGACACCAGACGACGTCGAGGTGATGATGCGGCCCCACTTCTTTTCGCGCATCTTGGGAAGAACGGCATCGCTGATGGCGATGACCGACAGCACCATGCTGTCGAAATATTTACGCCAGCTATCGGCGCTCTGACCGGACACCAGTGTCGGCGGCGGGCCGCCGGTGATGTTGACGAGCACATCAACCGAACCGAGCTGCTTTTCGATGGCAGCGAGATTGGGCTCGATCACCCCGAGCTCGGCAAGGTCCCATTCCAGTGCCATCGCCGAGCCACCGGCCGTGCGAATGTCGGCAACCGTCTTTTCGGCCGCTTCCTTGTTGATGTCGGCAACCGCGATCTGCGCGCCTTCAGCGGCAAGCGTTTTTGCGATCGCCCCGCCAAGCCCCCCGCCGGCCCCCAGCACGAGGGCTATCTTGCCTTTCAATCCCAGATCCATCGTCTGCTTCCTTTCCGTTGTTGTCGATTTTTGTTCAGCACCCGATCAGCCGGCCATCCAGCCACCGTCGACCATCAGGTTGACGCCGGTGATGTAGCTCGCCATCTCGCTGGCGAGGAAAAGGGCGGCCCCCGCGACGTCGCGCGGTTCGCCGAGGCGCGGCCACGGCGTGCGCCGACGCGAATAGTCGAGCGCGTCGGGATCATTGGCAACACCTGGCTTGCCGGTGATGATCTTCCCCGGCGCGATCGCGTTGCAGAGGATCATATTGGCGGCGTGGTCGACGGCGATCTGTCGGGTCATCTGCACGATCGCCCCCTTGCTGACGCCATAGGGAAAATCACCTGGGCAAGCCAGCATGCCGTGCTGGGAGGAAATATTGATGATCCGCCCTCGTGCCTCGCCCTCAGGCTCCTGCGTCAGGAACTGCTCAGCCGCGCGCTTGCAGCAATAGAAGAAACCGGTGACGTTGACCGACATCACCCGGTCCCATTGTTGCGGAGAGGTTTCGAGAAGATTGGTCGAGGTGTAGATCGCAGCATTGTTGACCATGATGTCGAGCCGACCGAACTCTTTCACCGTTTGCGTGACGAGTGAATCGACATCCGCCCAGTTGGAGATGTCGGTCTTGATGAACAGGCCCGTTCCCCCTGCAGCCATAATGCGGGCAAGCGTGGTATCGCCTCCCTCGATCGGCGCCTCCGAGACATCGGCAATCACAACGGTCGCGCCTTCTTCCGCGTAGCGCAGCGCAATCGCACGGCCGAGACCTGAACTGGCGCCAGTAACAATTGCAACTTTTCTGTCAAGCAGAGGCATGGGAGTTCCTTCAGGCAACGCTGCGGACAACTTGACCGCGGCAGGGAGCAATGAGCGTTCCGTCTTTGACGATGCACTCGCCGCGCAGGAGGACATCCGTCAGCTTGCCAGCGGTGCGTCTGCCGTGAAACGGCGTGTAGCCTGCACGCGAAAGCTGACCGGCGTCCGTGATCGCGGTGGAACGGGTCATGTCGACAATAAGGATGTCTGCATCGCAACCGACGGCGATCGATCCTTTCGAGAGCCCGAGCCCAAAGCGGCGAGCAGGGTTATAGGAGCACATGCGCACCAGATCCGGAAGTGCGATGAGCTTTTCAGCGACAAGATCCAACATCACCGCAAGCAGCGTCTGGAGGCCCGGCATCCCACCGGGAATGTCGGCAAATGATCCATAGGTCGCCGACTTCTCGGCTCGGCTATGCGGCGCGTGATCCGTGGCCATGATTGTGATCAGTCCTTCCGCGACCGCATTGCGCAGGGCTGCGACATCGTCGTGGCTGCGGAACGGAGGCGATCCCTTGAGTCTGGCGCCGGAGATCTCGTATTCGCCGGAGGTGAAGAACAGGTTCTGCGGCGTCGTTTCGACGGTGACATCCGCCATGCCATGAAGGCGGCGCCAGGTCTCGATTCCAAGCTTCGAATTGACCTGGCGCACATGCACGTGTGCCCCAGTCTCGGCCGCCGCCAACACCGCGCGAGCGATACCCCCGGCTTCGGCGAGCGGCGGTCTGCTTGCCAGAAATGCCTGGATATCGCCACCACGGTCACGTCCGGCGCTGCCCTCGATGATCGATTGGTCGCCAGGGGAAACGCCGATCACCGGCCCGACGCCTGCCAACCGGCGCAGCATCTCAGTGACAGCATCCAGACTGTCGAAACAGTAGTCGACGGGTACGTCGGCAGTGAACAGTTCAAGAGAAACAGGCGACAAGGCAAGCAGGTCCTCCAGGCTGTCACAGCGCTTCGAAACTACTGCTTGAAAACCGACATCAACACTGATCCGCCCCGCAGCGCTTTCCATCTTATCCGACAATTGCTGCGCGGTTGCCGTCCACGGATCGTCCGTCGGCATGTCGAGGATGGTCGTGACGCCGCCAAGCGCTGCGGCATGCGTGCCGCTTTCGAAGTCTTCCTTCTGCGTCAGCCCCGGTTCGCGCAGATGAACGTGGGCGTCGACCAGGCCGGGCAGCAGGAGTTTGCCGCTCGCATCAATGAAGCTGCGCGCCATCGCGGGCTCACCCGGCGCTCGCAGGGCCGCGACGCGTCCGTCGAGAATGCCGATATCCGCCGGGCTTTGACCGGTTGCAGTAACGACCATGCCGCCGGTAATCAGCGTGTCGAACATTTCAACCTCCGCCTCCCTACCACAGACCCGCGAGCCGCGGCTCTTCGTGCGTGACGACCTCGACGAGGGCTGCCTGCCCAGCCTTGACCTTGGCGAGGGCGCGCAGCAATGCGGGGCGTAATTGTGCCGGGTCGCGCACGCACTCCCCGTGGCCGCCGAGCGCCTCGGCGATCGGCGCGTAATTGCCTGTCACCTGATTTGCGCCATACTTCGTGCTGGCAATCGGCATACTTTTCGCATAGCCGCCGAGCACGTTGTTGCGTAGCACGATGGTCAAGACAGGCAGATTGCAGCGCACGGCGGTCTCGAAATCGATGCCGACCATCCCGAAGGCGGACTCGCCCATCAGATTGACGACCGTCGCATCGGGGCGCGCAAGCTTGGCCCCGATCGCAAACCCAAGGCCACTGCCGAGCTGGGTCGTCTTGCCCCAGCCGATATAGCTGCCGGGTGTAGTTGCCACGTAGAACGGGCAGAACTGGTCGCGCGGATTGCCGGCATCATGCGTGACGATCGAAGTCTTCGGATCCATCGCCTGCATGATCTCCCAGACGACGCGATAAGGCGAGATCGGCGTGCTGTCCGACGTCAGCAGCGGCATCCACTTCTCCATGAAGACGGCGCGGATAGCGGCGATTTCTGCTGCCGGCTGCTGACGTTCGCCGAGAGGGAGATAATTGCTGCGGATGAGCGCGATCATCTGTTTCACGACCGAGGCGGCGTCTGCGACCACGCCCTGGGCAACCGCATAGTCCTTGCCGAGATCCGCCTCGTCGAGCGTGACCTGCAGAATGGTTTTATCGTCCGGGACCGGCAGGATGTAGTAGGAGCGCGTTAGGCTGCTGCCGAGCGCGAACACCACATCCGCCCCCTCGAGAAAATGGTCGACGGTCGCGGGCCGAGCGCGTCCGGCCGTTCCGAGAGCAAGCGGATGATCTTCCGGAAAGGCACTCTTGCCGTTCGGCGTCGTCATGACCGGAATGTTCAAGAGTTCGGCAAGCTCGACCAACTCCGGCGTCGCCGATGCTGACAGCACCCCCTGCCCCGCGAGAATGACTGGATTTTTGGCGGCGAGCAGGCTTTCGACCAGATCGACCACCTCACGGTCGCCGGCCTGCGGTACGCTACGGCGTGGTCGACGATGATCGGTCGGCAGAGCATCAAGCCTTTCGGCAAGCAGATCGACCGGCAATTCGAGCAGGACCGGCGCGGGCGGCCCGTTTCTGACACGCGAAATCGCCGCATGCATCAGCTTCGGCAGATCATCGACCTGCGTTGCCGCCTCGCACCATTTGGTAATGTGCCGGAAGTTGCGGCGGGATTCGAAATTCGGGGCGACTGCTTCCGATCCGCGGGGGTAGCCGGTCGGCAGGAACAGCATCGGCACACGGTCGTTGAAAGCCTGCGCAATGCCGGCAAATGCACTTTCGGCACCCGGACCATATTGCACGGTGACAACGGCAAGCTCCTTGCCGGCTGTCGCTCGGGCATAGCCTTCTGCGATGTTGACGGCGACGCGTTGCGTGCGCGCAATCAGCGGCGGAATGTCGAGCGCGGCTGAAGCATCAAAAAGCTCGCTCGCCGGAAAGCCGATGATCTGCTTGACACCTTCCTCCTTCAGGACCCCGGCAATATATTCGGCGCCACTCATCGTCTCTGCACGCAAATGGCCGTCCGTCAGTGCATGCGTGCCGTCAGCCATGATGAGCGATCCAATAACGGGCGATGTCCTCGCGCCGCATGAAGGCGGCGCCGGGGGTCAACTTGACGTGTTCGATAACGTCACGCAGGCCGGAGGCGCGATTGGGCTGGCCCATCCAGCGGGCATGTACGCCGATCGTCAGCATTCGCCCGCCGGTTTCGTCCGCTTCGCCGATCATGTAGTCGATCGCCGATCGGCAATCCTCGACAAAGTCGCGCGGATTGCTATAGCCCGGCGCGATCAGATAGCGGCTGTCGTTCAGCGTTTTCGAATAGGGTACGACGAGAAGCTTCGTACCCTCGTGATCGAGGAAATACGGAAGATCGTCGTTGCAGGGGTCCGAATAATAAAGGAAGCCGCCTTCCCTGACGATCAGATCGCGGGTGTTGACGCTTGGAAAGGAGCGGCAATTCCAGCCGAGCGGCCTTTTGCCAGTCAACTTCTGATAGAGGGCGACGGCTTCGTGGAGTTGCTGCTCCTCTTCATCGCGCGGCATGCCGGAATATTCGCTCCAGCGCAGGCCGTGGCCGAGCAGGTCGTGGCCACGGGCATTCATCCACTCGATGACGGCAGGGTTTTTCTCCAGCGCAACGGCGCAGGCCGAGACCGTTACGGGGATGTCGCAGCGGTCGAGCAGTCGTGCTAAGCGCCAGACGCCGGCGCGGCTGCCATATTCGAAATGTGTTTCGGTGCCGAGGTCGCGCAACGGCGGACTGTTGGGGATATTGTATTCGCCCCAGTTGTCGTTTCGCCCGTCTTCAAGCCAGGAATATTCGGCGCCCTCCTCATAGTTCAGCACAAGGTTGATCGCCAGCTTCACGCCACCTGGCCAGGTGATGACCGGTGGGTTCGGGCCATAGCCGACAAAATCACGCGATTGATCTTTTGCAGCAGCGCTCATCACTTTCCCTCGCTCTGATTTTCGTTTTCGACGATCCAGTCCATGTAGTCGTGGAACGACTGCCTGGCGCTGCGTGGCTGCCAGCCCGTGTCCCGCGCGATACGGGCAATGTCGTAGGCTCCCCACATGCCGTCTTTCAGTGAAATGTCCTGGATGATGTTGGCGGTTTGCGCCGGGCTCACTTCGACCTGCAGAGAAGGTGCGCGCTCCTTCGCCCAGCCGATAATGTCGCCGATGGTCGAGGTCTCGCCACTGCCGATATTGTAGTGCCGGTAACGGAGGCGCTCTGCGAGAAGCAGCGCGATGATCGCATCCGCCACATCCGTCGAGGTGACATAATCGCCGACAGGTTCCAGGCTGTTCGGCCGGACGGTTTCCCCGGCAAGCGCCATATGGGCGACGCGGTTTGGCACATGCCGAAAATTGCGGCTGCCGGTGACCCGATCCATCGGTCCATAGACCGACGCAAGCCGGACGGAGGCTGCCGACAGACCGAAAAGATCGGCGTAGCGGTTGACGACCATCTCAGCTGCAAACTTGGAAATGCCGTACAGCGTCAGCGGTGCAACATAGCCGTCTTCCGGAAGCGGTTCGCCCGTCCAGTCCGGCCCGTGATGACGGTAGACCGATCCCGAACTGACGAAGACGAGGCGTTGGATGCTGGGACGCTTTCTCAGCCATTCGAGAATATGCACCGTGCCCATGAAATTGACATCGACGATCCTGGCCGGGTCTTCGGCCTCTGGCTGACGCTTTGCTTCAGCCGCGCTGCCACGTGAGATGGGGGTGACGGTGGCGCCATGCACCACGTAGCGGACATCGTGGCTGTCGAGTCTCGCTTCCCATTGAGTGGGCTCGCAGATGTCGGCGGTGACCACCGTCAGCCGATCACGGACCGGCTCAAAATAGCGCTCCGCCACCGCATCCAGGCCGGCGCGATCGAGAATGACGACGCGCGCATTGGCATCACGTTCTAGCCATGCCCGTGCAAGGACGCTCATGACGAAGCCGGTTCCACCGGTAACGAGAAGGGTCATCTCAAATCCATCCAAAGATTTTCAACACAGGTATCAGCGCGTCGCGTAGCCACCGTCGGCCAGGAGATCGGTTCCGGTGACGAAGGATGCATCCGACGACAATAGAAAGGCGGTGGCGGCGGCTATTTCCTCCGGCTGCCCGATGCGTCCGAGCAAATGCGCGGGCCCCAACCCGGCATTGGCCGCCTCGAGATCCGGCCACCGTTGCAGCAGCCGTGGAGTGGCGACGGCCCCGGGCGAAAGGCTGTTGACGCGGATGCCATCAGCCGCATGGTCAACCGCCATGGCCTTGGCGAGATGCACGAGACCGGCCTTTGCGGCGCAGTAGGCGACGGCCTTGCCGGTTGCCACATGAGCGAATTGCGATGCAATGAAGACGACCGAGCCGCCGCCACCTTCGATCATGGCCGGAAGCGCATGTTTGCTGGCAAGGAAGGCGCCGGTCAGGATGACATCGATTTCCAGCCGCCATTGCGGCTCGGCAAGGTCGACGACACTCCCATCCATCGAGGGTGCAGCCGCATTGTGCACGAGGCCATCGAGGCGCCCGAAATGTTCAACGCCGGTCTCCACCGCACGCTTGACCGAGCCGCTCTCGGTAACCTCGCATTGTATGCCCAGCGCCTGCCGACCGAGAGATTTTGCAAGCGCGTTGGCTCCATCGAGCGATTGGTCTGCGCAGATGACGAAGGCTTTCTCGTCGATGCAGCGGCGCGCGATCGCCGCGCCGATGCCGCTTGCTGCGCCCGTCAGAAAGATCACCTTGCCTTCAAGGCGGGATATCGGCGTTGTCATGATGCGAGGACCTTCGAAAGTCCCTGCTGCGGCGGGAAAGGCCGCTCTCTGGCGATGAACTGGCCACGGCCCGGTTCCGCCAGGATCTTACCGTCGTCCCAGACGATATCGCCGCGCGAGATCGTCATGACGGGCCAGCCCTTGACCACCTGCCCCTCGTAGGGCGTGTAGTCGGTGGCGTGGTGCAGCAGGGAATTGCTAATCGTCACGCTGCGATCCGGATCCCAGATCGCAATATCGGCGTCTGCCCCGACGGCAATCTGCCCCTTGCGCGGAGCAAGCCCGAAAAGGCGTGCCGGCGCGCCGGACGTCAGGTCGGCGAATTTCTGCAGCGAGATCAGGCCACCATTCACCCCAGCGGAAAACAGCAAAGCAAGGCGCGTCTCGACGCCGGGAATGCCATTGGGAATACGGTGAAAGGGCGTCCCCGGCCCGCCCGCTATCTTATCCGCATAGTGCCACGGCGAATGATCCGAAGAAAAAACCTCCAGCGTTCCGTCCAGGATACCGGCCCAGATTGCAGGCTGGTTCGACTTGTCGCGCGGCGGCGGCGTGCAGACGCATTTGGAGCCAGAGAGATCATGGGTGTCGATGTCCTCAGCCGAAAGAAAGAGATATTGCGGGCAGGTTTCGGCGTAGATCGGAAGCCCGCGCGCCTTGGCGCGGCGGATCTCCTCGACGGCGCCGTCCGCAGCGACGTGGCTGACGAGGATCGGCGTCTCGATCAGTTCTGAAAGGCTGATCGCCCGGAAGGTCGCTTCACGGTCGCCGATCGCTGAATGCGCTTTTTCATGGTAGCGCAATTCGGTCTTGCGCGCGGCAATGAATTTTTCGGTCAACCAGCGAATGCAGGCGTCGTTTTCCGCATGAACCATGACCATTGCGCCGTGCGCGCGGGCAAGGTCGAGCACATTCAGCACCTCATAGTCATCGAGCTTCAAACCGTCATAGGTGAGGTAGATCTTGATCGAGGTGCAGCCTTCCGCGATCAGCTGGGGAATTTCGTTGCCCAACACTTCGGCTGAGGGATCGCCGACGATCAGGTGAAAACCGTAGTCGATATGCGCCTTCGGACGGGCGCGCTCGTGGTAATCCTCGACGATGTCGCGTAGCGACTGGCCACGCATCTGCATGGCGAAAGGCACCACAGTTGTCGTGCCACCGCACATCGCCGACAGCGTGCCAGTGTTGAAATCGTCAGCTGTCGCCTTCCCTTCCCATGGCTGCTGATCCATGTGGCAATGGCTGTCGACGCCGCCGGGCAGAACGATACGCCCCTCGGCCGCGACTTCATGTTTGCCCTCGGGGAGATCCGGCCCGAGCGCCGCAATCACGCCGTCGCGAACGCCGATATCGATCTGCCTGGTCGCATCCGGCAGCACCACACGGCCACGACGGATCACGAGGTCATAAGGCTTGGCGGGCATCATTCGCTTCCTCCCGAGACGAGGCAATGTTTGGTGGCGCCGATCGGACGGCGCAGCAGATTGAAGCAGGCAGTAGCAGCAACCAGGAACGCTCCGCTCCCGAGCAGAAGAAAGAGTGCCTGCGGTGCAAACAGCTCCATCAGCTGGGCGGCGAGCCCAGGTGTCATGATGTTGCCGATCGAATAGAGGAGCAGGAGGCTACCCGATGCCGAGACCATATGGCGGCTGTCGAGCTGTGAGTTGGCGTAAGCGATGCCGACCGGGTAAATTGTCAGCGCAATCGCGCCATAGGCGAAAAACAGACCGTGGAGAAGCATCTGCGGATAGCTTCCGGGCCAGGCGATTGTTGCGCACAGTCCTGCTCCCGCCAATCCCTGAACGAGAAGTAGAACGCGCCGGTCCATACGATCCGACAACCATCCGACCGGCGCCTGAGCGAGCATGCCGCCCAGGCTGAAGGCGGTTACCAGTGTCACGGCCACCGCCGCGTCAAGGTGCACCCGCTCCGCATAGATCGGCGTCATCGTATAGACATTCATATTCGTCATGCCCGCTTGAAAGACGCAGACGACAGCCACCGGTGCGAGAGCGACGAGCCGCCAGATGCCATACCGATGCCCGGAGTGAGCGTTACCGGCCTCGACCGCCACTGCCAGCGGCAGGCGCAAGGTGGGCCAGGGTCCACCGACAAAGCGGGCGTAGATTAGTCCAAGCAGGACGACACCGAGCACGATCTGAAAGAGATGGGGAGAGTCCGCTCCGGCCGCTTCGACAAGCAATTGCGCAAACAGCGTCGCCAGCGACGTCATCAGCATATAGAGCGAGAAATAAGCTCCGCGGTTCTTCTGGCCAGCGTAAAGATTGATCCAGCTTTCGGACACGACGAACAGCGTCGCGATGGAAAAGCCGTTTATCAGGCGCAGGCAGAACCAGACCGGCGCGGCTTGCGTCAGCATGTAGCCGCAGGCGCCAACACCGGCGAACAATGCGACGGCCAGGAAAGCGCGCTCATGTCCCAAGCGGACGACCATGAAGCGGGCTGACAGGCATCCGGCAAGGAAGCCTATGGGAAACGCCGTCAGCAATAACTGGACAATGTGGGGATCGATTGCAGGGTCACTGAGGTGCAGAGAAACTGTGGTCGTCAGAAGAGAATTGCCAGTCGCGACGATGCAGATGCTCGCCATGACATGCAGGATTGCACGAAGGCCTGCGGCTTTCCGCCAGAAGTCACCAATCCGATCGGGATCGCGCATCATTATGCCTTTTCGGCAAAAGCAAGGACGGAAGGCCGGGCGGCCAGATCTGCCTGATCAATGTGGCAGAGAATCTCGTGCGTATCGGACATCTTGCGCAGTGGGGGCGGAGCGGTGTCGCAGATGCTGCCGAGCTTGCGGTGGCACCGCGTCGCAAAACGGCAGCCGGCGGGTACGTTGACCGCGCTCGGTGTTTCGCCGGACAGGCGAATACGCTCGCGCGGCGCTTCATCCGGATGCGGGCTGCGGATCGCTGAGAGAAGTGCTTCGGTATAGGGATGTGCGCCCTCGCCGAAGACTTCCTCGACGGTCCCCTGCTCCATGACCTTACCGAGATACATGACCACAACCTTGTCTGCCACGTGGCGAACCAACGCCAGGTCATGGCTGATGAACAGCATCGTGGCATGCTTTTCCCGTTGAATATCGAGAAGCAGCGTCACGACCGCGGCCTGCACCGAGACGTCGAGGGCGGAGACCGGTTCGTCGGCGACGATGAGCGACGGTTCCGCCGCAAAGGCGCGTGCGATGGCAATGCGTTGTTTCTGGCCCCCGGAGAGCTGGTTTGGTTTTCGGTCTGCAACGGCCGGAGACAATCGCACCATTTCCAGAAGCTCGCGAACACGCTGTTCGATCTCCGCCTTTCCCTTGCGGATGCCGAACTTCTTGATCGAACGGCGGATGGAGAAAGCGGCGGAATGCGAAGGGTTGAGCGTGCTGTCAGGGTTCTGAAAGATCATCTGAACCTGCTGCAACAGTTCCCGCGGACGCTCGCTCGCCTGCAATTCGGCAATATTTTCACCAGCCATGCGTATTTCGCCCGAGGTCGCCTTGTCGAGACCCGTCACGATGCGCGCCAGCGTGGATTTTCCGCAGCCGGACTCGCCGACCAGCGCCACGATCTCGGCTGTTGCCGCTTCGAAACTGATCGCTTCGTTTGCCTTGACGGTCTTCTGGCGGCCGACGGGATAGAGACGGTTCACATCGGACAGCGTTATCGCCGTCGATCTTGCAGTCATCTTTGTCTCGACCGGAGCAACCGTCGCTTCTACTGCCGAAATTTCGGGCCAGCGGACGCAGCGCACCAGATGCTCTTCCGCCGCCGGCTCCAGAGCAAGGTCCGGACGGTCGCAGAGGCCGGAGACAAAACTCGAACAGCGCGGCCCGAAAAGACAGCCCTGCGGCCTTTCCTGCGGCAGCGGGATCGAGCCCGGAATGGCAGCGAGCGTGCGGCTGCGCTTATCGCCGGTAATGTCGGGAATGCAATCGATAAGGCCGCGCGTATACGGATGTTTCGGCCGGCGGAATACTTCTGATGTCGCTCCCTCTTCTACCATCTCGCCGGAATACATGATGCCGAGACGATCGCAGCTCTCTGCGATCAGGCCGAGATTATGCGAGATGAACAGCAGGCTGGTCGAATAGCGTTGGCGCAATTCGGCGATCAGATCGATGACGGCAGCTTCGACCGTCACATCGAGGCCGGTTGTCGGTTCATCGAGCAGCAACAGCGACGGTTTGGCAAGCAGTGCCATGGCGATGACCACGCGCTGCTGCTGGCCACCGGAAAGCTGATGCGGATACCGCTTCATCATGTCGCCGGGGTCCGGCAGGCGGACGTCGGCAAGCATCGCTTCCGCCATGGCAATGGCATCTTTTTTGCTTGCGCCCATGTGAAGCAGGGGGACTTCGGCAAGCTGCGCACCGATCGTCTTCACCGGATTGAGCGCACTCATCGGATCCTGGTAGACCATCGCGATCTGCCGCCCGCGGATGGAGCGCAGATCCTTGGCCGAAGCACCGACCAGTTGCTTGCCGTTGAAGCGGATGCTGCCGCCGGCAATCACCCCGGTATTTCCGAGATAGCCCATGATCGCCATGGCCGTCGTGCTCTTGCCACAGCCCGATTCCCCTACAAGGCCGTAGCTTTCGCCCGGCATGACCTTAAACGAGAGGTCGGGGATCGCGACGACCGTTTCGCTTTTGCCACGAAACTCGACGCGAAGGCTGGCGATGTCGATAACGGGTTCACAATCGATCGACGGCGTGATGGACATGGCCGCTCCTTGAAGACTGGACGCGATGATGTTCATGATTTCCATGCCTCCCGAATGCCGTCGGCGAGCAGGTTGAAGCCGAGGACCAGGCTGACGAGCGCGGCAGACGGGATCAGCGACATGTGTGGCCAGACATTCAGTACAGTGACACTTTCCTTGACCATGCCACCCCAGTCCGGGTTCGGTGGCGGCAGACCGAGGCCGAGGAAACCGAGGATGCCGATGGTGATGATCGTGTAGCCGATGCGCAGGCAGGCATCGACGATCAGCAGGCTGCGGCAGTTCGGCAGCAGTTCAACGATCATGATGTAGAGCGTGCTTTCAGCACGCAGCTTTGCTGCCGCGACATACTCCTGCTGCTTCAGACCCAGCACCAGGCCGCGCGTTATGCGACCGATACCCGGCGCCGAGGCGATCATCGTCGCAATGACGATGTTGAGGACCGACGGTCCGATATTGGCGATCAGGATGACGTAGATAACGAGAACCGGAAATGCCAGTATGATGTCCGAGACGCGGCTGATCAGCACGTCGATCCAGCCCCCATAGTAGCCTGCAATCATCCCCATCGTGATGCCGACGATCATTGCGACCGCCACCGACAGCGGCGCAACGGAGAGCACTGTGCGGGCGCCGAAGATCAACCGTGACAGCATATCACGACCGAGAATATCGGTCCCCAGCCAGTGGGCAGCGGAAGGATAGGGGTTGCTCATCGCCATGACATCGGAATCCGTCGGCGACGGTAGCGGCAGGACGGGCGCAAGAAGGGCTGCAAGTACCCAGAAGAGAACAAGGCAAAACCCGACGACGGCCGTGCGCGAATGAAAGATGCGCATCCAGTTGGGCCTTGCAGCACGCTTTGGCGGTGCGGTGACCACTCCGGTGATATTGTCATGAACAGCCATGATTTACCTCACCCGGATGCGTGGATCGAGCAGCATGTAGCCGAGGTCGCCAAGCAACTGCGTGACAACGGCGATGGCAACCGTGATCAATGTTGCGGCCTCGAGCGTTGCGATATCGCCGAACAGGCTTGCATCGAGGATCAGGCGGCCGAAGCCCGGATAGGCAAAGACGAGCTCGGTGACGACGACGCCGCTGATCAGGAAGTTGATTTGCAGCAGGAGCACGGTGAACGGTGCGATCATCGCATTCCGCAACGCGTGCCCTAGGACCATGCGGCGCGTGCTCATGCCCTTGAGGATTGCGGTGCGGATATAGGGCCGCTCCATGACTCCGATCATCGAGACGCGGATCATGCGGGCGACATAGCCGAAGTCATAGATGACCAGCACCGCGACGGGCAGGACGAACTGATAGGGCACTGCCCAGCCGCCATCGCTGTTGAGCGGGCTCGTGCCTGGCAGGATCGGCCAGAGGATCACGAAGAGCGTCACCAGGAAGACGCCTGACGCGAACTCCGGAATGGAGGTAAAAGTGATACAGATGATCGAAAGCGTCCGGTCCAGCACCCCGCCCTCTTTCAGCCCCGACAGGATGCCGAAAATGATCGACAGCGGCACGATCAGCAGGAACGCCAGCCCGGCGAGGATGGAGGTATTGCCGAGACGATCCCAGATGACGTCGTTGACGGGTAGCTTGTTCAGGGTGGAATATCCGAAGTTGCCGAAATACTGGGCGCCACGCGGGTCCTTGAAGTTCAGCCCGGTGGCCGGATCCTGAAGCGGATCGGGGATTGCGCCGACGAGCACACCCAGCCAGCGACCGTAGCGCACCAGCAGTGGATCATTGGCCTTCAGTTTCTGCGACAGCAGGTCCACCTGCTGCTGGGTAGCGAAAGGACCGAGCGACTTGCGCGCCACGCTGCCGGGAGTGAACTCGCAGACGGCGAAGACGAGAAACGAGGCACAGAGCATCGTCACGACCATCATCGCCAAGCGCTTGAGGAGGAAATTCGCCATAGCCGGACAAGCCCGAATATCTGCGCCCGGCACCCGACCGCGCGAACGCGGCCAGGCACCAGCCGGGAGGTTATACCGAGATCGCGTATTGATGCGCGAAGATGTATTGCGAAGGATGGAGATCGAAGCCCTTGACCTTCTTGTCCATGACGGTCGAGAAAACACGCCAGAAGGGCTGAACGATTGGTCCGTCGTCCTGCATGATCGCCTCGATCTTCGCCATGACCTTGCTGCGCTCCTTCGGATCGAGGATGCCTTCGGCTTCCGTCAGCAGCCTGTCAAATTCCGCATTGGAATAGTTGGACTCGTTCCAGGCGGCATTCGAACGGTAGGCGAGCGACAGCGTCATGATTGCCAGCGGCCGATGGCCCCAGGCCGTCAGGCTGAACGGCGACGTCGTCCAGACTTCCCAATATTGCGCACTCGGCAGCGACTTGATGTTGACCTTCACACCGATGTCCTTGAATTGTTCGGCCAGGACCTGCGCCGTGTTGAGCTCCCAGATCGGGTCGGGGCGCGTCGTCATGTCGAATTCAAAACCGTCAGGATAGCCTGCGTCGGCCAGGAGCTTCTTGGCCTTCTCGATATCTCGGGGATATTTCGGCAAGGCCGCATATTCGGGATGTGACGGCGCGACGTGATGATCTTCGGCAGGAACACCGGCACCGAGAAGCGCGGTCTGGATAACCTTGTCGCGGTCAATCGCATAGCGCATCGCCTGGCGCACGCGCTTGTCCTTGAACTGGTCGATATTTGGATGCATGCGAGCAACGACCGTCTGGGTCGTATCGACCTGATAGACTGCCACATGCGGGAAATTTTTCATTGCATTGATCTGGACTGCGTCAGCTTCCGACAGGCCATCGACCTGCTTGGAAGCCATGGCCGCGATACCGGCCCCCGGATTGTCGCCGAGGTCGACATATTCGAACGTATCGAGATATGGCCCGGTGCCCCAATAGTCGGTGCGGGCTTTGTACTTGGCACCCTTGCCGACGACGTATTCGGTGATAACGAAGGGACCCGTGCCGTTCGCGTCAGCGCCGAAAGCACCGTTTTCTTCCGGATCAAGGATGAACATCGGGTAGTGGTAGAGGTGCTCGGGCACGGCAATCTGCGGCGAGGAGCAGTTGAGACGAACTGTGTGATCGTCGACCTTCTCGATGGCATTGTCAGCCCAGAGCTTGCTCGACTTCTTGGGATTGCCCTTGTCGTCCTTTTCACCGGTTTCGTATTCCTGCACGAGATAACCGGTGAAAAGCCCGAGCATCGACGAACCGATTGCTGGATCGCAAACGCGCTTCAGGTTCCAGATCACATCGTCGGCCGTCAGCGGCTTTCCCTTGCGCCATTTGACGTCCTTGCGCACATGAAGCGTCCACGTCTTCAGATCGTTGCTGACTTCCCATTTTTCCAGCAGATAAGGATGGGTAATGTTGTTGCGATCCGTGAGGGTCAGATATTCGCAGGTTTGGCGGATGACGTTCGACTTTTCGGCAAAGTCGGCCAGATGCGGATCCTTGATTTCCATGCAACGCATGCCGATGCGCAGGTTTCCGCCCTTCGGCATATCGTCGGCCCGGGCGCCGTCGCCCGGCATTGGAACGCCGGCAAGAGAATATGCGGCTGCGGCCGAAACACCAAGAAGCGTCGCTTTACGCAGAAATTCTCGGCGGCCGATCGAGCCGCTCGACATCTGTTCGACCAGAGTCGGGATATAGGAATGCTGAGACTTGTCCACGGTAGTCATCTCCTAGTTAGCGCTTTAACTGTTCCGAATTTTTGTTGGTCGGACCGGCCGGCAAGATACTCGTCCCAGGCTCGGTCGCAGCGGACTTTTTGTCCGTCACCCATCCGTTTTGATTTACGTTAAAACGGGATGGACCTCCGTGATATGCGGTGATCCGACATCTTCTCTGCGTGGATCGACATTGTTCATGACATTGGCTCCTCTCGCAGCTTCTCTGCCTTTCGAGTCGCGGCAGGGTTCTCGCGAAATCGCGTGCGGTATGAGCGGCCGAAATGCGAAGCTGACTGATAACCGCAGATTTCGGCGATCTCACCGATCGCCAGTTCCGTGTAGACCAGCAGTTCTCTCGCGCGTGTCATGCGAAGCTCTATGTAGAAATGGGTAGGACTCTTGCCGAGATTGGTGTGAAACAGCCGCTCGAGCTGGCGAAGCGAAAGCGCCACGCTATTGGCGAGATCGGAAATTTCGACCGGATCGCCGAGGCTGGCTTCCATCCGACGAACCACGAAGGCGAGCTTGGCATTCCGGATGCCGAAACGATCTTCGGGCGACATCCTCTGAACGTCGTCCTGGCGCCGTATCCGCGCGTGGTTGAACTGGTCCGAAATGAGTGCTGCCAACTCCCGACCCTCCACGGCCGAGATGAGGTAAAGCATCATGTCCAATGTGACGGTTCCGCCCGAGGAGGTCAGAAAACGTCCGTCGATCGCGAAAATGTCGTCCGTGGCGAGACAGTTCGGAAACTCGCTGCGAAAGCTTGCAAGCGACTCCCAATGAACGGCACATCGTCGCCCTTCCAACAATCGCGCCTTTGCCAGGAAGAAGACGGCAGTGCTGACTGCTCCAAGCACGCACCCCTCCGAATGGATGCGCCTCAACCATGCAAAGACATTGGCATCATAGGCATCGGCATAATTGATGCCTGCGCAGAGGATTACGATATCGCAGCGCGGCGCCCTGCTGATTGCCGCATCTGCATCGAAGCCCAATCCGCTGCTGGACTTCACATGGCCGCCATCCGCCGACAGGATGAGCCACTCAAAGGCCTTTCGCTTGGCCAAACGATTGCCCTGCCGCAGCGAGTCGAGCGCTGCCGCAAAGGTCATCAGAGGGAAGTCCGGCACCAGGAAAAAGCCAATCCGGATCGGTCGATGCCCCTGTGCCAATTGCTTAAGCGTATAGGTGTGATCCGTCATGGGGCGAACTCCAAACATCCCGGTTGCCCTGCTCTTGCCGGTCCGCAGCAGCGGCGGACTTGGGCAGGCAACTAAACACAAACATCGACGACTAAGCGTCACCGCATGGTCAGCCGGATGTCGCAAATGCCGCTTTGTTCCTCGCCAGCGATGAAGCAACGCACATATGCTGGTCGATGGTGGATGGATGGCTGTGTGACACATCCCATCACGACTTGCTACAACAGTATTGAGCCCGACTATAATGCCGGCCCCAGCGTGGATTCAAAGGTCATCGCGAGATAAGAGTTCGGCAAGCGGCCGGAACGACTGGCCGTCGGCTCAACCAGGTCGAACTGTATTCGTCCAGAACGCTCTGACCGAGGTGCACCGCAAGCTCGGCATCGTACGCATGCATGGTCGCCGATCGGCGGCGTCAAGCGCGACTGGATACAGGAAGGCCAGGAGCCGCAGGTCCCCTTCAGCATCCCGTGAGCGAGGCCGGCTGCCACCCGGCTGACAGAGATCGAGTGTTTGCGCGGCTATGCGCGATCGTTTGAGTTAAGTTGGCATAGTCTCGCGGCTCGCGATCAGCGCAGCGGCATCGCAATTGGCCGCATCGGTGTTCCCGTAGCGCCGCGCAACTTAATGCAGGCTCCGAAAAACGCGAACTCGTAGAGCTTTTCGGCGGCCAACTCTTCAAGATAGGCCATCTCGAGTATTGGCACGCCTGCTTCCGCCAACAGGTAGGTATGGACGGGGAAGAAGTTGAGCTCGTGCGCCGACGGCGTCTGCTCCAGTGTCAGGTTGTCGGCGCCGATCATGATCGCGCCGTGCTTGGCGATATATTCCGCGCCCTCGCGGTTGAGCCCGGGCGTATTCTTGGTGAAAGCCATATCCGGCCAAAGCAGCATTTGGCCGGTGCGCAGCAGCACCACGTCGCCGGGCAGGATCTTCAGCCCTTGCCTCTTCAGGGAATCCTCGATGTCGGCCTTGCCGATTGGATGAGTCGGCGGCAGCGTATCGACGCCGTGCATCGCCGCGATATCGAGGAGAATGCCGCGCGCAAAGATCGGCGGATATTTTTCCGGGCCGCAAATATCCCAGGCTCGGCTGCCGAGGTGATCCCGTGCCGTAAAGCCATTAAAGATCTCGCCATTGTAGCCAAAGTGGTTGAACGTATCGATATGCGTGCCGCAATGGGTGTACATCGAGATACTGTCGCCGGAATAGGCGACGAGCTCGTTCTGTTGGCGCTTGACGCCCATGGTGTTGGCGACGATCTCGCCCTGCGGCGTGTGGGTCATCCAGATCTGGTAGGGCTGGTCGCCGGCACCGAACCAGCCTGGCATGCCGACGAAGTGGTCGACCGAGAGGTCGAAGACCTTCGAGGCATCGGTGCGGCCGATTATCGCCGAACGCGACTTGGCGTCAATCAAGTTCAGCATGCCAATCTCGTCGTCGCTACCATAGGGGCTCTTCGTCACCTTATGGAATTCGGCATTGTAAGCGATGATCTTGCTCTTGGTCGCTTCGTCGACATAACACGCCATGCACATTGCAAGTCTCCTTCATGTTCGCAGCCGGAGCGACCGCCTTCAAATTGTCTCACCGCGAATGACCGGTTCGGCGACGAGCGCCACCGACAGCAGCCGCTCGTCGGCGCGCGCCAGGCCAGACAGCAGGAAGCCGACCGGCATGCCGGCGTCGCCTGCCCCGCAAGGGATCGACACCCCGCACCAGTCGAGAAAATTGCCGAGCAGCGTGTTGCGCAGTGTCTTGCCGTTGGTGGCGACGAAGAGCTGGTCATCGGTCTTCAGCGGCTCGAGCAACGGTGCCACGTGCGCGACCGTCGGGAAGGCGATCAGGCGGTCGCCGACCAGCCGGTCCACCGCTTCGATCAGCCGCGCGCGGGCAGAGAGAATGTCGAGGTAGTGCGAAAGGGTGATCTCCTCACCGAAGCGGGTGCGCGAGACCACACGCGGGTCGATCAGTTCGGCATCCGGCCCGGTGATCCGCGCCCTATGCAGCCAGTAGGCCTCCGCCGTCACCAGGGCACCGTGGCTTGCCATCAGCTGCAGAATTTCCGCAAAAGCCGGGATCTCCAGTCGTGTGAACACGACGCCGGCGGCGGACAGACGCTCAACCGCCGCTTCTAAGGCCGCAACGACACCCGGCTCGGCATCGTCGAAGACGACGTTGGTGGGAATGACGACCTCCAGCCCGGCGAGCGGACGGCGACTGGCCGTGGGTGCCATGGCTCCGCGCATCGCGGCATCGATCCAGACGGCATCCTGCACAGAACGGCAGAGCGGCCCGAGCGAATCGAGGCTGCCGGAAAGGGGGAACACGCCTGTCATCGGGTATCGTCCGCGCGTCGCCTTGTAGCCGACGATGCCGTTCAGCGCCGCCGGGATCCGGACCGAACCACCCGTGTCGGAGCCGATCGAGACCGGCACGAGACCTGATGCCACCGCCACGCCCGAACCGGAAGACGAGCCGCCCGGAATGCGGGCGACATCGGTGCTGCGGGGGTTTTTCGGCGTGCCGAAATGCGGATTGATGCCAAGGCCGGAAAAGGCGAACTCACTCATGTTCACCCGGCCGGCTGCGACCATGCCGGCGGCAGCCAGCGCGGAGACGACGGCGGCGTCGACTGCGGCCGGTGCCTGATCCCGTAGAAGCAGCCTCGACCCCGCCGCCGTGACACTGCCGGCAACATCGAAGAGATCCTTCCAGGCGACCGGAATACCCTCGAGCAAGCCGCGCGAACGACCATCTTTCAGCCGCTTCGATGAAGCTTGCGCCTCAGCCATTGCTCGCTCACGCGTCAGCGAAATGAAGATCGCTTTGTCGTCATGGCTTTCTATCGCGGCAAAGACCTGTTCCGCCACAGCGACCGGATCGACGCTGCCACCCTGGATGAGGGTGGAGAGCTGGGCGATCGAGAGGGAGCCGTAAGAAAGGGTCATTCTGTCGTTCCAGTTCTGCTCACGCCGCCACGAACTGCATCCAGCGGCGCACCAGGTAGTTGTGTTCGTCCATAGTCGTGTTCCAAACGGCGATCGAGTTGGCGCGCTGCCAGTAGGAGCCGCCGCTACGCACCGCACCCGCCTTGACGCGGAGGAGCCCGTCAGGCCCTGGCAAGTCCGTCGCAGCCGGCAGGCCCTCGTACCAATAGTCCCATTCGGCCGGCGTCATATGCGGCCGCGAGCGTGTCGGTGTCGACATGTAATAACCCTGCCGGGCCACCACCGCGCCGGGCCAGCCGGAGATCCACCAGTTGAGATAGTCGTAGGCCGCGTCGAGCGCCCGGCCGGAGAGCCGTTTCGACAGGCAGAGACCGCCATGCCAGGCGCGGTAACCCTCGGCGGGATTGGCGAGTTCGACGGGAAAGCCGCGCAGGTTCAGCTTACTGATCCCGAGCGACCACATCGACTGGATCTGCGTGTCGCTCTTCGTCATCAGGTTCGCCGCGTCCTCGGCCGAACGCCAGAAGCCGCGGAAAAAGCCGGCCTTCTTGCGCTCTTCCAGGATGTCCAGCAACCGATCGATTTCCTCGATGCTCATGTTGCCGAGATTGTTAAAGGTCATCAGTCCGGCCGACTGCGCCGCAAGTGCTGCGTCGAAGATGCCGATCGCCGGCTCGTTGACGAGGGCTGCGCGTCCGTGCCAGCGCAGGTCGAGCAGTGCTGCCCAGGAGGTCATCTGGTTGGAATTGGCCGCATCAGTGCGGTAGGCGAAGCTGTCGAAATTATGCGTCGTCGGCAGCATCGAAATGCGCTGAGAGGGCGTTTCGGAAAGCGCCAAATTCGGTTGCACGAAGAGCTTGGTCACTGGCGCATCGCCCTGCCCTATCCGCGCATTCGGCCCGATGCGGCCCGTCTTGGTCAGGTCGGTGATCTCGTCCCAGAGGGTGATCCGCTCGATGTCGATCGGCTGTACGGCGCGCCAGTACCAGACGATATCGAGGTTGTGGAAACACTGGTCGTAGATGTCGTAGGTCATCGGCTCCAGCGCTGCCTTGTGTTGGGCGGTCATGAAGTCCTGATTGTCGAATTCGATTTCCATGCCAAGGTCACGCTCGGCGCCGAGCCGGAGTTCTTCCAGCAGCGAAATCGCCGTGCCGAGGATGCGCAGCTTGATCCGGCCTTCGGTATGCACGGCAGGCATCGGGAAACTCTTCGGCGTCGGCATTTTTCTCATGGCTGCATTTCCTCGACCCGCCGCGGCGCAACCTGTGCGGCACCGAGCCCGTTGAAGGCGTTGAACGATCGCTCGATCGCCGCGGGCACGATGCCGTCGACAATGAAGACGATGCGGGAACGCCTGTCCCCGCCGGGCCAGGATTGCATATGAACGGGCGTATGGACCAGATGCTGCACTCCGTGGATCGCCACGGGAAAATCCTCGCCCTCGATGTTGAGAACGCCCTTGACCCGAAGGATACGATCGCCGTGCCGGTTGAGCAGCATCGTCAGCCAGATGCCGAAGGCTGTCCAGTCGACCGTGCCTTCGCTCACCAGCGCGAAGGACCGGATCCCACCGGAATGTTGGCCGGCAAGAACAGGCCCCGGATCGTCGCAATAGAACCCCCCCGGCGACTGCATCGCCTCGGCGCGGACCGTTGTCGTGTCGTCCAGCAGCCTGGCGACATCGAAGGCATCGTCCGACGAAAGCACAATCGGCGCATCCGGATTGATCTGCCGGATCATCGCCGTGATCCATGCGACCTGGGCGGGTTCGGCGATATCGGTCTTGGTCAGCACCAGCAGGTCGGCCACCGCCACCTGCCGCATCGGCTCCCGATAGGCCGTAAGCTGCATCCCCGCATTGACGGCATCGACGGTGGCAATCACACCCGATGGCTTGAAATGATGCCGCAGAACCGGATCGGCCTTCAGGGTCGAAAGAACCGGAAAGGGATCGGCAAGCCCGGTACTCTCGATGATGATCCGGTCGAAGGGCGGGACGATGCCGCGTTCGCGCTTCGAATGCAGATCGCGGATCGCGTCTGCCAGTTCGCCCCGCACCGTGCAGCAGAGGCAACCGGATTGTAGGAGCACCATGTTCTCGTCGATGCGCTCGAGCAGGTGATGGTCGAGGCCGACCTCGCCGAATTCGTTGATCAGCACAGCGGCATTCGAAAGCCCCGGATCGGTCAGCAGCTGGCGCAGCAGCGTCGTCTTGCCGGATCCGAGAAAACCGGTCAGCAACGTGACGGGCGTGAAGGCCGGAAAGGCGTCAGCCATGGCCGTTCGCCTCCAGCCGATCGAGAAGCGGCTCGGCCAACGGATCGAGCGGCCGGCCCGCAAGCCGCTCAGCCGCCGGCCAGAGGTGTCCGAGATCCTCGATGATCTCGGTCTTTCCGGTCCGGGTCGTCAGCAAGAAGGAGGATCCCTGCCAGTCGGAGATACCAAGCCCGAAGGCATCGAGGATGCGGTTGGCGATCGCTACGCGGCGGGCACGCTCGCGCCGGCGGTCGATCCGCTCGGCGGAGCGGGTGTAGACCCCGGGCCGCGCGACCGCGTCGGCCCAGTGCTCGTTGCCACCCAGAATGCCGCAGAGCGAACACATCGGTTTTGCCTCTTACTTCTTGCGCGGGAAGCGTTTGGCGAAGTCGTCGGCGATCTCGTTCATCGTCACGAACTTGACGCCGGGATGCTTGATCATGTGGGCGTAGAGACGCTCCAGCATCATCAGCACCTGCGGCCGGCCGGCGACATCAGGGTGGATCGTGATCGGGAAGACGGCATAATCCATCTCGCGATAGACCCAGTCGAACTGGTCGCGCCACATCTGCTCGATGTCGTGCGGGTTGACGAAGCCGTGGCTGTTCGGCGCCTTCTTGATGAACATCATCGGCGGCAGGTCGTCGAGGTACCAGGACGCCGGGATCTCGATAAGGTCGGTCTCGTGACCGCGCTTCAGTGGCACCATCCAGTCCGACGGCTTCTTCGAATAGTCGATCTTGGTCCAGCTGTCGCCGACGCGGACATAGTAAGGCGTGAAGTCGTTGTGCATCAGCGAGTGATCGTACTTGATGCCGCGCTCCAGCAGCAGCTCATTGGTGACGTTGGAGAATTCCCACCAGGGCGCCACATAGCCGGTCGGCCGCTTGCCGGAAAGCTTGGCGACGAGCTCGATGCACTTGTCGAGCACCTCCGTCTCCTGCTCGCGCGTCATGGCGATCGGATTCTCATGGGTGTAGCCATGGATGCCGATTTCGTGGCCGGCATCGGCGACGGCCTGCATCTGCTCCGGAAATGTCTCGATCGAGTGGCCCGGGATGAACCAGGTGGTCTTGATGCCGAAGCGCTCGAAGAGCTTCAACAGCCGTGGGCTGCCGACTTCGCCGGAAAACAGGCCGCGCGAGATATCGTCCGGCGAATCCTCGCCGCCATACGAGCCGAGCCAGCCGGCAACGGCGTCCACGTCGATGCCGAAGCTGCAGAAGATTTCTTTTGCCATTGCGGGGTCTCCTTGTGATGTTCTCGTTGGTCCTGACTTGATCGACCGGATTTTTAGTGGGCAGGAATGACGGTGGCATTTTGCGGCTTCCAGGCGAGCGCAACCGGCGCATCGATCGGAAAGGCGCCGGGCGGATACTTGTCGACATGGGCTTCGAGCGCCAGCATGCGTCCGTCCGGCAGGGCAACCGAAAGATGCGAGATATGCCCGACCACGTCGAAGCGGCAAATCCTGGCGTCGATGACATTGCCGCCGGAGGCCTCAGCGATCGCGCCGCGGCGGCCCGTGTCAAGCGCATGCACTTCGATCGCTTCCGCCGGGATCACGACGCTCACCGCATCCCCGTCGGCGACCGCGCCATTGGCATCGCCGGCGAGAAGGCCGAGAGGCGTGTCGACCATGACATGTCCCTTCTCGTGACCCTTGACCGAACCTTTGAAGATCGTGTTGCGGCCAATGAACTGCGCAACGAAAGGCGTGTTCGGCCGCGTGTAGAGCTGGTGCGGCGGGCTGATCTGTTCGATCCGGCCCTGGTTCATCACGACGATCCGGTCGGACAGTGCCAGCGCCTCGGACTGGGCGTGCGTGACGAAGACGAAGGTCACGCCGAGCTCGCGCTGCAGCAGTTTCAATTCGCTCTGGATTGTCTTGCGAAGGTTGGCGTCCAGGGCGCCAAGCGGCTCGTCGAGCAGCAGGATATCAGGCTCGACCACGAGGCCGCGCGCAAGCGCGATGCGCTGGCGCTGGCCGCCGGAGAGCTTGTCGCAGCGCTTGTCGGCGACGTCCTCGAGACCGAGCTTGGCGAGGATGCGGTCGACCTTTGCATTGCGCTGGGCTTTCGGCATGCCTTTCACGTCGAGGCCGTAGCCGATATTGTTGCGCACCGTCATGTGCGGGAAGAGCGCATAATTCTGGAAGATCATCGAGGTCGGCCGCTGAGCCGGGCCGATATCGTTGATCCGCTCGCCCCTGATCATCAGATTGCCGGAAGAGATGCTTTCGAAGCCGGCGATCATCCGCAGCGTCGTCGTCTTGCCGCAGCCGGACGGACCGAGAAACGCGATGAACTCGCCCTTGTCGACGGCGAGGTTGAAATCGATCACGGCCGGCGTTCCGTTATCGTAGACCTTGCCGATCTGGTAGAGTTCGAGGTCATGTATCATGTCTGTCATTCCGGGTTCTGGGTGGAAGGACAGGCGACCGGAGCCGCCTGTCAGGTGGCGCCTTCACCGCATCGCAGATGAGATGAAGGGGCGCTGGGAGTGACGCATCAGGCGTTGAGGAATTCGTCCCACTTCTGGATGAGGTGATCGTATTCGTCCGGCCACTGGTGCCAGTAGGCGACGTTTGCCGCGCGGGTCTCGAGCGAGCCGCCGTCGCGGAGATCGCCCTCCTTGATGCCGCGCTCCGCCGCACCGACCCACGGCTTGCCTTCGTACCAGAAGGCATATTTCTCCGGCGCCATCTTCTCCTTGATGTTGGTGGTCGGCGAATAATAGCCCTGCTCGGAGACTGTGATGCCTGGCTCGCCCGACAGCCAGTAATCCGCATAGGCGACGACGGCCTCCTTGTTCGGCGTGCCCTTCAGCATGGTGTTGCCGATGGACCAGGCGCGATAGCCTTCCTTCGGGATGGCATATTTGCAGGGCTTTCCCTGTGCCTTGACGGCCATGACCGCCGGCTGCCAGGCGTCGCAGACGACGATTTCGCCGGATGCCAGGAAATTGACGAGTTCGCCGAAATCGCCCCAGAGCGCACGGAACTGGCCTTCCTTCTTTTTCGAGATCAGGAACTTCGCGGCTTCGTCGATTTCCGCGGCGGTCGGATTGCCGGGGTTCTTGACATTGGAGAGGCCAAGCGTGTTCATCGCCATGACCGCCTGGCCGAAGGCCGTCAGCGGGTCGGTGTTGAGGCCGGACTTGCCCTTGTACTTGCTGTCGAAGATCGCCGTCCAGCTGTTGGCTTCCTCGTCGGAGAGCACCTCCGGATTGTAGCCGACCGAATCGAAGTTGAAGACTGAAGGCACCATCCAGAGCGCCGTCTGCGTCTCGTCCGTCCAGATCTGACCGACGATCTGCGCCTTGGGGTCGAACTTCGGATCAGGCTTGGTGAAGATCTCGCGGATATTCGACCAGCTCTTCAGGCCCGCGGTCTCGATCGGGTCGGCATTGTCGGTCATGACAACGGAGGGAAGGCGCTCGCCGATCGTTTCCCAGACGTCATAGTCCTTCGAACCGGAGAGGATCCGGGTCTGCGCGTCCGGGAAGGTCGCCGCCGTGCCTGATGTCGTGCCGACGCCGCTTGCCGCCTTGAAGTCGGCCAGGATGCGTTCCTGCACGGTGACCGAAAGGCCGATCGTACGCAGCTGCTCGCCGGCGAGGCTGGCGGCCTGCGCATAGGCTGCCCGCGAAGAGAGGAAGTGCGTGCTGCCGCCGATGGCAAGCGCCATCGCGCCTGCGGATCGCTTCAGCAGTGAACGTCGATTCATGTCCATCGAAATTGTCATTGTCGTTCTCCGGTTTTTTGTTCCCCGGGATGGCCTTCATGACCACCCATCGTTCTCGTCCGGCCTCGGCGTCAGGACGGGATCGGTCCTGACGCGCCCGCCGTCAGTATCGGCCCACGAGGAGCCCTCCATCCACGACCAGTGTCTGGCCGGTCATGTATCTTGCGCTGTTCGACGCCAGGAAGACGATCACGTCGGCGATGTCCTCCGGCTCGCCGAGCCGCCCCATCGGGATGAAGGCGCTTGCCGCTTCCGCGCCCTTCGGTCCGAGCGAGTTTTCTTCCGACAGAAGCTGTGCGGTGCGGATGTAGCCGGGCGCCATGCCGTTGACGCGGATGCCGTCGCGGGCGAGTTCGACAGCCAGACCGCGCACGAGGCCGACGACACCGGCCTTGGCGGCGGAGTAATGCACGTGCTCGTCCCAACCGTAGGCAACACCCATGATCGAGGAAAGAGCCACCACTGCGCCTGATTTGCGTGTCTTCATGCCCGGTACGGCGGCGCGGACCACGCGGAAGATCCCCTTGAGGTCGATGTCGAAGGTCAGCTCCCACTTGTCGTCGTCGAGGACGTCGAGCGGTGCCTTATGGGCGATGCCGGCGTTGGCGATGATGACGTCGAGGCGGCCGTGACGTTTCTCCACGTCGGCGACCACAGCGTCGACCGCCGACGTCGAGCGGACGTCGAGCGCGATGAATTCGGCCGAGCCGCCCGCAGCCTCAATCTCCGCCACGGCAGCGCGCCCCTCGACCTTCAGGACATCGGTGACGATCACGTGGTCGCCGAGCGCGGCGAATGCCTTGGCGGTCGCCTTGCCGATACCGATGCCGGCGCCGGTGATCATCACGATACGGGGTGTCGAAGAAATCGGGGTCATCTTGTTTTCCTGACTAGAGCATGACGTCGCCGGAGTTCGGGCCAAGCGTCTGGCCGACGAACAGGCTGGCGGCGGGCGATGCGAGAAACGAAACCGTGGCGGCAACCTCTTCCGGCTCGCCGAAGCGGCCGAGCGGCAGTTCGGCAGCCTTGCGGACGCGCCACTCCTGCGAGAGTTCGCGCACCAGCGGCGTGTTGATCGGCCCGGGAGCGACGGCATTGACGCGCACGCCGCGGTTCGAGACCTCGCGGGCGAGCGATTTCGTCATGCCGATGATCGCCGCCTTGGCGCCGGCATAATGAACGAGTTCGATGCCGCCGATCTGACCGAGCTGCGAAGCGACGTTGATGATGACGCCGTGCCCGGCAGCGAGCATCGATGGCAGAGCGAGCTTCGTCATAAGAAAAGTGCCGCGCACATGGATCGCGAACATCCGGTCGAAATCCGCGACCTCGAGGTTTTCGAACAGCGCCTGATGGACGATGCCGGCACAGTTGACGAGCAGCCGCGGATGGCCGAAGGCCGAGAGTGCGACATCGTAGATGCGCGCCGTATCTGTCTCGGAAGAGACGTCGCCGGCAGCCGCCACGGCCGTGCCACCGGCAACTGCGATCTGGTCGGCCACCGCTTGTGCACGGTGGGGATGGAGATCGTTGACGAGCACGGCGTAACCGTCCTCCGACAGCCGGGCTGCGATCGCGCGGCCGATGCCGGATCCTGCGCCCGTGACGATGGCTGAAGCTGTCGGCATCACGCCTCCTCCTGGATCGCTACTCGCTTGGCGCGGCGTATGGAAAGCATCATCAGGACGGCGTAGACGCCGAGCAGCGCGAAGGAGAAGATCGTCGTCAGCACCCCAAAGGCGAAGACGTTTGGATGCACCTCCACCGAGAAGGTGCCGTAAATGGCGAGCGGCAGCGTCAGGTCGCGGCCGGACGCAAACAGGGTGCGTGAGAATTCGTCATAGGACAGCGTGAAGGCAAAGAGCATGGCCGAGAGCACGCCCGGGAAGATCAGCGGGAACGTCACCTTGCGGAAGGTGCGCGCCGGCGACACGCCGAGCGACCACGACGCCTCTTCGACGCTCTGGTCGAAGCGGTTGAGGATCGCCAGCATGACGAGAAAGGCGAAGGGGTAGGTGTAGACCACGTGCAGCACGAAGGCCGTTCCCCACCAGTGCCGGTCGACGCCGAGCGCATTGGCGACCAGCGCCATGCCGAGACCGACCAGAACGCCGGGAACCATCATGCCGAGAACGATCAGGTAGAAGACGACGCCCGAGCCGGGGAACCGGCGACGGAAGGCCTGCGCCGAAGTGACGCCGAGCACGGTGGAGACGATCATCGTCATCACCGAGAGCACCAGCGAGCGGACCAGGGCTTCGTTGATCGGCAGCGGCGCGATGCGCGACGGCGGCGTCAGACCGAAGAGATGTTTGTACCAGTAGGTCGACCATTCGATGATCGGGAACTGCGGTCCGCCTTCCGGCCCTGTCTGGAAAGACAGAATGGCGAGCACCACCATCGGGGCGTAAAGGAAGATCAGGAAAAGCGCGGTGTAGACGCCGAGTGAAAGCTTGATGCCGCCTGCCTGCATGTCAGAGCTCCTTCCTGAGATCGACCACGCGCAGGAGTGCGGCGACGACAATGCCCATGAGCACGGTGAGCACGACGCCGACGACGGCGGCGAAGGCCCATTTCAGCGATCCGACCTGGGTGACGATGATATTGCCGAGAAGGTTCACCTTGCGGCCGGAAAGGGCGGCGGCCGTCGCGAACTCGCCGAGTACCATGACGGAGACGAAGATCGCGCCGACCACCACGCCCGGCATGGTGAGCGGCAGGATAATGGTGCGGAAGATACGCCAGAAGCCGGCGCCGAGATCCTGCGCCGCCTCGATGACGCTCTGGTCGATGCGGCCCATCATGAAGGCGATCGGCCCGACCATGAACACGCAATAGATCTGCGTCATGCCGATGATGACCGAGAGTTCGGAGAAGAGCAGCACCTCGATCGGCTGGTTGATGATGCCGAGACCCTGCAGGATGAGATTGATCGCCCCCTCCTTGCCCAGCATGGGCCGCCAAGCGAGGACGCGGATCAGGAAGGAAGTCCAGAAGGGGATGACGCAGAGGACGAGAAGCGCCGTCTGGATTGTCTTGTTCTTGACGAAAAGGCCGACATAGAGCGCTGCCGGGTAGCCGACGACCAGCGTCGAGACGAGCACGATCAACCAGATCCTGACCGTCGTCCAGAGCGCGCTGAGATAAGTGTCCGTGGTGAAGAAGGTCACCCAGCTCTTGATGGTGAGATCAGGCGTGATCTTGAAGGTCGTCTGCGTCCAGAAGGACACGTAGATCATCATCAGGATCGGCGTCACCAGGAAAAGCAGCATCCAGATAACGCCCGGCGCCAACAGCCAGAACGTCTTGCTGGATGCCTTCCTGACCGGTTCCACGACGGTTTCGGTCTCGGCTGTTGTGGCACTTATCGACATCAATCAGTCTCCCGTCCCGCGCTGCGCGGTAAGAGTGTCAGGCATAGACGAGGGCATCCCGGCGCTTCCAGACGAGCGCATAGCGCGACTGCGGCGTGCAGGCGGGCGGCATGCTCTGGCTCAGATGAGATTCCACTTCGAAGACGCGGCCGTCATCGAGCGAGAAGAAGGAATTGATCGCGGCGCCTGAATATTCGTCGGCGACGAAGGTCGCCTCGAGCTTCACCTCGTCATCGGCGACAGGCGCTTCGGCCGGGCGGATCGCGACACGGTCGTAGCGGATCGCGTAGCCGGTGCGGTCGTCGCGGAACTGCGCCTGGCCGCCAAGCGGGAAAGCGCCGTAAGAGCCGAGGAAGCTCTCGCCCGCGAGCCGGCCTTCAAAGAGATTATAGCAGTTGAGGAAGCCTGCTACCGACAGCGATTTCGGTCGGTTGTAGATCGTATCGGCGTCTGCCGCCTGCGCGATCCGGCCGCTGTCGAGCACCAGCACCATGTCACCCATGGCAAGCGCCTCGCTCTCGCTGCCGGTCACGTGCAAGAAGGTGACGCCGCAGCGCTCGCGGATCAGCCTGAGTTCACTGCGCATGCGAGCGCGAAGATTGGCGTCAAGTGCGCCGAGCGGCTCGTCGAGCAACACCAGCGACGGCTCGGTCACCAGTGTGCGGGCCAGCGCCACGCGCTGCCGCTGACCGCCGGAGATCTGCGCGACGCCGCGATCCTCAAGTCCCGAGAGGCCAACGAGCGCTATGATGTCCTTGACCCTGGCTTGCACGATATCAGGATCGGTCACGGGGTTCTCGACACGGTTTTCCAGCCCGAAGGCGATGTTCCTGGAAACCGACAGATGCGGAAAGAGGGCAAAATTCTGGAAGACGAAACCGATGTCGCGCCGGTGCGGCGGAATGGTCTCGATACGCTGGCCCTTGAAAATCACCGTGCCGAGGTCCGGCCGCTCGAAGCCGGCGATGACGCGCAGCAGCGTCGTCTTTCCCGATCCGCTCGGCCCGAGAAGCGAAACATAGCTGTCGTTCGGCAGCGACAGGTCGATGCCGTCGAGCGCGTTCAGCGCACCATAAGCCTTGGTGACACCTGCGAGCTTAAGAACCGAAGACAAGAGCCTCTCCATTTGCACCAGCCACGGATCGCCCCTCTGCCGCCGAGCGCCTTGCGAACGGCAGCCGGAACCGTTCGTGGGCAGCGAAGCACACGGCGGAAAATCGATCGGCAGTCTGACGTTTTTTGTCGTTCACCCTCGGAATGCTTCTAGCGGCATCCCCATGCTGAATTGATGACATAAATGATTTTTGTATTCAATAGGCTTTTTTGGAAACGGTCGACATTTTGTGCACGGCAACCCGAAGTCGCCAAACAGTGGCAATTGAATGGAAGAGGGGCCGGAACACAGGATCCTGAGACCCGGGTCGATTATGGGCAGTTTTTCGGCACATTTCCGCCAAAAATCGCGTATTTCTGCATCAAATGCGCTTTCCGCGCGCAGCTGCCCCCCGCTACCGGACCATTTGTAAAGCCAATGACCTGGACGAACATGAGAGGCCAATTCACGCGACGCCACGCGAAGAAATGCAATTTTGGTATGCAAAAGACATTTATTTTGACATAGTCCGAAATGACAAAATACACTAAAGAGAATTCCGACTTTGTTGCCATCCGCGGTTGGATGGAGGATGCCCCGCCCGATGATACGCAATCTCCCAGCACAGACGGCCCAGCGTCGGTACGAGATTGCCGAGCATATTCTGCGCGATAATATCGTCGGCGGGCAGTTGCCGCTGGGTCTGGTCCTGCTCGAGGGGCCGATCGCCGATATTCTCCAAACATCGCGTGCGCCAGTGCAGCGCGCGCTGCTTCGTTTGGAGGCCGATGGCCTCGTCCACCGCTTCCAGGGCCGTGGCTTTCTGGTCGGCCCTCAGGATGCGGGTCTGACGCCGAACCGCACAGACATCAAGTCCTTTGGCCTCGTTATCGCCCAGCATGCCGACGAGGCGTTGCAGAGCCGTTCGTCCTGGGCGCGCATCTACAACACGGTCGAGCGCGACGTGGCCGGCTGTGTCGTCTTTGGCCAGTACCGCATCATCGAGATCGAACTCGCCAATCATTTCAAGGTCAGCCGCACGGTCGTGCGTGACGTCCTCAGCCGGTTGCAGGAACGCGGCCTTGTCCGGAAGAACCAGAGTTCCCACTGGATCGCCGGTCCGCTGACGGCCCAGACGATCAAGGATCACTTCACGCTCAGACGCATGCTGGAGCCCGCGGCGCTCAAGGCCGGCGCTGCCGCCGTCGATCGCGAACGCCTGACCGAACTCTTCACCCGCCTGGCCGGTCTTGAAGCTTCGCAGCCGGTCGACCACCTCGAAAAGCTCGAGGAACTCCAGGAGCAGATGATCGACATCTGCGTGCTGACGACGGCAAACGAGAAGACGCGGGAACTGATCCGCAACAACCTTTTGCCCGTCAACGCCGCCGAGCGGCTGCTGCGTCATCTCGGCTTGCCGGACGATCCGACCGCGATTACCGAGATGCGGCTGATCGTCGAGCTTTTGATGCGCGGCGCCGTCGATGCGGCCGCCGCGATGCTGGAGACCCATCTCGACGCCTCGATGAAGCGCATGATCGCCCAGATGAAGATCGTTGCCATCATCCCCGGCCCGAGCGTGACCGCCGATTACCTGACGCACGTCGAATGATCGGCCGGCCATCGTCGTCACTCACGACAGGCTTTGGCGGAGGCGGTCGAGCAGTGCTGCCCGATCGGCCCTCGCCTTCAGCGCCTCCTCCATCGTCACTTCGATGAATCGCGCCGGCGTATGCGGCTGCAACTGGCCGATGAGGTCCATGTCGGCCGAGATCACTGTGCCCACCATGAAATAGCCGCCGCCGGAGACCGCGTCGCGATGGAGGATGATCGGCTCCGTCCCGCCCGGTACCTGGATCGAACCGTAGGGATAGCAGCTGTCGACGATGTTCGACGGATCGGAACCGGCGCCAAAGGGCTGCTTGCGGTCCAGGAATTCGAGCCTGCGCCCGCCGCGGAAGCGGTAGCCCATGCGGTCGGCTTCAGGCGCCACCTTCCACTCGTCGGCGAAGAAGCTCGCCTTGGCGGCATCCGTCAGCCGGTCCCAGTAGAGCCCCGGCAGCACGCGCAGCTCTGCCGGCGTTCCAGGCTTGCGCCGCAGCTCTTCGGCGACGTTTTTTCCTTCTTCGGCAAGGTTGGCCTTCCCGATAGGCAGTTCGTCGCCGGCTGCCAGCGCCCTGCCCCTGTAGCCGCCGAGCGCGCCGATCGGATAGGTGGAGCGACTGCCGAGTGCTTCCGGCACATCGATGCCGCCCGAGACCGCGATCAGGATGCGGGCGCCGGATCTCAGGAAGTCGAAGCTCAGCACCTGGCCGGCCTTGATCTTGAAAGCCGTCCAGCCGGGCTGCGCCACGCCGTCGACCTTGGCGGGCATGTCGGCACCGGTGACGGCCACCAGAGCATCCTCGGTGAATTCGAGCTTCGGTCCCATGAAGACCGCCTCGAGACCCGCCGCCCCTTCGTCGTTGCCGACGAGCAGATTGGCGGCGCGCATCGCGTAGCGGTCCATGGCTCCGCCGATCGGGATGCCGAGGTGGAAATAGCCCGGACGGCCGAGATCCTGGACGCTGGTCGATGGTCCCGGGTGCAGCACCTTAATGGCCATGGAGAACGCCCTCCAGCGCGGCGTTGTAACCGTCGATATCCTTGCTGAATTCGCGAAGATCGAACCGGATCTCGCGGATCGGCGGGCTGAAGAGCCTCTTGTCGACTTCCTCGACCGCCATGTCGTAGCCGTCGCGATCGACCGGCTTGAACTTGACGATATCACCGGGACGGAAGAACACCATGAAGTCGCGCAGGTAACTCGTCTGCTGCGTCGGGTCGAAGATCGGCATCGGCGTGACGCCGAACATCTGGTAGCCGCCGGCGCCGCGCACCGAATAGATGCAGCCGAAGCAGCCGCCATGGCCGACCGTCAGTTTGGGCGTATCGGTGCGCGGTCTCAGATATTTCGGCACTTCGATCTGCCGCTGTCGCTCGACCATCTGGTACATGAACGGCAGCCCCGCCACGAAACCGACCATCGACACGAACCAGGGTGAACCCGCATGTGCGGCGACGAAATCCTCGACGCCGCCGTAGCCGTTGATCCGGGCGGCATAATCGAGATCCGTTCCGCCCGGTTCCTGATGCCGTTCGCGAAAGCGCATCAGCGTCTCATGCGTCCATGGATCATTATAGAAGACCGGGATCTCGATGATGCGGGTCTTCAGGACCGGCTCGGATTTTTCCGCCACGCCCTCAATCGCCTGTACCTCTCGCAGGATCTCGTCCGGCTTGATGAGATCGGGATTGAACTTCACCTGGAATGAGGCATTGGCCGGGCAGATCTCGGTGACGCCCCTGATCTGGCTTTCGCGGACCGCTGTCGCCATGGAGAGGCTCTTGAAGAAGGCTTCGAGCGACATCTCGCTGCTGCATTCGACGAAGAGGTGTTCATCACCTCCGAACGTATATCGCGCAGGCATCAGGCAACCTCCTGGGTCCGGCCGGCCAAAGCGGGAAAATCGTGCACCAGCCATTGTTCGAGAAAGCGTGTATGGAAGGCGCCCTTACCGACACTTGCATCGCGGGCGAGTGCCAGATGCAGCGGCACCGTCGTCGGCACGCCTTCGATCGCGAGAGCCGTCAGCGCCGCGGCAAGCTTTTCGAGGCAGGTCTCGCGTGTTTCGGCGTGCACGATCAGCTTGCCGAGCAGGGAATCATAAAAGGGCGGGATCGTGTAGCCCTCGTACAGCATCGTATCGAACCGAATGCCCTCGCCTTCGGGGACGGACAGCGAGGTGATCGTACCCGGCGATGGCTGGAAGGCCTTGAACGGATCCTCGGCATTGATGCGGCACTCGATCGCATGACCGGTGGCCGCGATGTCGCGCTGAGTGACCGAAAGGGCTGCACCGCCTGCGACCTTGAACATCTCCTGCACCAGGTCGAACCCGGTGATCATCTCGGTCACAGGATGTTCGACCTGGATGCGGGTGTTGACTTCGATGAAGTAGAAGTCGCCCGTCTCGTCGTCGTAGAGATATTCGACCGTGCCGGCACCGCGATAGCCGACCTCGCGCGCAAGCGCCACAGCACTCATGCAAAGCCGTTCGCGCATGTCGGCAGGCAGCATGAAGGCGGGCGCCTCTTCCCACACCTTCTGGCGCCGCCGCTGCAAGGAGCATTCGCGTTCAAAGAAGTGCACGAAATTCTGTCCGTCGCCGAAGATCTGCACCTCGACGTGCCGGGCGCGGGCGATGACCTTTTCCAGATAAAGTCCGCCGTCGCCGAAAGCGGCCAGCGCCTCGGCCGAAGCCAGCGGAAACTGCTGTTCGAGCTGGGCGATGCTGTCGACGATCCGGATGCCGCGTCCGCCGCCGCCGGCCGCCGCCTTGAGCATCACGGGAAAACCGATCTCGCCTGCGAACAAGCGCGCGGCGTCGAGCCCGGCGACACGCCCGTCGCTGCCGGGCACCGTCGGCACGCCTGCGCGTTTTGCCATCTGCCGCGCCGCCACCTTGTCGCCGAGCGTGCGGATCGCATCGCCGGAGGGACCGATGAAGATCATGCCGGCGTCGCGCACCGCATCGGCGAAATCGCCGTTCTCGGACAGAAAGCCGTAGCCCGGATGCACGGCATCGACACCGGCCGCCTTGGCGGCGGCGATCACCGCCTCGATGTTGAGATAGGATTTCTTCGGCGCCGGCGGGCCGATGTTCACTGCCTCGTCGGCAAGTCGCACCGCCAGCATGTCCGCGTCTGCTGCACTGTGCACTTGCACGGTGCGGATGCCGAGCGCCTTCGCCGCCTTGATGACGCGAACGGCGATTTCCCCGCGATTGGCGACGAGCACCGCGCCGATCGTCATGCCTCGACCTCCGCGATGACCTGCCCGGCCATGACAGGCTCCTCATTGTCGACGAGGAAGGTGATCGTCTTGCCGGTAACACCGGCCGGAACTTCCTGGAATGTCTTCATCACCTCGATCACGCCGATCGTCTCGGCCTCGGTGACATCATCACCGTCCGCCTTGAAGGGCGGAGCATCGGGCGCCGAAGCCCGGTAGAAGGTGCCTGGCAGGGGCGAACGGATTTCAATCTTCCTCATTGGTCGGTCTCCGCTAAATCTATTGGCCAAGGATCTGCGACACCGGCGCGATCCGGATTCCCGCACCGATCAGAAGCTCGCGCATGCTGAGAACGATATCGAGCGCGCCGAGCGTATCTGAATGAAAGCAGATGGATTCAAATTCGATGTCGATATCGTTGCCCGTGACCGTGCGGACCTTGCCTTCCTGGCAGGCGCGCAGCACTTTCTGCGCCAGCACCATCGGATCCGGGCGGCCGGCCTCGCGGGTAAAGACGATCGAGCCGCTGTCGTCGTAGTCTCGGTCTGCGTAGAACTCGCGCACGACAGGCTGCCCGGCATCAAGCGCTGCCCGGTGCGTCGCCGAGCCGCCCATGCAGAAGACGAAGGCGTTGGGCGAGACGGTGCGCAGATACTGGACGAAGATCTGTGCGAAATCCGAATTGACCGCCATCTCCATATAGAGCGCGCCATGCGGCTTCACGTGCTGCACCGGCACGCTGTGACGGCGGGCGAACTCGCGCAGCGCGCCCACCTGATAGATGATGTCGTTGACCAGCTCTTTGCTGTTGCCGAGAATCTTGCGGCGGCCGAAGCCCTGAAGGTCATTATAGCCAGGATGCGCGCCGACCCCGACCCCATGAGCCGCGGCAAGTGCCACGGTCTCGTCCATGAGGTTCGGGTCGCCGGCATGGAAGCCTGTGGCAATATTGGCCGAGCTGATGTGCGATATCAGCAACGAATCCTGCGTATCTCCGATCCGCCAGCGACCGAAGGCCTCTCCCATATCGCAGTTGATGTCGACGATATCTTTCAAACTGTCTTCCCGCCGTTGTCATCTGACAAAAACGCTACGCGACAAAACAGGATTTGAAAAATTCATTTTTTGCGGCATCATTATCGAGAAAAGAGATATCTGCGCTCAAATCGAAGGCAAAAAATACACGTTTATTGACAATGACTTAATTCGATTCCGCTTCGAATACGCGAGCCTCGCGCATAAATCAAAAGCAGCCAATCGAATTTATTGACGCTGAATTCAGATAATTCGATGGGATTACAGAATCATGAGCCTTAGCTTCCGGCAGCTCCGCTATTTCGTCGCAACTGCGGAGCAGGGTCAGATTTCCTATGCGGCTGCACAACTGTCGATCTCTCAATCGGCAGTGACGACCGCAATCAAGGAACTGGAAAAATCAATCGGCGTCGCACTGTTTACCCGCATGCCGCAGGGCATGGAACTGACCGCCGCCGGCCGGCAGTTTCTTTCCTACGCCTACGAGATCCTCGCCAAGGTCGATGAGGCAACGCATCTGAACTATGTCAGCAGCGACATCGAGGGCGATCTGACTGTTGCGGCGACTTACACCGTTATCGGCTACTTTCTGCCGCTCCACATCGAGCGCATGCGGCGGCTTTATCCGAAGCTGCGCATCCAGCTTTACGAGGTGAACCGCGAGTCGATCGAGGAAGGCCTGCTGGTCAATCGTTACGACATTTCGGTGCTGCTGACCTCGAATATCCTGAATAACGCGCTCACCACCGAGACGCTTTTGCGTTCCATCCGCAGGCTCTGGGTGGCGGCGCAGCATCCGCTGCTGAAGCATGCAGACGTCGGCCTGCAGGACATCGCCGAGGAGCCCTACATCATGCTGACGGTGGACGAGGCGGCGTATTCCTCGCTGAAGTACTGGAGCACGACACCCTATCAACCCCGCGTGATGCTGCGCACCTCGTCGATCGAAGCAGTACGCTCCATGGTCGCCAACAACCTCGGCGTCGCGATCCTGTCCGATATGGTGCACCGCCCCTGGTCGCTGGAAGGCCGACGGATCGAGACGATCAACATCAAGGATCCGGTGCCACCGATGGATGTCGGCCTCGCCTGGCGCGCAAACACTGACTTCACTCCCGCCATGCATGCCTTTCGGCGATATTTTCAGCAGGCGTTCGGCCTGCCGGGCACCAATGCATGAAGTCGTCTTCGAGCTTCGGCAGGTCAGGAATGGCTGCCGATACGCGCGCACGATCCGCGATGATCCTCCAGACCACCAAGGCGTCCGAGATTTGCGGCAACGACGACTTGCAGGCTGACTGTCGGTCGCCGAGACTGCTCGCTATCCCGTTTCGGTTCGTCGATCGCCTTCACTGACGGCTATAGGAGCCCGTGGTAATGGAGCTGCCAGCTAAGATTCCGCCGCGTGACGTGATGCCGTGATTGACGAGCCACACTAAAAGAGGTGCTGGGTTTCCACCCCGCCTCTCGAGTTGTGTTGTGCCGGCGATAGTAAGAGTCACAGGGGCGTCTGCAAAATCCTGCTCCGACCATGGCTCAAGTTCGCTCGCCTGTTCCATAGGGGTGCCAGAGTGGCATGCTCATGCGATTATCGCGCACCTGGGAAATGCACTCGGTATTCGAGTCAGGCTTTCCGCAGATCATCTGAAAAATCCACCGGATCAGACGGCCTTGAGATACTCCACCCAGCGCGGATCCTGCATAGCCGCGCGAGCGCGCATATGTTTCCAGGCGCCATATTTGTAGAAATCAAAATCGAGCGCCGAGACGACATTCTGGACCATGGCCCAAGTCGACCATTTTATATCGGCAAGCGCTCGGTGCACCGCAAGACGGGCCTTCATTCGCGGATCGAAATGGCCGAAATATTCCTCGATCACTTCTGCTTCCACGGCATCGGAGAAGAACATCTCGCCGCACCAGATGCCGATATCGTAGCAACGGTCGTTATTGGAGGCATATTCGTAGTCGATGAGCATCAGCGACTTGTCGTCGGCGACCATGAAATTACCCGCCATGGGATCGTTGAAGCAAGCAACGAGATCGATGCCGGAGGCTTCGAGAGCTGCGCGCGCCAGCCGGTATTGATTGTAAATCCAGGCAAAATCGATCGGAAAGGCGCCGCCCAGTTCGCGCACCTGCTCGATATGCTCGTCGATCATGTCGAAGACCGTCTTGGTCAGCGGCAGTCTGCCTGAATCGTTGAAGGTGCGGTAGAGCCCGACGACGGCTTTGCGCACGGCCGGATCCTGGAAATCGCGGTTCGTGCACGCACGCCGACCTTCGATGTAATCGGCGATCTCGACACCCCTGTCAGCGAGATACTCGTAAATTTTCGGGCCGATGCCGAGGTCCTGTGCCCGGCGGCTGGCGTCGAGCGCCGCCTTGCGGTCAATGAACATCTCGGTCCCGCGGCCAGGAACCTTTACGAAGAAACCGCCCGGTTCGCCTGCGACCCTGACTCGCCAGTTCGAATTGCTGATACCGCCGTGCACCGGACCGTAGTGGAGTTCGCGTCCCGACCACGGCTCAATCTCACGCAGCAGGGATTCGATCTCCGCTTCCGCCTCGTTTGCCGCTTCTCCCAATCGTTTTTCCATGGCTTGATCTCTCAGAGTGTGCGGAGCATGAATTCGAAACGCGGGTTGCGAAGCGCCATCCGGCAGCGCAACAGGCGCCATTGCGCATATTTCAGGAATTCGATACCGCCGCGCGGCGAAACCCTGTCCATCAGCATGCCCCACATGCCCCAGAAGAGATCGTCAGCAATGGCGTAAAGGCGGCAGCGGCTAAGCGACGTCTGGCGAAATTGTCCCTCGAAGATTTCGAGCGCCGGCTGCATTTCGCTGTCGAACTGGAAGGCCTCGTTGAGCAGGATGCCGATGTCGTAGAACGGATCGACATTGCGGGCCTCGTCGAAATCGACCAGTTGCACTCTACCATCCGGCGCGATCATGATGTTGGAGGCAAGGCCGTCGGCATGGGCTGGTTTTTCATCGAAGCCGCTGGCGATGATCGCCACTTCGATATCGCCGACGCATTCGCGCATCCACCATCCGTCTGCGGCGACCTCTGCGATGCCTGCATCGGCAAGCGCCTTTTCGACGACGCGGATGCGGTCGAACACTGTCCACGTTTCGCCAAGCGGCCTGCTGCCATGCAGGGCGCTCTTGGCGGCGATGACACTTTCCAGAACATCGCGCTTGCGCAGGTCGTCCATTCTGGCGGTATGCCAGGCTTCCGGCAGGCGGTCGAAAACGACCGCTGACATTTTCGGGCTGTGCCAAAGGGGCGCCGGCGTCAGGCCCAGGGTTGAAGCCTGACGCGCGGCGCTAACGGACCTCTCCAGATCGATGAAATCCGACTGGTCCGTATGGAGAATTTTCAGGAAATAGGTGGCGGGTGCATCTGCTTTGGCAACGAACCAGTTCTGGCTATCGACGGCGCGGTGCGTCGGCGAGGCGACGCCTGCGACGCCCGGAGCATAACGCATATCAGCGTTTGCCCAGTCCGGAACGGCGCGGATGGCGGCTTCAGCCGCCTTCTCATCCACTGTGGTTGCTTGCCCGAGTGCCTTCATGCTCACAATCCTTCAGTCCATGGTTTTCAGGATGTTGCCGTTGAGGCAGAATTTCCACAGCATGGCGCTGAGGATTTCTGCGCCCAGCAACCGGTCTTCCGGCGTGGTGAACTCCGTCGGGTGGTGGATGACGCCGCCGACGCTCGGCACGGCGATGACAACGGCCGGGGAGATAGCCGTCATGCTGACCGCGTCATGTCCGCCAATGGTGTCGAGCAACAAGGTTTCAAGGCCGAAGCCGGCAGCAGTATCCTGGGCCAGGGCAACCAGCCCTTCATCCATGTTCCCGGCGCGGCGGCGGTCGATCGAGCGGACCTCGTAGCCGACATCCGCTTTCTTGGCGCAGAGGTCAGCCTTCTCGTTAAGCTGTGCTTCCGCTCGGGCAAGCACAGCTGGCTTGGCGGAGCGCAGTTCGATGAACATCACCGCCTCGCCGGGCACAACGTTGGGGGAGTTCGGATAGACCTCGAGACGGCCGCAGGACGTGTGCAGGTCGATCCCGGCCTGATCGGCAAAGCCCTTCAGCTCGGCGATCAGGTAAGCCGCGGCCAGGAGCGCGTCATGGCGCTCGGCCATCGGCGTCGGGCCGGTATGCGCTTGGCGGCCGATGAAGGCGAGACGGTATTTGACGTTGCCCCAGAAACGGTTGAAGACGGCAAAGCGCATCCCTTTCTTTTCCAGCTCGGCGGAACCCTCGATATGAAGCTCGATCAGGGCATCGGGAATAACGGGGCCGAAGGTACCAGCATAACCGATGTCATCAAGAGCCTGATTGACGGAAATGCCGTCACCATCCTTGCGGGCGAGCGCGAAATCAAGCGTCAGTTCGCCGGCATTGACGCCGCTGCCGAGAAGGCTCGGCTGGAAGCGGGCGCCCTCCTCGTTGGTCCAGTTGACGATGCAGAAATTGACCTTTGGGGCGATGCCGGTCCTCGCAACGTGCTTTCGGATGGCATCGATGGCCGCGCAGGCGGCAATCACGCCGTAGGCGCCATCGAAACGGCCGCCGTTCGGCTGACTGTCGAGGTGCGACCCGCTCATGACCAGAGGTGCATCCGGCCCGGCCCAATCGAGAAAGCCGTACATGTTGCCCATCGGGTCGATCTCCAGGCGCAGGCCCGAATTCTTCAGCCAGTTCGCCAGCCAGTCACGTGCCGCCTTGTCTTCCCGTGACAAGGTCAGCCGCGTCATCGCACCACCCGGCCCGCCGCCGAAGACGGAGACTTCCTCCATCATCCGGTGCAGGGCTTCGGCATCGACCTCAGGCAGGGATGCCGGCTCACTACGGGTTTCAAGCATAAATCACCTTCACTTGCGCCTCTTCCAACTTTTCAAGAAAATCTGCTCGCGGAGGCGCATCAGTGATGAGCAGATCAACGTCACGAAAATTATAGGTGCAGAAATTGCCCTGGCGGCCGAACTTGCTGCTGTCGGCGAGCATCACGACCTGCTTGGCATGGCGGCGCAACGCCCGGCGCACCAGCGCCTCGTCCTCGCCGAGATCCATGAAACCGAGATTGACATCGACCGTCACCGCGCTGACGAAGGCGATATCGAAGAGATGTTCGCGGATCACGTTGAGCGTATCGGTGCCGAGAAACGCCCGGTAGCTCGGCCGTAGAACGCCGCCGACCGCGACCACGTTATTGGATTCCACCCCCGACAAGGTCTGGATGATATCCAGCGAGTTGGTGTAGATATTGATCAGCGGCCGATCGACAAGATAACGCGACAGCGCCAGCATCGTCGTGCCGCTATCGAGGAAGATCTTGGTACGGTCGCGCAGCTCCCTGGCAGCGAGGGTTGCGATTTTTGCCTTTTCACGGGCATTGACGCGCATACGTTGCGAGATCGGCTGGTCGGCATCCCGACGCGGCGTCACGCCGCCGCCATAGATGCAGCGCAGGTGCCCTTCCATTTCCAGCTGCTTCAGGTCCCGGCGCACGGTTTCCGGGCTGACGGAGAATTCCGTCGCCAGTTCCTTGACCGTAACCCGGCCATGCTTGGCCAGCTCTTCGAGAATGTGTTGCAGACGAGCCTGAGGATGATCGGTCATGCGGTTTTTCCCGGTTAGTTGCCCGTCGGCAAGTCTGCCGAACCAGCGTGTCCCGCCGCGGTTTTTGTTTTTTTTATCATCCGATCCTCCCGGGTTTCGATGCAATTTGGGGTTTCAAGCTGCGGCATGGGAAAGCGTGTTTTCCACCAAAAAGCAAGCAGCCAGGTCCTTGTTGCCGCGAGCGGTCAGGACCGGGCTTTGTTTGTGACAGCGGCCGAATGCGTTCGGGCAGCGGCTGGCGAAACTGCAACCGGGCGGCAGGTCGATCGGGCTTGGCGGCTCTCCTTCCAGCAGACAGTCTTCCGGCTTGTAGCGGCGCTCCTCCAGCGTCGGCACGGCGCTGAGCAAGGCCTTGGTGTAAGGATGGCCTGGATCGAAGAACAGCCGGCTGTTGTCGGCGATCTCGACGACTTCGCCGAGATACATGACCGCAACGCGATTGCAGACACGCCGTACCATCGCCAGATCGTGAGAAATGTAGACATAGGTCAGGCCGTGCTGGGCCTGCAACTGCTCGAACAGCTTCAGCAATTTGAACTGCTCGGTCTGGTCGAGCGACGACAGCGTCTCGTCCATGATCAGCACCTTCGGCTCCAGCACCATGGCGCGGGCGACGTTGACGCGCTGGCGCTGGCCGGCACTCAAACCCAGCGGAAGCTCATCGTAGAGCGTGGCGGGCAAACCGACCTCGCGCATCACCGAGAGCACGCGGTCACGCAGCTCCGCGCCCCTGGCGATGCCGTGCGTCTTCAGCGGCTCCTCGATGATGGCGCCGATGGCGGTGCGTGGCGGCAGCGAATTGAAGGGATCCTGCAGCACCAGCTGAAAATCGCGCCGGAACTTCAAAAGTCCCTTGCCGGAAAGCCTGGTGATATCCTGCCGGTCGCAGAGGACCTGGCCGCTATCTGGCCGTTCCAGCCGGCTGAGCAGGCGCATGAGCGTGGACTTGCCGCAGCCGGATTCGCCGACGATGCCAAAGTTCTCGCCCGGAAAGACGTCGAAGGTGACGTTGCGCACGGCGCGCACGGTGCTGTAGCTGGCAAAGGTGCCGCGCTTGCGCACCCGGTAGGAACGGGTGGCATCACGAATGCTGATGATCGGCTCGCGAGACTCGGCCGGCAGGTCGATTGCGACCGCTTCGCCTGTCCAGATCTTCGGGATCTGGCTGATCAGCTCTCGGGTATAGGGATGCTCCGGCCTGTCGACGAGTGCCTTCGTTGCCTGCCGCTCCACGACCCAGCCTTCGGCCAGAACCAGAATCTGATCGGCAGCGTCACTCACCAGCGGTAACGACGAGGATATGAAGACGATCGCCGTGTCGAAACGCGTCGTCAACTCCCGCATCAGGCGCAGCACCTGGGCAGCGACCGTAACATCAAGCGGCTGGGTGACATTATCGGCGACGAGGAAAGCCGGATTGCTGACCAGCGCATCGACGATCAGGGCGCGCTGCATCATGCCGCCGCTGAATTGCGATGGATATTCGTGGTAGCGCATCTGCGGCGAGGGGATGCGAACAGCGCCAAGCAGATCGATGACTCGCTTCCTGGCTTCCTCATGCGCAATCTCCGGTGCGACCGCGCGCAGTTTCTCGACGATCTGCTGGCCGACCGGCAGGGTCGGATCGAGAGCCCCGGCCGGATTGGCGCCGACATAGGCGATCTCGCGGCGCAGCATGCGCAGCTTTTGTGCCGGCAAATCGAGGATGTTTTGGGATTTGTAGACCACCGATCCAGACGTAACCTTCAGTGGCGGATCGATCCAGTTGACGAGCGCCCGCGAGAGCACGGTCTTGCCGGCGCCGCTCGCCCCGATGATGCCGAGAATTTCGCGTGGGGCCAGATCGAAGCCGATGTCGGAAATGATCGGACGCATGCCGCCGCCCGTTTCCAGGCCAACGCTCAGATCGCGAACCTTCAGAAGCGGTGTGCCAGTCACGATTTGCCTCCATAGATACGATTGCGAGCCCGTTCGAGCGATGCGCCCATCAGGTTGATGCTGGTCAGGCACAGGCACAGGAACACGCCCGGCATGGTGGCGATCCACCAGGCATTGAGCAGATACTTGCGGCCATCGGCGATGATGTTGCCGAAGGTCGGCGTCGGCGGCTGAACACCCAGCCCGATGAAGCCGAGGATGGATTCGAAGATCATCATCCGGGCGACATCGAGCACCGAGACGAAGATGATCGGCGGCAGCACCAGCGGCGCCAGCAGGCGCACCATGATGCGGAAATCGGACGCGCCGTAGATTTCGGCGGCGCGCACATATTCCCGCTTGCGCTCGGTCATCACGACGCTGCGGGTGACGCGGGCATAGACTGGCCAGCTCGACAGGCCGAGGACGAGGATGATCGCCGGGATCGTCGGACGCGAGACGCCAAGCACGGTGATCGCCAGGATGATCATCGGGATCGACAGCTGGGCATCGGTCAGGCGCATGATCGCCATGTCGACGCGGCCGCCATAGTAGCCGGCGATCGTGCCGAGCGAACAGCCGATAATCAGCATGACGAGAACGGTGGAAAGCCCGATCAGCAACGAGTAACGCAGGCCGACGAGGCTGCGCACCAGCATGTCGCGGCCGATCTGGTCAGTGCCGAGCGGCGCCGTCCAGCTCCACTTTTCGCCCATGAACGGCGGCGCATGCAGGCGCGTGGTGACGCTCATCTTGGTGGGGTCGATGCCGCTCAGTTGCGGATAAAGCAGGGCCGCCAGAACCAGCACGATGAAAATGACAGCGCCGACACGGAATTCGTTGGAGGCAAGGGCAATCCGCCAGATACGCCGCGCCACCGAAGCGCCGCGTTGCCTTGCCGGAACCGGGTTTGCCGGGATGTCTGTCTCGGTCACGCTCATCAATATTCCAACCTTGGATCGATCATGGTGGCAATCAGGTCGACTGCGATGTTGATGAAGACGAAGATCGCGCTGGTGACGATGGCGATCCCCTGGATCAGCGGGAAATCTCGCTGCAGCACGGCGTTGATGGTCAAAAGTCCGAGGCCCGGATAGTCGAAGATGAATTCGACGGCGAGGACGCCGCCCAGCAGGCCGCTGATCTGGATGCCGATCAGGTTGAGCAGCGGAACGGAGGCATTACGCAGCGCATGGGCGACGATGATGCGGCTGCGGCTAAGGCCGCGGACATTGCCGACCGCGATGAAAGGCTCCATCATCACGGTGGCCACCGATCCGGTCAGCGTCCGGATCAGCACCGGCGCCAGTTCGACGGCCAGAACGATCGCCGGCAGGATGGTATAGGCAAAGCCGGAGTAGCCGATCGCGGGCAGCCAACCGAGCTTGACCGACAGAAGCATGGCAAGGACGATGCCGAGCCAGAAGTTCGGCAGCGATATGAAGATCGAGGAAATGTAGAATGCGACGCGATCCGGCCATCGTCCGGGCGCCAGTCCGCCGGGAATACCGACGAGAAAGGAGAAGACCAGGGCGAAGAATATTGCCAGTCCGCCGAGTTGCAGCGTCATCGGCAGGGTGTCCCCGATCAGGGTCAGCACTTCGGCCCGCTCGCCGCGGGTGGAATCGCCGAAACTGGAACCGCCGGTGGAAGCACCGCTTGCAGGCCGCACGAAGGATTGCCCGAGATCCCCCCTGACGACGCCGCTCATGTAGCGGCCGAACTGCACGAGGATGGGATCACGCAGGCCCATGTCCTTGGCGATCTGCTCGATCAGCGCTTCCGGCGCCATACCGCCGGCCATCAGCCGGACAGGATCGCCGGGAACCACACGCAGCAGCGTGAAGATAAGCAGCGTCACCAGAAAGACGATCAGTGCACCTTGCGCCAGCCGTCGAACCAGAAAACTGAGAATGAACATGTCATATCCTGGCAGCAATCGGAGTGATCCGTCCTGAGCGGTGACGGTCGCGGTCGCTTGTTGACATCATGAGCGAACGAAAACCTCCGCGGCGCCGGCCTCCAGCGCCGCGGAAAACGCAAGCCAGCATCAGCTGAATGCGGCCTTCGAGGCGTCCATGGACCCGTCAGGATAGATGAATAGGCCAGCCAGCGACTTGTCCATTGCGTGGATCATCACCGAAGTGAACAGTGACAGGGCCGGCACCTTTTCGGCAAGCATGGGCATGGTTTCTGTCTGTAGGATTTTCTTGCGCTCATCGAGCGACGGGGCACTGCGCTCCTTGTCGAGTGTCGCGTCGAGTTCCTTGTCGACGATGCCGGTGATGCGCTTCGAGGTCGAATGGAAATGCGTGCGCAATACGAGGTCGGGTTCGGGCGAACCGGTGGACCAGCCGCAATCGACCATATGGCCGGGGCCGCCGCCCGGCCGATCGTAGAGGCGTTCGTTCCAGGCGGCGATCTCCAGAACGGAGAGCGACACCTGAAAACCCTGTTCCTGCAGCATGGCGGTGATGACCTCGCCGTATTCCTTGGTCTTCGGGTAGAATCCGACGGAGGTGATGTATTCCAGCGGCGGCAGACCCTCGCCCTTCGGGAAACCGGCCTCGGCCAGCAGCGCCTGGCATTTTTCCGGGCTGTATTCCGGGTAGTTCGGCAGGTCGACATAGCCAAACTTCACCGGCGACACATAGTTGGATGAAACATGACCGGCCGAGCCCAGAATTTCGACGATCATCGAGCGGTCGATCGCGTGGCAGGCCGCCTTGCGGATGAGCGGGTTGTCGAACGGCGCCTTCGAGCAGCGGAACCAGAGATATTTATTCTCGACCGAAACGACGCTGCTGATGGCGATTTTATCATTGCCCTCGAGCGAGGTCACCTGTTCCGGTTCCAGACGCTCGACGATCGAGGCCTGGCCATTGAGCAGGGACAGCATGCGTGTCGTGCTGTCGCCGACGAAATTGAAGCTGATGCCAGGAATCTTCGGCGTACCGAGGAAATAATCAGGATAGGCTTCGAGGATCGTGGCATTGCCTTCCTGCTTGACGAACTTGAACGGGCCGGTGCCGTTCAGGCGCTGCGTCAGCGGGCCGGTCGGGCCGCCGGCGACATCGGTCGCCGACATGATCGGCAGGTATGAGGCGAGGAAGATGAACAGATGGGCCGGATATCCGCCCTTGGAGGTATCGACGATGACCGTGTAGTCGTCAGGGGTGGTGATAACAAGCGTCTCGGTCGGGCCGGGATAGAATTGGGCCGGGCGGTCCGGCCCGGAGCCGTATTCGAAGGTCGCCTTGACGTCTTCGGCCTTGAAGGGTTTGCCGTCGTGGAATTTGACGCCCTCGCGCAGCTTGATCTCGAGCTTGTTCGGATCGAGAAGCTTGATGCTGGTGGCCAGTTCATAGACCACTTCATCGGGCTTTTCGACAGTCATCGGCGTCCGCGTCAGGAAACCCATGACGAAGCCTTCGATATTCTTCTGCGACAGCGTCGTGTGACCGGTCGGGTCCCAGTTGCCCGTAATGTTTTCCGCCGACAGGAACACCACCGTCTTGCCCGACTGGGCCAAGGCCGAGGAGAACAGGAAATCCGGGTTGATCTGCAGGAGACCGGCACCCGTGCCAGCCGCACCAAGTCCGGCGAGGAAATTGCGTCTGCTGATGTCATTCATAAGCTGTTTCCCTTTTTGTGGTTTTATGTGGCTTTCTTATTATTCCACGATATCGGGCATTTTTTCCTTTTTCAATGGGCTCTCGTAAATTAGAAAATTGCAATGCCATACTCCCGCCGTAAGCCGGTTCCGGCGATTTCTATTCTGTTGATTATAAGTGCAATTTCGGAAAATCCGATCGGCGCGGCGCTCGCTAAAAACTCAAGAGTGGCGAATTTTTCAGCATTTATCTATTGCGTAGGCGGAATAGGCGGATCAGATATTTCTATAAATATCACAAAATCACATCTCGGCGCCTAAAAAATACCCAGGGAAAGGAAGCGGACGATCGTTTAAAAGCTCTTGAAGAGATTCGAACCCGAAACCCTGTCCTCCACCTTCGGCATCATTGAAAATTCCGGCTCTTGATCTTCAGCGAAGGATTGGGATTCTTGCCTGTACACCGGAACCTGCCCGTGCGCCTGAGGGATATCGGCATTCCCAAGAACAGAATGCATCTGCTGGCGGACAATATAGTACGCTATGTTGAAACCTTTTTGATCGTCCGGATAGAGGCATGTTACGGCGCTGACGTATCGCGTGTCGAAGAAGCCTTAGCAAACAACGATCTTTCCCTTCGAACTGCCGCGGTGAGTAAGTCGACAGTCTTGCGAATTCGGGCATGACGCCGAAGGTCCTCATGAACCGACAGCCAGTAGCTGCGGCGCAAGAGGAACGACGGCTGCAGGACCGGGACAAGCAGGTGTTTTCCTGCAGCAAGATAGGCCGGCAGAACGCCCATTGCCATGCCGCTTTCAATCATGGCGCATTGAGCAATGATGCTCGTACTCGTGAACCGCATCGCCGGCTTCAGATCCGCAATGTCGAGATAGGCAAGCTCCCTCGTGTGGAGAAGCCCCGCGATGTAGCCGCAGAGCGTGTGGCCGGTCAAATCGTCCAGCGTCTGGGGAAGGCCGTTTCGCCCGAGATAGTCACGGGTGGCGTAAAAGCCCAACTCATAATCGGTCAGCTTGCGTGTTGCCAGGCTGCCTTCTTCCGGGCGATCGAGCGAAATAGCGATGTCGGCTTCCCGCGAAGAAAGCGAATAGGTCTGAGGTAAAGCAACAAGCTCGATGTCAAGGTTCGGATAGTCTTGCATGATGGCTGCAATGCGTCCGCCGAGGTAACCTACGCCGAGCCCCTCCGGTGCACCGATCCGCACGCGGCCCGTCATGCCGGTCGTCGTCTCGGCACCGAGCCCGCCGATCTCCTGAAGGACGATCGATTCCAGCTTGACCGCCGATCGTCTGAGATCTTCACCGGCCGAGGTGATGCACAACCGCCGCCCGGCCCGTTCGAATAGCTGAACTCCAAGGCTCTCCTCGAGCTTGGCGAGACGGCGGCTGATAGTTGAGTGGTCAAGCGCCAGGGCCTTTGCCGCATCGATGATCCGGCCAGTGCGAGCGATGTGCAGAAATACCCTGATATTGTCCCAATCCATCTTCCCAGAACTCCTTTTTGCACATGGTATGTGCTTCTTCGCGCCTTGTCTTCAGTGGCGTCGCCGATAAACCGGTTTGGGATATCGACATAAGGCGGAGAAAAGCGATGGAGGGGGATTATGATTACATTGTCGTGGGGGCGGGGACGGCAGGGTGTATCCTTGCGAACATGCTGTCTGAAACCCCAAGAAACCGCGTGCTGCTCCTTGAGGCCGGCAGCAAGGACAACTGGATCTGGTTTCATATTCCCGTCGGTTATCTATTCACCATAGGCAATCCCCGCTCCGATTGGATGTTCAAGACGGAGGCTGAAGCCGGCCTGAACGGCCGTTCGTTGTCCTACCCGCGCGGCAAAGTCATCGGCGGCTCCTCCGCGATCAACGCAATGATCGCCATGCGTGGTCAGGCGGCGGACTATGATGGATGGGCGAGCCTTGGTCTTGCGGGCTGGGGCTGGCAGGACGTTCTGCCCCATTTCCGGCAGATGGAAGATCATTTTATGGGGGAAAGCGCGCATCACGGCATAGGCGGCGGCTGGCGCGTCGAGGCCCCGCGTGTCTCCTGGCCGATCCTCGACGCCGTTCGGGAGGCTGCAGCGGAACTCGGCGTCGCCAAGATCGCGGATTTCAATACGGGTGACAATGAAGGATCCGGCTATTTTCACGTCAATCAGAAACGTGGTCGTCGGTGGTCTTCGGCAAGGGGTTTTCTGAAGCCGGTCTTAGCGCGGGCGAACCTGCGGCTTGAAACAGGTGTTCTGGTGGACAGGCTGGTCATCGAAGACGGGCGGGCAACTGGGGTGCGCTATATTCGCGACGGCGTCTTAAGAACGGCGACGGCAAGGGGCGAAGTCGTGCTGAGTGCCGGCGCCATCGGCTCCGTCCAGCTGTTGCACCGGTCGGGCATCGGGCCGGCTGAATGGCTTTCTGCCGCGGGCATCGAACCGGCTCTCGCACGGCCCGGCGTCGGGCGCAATCTCCAGGATCATCTGCAGCAGCGCTCCGTCTACAGGATCAGCGGCGCCCGTACGCTTAATGAAACCTATCACTCGCTTCTGCGCCGTGGCCTGATGGGAATCGACTATGCCCTGCGTCGCCGTGGACCGCTGACCATGGCGCCATCCCAGCTCGGCCTGTTCATGCGCTCCGATCAGTCGCACGATCGCGCCAACATCCAGTTTCACGTCCAGCCCCTGTCTTTGGACAGGTTCGGCGAACCGTTGCATCGTTTTCCTGCGATCACCGTCAGCGCCTGCAATCTGCGGCCAACGTCGCGCGGCGAGGTGCGGCTGCGCTCAGCCGATCCCCACGCACCGCCACTCATCGCCCCGCACTATCTGACGACAGCGGAAGACAGGCGCGTGGCAGCGGACGCTATCCGCGCGACGCGGCGGCTGATGGCACAGCCCGCGCTGAGACCGTACCGGCCGGAGGAAGTTCTGCCGGGCATTGCCATCGGCGACGACGACGCATCGCTTGCGAAGGCCGCCGGCGATATCGGCACCACCATCTTCCATCCGGTCGGGACTGCGAAGATGGGTCGCGCGGACGATCCGCTGTCCGTCGTCGATGCACGCCTGCGCTTCCACGGGATAGCGGGTCTTCGCGTGATCGATGCGTCGATCATGCCGACGATCACCTCCGGCAATACCAATACGCCGACGGCGATGATCGCGATGAAAGGTGCTGCGATGGTCCTTGAGGATGCACGCCGATAACCATGCACGGCCTTTCGTTCCGCTATTGTCACCGGACACGGAAACTGACATCATGGGTCGGCAGGCTTCAATGAGCCGCTGATATCCCATGAGCAGGGTAGCTCTCGACCGGAAACGGGCGGGAGCTTTTTTATTTTTTGGTGGGCGATGATGCATTCAGAAAACTGGCGGGTCGGCGTGCTGTTCTCAGAAACGGGTGTGACGGGAGCCGTGGAAACAACCCAGAGGGCCGCGGCCTTGCTGGCGATCGACGAAATCAACGCGGCCGGCGGCGTGCTCGGCAGGACGATCGAGCCCGTCGTGTACGATCCGCAATCGACGCCCAATCTCTACAAGGAACTTGCAGTCAAGCTTTGCGACGAAGACCGGGTCCGGGTCGTTTTCGGTTGCCATATGTCGAGCACCCGCAAAGCCGCTCTGCCCGTCATCGAGGCCCGTGATGCACTGCTGTTTTACCCGACGCTCTACGAGGGGTTCGAATACTCCCGGCACTGCATCTATACGGGTGCTGCCCCCAATCAAAACTCCGTCCAGCTCGTCGACTTCCTGACCGAGCACTACGGAAAGCGGGTTTTCCTTGTGGGTTCGAACTACGTCTATCCTTATGAATCCAACCGGACGATCAGTGACCTGTTTCTTCAGGTGGGCGGACAGGTCCTGGACGAGATGTATGTTCCCCTGAACCTCAAAACCGAGGACGTTGCCAAGATCATCCGGCATATTCGCGCGGCACAGCCGGATGTCATTTATTCGACGATTGTCGGCGACGGTATCATTCCCTTCTACACGGCGTTCAAGGAGGCCGGTTTCGATGCGGCGACAATGCCGATCGCGAGCCAGTCGACCAGCGAGGCGGATGTGATCCGTATGCGGCCGGATGTGGCCGAGGGGCATATCACCGCAGCCCCCTTCTTCGCCTCTCTGGATACGCCCCGCGCCCGGGCTTTCGTCTCGGCTTACCAACAGCGATACGGCCTGCAGATGCTGCCAACCGCGCCGGCCGAAGCGGCTTATTTCCAGGTTTATCTCTATGCGGCTGCTTTGCAGCGCGCCGGTGGCGACGGACTTGAGCAGCTTCTGCCGGCTCTCTATGATGTCGAGTACGATGCCCCGCAGGGTGCGGTGAAGATAGACCGGATGACAAACCACACGCATCTGTGGCCAAGAGTGGCAAGGGTGAATCCACAGGGCGGCTACGACATCGTCTATGATCCGTCGCTCCGAGTGGCGCCGGACCCGTTCATGCGAGAATATCGTCCGGACTTGACGCGGACTTTCCCGCATCGTGTTCAGGTTTGAGAGGGAGCGACGATGTCTTTCGCCCTTCTCAGAGATTTGCGGGATCTCAAGGTTCTGGTCATCCATCCTTGGACATCCGAGGGGGAGTTTCTCGTCGATCACCTGCGCCGTATCGGCTGTACGGTCAGTTGCCTCTGGCCGGTGCCACCCGAACTGCCACACGGCACGGATGTCGTCTTCCTTGCCATGGAAGATGAGGCGCGACCGGAAATCGAACGCCTGCTGAAGTCTTTCCCCAATCCTGCCCCGACAATGCTTGCCATCGTCGGTTACGAAAACCCCTCGACGTTGCAGATCGTTCTGGAAAGCGGGGCGCTCGCCATTGTCGAGAGACCAATCAAACCCTTTGGTCTGCTGACCAATCTCGCCATCGCCCGCAACCTCTGGCTGGAGCGGCAAAAGCTCGTCAAGGAAGCACGCAAATACAAGCGCAAGGTAATGGGAGACCAAAAACTTGCTCGGGCCAAAGCCATTTTGATGGCCAATCGCGGCACCAGCGAGAATGAGGCGTATCGTGAAATGCGCGAGCAAGCGATGGCTCGGCGCGTGCCGATCGATGAAATTGCCAATTCGATTATCAACGCCGAACAGCTCTTGCGCCCGTCCCAAAAACATGATTAGTTTTTCACGTGTTTCGAACAAAACACCTCCGGCACATCCCTTCGTTTAACGAAGCCATGTGCCGCTGTTGCACGCGGCGCAGCCGTGATGCGGTGATGGCAAGGATGCCCGCAGGCTGTGACAGGCCTCGCGGGTTTTTTGTTGTCTGCTGACAGTGACGTCAGTTCTCTACTCATTTCCGGCATGAGAGCCTTGCCGTTTGGCGGGCAGTGCCGCCGCGTGCGCCAATCAAAAAAAGGGGAACCAAGATGGTGTTCAACAGACGTGAATTTCTGAAAACCGCAGCGACCGCTTCCGCCGCACTCGCCTTGCCGGCTTTGGGCAGCCGCGCCCTGGCAGCCGATGCCATCAAAGTCGGTGCGCTCTACTCGCAGACGGGCGGGCTTTCCGTTGCCGAGAAACTTCTGGCAAACGGCGTCATGATGGCCGTGGCCGAAATCAACGCGACCGGCGGCGTTCTCGGTCGCCCAGTCGAGGTGGTCGTCGAAGACGGTGCATCCGATCCGAAAACCTTCAGCGAGAAGGCTTCGAAACTGATCCTCAAGGACAAGATTTCGACCGTGTTCGGCTGCCACACGTCGGCCAGCCGCAAGGCCGTGCTGCCGATCTTCGAGCGACGTGGCGCGATGCTGTTCTATCAGACACATTACGAAGGCTTCGAGTGCTCGCGCAACGTGGTCTATTCCGGCGCCGTTCCGAACCAGCAGCTCGCCAACTACATTCCCTGGATCGTCGAGAAACTGGGCAAGAAGAAATTCTTCATCGTCGGCTCGAACTATGTCTATCCGCGCGAGATGGCCAAGGTTTCCAAGAAGCTGATCGAGGCGGCCGGCGCCGAATGGGTAGCGGACGAATATCTGGAACTCGGCCATTCGGAATGGGCCGTCATGGTCAGCAAGATCAAGGAATCCGGCGCCGACGTGGTTCTGTCCAACGTGGTCGGAGACTCCATCATCGCCTTCTACCGCGAGTTCAAGAACCAAGGGCTCTCGCAGGAGGTTCTGCCGATCTGCGCGACGGTCACCTCCGAAATCGAAATCGCGGCGATGGGCGCCGAATATGCGGCCGGAAGCTACACCTCCTTCCCCTATTTCATGTCGATCGACACGCCGGCGAACAAGAGCTTCATCGACCGCTTCAGGACCTTCGTCAACGATCCGAAAGCCGTCACCTACCACTCACTCGAAGCCGCCTATTTCCAGGTTTTCCTGTGGAAGCAGGCCGTCGAAAAATCCGGCGATCTGTCCGCGGACGCGATCAGGGCCGGCATCCGCGGCCAAACCTACGAAGCGCCCGGCGGCAAGGTGACCACCGACCCCGACAACTTGCATTGCTGGCTGACGCCGCGCATCGGGCAATGGCAAGCGGACGGCCAGAGCAAGGTGGTGAACGCCTACCCGGCGCCGATCAAGCCTCTGCCCTATTCGGCCTATGGCGAGACGGAGAGCAATCTGTTCTGCACCAGCAACGGTCTCGACGCCGCAAAGCTCAAGGGCTGACCCCTCCCCGCGTCGTCCCGCCATCCATGGGTGGCGGGATCATGTCTCGTTAAGGCGGGCCTCCACTCTTCTCCCCAAGCTGCCATCCTGCCTTCAGGATGGGCAAGGCGCAGCAGAGTTCGGCCCACCCTTCTCACGAACGGTGGCGTTATGCTCGACATTCTGTTTATCGGCCTCAGTCTCGGCTCGATCCTTCTTTTGGTGGCGCTCGGCCTTGCCATCACCTACGGCGCCATGGGCGTCATCAACATGGCTCATGGAGAGATGGTGATGATCGGCGCCTATGTCGCCGTCCTCTCCGGCATCTGGCTGAAGGCAAGCCTTCTGCTTGCGATCCCGCTGGCCTTCGTCGTGACGGCCCTGCTCGGTCTGCTGATCGAGCGGGTGGTTGTGCGGCGGCTTTATGGCCGTCTGCTGGACACGCTTCTCGCCACCTGGGGGATCGCCATCCTCCTGCAGCAGGCGGTGCGGCTCGAATTCGGCCTGTCCTTTTTCGGCCTTCATGTCGAAGGTCTTGGGGCCGGCCTGCAGAACGTCGCGGTGCCTGCCTACCTGCAGGGCACGTTCAGGCTCGCCGGCACTGACATCAACGCCTATCGCACCTTCATCATCGCCGTTACCGCCGCGCTGACACTGGCGACATGGTTCATTCTCTACCGGACGGCGGCCGGCATGCAGGTTCGCGCCATCATCCGGAACCCGAAAATGGCGGCAGCCTGCGGAATCGACGTGAAACGCGTCAACGCTATGACATTTGCTTTCGGTTCCGGCCTTGCCGGCGTCGCCGGCGTCATGATGTCCGGCTTCAAAACGGTCTTTCCCGACATGGGCACGACGATGGTCGTCGACGGCTTCATGGTCGTCGTCACCGGCGGGGTCGGCAGCCTTTTCGGCACCATCCTGTCGTCAGGGCTTCTCGGCGAAATCAATGCGCTGGTCGCCATCGGTACGAACGACATCCTGGCACGTGCCGTCGTGTTCGGGGTCGTCATTCTCGTCATTCTCGTCAAGCCCAGCGGGCTGTTCTCGTTCAAGGGGCGCTGACATGAGCATCGAACGGAAATTCCAGGTCGCCGCCTATGTGCTCTTCATCGCGGTGATATTTGCAGCGCCCGTTTTTGGCGACGAATTCTGGCTGAACCGCATTTCGAAGTACCTGGTCTACGGCATGCTGGGCGTCGCCATCGCGCTCACATGGGGATATGCCGGTATTCTCAATCTCGGCCAGGGATTGTTTTTCGGTCTCGGCGCCTACATGCTGGCCATGTCGCTGAAGCTGTCGAGCCTGACCAGTCTGCAACAGGGCTCCGACAAGCCGGTTCCTGATTTCATGCTCTGGAATGCCGAGCCCGGCGCGCCGACGGAGCTTTGCTGCATCAACAAGGGCTCCTTCCTCTGGCTTCCATTTCAAAGTCAGTCGGTGGGTCTTGTGCTCGGCATCCTGCTTCCGGTGGTAATTGCCGGAGCACTCGGCATGCTGGTTTTCCGCAAGCGCATTTCCGGGGTTTTCGTCTCGATCATCACGCTGGCGCTCGTTCTGCTTGTCCGTCTCGTCATGGTCGATGCGCAACCGGTGACAAACGGCTTCAACGGTCTGACGGATCTTGGTTGGCTGACGATCGGTGGCATCGAATTCGATCCCTATAGCCGGGCGACCTATTATCTGTGTGCCGCATGCCTGTCGCTGACGCTCATCGGTGCCCGTCTCATCGTTGAAACCCGCGCGGGCATGATCCTGCAGGCGATCCGCGACGATCATGTGCGGGCCCGCTATCTCGGCTTCGACGTCTCGCTTTACCAGGTGTTCTTCTTCGTGATTTCGGCGGGCATCGCCGGCGTTGCCGGCATGCTCTACGTGGTCGTTGCGGAGTTTGCGTCTCCGACGTTCATGGACCTGTCCTTTTCCGTGACGATGGTGGTCTGGGCTGCCGTCGGCGGCCGCTCCTCCCTACTTGGCGCCTGCATCGGCGCGATCTTGATCAACATGATCGAGGCGGAGGTCAGCGAGACCGAAGCGCTGGTCGAGGCATGGAAGGCGATCATCGGTCTCATCTTCGTGCTGGTCGTTTTGTTCATGCCGCGCGGCCTTGGCGGCGTTGCGCATGATGTGCTGCGGCAGTTTATCCGCCGGCTCAAACCCGGCGCGGCATCTTCACCGCTGCAGCAACAAAGCGAGGCATTGTGATATGAGTGCGATCGCATTGACCATCGACGGTCTCAGCGTCGATTTCGGCGGCTTCCGCGCCGTCAACAATGTCAGCATCACCGTCTTCGACGGCGAGCTGCGTGTGCTGCTTGGCGCAAACGGCGCGGGTAAGACGACTTTGATGGATTTGGTCAGCGGCAAGACGCGCAGCACGCAAGGCAGGGTCTTCGTCTACGACACCGACATCACCAACTGGCCCGAACATCGCATTGCACGCGCCGGCATAGGCCGGAAATTCCAGATCCCCAGCGTCTTTCGCGATCTTACCGTGCGACAGAATCTGGAGGTCGCCAATTGCCGCAATCCTTCGGTGCTCGCCAATCTTCGCTTCGGCTTTTCACGAGCGGAGGCAAACCGCGTCGACGACGTCCTTGCCCTCATCGGCCTCGATGCCGAGCACGACGTGATGGCCGCCTATTTGAGCCACGGTCAGACACAGTGGCTGGAGCTCGGCATGCTCATCGTTCAGGATCCTAAGGTGGTTCTGCTCGACGAGCCAACAGCCGGGATGACCCAGGCGGAAACCCGCAAGACGGCGGAGATCATCAACAATCTCAAAGGTCGCCATACGATTCTCGTTGTCGAACACGACATGGGGTTCGTCCGCGAAATCGCCGAGCGCATCACCGTTCTCCATCTCGGAGAGGTTCTGGCGGAAGGAAGCGTCGAAGATATCGAACGCAATCCGAAAGTCCGCGAAGCCTATCTCGGTTCAAAAGGAATATCCTGATGCTGTCATTGAAAGACGTGCACAGCTTTTACGGCCGCAGCCATATCCTGCACGGCATCACGCTCGATGTCCCGGCCGGCAAGGTGACAAGCATTCTCGGCCGCAACGGCACCGGCAAGACGACCCTGTTGAAAACCCTGATGGCATTGACCGACCGCATGACGGGCGAGATGCGTCTGCAGGGAAAGGACATGGCCGCATCCCCAACGCATGAAAGGGCAAGGGCCGGTATTGCTTACGTCCCCCAGGGCCGGGAGATCATTCCCGATTTTACCATCCGCGAGAACATCCTGATGGGCGCCTTTGCCCGCACCGATGGCAAACGCGAGATTCCTGCGCTGGTGCCGGAGCTCTTTCCATACCTGATGGCCAATCTCGATCGGCCGGGCGGCGTGCTTTCGGGCGGCCAGCAGCAGCAGCTCGCCATCGCCCGCGCGCTGGCCGCAGATCCGAAAGTGCTGCTTCTCGACGAACCTAACGAAGGCATCCAACCTTCCATCGTCGAGGAGATTGAAAAGATCATCATTCGGCTCAATCGCGAGATCGGCATGACGATCATCCTTGTTGAGCAAAACGTCGCCTTTGCGCGGCACGCGTCTCACCAGTTCGCAATGCTGGAGAAGGGAGGCGTGGTCGCGGCCGGCGCCATCGACACGCTCTCCGACGCGCTTGTTCATCGGCATATGGCTGTCTGAAACAGACGATATTCTTTCATAGAGACAATGGGAACAACCATGACATCGACCCAAAGCTATACCGCGGCCACCATCCAGTTTGAGCCGACCATGTTCGAAAAGGCGCGCAATATCAGCCGGCTGGCAGCCCTTTGCGAAGAGGCAGCGGAGGCAGGCGCACGCCTGATCGTCACGCCCGAAATGGGCACGACCGGCTATTGCTGGTTCGACAGGGCCGAGGTGAAACCTTTCGTCGAGACTATCCCCGGAGCGACCACGGATGTTTTCCAGGCCATTGCCAGCAAACACCGCTGCTATATCGTGGTCGGCATGCCGGAAGTCGACCCGGCAAGTGATCTTTACTACAATACCGCCGTCCTGATCGGTCCAGACGGCGTCGTTGGCCGGCATCGCAAATCGCATCCCTATATCGCCGAGCCGAAATGGGCTGCCAACGGCGACATCGTCCACGAGGTCTTCGAAACCGAGATCGGCCGGATCTCGATGCTGGTCTGCATGGATCTGCACTTCTTCGAGACAGCGCGGCTGGAGGCACTCGCCGGTGCCGACATCATCTGCCATATCTCCAACTGGCTGCAGGAGCGCACGCCGGCACCCTACTGGATCAACCGCGCCTTCGAAAACGCCTGCTATGTCATCGAAAGCAACCGTTGGGGGCTGGAGAGAACGGTGCAGTTTTCCGGTGGAAGCTGCCTAATCGAGCCCGACGGTACGGTTGCCGTATCGATCGATACGGGCGACGGGATCGCCTATGGCACGGTCGATCTTGCCCGCGCCCGCCGCCGCGAGGTCTTGTTCGAGCCGGTATTCAAGTCCCGCCGGCCCGAGCTCTACATGAACATGATGACCAACAGCTTCACCTGGAATCCGGGCGATTACTTCCGTCTCTATGGCTACCAGCCGATCCCGCGCGGACGCGCATCCCGCGCCGCCGTCGCCCAGTTCGCCCCCACCTCCCTCGTCGCCGATAATCTCGCCCGCATCGCGGATCTGGCAGCCGAGGCGAAGGCAACGACAGCACCGGATATTCTGGTTTTCCCGGAACTGTCGCTGACCGGACTGGAGGCCCCGCAAGGCCGGGCGGAACCGCTCTCGGGCCCGACGGTATCGGCCTTCGTTCGTCTGGCGATGAAGCTCGGTTTCTATCTTGTCGCCGGATTTGCCGAAGAGGACGGGGACAAGGTCTACAACAGCGCTGTTCTCGCTGGCCCCGAGGGGCTCGTGGGCAGCTATCGCAAGACGCATCTCGGCATTACCGACAGCTGGGCGACGGCCGGCGACGAATGGAAAGTCTACGATCTTGCCATCGGCCGGGTCGGCCTGGCGGTCGGCCATGATGCGCTCTATCCCGAAGCCATCCGTTCGCTCGCGCTGATGGGATGCGACGTGGTCGCTTGCCCATCAGCCATAGCAGGCACTTTCACCGGCAGCCACAACGGCACGAAAATTCCGCATAACTATCCGATCCCCAAGGGCGCCGATCCCTATCACTGGCATGCCTTGCGCGTGCGCGGCGGCGAGAACAACCTCTATTTCGCCTTCGCCAATGTGCTGGATGCGGCGCGGGGGTACCTGGGCAAGAGCGCAGTATTCGGGCCGGATTCCTTTGCCTTTCCGCGCCAGGAATCGGCAATCCTGGACGAGGACGGGATTGCGGCGGCAGCCGTCGACACCACCAATCTCGATACGCCGTATCCGACGAACATCGTCCGGCGAAAGGATCTTGTCGTCATGCGCCAGCCGCATCACTATCAGCCGCTCGTCAAGTGGCATCAGTGAGAGACCGGCAAGATGTCCACATTCACATTCGCGACCGTCCCGCAGATCATCGCGGGACCGGGTTGCATCGCGAGGCTTTCGGAGCTGACGAAAGCCCGACTTGGGCCGCGCGTCGTGGTGATTTCGGACGAAGGGGTCGCCAAGGCGGGGCTCGTTCAGCCGGCCCTGGCAAGCCTTGCGGACGGCGGCGCTGAAATGTCGCTTTTTACCGGCGTTGTCGCCGATCCGCCGGAAGCCATCATTCATTCGGCTATGGCGCAGGCGATCGGTTTCGGCGCCACGGGTGTACTTGGCATTGGCGGCGGCTCGTCGCTCGATGTGGCAAAGCTGGTGGCCCTGCTCTGCAAAAGCGGCGAAGCCCTCGATGATATCTATGGAGTAGGCAAAGTAAGCGGACAGCGCCTGCCGCTGGTGCTGGTGCCGACAACGGCGGGCACCGGCTCCGAAGTCACGCCGATTTCCATTGTCACAACCGGCGCATACGAAAAAAAGGGCATCGTATCGCCGGTGCTCTTACCGGACGTAGCTCTTCTCGACGCGGAGCTGACCCTCGGCCTTCCTCCAGCCGTGACGGCTGCAACGGGGATTGACGCCATGGTGCACGCCATCGAGGCCTTTACCTCCGCGAGTACGAACAACAATCCGGTTTCCCGTGCCCTTGCCAAAGAGGCTCTTCGGCTTCTCGGGGCGAATATCGAAGTCGCAGTCATGAACGGAACTGATCTGGCCGCCCGACAGGCGATGCTGCTCGGCGCCATGCTGGCTGGCCAGGCCTTTGCCAATTCGCCGGTCGCTGCCGTCCATGCTCTCGCCTACCCGATCGGTGGCCGCTATCACGTTGCGCACGGCCTTTCCAACAGTCTGGTCCTGCCGCATGTGCTGCGCTTCAACGAAACCGCGTGTGGCGATGCCTATGCCGAGCTGGCGCCTTGTATCTTTCCTCACCTTGAGCCAGCCGGTCAGGCCGAGCGGCTTTCCGGTTTTATCGAAGGGTTGGCAATGCTGCCTGTGCGCCTGAACCTCCCTGTACGCCTAAGGGATGTAGGAATTCCCAAGGAAGAGCTTCCTATGCTAGCGGAAAGTGCGATGGAGCAGACCCGCTTGCTGGTCAACAACCCGCGCACGGTGTCGCTGTCGGATGCCGCGAGGATCTACGAAGCAGCTTGGTAAAAAGTGCCTAGCCGGAAACTGCTTCCTGAGAGATCACGCGGATCGTACGGTGCGGCTCGCATATTCGTTGTGGAGGCGCTGTTGGTTCAGAGCATCCTGTTTAGGCGCGACGCCAAAAGTTCTCGAATATTCTCGGCTGAACTGCGACGCGCTCTCGTACCCGACCTTGTAGGCCGCTTCAGCCACATTGGCAGCTTTCGTGACCATGAGGCGGCGCGCCTCTAGCAGCCGTAATTGCTTCTGGAATTGGAGCGGAGTCATCGAGGTCAGTGCCTTGAAATGCTGGTGAAACGAAGACTGGCTCATCCGCGCAACATCGGCCAACTGATCGACGCGTAAAGTGTCGGCGAAGTTGGTATGCAACAGGGATACGGCCCTTACCACACGTTCGATGTTTGATTCCGGGCAGGCAAGTTTGCAAATCTCGCCGCCATGCGGGCCGCTCAACAGCCAATAGCAAATCTCGCGCACGATCGAAGGCGCCAGGATCGGAATCGCCTTCGGAGTTGCCAGAAGTCGAACCAGGCGGAGAATGCAATCGGCTAGTGGTTGATCCACTTTGGCGATAAAAGCGCAAGGACCGGTCGTGTCCGACTGCACTGGCGGTATATCCAATTGTTCGAGGACCTCCCGCACGGTTGCCACGTCGAAATCGACCATGACGCCGACATATGGCGTTGCAGCACTGGCCTCGACGATCCTTCCGGTCGCCGGGACGCCGACACTGACGACCAAGCACTCCATGCTGCGGTAGTTGAGATGTTCATCGCCAAACTGCAACTCCTTCGCACCTTCCAGCACGACGCACAGCGACGGCCGATAGATGTTGCGCATAGGCATCATCGACTGAAACGAGCGGACGATGTTGAAACCTTCTATGGCCGTCGGGAACAGGCCTTGCCCGCCACCCTGGTCTTCGATGTAGGCCGTGACGGCAGAGAGCAATGGCGTATTCAAACGGGGCTCCGGCTGTTTCAGGGGCCACGGCAATATGTGGCTCCTCGCCGGCATCATCGCCTCTTCTGCAGGAATAGGCAAGTTTCTTGAAGGTTCGGGCATTCTGGTCATTGGACACTCCATCTAGCTTAAGGGTGCAACCAAGCGAGGAGTGACCTCAAGATGACAGAAATTGTCGCCCGGTCAATAGACCCTTCAGAGACACGAGCGCCACCCGTTGCGTCCAGCCGGGAATACGCAAAGGGCCTGCGAATGGCCGCAATATGCATCGTGCTTCTCCTGATCAACGCGTTCTCGCAGATCGATCGGATACTTCCCTTCATCCTGGCGGAAAAAATAAAAGCAGACCTGTCGCTGACCGACACCCAGATGGGCTTACTCACGGGCCTCGCTTTTGCGGTTTGCTACGCCCTTCTCTCATTACCGCTTGCCCGTGCAGCAGATCGGGGATCGCCCAGGTTCGTACTGGTGTCCTGCGTCCTGATCTGGAGCGTCATGACGACACTCGGCGGTTTTGCCGCCAGTTTCATGTTCCTTGCCCTCACACGCTTCGGCGTCGCATTCGGGGAGGCTGGCGCCGTCCCGTCAGGTCATGCTCTCATCGTCCGCAAAATAGGGCTCGAGCGGCGCGGTCTTGCAATCGGTCTGTTCGCAATGGGCATCCCACTAGGCACGATGGTGGGGTTTGCGGCAGGCGGCGCGATTGCAGACCTATTTGGCTGGCGTATCGTTTTGATGGGTGCTGGAGCCATCGGGATCTTGATCGGGTTGTTGACCATTCTTGTTGCCGGTCCCACTCCGCCTCTCCCAACAACAGCCGCTCGCGATGAACCATTTCTGCGAACCAGCCTTGACCTACTGTCGTCCCCGGCGTTCCGCTGGTTGTTCACGGGCACCATTTTCCTGGGCTTCGCAGGAGCGCCTTTTTACGCCTTCTCCATGCCGTTCCTGATCCGCACCTTTGTGGAACGGCTTGTTCATCGCCGCCGGCTACCTGGCTGTGCTGGCCATTCCTGGCATCAATTCGTCCGCGCTCGCCCTGAAAATACTGGTCCTGCTTGTTGTCGCGGAAGTACTCACAGCCTTGGTGTGGCGGCTTCAGCGACGGTATTCGATGCGCCTGAATCCGGGAGCCAGCAAGCGATGACGAACAGGACTGCCGATGCCTTTTTGTTTTTTCGGGCGTGGCTTTCCGCGCCCCTCCGGGTCGCCTCCATTACACCGTCAGGGCGTGCGCCGTCTTCTCTCATGACAGCCGAAATATCTGCGGAGACGGGCACAGTCATTAAACTAGGCCCGGGGACAGGCGTTTTCACACAGGCCTTGCGGCATCAAGGCGTGGCTGTAGAAAATCTCGGGCTGATCGAAACTGGCCCGGACTTCGCGACGCAGCTTAGCCTTCGCTTTCCGAGCGCAAGAACCACCCAGATGGATTGTCTCGGATCAGCGCCTTTGAGGCAAAGCTGGCTTAATTGAGAAGTGAGGCTCTGCGGTGTCTTGCGATCCGCCTTCGCGACGCGCTTTCGTGCCGTCGTCGGGATCGGCCAGATCTCGTACCTGTTGCGGTGGCGCATGGCGCTTGCCAAAGAGGCACTCAAGTCCGGGATGGCAATGATGGAGGAGGTTGCCTTTTTGATTTGCTACAAGTCGGCAAGCGCGTTCAGCACTGCCTTCACACGCGCTGTCGGCTGCTCGCCGCGCCGGTTCCACCCCGTCCGGGAGACACTTAAACAGTTACTTTACTGCTTGACGACGATCAGCGCCTTGATCGGCACGCGATCAGCGGCGGCTCTTCAGGCTGGAGTACGGCGTCTATATCGCCGAGGAGTCGCCTGATCCCAAATGTGGCGACGGGACTGGTTTCCGGCTGATCACCCACGATACGTCAACCGGGCAGTTCCCCGATATCGCTTGGCTTATAGAGAGTTTCCCCAACGCGAGACCTATCCTGCGATCGAACAACCGCAACGTCCAGGGGCGCATGTGCAGGCAAGGCGTCGGGATCGCCGTCCTGCCCCGCGTCGTCGGCGATCAGATTGCCGGTATCCGCAGACTGGAAATGCCGATGCCGCCGCCGGCGCGAGACATCTGGATGGGATATCACCGGGACCTGCGACGCCTTCAGCGTCTTCGTGCGTTTATCTCGACCGTCTCGGACCATCTCATGAACGCGGCCGCGTGATGAGCGGCCCGGCCAAGCAATCGAATGTCGGCCGATACCAGTCGAGCTAGTCTCGAACCCGATCGTATTCTTCCTGGGCGCGCTCAAGCTCCGGACCGTAGCTCATGGAGGTCCGGTTGTCCGAGAATTTACCGTGTCGTGCGGCTCTTCATCGGACTCCGAATACATGGGGCCGGAAATTAGGCGTGGAATTCTTCACCAATTGGTGCTAGTTTTTGCGCCTCAACAAGGGAGCCAGGTCATGAGATCGACTATCAACCTCGACGACACGCTTATGGAAAAGGCCAGGTCATTAACTGGGACCAAGGAAACGGCGGCTCTCGTGCGCCAAGCGTTGGAGACGCTTGTTCGTGTAGAGTCCGGAAAACGCCTTATCGCGCTTGGAGGAACCATGCCCGATGCCGAAGCAGCCCCGCGCCGCCGGAGCGCCCCCGCCAAGTGATACTAGCTGATACCTCGATTTGGATTGATCATTTTCGCCAAGTCGACGCCGAGCTGCGTAAGGTTATTGAGGACGACCGCCTGCTTTGCCACCCGAGCGTAATCGGCGAACTCGCGCTCGGCAGCCTTCGGGGTCGCGACAGTGTATTGGCTTTTCTGGCCGCTCAACGCTCAGCGGTTGTTGCAACGCACGAAGAAGTCATGACAATGATCGATCGCCACAGCATTTTCAGCATGGGTATTGGTTACACAGATGCCCACTTGCTGGCATCAGTACTTCTCGACCGACGCGCGGCCCTATGGACTAGAGACAAGCGCCTGAGGGCAGCGGCCGAAAAGGCGGGCGCTTCGCTATACATATCGGTCAACGGGCCCAACTGAATGCCTAAATATACCGCTCCTGGGGACCGGAACAGTTTCGATCCCACGCCTGAATCATAACGAACCGGTGCCCCGTTGTATCTTTCACGTGGGATGAAGCAACTCGCTGAGTGCACCGCTGCGCATGAAGCATAAAGAGCGGAGTCCGGGTTTGTGTGGGCGGCCGCCATCACCATCTCGCGCTCAACACGGGCAATGAAGATCTGTCGGCCGTCGGGTCTGTGCACCCTTCGGCGGCAGGGGAACCCTATCTGGCGGTCAGCTTGACACTCGGCCCAACCATCGTCGCAGGTCTGATCCGCGACCTGCCGGTCAAGGTGTCCAGTGAACTGTTCGGATCCGGGTTTTCGGTGGCTCCGGTCAACAAGGATCTTCTTGATGCCTGGATCCCTATGTTGCGACTGATGGAACAGCCTGAGGAGATCGCGGTGCTCCCCTGTTTACGAGCGGGAAATCCTGTTACGCGTCCTCCAGGGACCACTCGGGTGGATGTTACGAGACATCGCCTCGCCCGACACGGCGCTCTCGCGTATCAGCATCGCGATCAACTGGATTCGTCAGAATTTTGCCGAGACAATCAGGGTTGAGGCGCTCGCTGAAATGGCAGCGTTGAGCGTATCGGCGTTTCATCGTCACTTCAAGGCGGTCACGGCGCTCAGCCCTCTGCAGTATCAGAAGCGCGTCCGCCTTCTTCATGCACGCTCCCAACTGATCGCAGGTCAAGGCTCCGCGACTTCAATCGCTTATGGCGTGGGATATGAAAGCCCGAACCAGTTCAGTCGGGAGTATGCGCGACTGTTCGGATTGCCCCCGTCAAGGAATCTTGCAAGGGCATTGGACGAGATGAAAGCGGCGTAGCTGCCAAAACGGTTTTCGCACTGGCAGGTTTCAGGTCTTGAACCGATTCAAACCTGAGACACACCAAATCCCACAGCTTCATCCGAGGTGCGCTAAATTGAATCACTTGCCCAATCTTCATGCGCGTGGCGAATTCGTATTACAAAAATTGTCCCATCATCTTCGATCCGATAAAGGGATTCTAACGGGTGGGTCAATCTCATCCCGTTCGCGCGCAGTGCGTGGATTGACAGCTATCAGGTCAATAATGCGAAAAGTTCATCGTGGTATCGCTTTGCCTGGGCTGCCCCGAAGATACGGACACCTTGCTCGGCGATCACAATAATGTCCTCTTCCGCTTCGGTGGAAAGCTTAAAGCTCATGACTTGCTGGCACGAGCCATCGCTTCAGAGAAGAGTTCATCCTTTGATCGGATGCCGACACCACTTTGGAGCCCGGCCTCGACGAAGCTTTGCATGGCGACGATCTTGTCGTTTCGCGTCTGGTCGCGTCGGATCAGGTCGCGCACGTAGTCGTTAGCATTCGAATATCGCCCGCTCCTGGCCTGGGCCTCCACCCAATCCTTCATCGTGGCCATTGATAACCTCCATTTGAAGGCAACATAACCGATTTTGGCAAAGTTTGTCAAAGGCGCGAACGCGTTGATGATGCGGAACAGTTCATCTCGACAGCATCAACTTCAATGACTTAGCGACGCCTTGAGGCATATCCACATTTGTGGAACTGTGCCATGTGCCGGGATGCTACGCGGCTCGGGGGTATTATGTGAGTTGGTTCAGCATTGCCATCATCGCGACCGTAGCGCTGGTCGTCCTATGGGCTCTGGCAGCATCAAGCCATGGCGGGTTTCTGAAACGGGTCCAGAAAGTCGATTCCCACGTCCTCAAGATCGCCTCTGCAGACACTGAACTCGACCGATACGGCACCAGGCTTTGCCACGAGCGGGAGGCGGCAAGCGGTCTCGTCCTGATCACCTCCAACCTGGAAGCGTTCGCAGCCCGGCTTCTTGCGGCCCGCTCCGCCGGGCGCAGCCTCGACCTCATGTATTATATGTGGAATGCGGACCTGACCGGAATGCTGATCATGAGAGAAGTCGTCGCTGCCGCTGACCGTGGCGTACGCGTGAGGATCCTTCTCGACGACCTCGGCGTCTCCATGTCCGACAAGATCTTCTATGCGATAGACTGCCATCCGAATATTGATTTGCGGCTCTTCAATCCCACGAAGGCACGGGAAAATATCCTTCGCCGCGGCCTCGAGATGGCCTTGCGGTTTCGAAGCGTCAACCGTCGCATGCACAACAAGGCATGGATTGCAGACGGCCGGATCGCGATGGTGGGGGGACGCAATATCGGCGATCCGTATTTCGATGCGGGCGAAGACGCCAACTTCCGGGATTTTGATCTCGTGATGGTCGGTCAAGCTGTTGCGAAGACGGAGCGTATGTTCGATGACTTCTGGAACAGTTCGGTTTCCGTGCCCGTGCGCGCGCTCCTGTCTCGCCGAACCAACAAGCTGAAGAAGCTCCGCCGTAATATGGAACGCCTTCACCTCGAGCAGCGTGCCCGGCCTTATCTGGAGTGGGTTCAAAACGGAACGTCACTGAAGGACGCTGTCGCCGAAGACACTTACATATGGGTCGATAAAGTGGACCTTCTGGCCGATCCCCCAGAAAAAGCTGCGGGCAAGCTGCGCAACGGGCAAAACACTTTGATGGAAACGCTGCTGCCCGTCATCACGGGTACGACCGAGTTCATCCATATCACCTCGCCTTACTTCATCCCCGGCGAACGCGGCGTCGAGGCCCTGACAAAGCTCCGCAACAAAGGAGTCGACGTTTCCGTCCTGACAAACTCGCTCGCAGCTACCGACGTCGCCGCAGTTCACGCAGGATATTCGCGCTACCGCCCCGCCCTGCTGAAAGCCGGCATTGCGCTCTACGAGCTGAAATCGATCACCGACATGGGATCCTTCTCCTTGCGCGGTTCCAAGCGGGCCAGCCTTCACACGAAGGCTTTTGCCAGGGATGGCAGATATGGCTTCATCGGATCTCTCAATCTTGATCCCAGGTCTGTATCCTTAAACACCGAGATGGGCGTCCTGTTCGAGTCACCGTATCTGGTCGAGCGAATGGATGCGATATTCGCCGACGAGAGCCAGACGGATCTGAGCTATCCCGTAAGGCTCGACAAGGGAGCCGTGCGCTGGCTTAAAGTCGTCGACGGGAAACACATGCTCCTCCGGAGCGAACCGGATGCCGGTATCGCTCGGCGCGTTACAGCCTGGCTGATCAAGTGGCTGCCTCTCGAGTCGCAGCTGTAATCGCCGCGCACCTTCCGTTAGGAGAGGCCATGCTTAGCTGTCCGAAGATGCCGCTTGCGATCGCCTTCCTTCCTTTGCGGTCCGTTCTTTCCACAAATTTACTCCGCTGCGACCGTCTTCCAGCTGGGGGTCCTTGGAACCCAGATATTCCGGCGTCCGGGTTAGCACGCCCCGGAACTGCGACAAAGGTTCGCCGATACGCAGACCTCTACGATCCACCCGCAGCTCGCCGCGCCCCTCATATCTATGTTGCTGCAATGCCTGCTGACGAGTGGATGGAATATCTAGCATCACATGGCGTCCGCGTTTCTCCCGAGCGAGACGGCGTACGTATCTCCCTTGGCATGTTCAGCACATCCGCTGACGTCGAGCGCTTTATCCAAGTCGTGATGAGCCGTGGCTTCGATTCTCAGTTCGCGGTGATGGTCTGATGAGATCTCGTGGCGCGGAATGTGGAAAAGGTTGGCGACAGGGTCATGAATTGAAACGAAACGCTGGAGATGTCGGGCTGACTTGAAGCCCTTCATGATCCGTTCTCGCCGCCGGGTCGGTTGATGGGAATTCTCCGCCCGGTTGTTCAGCCCTTTGTGTGAGCGATGTTCGACGCCGGGCATGATGTCGCGCTTTGCCGCACCATAGGATCGCAGCTTGTCGGTGATTATGACGCGCGGCGGGTGCCCCTGTCCTTTCATAAGCTTTCGCATAAGGCGTTTGGCGGCCTTGATGTTGCGGCGGCTCTGCACCAGCACGTCGAGAACAAAACCGTCCTGATCGACAGCGCGCCAAAGCCAGTGTTTCTTGCCGGCGATCGTGATGACAACCTCATCGAGGTACCATTTGTCGCCGAGCTTGCAAACGGATCGCCTCCGGATGTCATTGGCGAAATGCCTGCCGAATTTCTCCACCCAGAGACGCACGGTCTGGTGCGAAACGATGATCCCACGCGCCGCCAGAAGATCTTCGACCATGCGCAGGCTGTGCGGAAAACGAAGCTAGAGCCACACGGCATGGGCAATCACTTCAGCTGGAAACCTATGGCGGCGATAAAGGCGATCACGAGGGACTTGGCTCATGCTGAAAGATCGCAAAGATCGCAAAGATCGATCGCCGACAGGTTAACTTTACGGTGCCTCGCGGGTGACCTACACCGTCACCGGCTATTTTCTGCCGCTCCACATCGAGCGCATGCGGGCAGAGAAAAGACTTGTCTCTTACCGTTTCGTAGTTCTGCCATATATTTCAAAATATGAAAGTCCGGCGGACGATTGTGTGGCGTTTGGAGCTTTGGCGGTGGATGCCGTCAATCCTTGCTTTGCTGCTGACGTTGTTCTCGGTTTTGGGCCTGGCGACGGCCGCATCCGAAGCTGAGCGTGTCGCTATAGTCCTGAAGATGAACGGGGCGATTGGCCCGGCGACGGCCGACTATGTAAGACGCGGCCTTCAACGGGCCAATGAACGTGGCGCCAGCCTGGTTGTCCTGCAGATCGACACGCCCGGCGGTCTCGACACGTCGATGCGCGATATCATTCGTGCGATCCTTGCCTCCACGATACCGGTCGCGAGTTTCGTTGCACCCAGCGGAGCGCGAGCCGCCAGCGCCGGCACCTATATTCTTTACGCAAGCCATATCGCGGCAATGGCACCGGGCACCAATCTGGGTGCGGCGACGCCGATCGCAATTGGCGGCCGCCCATCCGATGATGACCGGAACGACAGCCCTGATACGACCGGGAAGCAGCGGCAAGTGCCGCGCGATGCCGGCGAGGCAAAGGCGATCAACGATGCGGTGGCCTATATCCGCGGGCTTGCGGAACTGCGCAATCGTAACGCCGACTGGGCGGAGCGCGCCGTGCGCGAGGCCGCGAGCCTTTCCTCTGCCGCAGCTCTGCGTGAGAAGGTCATAGATTTCGCGGCGGCCGATATAAACGATCTCCTGGCACAGGCGCAGGGCCGGGTCGTGCGGGTCGGTCAAACGGATGCCCGGCTCGAAACATCGGGTCTCATCGTCCAAGAACTTGAACCGGACTGGCGAACCCGCCTGCTTTCGGTGATCACCGATCCGAACATCGCGCTGATCTTGATGATGGTCGGTATCTACGGCCTGATCTTTGAATTTCTGACGCCCGGGACCCTGGTGCCGGGAACGATCGGCGGCATCTGCCTGCTGCTTGGTCTCTATGCTTTGGCCTTGCTGCCGGTGAGTTTTGCAGGCCTCGGGCTGATCATTCTCGGCGTGGGTCTGACGGTGGCCGAGGCGCATTCGCCGTCCTTCGGCGCACTCGGCGTCGGCGGCGGCATCGCACTGGTGCTCGGCGCTACCATCTTGTTCGACACGGACATACCCGGGCTTAAGGTTTCCTGGCCGGCGCTTGGCGCAATCGCCGTCGCCTGCCTCGCTCTTAGCCTTGTCATTGCCCGTCTCGCCTTCATCTCGCGCCGGCACGATGTCGTCACCGGCAGTGAGCAGATGATCGGAATTTCAGGCAAGGTCGACAGCTGGACGGGCATCTCGGGCTACGTCCTCGCCCACGGCGAGCGCTGGAAGGCCGTTTCAACTGAGCCGCTTGCCGCTGGCGACCGCGTGAAAGTGACCGGCCGGGACGGGTTGACGCTCGAAGTGGTCCGCAGTTCGCAGGAGGCCTAACGGCCTGCAGAATGCAGGAGGAAAAGTCATGGGGATGTTTGCAGATCTCGCCTTCTATCTTGTGATCATCTTTATTCTGCTCGTCGTCGTCGCATCTGCGATCAAGATCCTGCGGGAATACGAACGCGGCGTGGTTTTCACGCTTGGCCGTTTCACCGGTGTCAAGGGGCCCGGCTTGATCCTGCTCATCCCCTATGTCCAGCAGATGATGCGGGTCGACTTGCGCACGCGGGTGCTCGACGTACCCGGCCAGGATGTCATTTCGCATGACAATGTTTCGGTCCGCGTCAGCGCGGTGATCTATTTCAGGGTCGTCGATCCCGAGAGGTCGACGATCCAGGTCGAGGACTTCATGATGGCGACGAGCCAGCTCGCCCAGACGACACTGCGCTCGGTGCTCGGCAAGCATGACCTCGACGAGATGCTGGCGGAACGCGACAAGCTCAACATCGACATTCAGGAAATTCTCGACGCCCAGACCGATGCCTGGGGCATCAAGGTCGCCAATGTGGAGATCAAACATGTCGACATCAACGAATCGATGATCCGTGCAATTGCCCGTCAGGCGGAAGCCGAGCGCGAGCGGCGCGCCAAGATCATCAATGCCGAAGGCGAGCAGCAGGCTGCAGCCAAACTGCTTGAAGCAGCCGAAATCCTCGCCAGGCAACCCGAGGCCATGCAACTTCGTTATTTGAGTACATTGAACGTCATCGCCGGCGAAAAAACCTCGACGATCATATTTCCATTTCCGATGGAGTTCGGCAATTTGATGCCGCCCAAACCGGACCGATGACGACGCCTGCGTTATTTTTGCCGATGGAGCAATGGTCCTGCGGTCAAGGTGTCAGCTAAGAAGTGCGTTTGAGATCTTCGTCGGCAACGCCATAACCTGCGAAGCGGTGGGCGATCATCGAGTCGTGCAAAATGCCCGCCTTGAACGATGTGAGAGGCCTACACCTGATAACTTCATCCAGGTAACGAGATCCCGCGCTCAGCGCATCACTTGAACGCAATACTAAGAGCGCTTAAAAACTCGAGCATGATGTCATTGACGGCACGCTGGCGCAAAATCCGGGCTTCTTTGATTTACATGTCTTCTGCAGCACCTTCAATTTTGAATTGCGCCACGGCAACGTTGCCTTCGCGCAGGTAGCCTTCGTCTGGCTCCGGATCACAAAATCGGGTGAGCAATAGCGTCAGGGCACGTTCGATGACCTCCCGATCCTTGCCTTTCAGAGCCTCTTGGAATTTGGCGATTGCACCGGCGAGCCCGCCTTCTCCGTGTTCGAGGCAGTAGACGAGATCGTGCGCATCTTTGCGCTCACGCCGGTGATCAAAGGCAAACGCCTTGAGGCATGTGAATGCCACGATATCGGCGTAGGGGATGGATTCTGTCGAGCGGCCTTTTTAACCCAACAGATCAGCGGTCACTTCCATCCGATCATGGGGCCCGAACACGAGCAACGCGTGAGGCATATTCACCGCAGAAACATTTCCTTCCGTCAGCAGTTCCTGCAATGCGCCACCCCGGAGCTTCGGATCCTCTGCCAAGAACTCCAGAATGACGAGAATACCGTGCTCGGTCATGGTCTGCCAACACCAGACCTTATTGCCCTTGTCATTTTGCGCACGCTCGAAACCTATTTTTTTTGAGGTTCTGCTCGAGCGTCCGGTATGCCTCTGTGTCGGCGAGGATCGACAGATCGACGACGACATCGATATCGCCGGTTCCTGCATGAGGCGGGACGTCAGGCGGCCGCTTGGTGACGATGTAGCGCGGTGCCAGCCCACCGACCAGAAAGACGGAATCACGCCAGGGGCCGAGGCCGCTGAAGAGCGTAACCAGGACGCGCTCGCAGTCGCGAGTAACATCGGCACTGTCGCGATGGAGCTGCGGCTAAGATTGGATGCTCCGGAAGCTGGAATGACGTACGGGCGACAGTTCAATGTCACAGCCAGGAATAAATTCGGCTTGGCGATGTCTACCGAGGTGCTGACACGAACAGCGATCCCTCCAAAAGGACAACACAATGCGCATAGCATTCCAGCCGCTCTTTCGATCGCGATTTGCGGTTTTTCAAGCGCCGCCTTCGCACACGCATATCTCAGTTCCTCTGAGACCGCGTAAAAAATCTCTCCCTTCGGGAATAGGCATCAAGCTCGGGTGTCTACCTCGATGTAACAAGAAGGAAGAAGTCGATGAACATCTGGTTCCCCCGAAAATCGACGGCCCTTGCAGCCGCCATCCTGGTTGCAGCCGAGGCATACACAGCATTTGCCCATGATCCGGCACAGCACGATCACGCGACCTTACAGGCCGCCGACGCCGGCTCGGAGGCTGCCTATCTCGCCGAGAATGATGCGGCGATGGACAAGATGATGGCGGACATGGAGGTCAAGCCGACCGGCGATGTCGATCGTGACTTCGTGGCGATGATGACGCCCCATCACCAAGGCGCCATCGACATGGCGCTGGCCGTCCTGAAATACGGCAAGAACGAACAGCTCAAGCGCATTGCGCAGGAAATCATCGTGGATCAGCAACAGGAGATCGCAGCCATGAAGCTTGCGATCGGCGATCCGCTTCCCCCATCCGACGCCGCCCCCACCCAGGTCGCACCGGAGAATACCCCCGCCGAATCCATGCAAAGCATGGATCCAAAAATGAAGATGTAACCCAAAGGTCTTCCCCATGAACATTCGGACATCTTTTGCCGCCAGCTTGCTGGCGGGCAGCATGCTATTGCCTTTTTCTGCCTTCGCAGGCCAGGCGCCGTTCGCGGCATCCGATCCTGACATACCGGTCAGCCGCAAGGACCGCGTCTACGCCGCGGAGCAGTTCTCCAATACTGTGTCGGTCAGCGACCCGGCCACCAACAAGCTTCTCGGCGTCATCAAGCTTGGCGATCCTCAGCCTGGCAACCTCAGCCCCCTCTACAAGGGCCAGGTCCTGGTGCATGGCATGGGTTTCTCGCCGGACAAGAAGACGATCGCCGTCGTTTCGATCGGCTCCAATTCGGTGACCTTCATTGATACCGTCACCAATGCCGTCAAGCATACGACCTATGTCGGCCGTTCGCCACATGAGGCCTTCTTTACGCCTGACGGCAAGGAGGTCTGGGTTACCGTTCGCGGCGAGGACTATATCTCGGTCATCGACGCGAGCACCTACGAAGAGAAGGCGCAAATCAAAGTGCCCGCGGGCCCAGGCATGCAGATTTTCTCGCCGGACGGAAAATACGGCTACATCTGCTCGTCGTTTAATCCGGAGACGGTCGTCGTCAATGTCGCCAATCACCAGATTGTCGGCCATGTGAAACAGGCGAGCCCGTTCTGCCCGAACATCGCCGCATCCCCGGATGGCAAGCAGGTCTGGTTCACGCTGAAGGATGTCGGCAAGACGCAGGTCTTCAACGCCCAGGCGCCTTTCGATCTGATTAAGACGATAGATACCGGCCCGATCACCAACCACGTTAATCTTGTAACGAACAAGAATGGCAGCTTCGCCTATGTAACGGTCGGTGGTCTGAACGAAGTGAAAGTCTTCCGGACTGACAATTTCGAGCAGGTCACAACGATCCCGGTCGGCAATCTGCCGCACGGCATCTGGCCATCGGGTGACGGTACACGCGTTTATGTCGGCCTCGAAAATGCCGATGCCATGGCCGCGATCGATACGCTGACCAACAAGGTGATCGCCACGATCCCGATCGGCCAGGCTGCCCAGGCGGTCACCTACGTGCCGAACGCGGTTCCGGAAGGCGATGGCTTACAGAACCTGCAGCCGCTCGGCACGGCAGGTGTCGCCGCTCACCTGACGCTCGAAATGAAGGGCGACAAGGAAAGGAAGGCTCCGACCAGCGTTTCTCTGTTCGATCAGGGTCTGACCCAGGTGTTGCAGGCATCCGTTACAGGACTGGAGCCGAAGAAGATGTACGTTCTGGCACTCTCGGATAAGGCAGATGGCAGCGGACCGCTGCAGGGCCTTTCCAGTTTCATGACTAACCCGGCCGGCTCGGCAATCGTCAACGCGGTCGGTCCGATCCGCCAGATTGTAGAATCCAAGCACAAGGACGAGCGCCGCTATATCGTTGTTGCATCCTCGGTCGACGGCAACCCAGGCGATGTCTTGCAAGTGCAAGCCGATTGATGGGATAGGATGGCGCCGCACGACCGCGGGCCATCCAGCCTGAAGGATTGAAGACATGGATGATCTGTTATCGCAGGTGGAACCAATGATCCCGGCATTGAGACGCTATGCACGTGGCTTGCTCAGAGATCGGGAAACTGCCGACGACATCGTACAAGATTGCCTCGAGCGGATCGTCATGAACTGGTCGCGTCGACGGGATGCCGACGCGCGCTCGTGGGTGTTTGCGATCCTCCATAATCTCGCGGTGAATCGAATACGCCAGGAAGCCAGACGCGCCGGTACCGTCGCGATCGAGGACATGCCGGAGGCGACAGGGGCGGTAACCGCCGGCCAGGAACAAACCTTGTTCGGCCAAGACGTTCTGGCGGCAATCGAGCGCCTTGCCCCGGATTACCGAAGCATCTTGCTTCTGGTCTCCGTGGAGGACTTAAGCTACGCCGAAGCCGCGACGGTCCTAGACGTTCCGATCGGCACGGTCATGTCGCGCCTGTCGCGGGCACGCGAGCAATTGAGACTTATCCTCGAAACCAAACCGGAAGGCGCCGCAGGCGCCGGCCCGTATATCCGGAGGGTTAAATGAACAAAAGACCGATCACCGAAGACGACCTCCACGCATTTGTCGACAAGGCCCTCGATGCCGAACGATATCGCGATGTGGCGGCGTTCCTTGATACGAATGAGGAGGCGGCAAAGCGTGTGGCGTCCTATCAGATGCAGGCAGCGGGACTGAGGTCTGCTCTGGAACCGACCGCGACCGAACCTGTCCCAAGCCGGCTGAACCTCGCGAATATCATTGAAATGCAGAGACCGGCCGGCAGACCGCGCGTGGCACAATCGGCCGCGGCGGCAATCGTCCTGTTGGCTATCGGCGCTTCGGGGGGATGGCTGGTAAAAGGATACAGCATGCCGCCGACTGAGGGCGTCTCGGCATTGGCTCAGGAGGCGTCGGCGAGCTACAGTGCCTTTGCTGGCGACCGGCTGAGACCGGTCGAAGTGCGCGCGGATGGCACCGACGATCTGAAACTCCTTGCCTCGGAAACGCTCGGCGGCTCGGTCGCCATTCCAGACCTTACCAAAGCAGGTTACCGGCTCATGGGTGGACGCGTTATCCCGACGTTCCATGGATCGGGGTTCATGCTCATGTACGACAACGACAGAGGGAGTCGTCTTGTCATGCTGACCCGCCGCATGAAGGTCGATCAGGACAAGCAAATGGTCGCCAGCGAACAGCGGGACATTCGTGGTTGGAGCTGGGCAAGCAGGGGGTTGGGTTATAGCCTCGTCGGCGCAATTGGTTCTCAGGAACTTCATCCAATTGCTGATGAAATGCGCTCGCAGATTTAAAGGGCTTACCGTCACAAAGGAATTCGGCGCCTTGAAAGGTATCGAACCGGCGACGTGTGTGATGGTAAATGGACCTCGAGGCATAAAGTCCATTTATGGAATATATTCAGTTTGGGGCAGCCAAATCATCGGGTGGCGGGTTCTGTAGGGATTTCGCCATCACAATCGGAAGCCTCTGCTCGATATCCATTTCTGCCACTTCGCTTGAGCAAGCGCCTCTTCAGCAGCCGCCACACCACGACGTCCGGCCAATCCACTTGACGCTGCAGAGGTCTTGTTCAAGCCGGCAAAGAAGGTAGTCGCGGCTCGCGAGCGCTGCCGAGGCGTCAAGGAGCCAGTGTCCCGAAGCTCTAAAGCGAGTTGCTTGCCTATTTTCAGGCAGAAGGTCCAGGCTGGCAGGAGCGCATCAACGACGCAATTAGCTATCGCACCATCGAAAGAGTTTTCCAAACAATGAGCTAGTCACGACAGGGTAAAGCCAAGGATATGCTGTCGGGCTCAGACAGCACCGAAGCGACGCAACATCATTCGAAGCCGCAGATTCTGTTGGCTAAGGCGATCGGCCAAAAGCGCCTTCAATCGGCGATTTTCGGCTTCGAGGGCGGGCAATTCATCAATTGAAGCTTCGCCGGGAGCAGCCAAGTGGGAAGTTAGTGAGATACCGACCTTATCGCCGCCTTTGGGCGTGGTTGGCGACTGACGGCCTGTCATCCCCGATCGATGGGGTTTTCTTGTCGCAACGGCGGCTTTTGCCTGGACTTCGCCGGCGGCCAGTTCTTGAGGCTCTGAGCGCTCTTCCTCAGTAGCCACGGCGATCGCAGCGATGGCATCAGAAGTCTCAGCCACCGGCGCGAGGAGCGGCCCTCCAACGGGCACATTTTCCATGGCAGGCGCGACGAAAATGTCTTCGATCGCCGGTTCAGCCTTCTGCGCGTCCTCGAAAAGCTGCGGCGCCACGCTGGCTGCCTGACGGGCAAATGCCTTCAGATCTGTGCTGCCCCAGATGGATCCCTGCCGGACGGCCGATCGACGGCCCTTCGACTTGATCTCGACAACGAAATTTCTCTGCGGGGTTTTCATGTCATTCCAATCATAACAGCCTGACCGGCAGGCTAACGAATATCAAAGCGCTCGAGCATCTTTTTCAATTGAGCGTTCTGCAGTTTCAGCTTCAGCGCCAAGGCAGCCTTTAGCGCCGCGATTTCTTCGTCGAGAGCGGCCACCTCCTGAAGAAATGTCAGAGGCTGCGCCGGAAGAGATGCAGGTTGTGGGTCGTCACTCGACTTGAACGGAGACTGCGTCACGACTTCAACCGAACCGGCCTTTATACGCTTCGACCGATTTTTGCCAGAGGTCGACAGGGCTTCCATATCGCCAAGGTTTGCCGGTGCAATTGCCACCACAGTGGGATCTGGTCGCTCGATCGCGACTTCCGGCTCCACTATGTCAACCGTTGGTTCCGACGGTAAATGGGAGGCGACTTCGCTCGGTTCGACTGTGGCACTGACCACCGATGATGACGCAACCGGCGAAGCGACGGCGGCGATGTCTGTCATTCCGAGCGAATGATCGGGCGGCTCAGCTGTAGTTGCAGAACGCGCCGGCGCCACGTCCTGATCGCCTGCCTGGTCCTCAGCCGGTTTGTCTTCCGCGGGGACTAATGGCGACGATTGCGTTTTGCGGCGCGACGTCAGGTCCGCGAGAAATCGCCATGGTGACTTCATACTGCTTTACCCCTGACTGAATGCGCAACAGCGCTGCGAGATCCTTGCAGATCCCGCTTGCCAAATTTCTCGGATCGGTATGCTCGCCGCTGTCAAACAGGCAAACGACAGCACTGTTCGCGTCAGACGCGATCGAGCCGCCTGCGCAGATCGGCGTTTTCGTTGCGCAGCTTTTCGGCAAGCAGCTTGCGAAGACGCTGGTTCTCTTCTTCCAGCTTAATCAGATCTTCAATCTCATCAAGCACTGCCACAGGGGTTGATTGCGGCTGTACGACAGCCTTGGGTGTGCGCTTGGCTCTGGTAGCCTTTGCTGCAGCATCGGGCTTTGCAACGACCGCTTTGGCCTTCCTGCCACGACCCATGGCAGCCTTTACGGACTCCGCCGGTGCAGCTGCAGCTTGCGACGAAACGTCTGTCGGCGCGTCAACCGCCTTCTTCTGACGGGGTGCTCGCGTTTTCTTCACAGCGGGTGTCTCGACCGGCGCCGCCACGGTAGTAGCGGGGGCGGTGTTATTCTCTTCAGCCATCGATCATCTCCTTTACAGCCGAACCCTTTTCGACCGGGCGCGATACTCTGTCAACAGGCGCTTGTGCGGGACTTTCTGTGCTTTGTTGCGTGGCTGCGGACGCTTGGGTCGTTTCCCGCCTGCACCGCTCGTTAAAGGTTTACTCGTGGCAGCCTCGCACGGATGGGTTTGCGTTGCGGCGCTTTGAAAGCCTTCTCAATCAGCCTGCTGATTTCTTTCTGGGCTTTGAAAGCCCTTGAGAGCGATTTGCCGAAGCCGAACTTCATACGCCCAAGGCCTCAAGCCGCGACAAGAGTGTCCCGAGACCCGGCTGCGCGGCATCGCGGACAGCGTCCTTCAGCAGGAACCACTGCGTCCTGCGGATGCCTTTTTCCGGAAACGTGCTGGCGACCTTCGACACCTTCAGGAGATGAACCGTGACATTGTATCGGTTTGTGCTCGTGTCCTTGCGATAGGTAAATTGCCAAACGGCGTGCTGTCGACGACGCCGATGATGCCAGCCTCCTCGAACGCCTCCCTCAAGCCAGCCGCGCTACTCGGCTCGCGGCCCTCAGTAGGCCCCTTCGGGACACCCCACCGGCCTTTTCGGCGGCTGTCTACGAACAGCCCGTTCGGAACCGGCGCAGGGTAGAATCAGCGCCGCGCACCTCCACCAAATAAACCGGAAAGTGACAATATTATCCCAAGGAGCGCGGGGTTACGAACCGTGCGAGATAACCGGTGCCCGTCCCAATCTCGTCCCATCTGTCGAGATCGAAGTCGATGACGGCGAGTGCCGCAGTCGGGAACTTCTCCCGCATGCGCCCCACGGCATCGACATCGCCGTCCGCCACGATAAGCGAGGCCGCATTCTCCATGCCGGGATTGTGGCCGATGATGAGCAGCGTGCGGATGCCAGGTTCGACGGCCCGGATCATATCGAGGATGCGCTCGGCCGACACCTCGTAGATATCCGCCGCCTCGCGTTCGGAGACCTTTTTCGAAAAGGCCCCGCGGACGAGCTTCCAGGTTTCCCGCGCTCGGCGGGCCGGCGAGACGAGGGCGAGATCAGGGATCAGCTTCTCGCGCGCCATATAGGCGCCGATGACGGGTGCTGCCTTGCGCCCGCGATCCGTCAATGGCCGTTCACGGTCGGCCACACCATCGGGCCAAGCAGATTTGGCGTGGCGCAGAAGGATGAGGCGGTGTTTCGGCAGCATGGGGTTCAGCGTCATTTTATCGCGAGGCCGATGCCTGTCCTGCATTTGCGAAACTTAGGCATCCCGCGGATTTCGGCGTTGGCGATGCTCGATCGGACGTGGAGCGCGTCTTGTCCGAAATCGAAATCAAGCTCGACCGCGCTGACGAAACTCTGGACCTAGTCCCGAGTTCCGATCTGCTTGGTGAACCGCAACCCAAAGCGAGCGTTTTCGGCATTTTTTGAGGCTTAATCGCCTTAATTGCCTACGTCAAGATGAGCGCAGGCCACCCCTGGCTTCGCCGCCCACTCTCAGACTGAACGGCGCATCACAAGGTTGTCGATCAAGCTCCTCAGTCAGCCTTCGCGTGTCCCACCACGCTACCCAACGTCAAATCTAAAATTCACTGACGAGGTGCGAGTGGCACACCGCTTGCGTTGTATCGGATGGATCGAGCGGATGGCGGCGTCACGGCCATGGGAGTTCGCCCAGTGCCCAGATCAGGCAACGTTCCTTGCCATCCCGACCGAACGCGGCGCGGTTTCGACGAAACCGAACTGTCGGTAAAGGTGATTTGCCGGGCCGTCGGCGATCAGGCTGACATAGGCGGTCTTCGGCAACTGGTTCTCGATATGGTCCGTCAGTGCAGCCATGATCATCTTGCCGAGCCCCCTGCCCTGGTGTTCGGGCATGATCGCGATGTCGGTGACCTGAAAGAAGCAGCCTCCGTCGCCGATGATGCGACCCATGCCGATTACCGTGTCACCGCTCATCAGGCAGACGCCAAATATCGAATTGGGCAGCCCCTTTTCGGCAGCCTCTCTCGTAAAAGGGCTGAGGCCAGAGGCTTGGCGCAGGCGCAAATAATCGTCAATACCTGGGACGTGGGACTCGATGCGGTAGTCGCCATGCTGGGTCAATGGGATGCCTTTCAATACAGGTCTCTTAAAATGTCTCACCAGCACTATCGCGTCTCCAGTGGTTGATAGGCAAGCATTGGCGCTGTAAAAGCCGGTCACGGAGTCAAAAGGCTCTGGGAATTCAAGAGGAACTGTCATGGCTACCGGTACCGTTAAATTTTTCAACGACGACAAGGGATTTGGTTTTATCACGCCGGAGAATGGAGGGCAGGATGTCTTCGTTCACGTGTCCTCGTTGCAGCGTGGCAGCTCGCTCAGAGAGGGTGACAAGGTCAGCTTCGAGATCGGCCAAGACCGCAAGACCGGGAAGTCAAAGGCCGAGAACGTCAGCGTGCTTTAATTCTAGGGAGGCTCGCTCGTGCCGGATGGAGATTGCATGTTGCCGTTCAAGCCCGTGCCTTGCTGGGCCTCGCTGCCGCTAGTCTGGCGCGTAACGCTAATTTATGGAACTTCGACGCCGAATGCCTTGCATGTACCCAGATGAAATCCAGCGACGGCCCGTCGGAGATGGTTTAGCCCCGCGCAAAAACATCGATGCATAATAGCTAAGCTCAACAAACTTCACCTTCGCTATTGCAAGGCCTAATCTCTTGTGCACGCCATTCCTTGGCACGAAACTTTTCGTCCAGCTCGCACCAAGCCGCTATAAAACGTTTCAATTCTATGAACCCATGCATCACGGGCCAGATGATCTCCTTTCCAAGGTTCACATCTTTCAGAGATAATGTGATGCGCAGTTTGCGCTGCTCTCGCAGTGACCTGCGGATCTCGCTTAGATCCAGCGGGTGATGTCAGATTAACTTTCCTTGAAGGCGTTCGCTATTAGCTCGCCGCCATGAACCTGAATCCTATCAGCTACAAACGGCATCGCTTTGCGCCCTCTTTGATCGCCCATGCGGTCTGGCTCTACACCCGATTTCCGCTGAACTTGCGACTGGTCGAAGAAATGCTGCTGGAGCGCGGCATCATGGTTTCCTATGAGACGACCCGGTGTTGGGCGAGGAAGTTCGGCCTGGATTATGCGCGCCGCTTGCGGCGGAAGGCGCCAAGCCCAGATGATGTGTGGCATCTGGACGAGGTGGTCGTGACGATCGGCGGACGCAAACACTGGCTCTGGCGCGCCGTCGATCAGGATGGCTACGTTCTCGACGAGATCGTCCAGACCTGCCGCAACACCAAGGCTGCCAAGCGTCTGCTAACGCGGTTGATGAAGAAGCAGGGATGTCTGCCGAAGCGGATCGTCACCGACAAGCTTCGCTCTTATGGCGCAGCACGGCGGCATGTGATGCCCACTGTGGAGCATCGATCACACAAGGGCCTGAATAACCGCGCCGAAAACTCGCATCTTCCTCTGCGGAAACGGAAACGGATCGTGCAGCGATTTCGCTCGCCGGGTTCGCTGCAACGTTTCGTCAGTGTGTTCTCCGCGATCCGAAATCCTCTTCGTCCCGGCACGCTCCAACCACTCTGCCATCGCTGTTCATCTGCATCGCCTCACGGCGATGGCACATTGGAAGGCGGTCACCGCGACAGCGGCCTGCTCCAACCGGCATGCCGAAAGCTTACGTGATCGAGTTAACCTGACATCACCTCAGCTCAGATCGACAGACCGAAACTAATCACCGAACAGGTTGGCGCCATAGTCGGTGGCGCCATGCAGTACATGGACGATGACCACCTTTGCGTTTTCGACGCGGTAAAAGATCAGATAATTGCCATGAATGCGCCGGCGGATACCGTGGGGTTCGTAGCGGGGGACGAGGGCGAAACCGTCCGGACTATCGACGAGATCCTCACACTTGCTGCGCAACTCCCGGACGAATGAAAGGGCGCGTCGGGGATTGTCCCGCGCGATATAATCGGCGATCTGCTCAAGATCGCTTTCCGCCTCGTTGGAAAACTGAAGGATCATGCCGATTTTTCGGCCTGGTCAGACATTGCCCGGTATTTTGCCTCGAGCCGCTCGAAAACATCGCTCGCCGGCTTTGTTCGGCCGGCGTCGGCATCGGCAATACCGCGCATGATTGAAGCATCCAGCGCGGCAAGACGGGTCTCGCGGTCCTGGACAAGTCGCACGCCTTCCCGCAGCACTTCGCTTTTCGAGCCATAACGACCCGTGTCGACGAGCTGCTGGATATAGCTTTCGAGCTGCTTTCCCAGATCGGCGCTGATCATGTGGTACTCCATCGAATGTGATGGAAGACAAGATAGAATGTTTATCAACTATTATCAATGCTCGAGATTATCCTCATTCCGAAAGTGTGAGATAGAATCTGTACTAACCCTACGCTGCTTCGAAGGGCGCGGCCTGGAGCCATACGAACCAGCTAGGCCCCAGTACATTATTGGGGTAGAGAATAGGGGTCGGCATGTCAGAACAATCCTTCAGGCTTTGGTTGTGGGGGCAGCGGTGCGCTCGTAGCACGCCATGGCCGCCTTGAAGATCGAGAGGAAACGGCGACCGTCGAGCCCATTGGCGATGCGCGTGGTCTTGGCCCCCTCGCCGCCCGGCAGGATCTGGTGACCACGATAGGCAACCGTCTGGCCGCGCGCGACGCCCTTGTCGAGCACCACGTCGGCAAACAGTGGCTCAGTGGTTGTGACGAGATCGGGCGCGAAGCAAAGCGCCACGGTGATGACGTCGTCCATCGGAAAGCCGACGAGGCCGAAGAATTCCCGCCAGATGTCGATATAGATCGGGAAGGTGTCGCGGATCATGGCGACGACCGGATTGTCTCGCATAACGGCCGTCATGTCGGCCAAGCCGTCGCGCGTCAGCATGCTGTCGGCCACACGATTATCCTCGCAGACGTCGAGCGGCACGAGGACCTTGTCGACATCGGCATTGAGCACGATGCGCGCAGCCTCCGGCCTCTCCGCTCGTAGAGCGCCCGACACGAAAGTGGACTGCGAACTTTCTGACGCTAAGATCCGGGATTGCCCCACTGTAGTCATGGAGTGGGGCGCAAACGGGACAGCTCGGTTTCACGCCATTGTAGCCATTGCTGTCTGAGCTTGCGTTTGGAAACACCGATGGTTTCTTCCAGAACCTCAAGATTGAGGACGCGTTCGGTGCGAAAATGGCGAAAAGCCTTCTTCGATTCACACCATGCAATCAACAGGCAGCGTGCCTCCTCATAGCCCAGAAGCACGGGCCAAACGATGCGGTGCGTTACCTCGCTATTTGCCGCGCAATAGTCGAGCTGAATCTTTCGGCCGTCTCTGATTGCCCGCCTGAGCGGGCGGGTGTCGAAGGTCGCGCCGTTGGTGATCTCGCCGGGTTTCAGGCCGACTGCGGGTTCCGCGATGAAGGGAAGCAGGTCGCTCGGTATTGCGGATGCGATCTTTGAGATGACATCCCGGGCGGCATTGGTGATGGCCGGGTCACCCAGCTTTTCCACCAATTGAATGCCGAGCAGGACGGCCTCGATTTCCTCTGATGTCAGCATCAGCGGCGGCATGTCGTATCGCGGATCGAGGACGTAACCAAACCCTGCCTCGCCCTCGATGGGAACGCGCTGGCCAATCAGGTGCGCGATGTCACGGTAGATGGTTCGTCGCGCAACCTCGAGTTCATCCGCAAGCTGCGCCGAGGTCACTGGGCGGTTCGACCTTCGAAGTATCTGGATGATCTGAAAAAGCCGCTCCGCTTTTCGCATTCTGCTGACTCCTGCTGCCACTACGCTGTCAGCAGAACTGTGTCACAAAAGCAAGCCAAGAGATCGTTACGACTGAAGGAGAAAATTATGAAATTTGCATCCACCCGCCTCGTCGCCGCCGACATCAAAAGGATGGTGGCCTTCTATGAACTGGTGACAGGCGCCCGTGCGGACTGGCTTGCCCCCGTCTTCGCCGAGATCGTCACGCCGGGTGCCGCTTTGGCAATAGGCAGCGTCGAGACGGTCGCACTGTTCAAGGAGGGCAGTGCGGAGCCCTGCGCCAATAAGACCGCTATTCTCGAGTTCATGGTGTCAGATGTCGATGCGGAATTCGCACGGCTGAAAGATCAGGTCGAGGTGGTGCATGAGCCTAAGGATTTGCCATGGGGAAATCGCACGGTCCAGTTCTGCGACCCCGAGGGCACCCGCGTCGCCCTTTATACGCCCGTGACCGATGCGGCGAGACGACGCTTCAGTGGTCGTTGATTGGCTGACACAGTCTGCCAAGGATCATTGCTCGGTCAGGGCCGACGCATATGACCGCCATTGCGCCAAAGGGACGAGACCGTACCCGCGACGATGTCCGCGTTAGGCGTGATGCGCCGCATTCTTCATGACCGACAAGAAGGCGCAAAGATGCTCGAGCTTCCAACGGGAGGCCGCTCTCGGCCTCTCGCCGCCTTGGGAAGGATCGAATTTGCAAGGCTTGGCGACAGAAATGCTGCCTGTGGTAATCGCTGGCGGTCAGACCGCCAGCAACCCTTTAACTCAAGGCAGATAGGGTTTCCTCCAGCGTCTTCTCGCCGTCACGTGTTTGAGCTCCGGCCTCCAATGCGGCCAGAGTGAGCGTAGTCGCTATCGGGGCAGAAAAAGTCTGGCCGAGCAGTTCGTTGTTGGTCTGCAATGCTTGCGTCAGATCTTTGGAACTTGCATCGATCGCCTGTTTAGCGGCACGCACCACTCCCCGGGCTCGTGATGCGATTGCCTTGGCCAGACCGTCAACGAAGGCATCAAGCTCTTCAGGTGGGAGTGCCCGGTTTATCCAGCCATAACGCTCAGCCAGGTCGGCATCGAACAATTCCGCACCCACGGTAATTTCCAGGCTCCGCGCCCGCCCGACAAGCTGGGGGAGATAGGCCGTTCCCCCCGCACCGGGAATGATTCCGATCAAGGCCTCCATCTGGGCAATGCCACCGATCCCTCTGGCAGCGAAACGCATATCGAGCGCCGACAGGAACTCTGCGCCACCACCCCGTGCATAGCCGGCGAGCTTGCCGATCGTGATCTGGGGCAGAGCGCGAAGCCTCTCGTGCAACCGCATCATCGGGTTGAGCCCCTCGGTCCCTGCATCACCAAGCTGAAGCGACATCAGCGCGTCGGGCTGTTTCACGAAATTCATGTCGCCATGGATGATAAAGAAATCCGGATCGGCGCTCTGGAAAACGATGACGGTCAGAGTGTCGTCCTTGGCGGCATGTCCGGCGAAATCGTTGATGTCCGTCATCAGGCGCGCATCGAGGATATTGAGAGGGGGATTGTTGATCGTCACCCAGGCGCAAGCGCCTTCGCGGTGGACGTGAATGGTCTCATATTTTGGGGCGGACATTTTAAACTCCTTTTCATGTCAGGCGCCCTTAAGTATAATCTGTATACTAGCAGTCAATTATGCACCTTGATGCTACCTGGTAGCCTGGAGTATCCCATGCGAAGCTTGCCCCTCGAATCTGCGAATGAAAACCTCGTCGAGGACCGATTGTTGCTCGATGAGATCGCCAGCAAATGGACTATCCTGGTGCTGGGCGCTCTATGCGATGGCCCGCTGCGTTTTAATGAATTGAAACGAAGACTGGACGGCGTCACGCAAAAGGCGCTGACACAGTGCCTCAGGCGCCTGGAGGCCAATGGGATTATCGAACGGCATATCGTGAGCCTTTCGCCGATCGCCGTTGCCTACGAAATCTCTGCGCTGGGTCGCACTCTGGAAGCTCCCCTTCGGGCGCTACATACCTGGACCCTACAGCATCGTGCCGAGGTGATGCAGGCTCGTGAACGCTACAAGGCCGACTGAAGGACAATCATTCATCTGCAGATCAGATGCATCCAACGGTGCTCGGCGTGACCGTGTTGTTAAGCGCAGCAATTGCGCACGTTTGAATCTTACACAATCAGGTTCGCCTTGATAGGAATCGAACCGTCGGTGCGCCAGTCCACTCATACACGAAGCGCATTGATGACCGCGCGCAGGCCGGCCGACAGGTATTTTCGCGTCGGGTAGTAGAGATAGAGCCAGTCCTCGGGCGCACTCCAGGATGCCAGGCATTCGATCAGGCTGCCGTTCTGGACATAGGGACGCGCCCGTTCCTCCCAGACATAGGCCAGCCCCACGCCTGAAAGTGCGGCCTCGACCATCAGTTCATGGTCATCGAGCGACAGAGACCCGGTCGGCTCGAATTCGATGATCTTGCCGGCGCGGCTGAACTCCCAAGCGTATGGCTTGCCGCTTGGATAGATATTGCGGATGCAGACATGGTCACGCAGATCATCCAGAGTTTTGGGGAGTGGATGACGCTCGAAATAGCTTGACGAACCCACGACGGCAAACCGCAGCCGAGGCTTGATCTTCACAGCCGTCATGCCATCGCGCAGGCTTTCACCGAGACGGATGCCAGCGTCGAACCCGTCCTCCACGATATCGACGAGGCGGTCGGTGGCGACGATTTCAAGCTGGAGACCGGGGTTTTTTGAGATCAGCGGGCCAATGACCGATCGGAACACGAACCGTGCCACCGAATTGGGCGCGTTGATGCGAACCTTTCCGAACGGCGTGTCACGAAACTGGTTGAGGGCATCGAGCGCCGAGCCGATTTCCCCGAAGGCCGGCGACAGTTGCGCAAGCAACATCGCGCCGGCATCGGTCAGGGCCACGCTGCGGGTCGTCCGGTTGAGCAGACGAATGCCCACGCGTGCCTCGAGATTGCCCACCGCATGGCTGATCGCCGAGGCGGTCACCCCGCGCTCTTCGCCGGCGCGGCGAAAGTTACGGTGACGGGCAACCGCATCGAAGGCGGCCAGTTCCGAGAGATCCGTGCTGCGCATTGTCAAATCTCACTCATCATTGAGAGGAAGATTATCTCTCTAATTCTTAATCTCGAAAAGGTCCAGATTTCCCTTCGCAAACCGGCGCTGGTGCCGGACCACACAGGAGACAAGACAATGGCCGACTTCATTCCTCCCGCCCACAACACTGCATCGCCCTTCGCTGACATGCGCGGTCATCACGTCGCCGTCCGCACGCCGGACCTCAAAACCGCCAAGCGCTGGTATGTCGAGAAGCTCGACTTTCGTGTCGTTGCCGAATGGGACTATGCCGACGAGCAACTCGCCTATCTGGCACCCGCCACCGACGACCATTTCTATGTGGAAATCCTTGGCGGCGGCGATCCGTCGCCGAAAGATGTCCGCCCCTATACCGATCTCGGCGACAGCCTCAAATATGCCGGCTACCACCATTTCTGCCTGAATGTCGCAAGCGTTGATGCCACCGTCGAGGAACTACGTGCACGCGGCGTCACCATCGTCACCGAGCCGTTCGAGCTTTTGGCGATCAGCCGGCGCCTTGCCTTCTTCTGCGATCCCTTCGGCAATCTGATCGAGCTGGCAGAAGTCCTGCCGTGAGCATTTCCCACCCGTTTGGTCATCCCGACATCGCGGTGGCCAACACATCCGGAGGAGATTCCATGTCCAAGTCCATCACCATCGTCGGGGCTGGTCCAGGTATCGGCCAGGCAGTCGCCGAGAAGTTCGGCCGCCAAGGCTGGAGCGTCATTCTGATTGCTCGCAGCACAACCCGCTTGTCCGCGATGGCGGCCGAACTGCAAGCGAACGGCATCAAAGCGTTCGCCCTTCCTGCAGACGCAACGCGGCCTGAAGAAATCCGTGCCGCGCTCGCCGAGGCCGCACGTCTTGCTGGCGAGCTGAGCGTTGTGCACTTCAACGCTGCCGTTGTCCGACAGCAGGACCTGTTCAGCATGAGCGATGAGGAGATCGTGAGCGATCTCGCCATCAACATCGCCGCCGGCCTCAACACGATCCGTGTGGCCGTCGAGCGGTTCGGCGATGCCGGCGGCACGCTCCTCGTGACGGGCGGCGGCCTCGCGACTGCACCGCATGCCGACTACGCCAGCCTCGGCCTCGGTAAGGCCGCACTGCGCAATCTTGTAGAAGGACTGGCTGCCCCGCTCGCAGAGCGCGGCATCCGCATCGGTCTAGCGACGGTGGCAACACTGGTCGATCCAGGATCCGGAGAAGCGGCAGACGTCGCAGAGATTGTTTGGAGGCAAGCGACCGGTCCGGCCGAGCACTGGGAGACCGTCTATCCGACGCCCACCTCCGATCCCGACCGACTGACGCTGGTCGCTCGTCTCACCGCCAAGCCGGATCAGGCTGAAACGCTCGGCGCAGTCCTGCGGGGTCTCGTCGAGCCGACCCTCGCCGAAGCGGGGGCCATCGAATACCGGCTTCACCGTGACAACAACGATCCGAACGTCTGGATACTCTACGAGACCTGGCGCTCACGGACCGATCTCGATGCGCATTTCGCCCAGCCATACACGAAGGCCGTCCTGGAACGGTTCCCCCAACTGCTGGCCCGCGAGATGGAGCTGACCTTCTCCACCCCGGTCCCTCCGCGTTCTTGAGCAGTCTAGTCCCATTTCGAACAACGAAAGGAATCCCACCATGAGAGTCTGGTTCATCACCGGCGCGTCGAGGGGCTTCGGCGCCCTCGTCGCCGGAAAGGCACTCGAAAATGGTGATGCCGTCGTCGCTACAGCCCGCAATCCGGGGGGCGATCACCGATCGCCTCGGCGAGCATCCGAACCTGCTGCCAGTCGCCCTCGACGTCGCAGACGAGGCACAGGCGATTGCGGCGGCGCAGGCTGCGGTCGACCGCTTCGGCCATATCGACCTCCTCCTTGACAATGCGGGCTTCGGCCTGATGGGGGCGGTCGAAGAGGCAACTGCCGCAGAGGTCGAGGCAGTCTACCGCACCAATGTCTTCGGCCTGCTGGTGGTCACGCGCGCCGTGCTGCCGTACATGCGAGGCGCGCGCTCCGGCCGCATCCTCAACATCTCCTCGACCGGCGGGTATCGCGGCGCTGCCGGCTTCGGCGTCCACTCCTCCACAAAGTTCGCCGTAGCGGGACTAAGTGAGGCCACGCACGACGAGCTGGCCCCGCTCGGTATTCACGTTACGGTCGTCGAGCCCGGCTATTTCCGCACAGACTTCCTTGACGCCTCGTCGTTGTCCGTCAGCCCGGCGATTATCTCGGACTATGCCGACACGGCTGGCAGAGTTCGCACTGTCGCCACGGGACTGAGCCATAATCAGCCCGGCGATCCGGACAGGCTTGCGGACGTGCTTGTGAAGTTCGCGGACGCCCCCAATCCTCCGGTCCGGCTTCCGCTTGGCAGCGACACCGTTTACGCGATCGAGGAGAAGCATCGGAAGGACGCAGTGATCCTGAAAGAGTGGCGAGCAGTCTCGGTGTCGACCGACTTTCCATCAATACCGTGAACAGCAAAACAATTTTAGCGCAGGACCTTAGACTTCTCGTTAGTTGGTGCTGCGCCTACGCATTGAGCTGATTTGAACCCTAGACCCTGTTTACTAGACTGAAGAAGTTTTTGATTTTTGCATCCCGCACCACGACTACAGGCCTCCAGCCCGAAAGTACAATTGCTCCCAATCCTCGCGAAGGAGTGACATCAAAACAAGATCTTGACGTCCTCCTGGCACCCTTAAAGCCGAGCGCATCACACCCTCCCTGACAAAACCCATGCTTCGGTAGAGGCGAGCAGCACGCTCGTTTGAAGGAAGCAAGTCGAGCCACAAACGATGAATATCATCCTCGGCGAAAATCCATTGGCAGATTTCCTGCAGGAACGACGCGCCATATCCCTTTCCCGGTGGCGATACCGCGATCCGGTGCACTGGGCTGTTCCCATGCCATCATCGTCGCGGCGAATGACGGCAAACCCCACCAATTCGCCGGCGCTGCGGCAAAGAAGATAATTACAGATCGGCGCCTCCATTCGCCGGCGATGCTCGTCGGCGCCGTAGCTTCCGACCAGAGTCGGATAGCCGGGACTGCGCTCGATCGACATGATGAGGGGAATGTCGGCGGCACTTGCCTGCTCGACTGTCAGGGACGATGCAACAGCATGCTCGAGCATCTCTTTCTCGTCCATGATCAGCGCCGGCAGGGAGCGATTGATTCAAGTGCCGCTTCGCGCCACCCGCTCCCCCGGGTTAGATGGGAGAGGCGCTCGTAACCCGCAGCAGCAATGGCAGCCATCGACTGTTCAAGCCCGACGCCCACGGTCTGCACCCCGTGGCTATCATCGCCGAGCGTCACGCGAATGCCCATGGCCAGTGCCCGATCCAGGATCTGTGGCAGTGGATAGACCGACCCGTGGCCGTTGCGAAACGCAGCGCAATTGACGTCCAGAACACCTCCAGAAGCCCGGATCGCCTCAAGCGTCGTCTCGATCGAGCGCAGCACACGCGGCGAGAAGCTGAAGCCGTCTGGCTCGTATTTTCGCACCAGATCGAGATGCGCCACGACGTCGGGACGGAGGGTCTCGACCATATTGGTGACCGCATCGAAATAGGCGACCCGCAATGCTTCCGGTCCGCCGAGATCGCCAGCCAGCACGGCCGTGTCAGCCGGAGAGAAGTCGAGCCAGCGGCCGCAGATGTCGTGGACGCTGCCGACGATATAGTCGAAAGGATAGGCCGACCGCAGTCTTGCCATGGCCTCGAGCCATCCTTCGGGCGGAAGCGTTTCCGTTTCAAAGCCAACGAGCAGTTCGTCTGTGAAACGGTTGCGCTTCATTCTCTGGTCCTCTCAATGGGCCAGAGCTTACTTCAAAATGGATTATTTCAACGGGGCAAGGTCACCCACCATCGCACAACATCAAGTTCCTGCGCTCGCTCGCCGAGGAGCAGGACCGTCGGCTGGCCGAAGCCTTCCCGCGTGATCAGCACAAGGAACGCGCCTGGTTCAACACATTGAACGAGGCATATGTCAAGGCGCGCTATTCAAAACATTACGAGATCAGCGAGGAGGCGCTTATCTGGCTCGGCGAGCGGACAACCGTGCTGCTTGAATTGGTCAGAGCCGTTTGCTCCGAACATCTCGAAAAGCTCAAACATGACAGCCATTAGGGAGCGAGACGGCACGGCTCACGCAACTCTAACCCACCACTCCTGCCCGCCAGATAGCATCAACTCAACCTTCCCCGGCATAGCGAGAAAACACCCTCCACAACGCCACAGTGGAAATCAAGCCACTCATTGGCCCAAGCTCGCTGCTGCTGCGGCGCGCGGCATGAGGAATTCGGCTATATCTGCAATTACATTCGCGAGATCACCCGGATCATGGGTGACGTCTCCGACAAACGCGCGCCACTGTCGCTGCTTTTGCGCATCCTCGGCAAAGGCCGGCGTCAGTGCATCGGGCAAGTCCCGAGGTATCATTGTCCCACGCCGCGCGAAGGTGGCGGCAATCGCCCGGGGCAACCTGTCGCCGTCGAAGCTGAACGACCGGCTGAGAATCCAGATGTCGTAGAAATCCTTCATCCGGCTGTTGGCTCGCCCCAGTGCCACCATCGCCTGGAATTTCTCGGCAATGACGGTCTCCCGGGCATAGCCCCGCAGCCGGGGCATCGGAAAGTCCAGCATGGAAGGATAGTCCAGCTCTTCGGCGTCAGGTTCCACCGCATCGCCAAAGCCGATGTCGATCGTCAGACTGATCCGGGCGCCGCCGATCGATGCTGTGGTCCGCAGTCGCAGGCCGCCATACTCCAGTTCCTCGCGGCTTCGATCGACACGAAGCCCATCGTCGTCGAACTCCACGCCGTCGGCAGCACCCTGCGCCAGGATCTCCCGAAACGTCGCCAGCATCGGCTCCCCGCGCGGATCGCCGAAGCCTAGCAGATCAAGGTCGCGCGTGCCGCGGTGGGGGTCATCAAACCAACTCATCATCAGCATCGCGCCCTTCAGCACGAAGCGGTCGGCGTGGGGTGACTGGCTGAGCCGGAAGAGGAGCCGCTCCAAGGCGAAGCGGGTCAGGACAAGATCGAAGGTCTGGCCGCTCGTCTTGGAGACCTGCAACAGGCGGGCGCGAACCGAGGCGCCGATGTTCTTGATCTCCTTAGCCATTGGCGGTCAGTGCCTCGAGATAGGGCCGAACGACCGTGGCAACCGTTCCTCGCTCAGCCTGCCTAGCGATCTCGCCCGGCGTCGTCTTGCGCTGGCGCAGCGCTTCCTGAAGGCCTTCTATCGCCACGGATAGGCCAATCTTGTTCCGATATCGGAAGCAATCGGCGATCGTCTTTGCGACACCGAAGACTTTCACGGTCACCCCCTCGACAGCGTGGGTTTCAACACCCTCCGTCAGCAGACGAGCGGTGAAACGTACCAGCCGAATGGGCGTGCCTTCGGCTTTCGGGGACCAGTCCTTCTGACCCACGGCGAGCCAAACCTGCCTCGGGAGCTGATCAGTCAGACCATGGAAAGCCAGGGCCGAAACGAGGCAAACCACGCCTTTGGGAACCCGTTTGGCGGCCTCTGCGAGACTGTGGTGAACGTCGAGGGGCGCATCGGAAAGTTGATAAAGTCCTCGCGCGAGCCGAATCACCTCGCCGTCGCGTTCCATGCGGCTCATGGTTGCGGCTGTTACGCCCGCCTCGCGCAGCTCTGCCAGGCGCGAAATTCCGCACGCGGTCAGCACGGTATGGGCAATCTGGCGTTGGGACATGGATGGTGGCACGATACGAAAGCTCGGAACACAGGACCTATTCTCCGAGGATTCGTATCATTCTTCGTATGGCAAGGAAAGGTGCCCGATTGAATAGGCTGCCCTGGTTCGAGGCTCAAAGCAGGGAGACAGGAACCGATCACGCATTATGTCGTCAGCGTGGTCGGCGTGGTTGCCCGAAGCCCCGTGGCGGACAGGTCTATAACGAGGGGTTGCAGGAGGGCGCGGGTCACCAGCAGTGTCAGCTGCTCGAATGCAAGCTTGGCATTTCGTTGCCCGCGAGACGGTGTATCCGTAGCACCCTTCGCTGGGAGCGAATTTGCCAGCTACCGCCGAACTTGCTGCGAGCTGATTATGTTCGAAGCCTCGACAAACCCCACAATCGCATCATCTCCGCTGGAGCTGAGATTTCTACCGGGATCACGTAGGGGTCTGCAGACCTTAGCGCCGTGGCGCTCTTGCGCTTCTTGATCGGAAGCCCGTGGCCCATGTTGCTGACCGAATAGAGGGCCACTTTCAGCTTGCCGCTCACCTTCCATGACTGCAACCTGCCCCATGGTTTTTCCTCCAAACGGCCGCTGTTTTCTGCAATGCCTTGGACTTCGAGCCACTGAGCAACACACGCGAGCGCATTGACGGGCTTGACCACCCGGTCTTCCATGCCCTGCCAGATGGTTATCGCAGGCCATGCCCGGCGACATGGCCAACCTCGGCAAACGGCAATAGTTCCATTGTCCGGGAACCCAGCTCACCATGTCCTTGACGTCCATGCGATGCCGTCAAAGGTTGCCGGGGCTCTGGGGGCCACCAAATTCGGATGGCCTCCCGCCTTCCAAGATCAAGGCTATAGGCTAGAGCTCAGATCCCCGGCGGACCGACCACAAGGTTGGGTAGCAGTGAGCGACGCCCGAGGTTCACTAAACGCCTCCCTCTGGAATAATTGTAAGCTTCGTGATACATATCCCTCAAATCTGTAGTGCGAAGGTGGCAAATGCCAACACCTCATAATCCTCCCGCCGCTGTGCGGCGCGCGCTGCGCAAACTGGGCGCAGACATTCGCGACGCTCGTCGACGTCGCCGCCTGCCTATGGCTGTAGTGGCCGAACGCGCCTTTACCTCACGCTCAACGCTTCAGAAGATCGAAGCCGGAGACACCAATGTCAGCATCGGCATCTATGCAGGTGTTCTACAGGCACTCGGTTTGCTAGAGGGACTGAGCCAAGTCGCCGACATCAGTAACGACAGCGTCGGTCAGTCGCTCGCCAGTGCGGAACTACCTAAGCACGCGCACCCGAAACGATCGCCGGGATCGTCGCGTAATGGCTGATTTCGAAGTTCATCTCGACCTACACGGCCGCGCACGTCCGATCGGACTGGCCCGGAGATCCTCTCCGATCATGCGGTCGCGGTATCTTGCATTCAGCCCCTGCGAGAAACGATTGGCGAAGGCTCCGTCCGGGTAGGCATTGTCGCGGCGGCGGATGACATGAGTCCAGAGCGCCAGATGGTCGTCGGCGATGTTGCGATAGAGCGTATTGAGGTCGCCATGCAGGCTGTTGAGGTCCAGGACATCGGCGGTTTCGAAGGATATGCCTTCAAGCGCGACCATTACCATCAACGCTCTGGATTCGAGCGCGATCGTCGTCTCGTCGACGTGACGGACGTGTGGAATGAAGGTTTCCGGCCCGAGTTCGCGCGAGCGAAGCGTTGCGATGCTAGGCAAGGCTCAAATCCTTTTCGTCATAGCGCCGGATGAGCCTCAGGGGCGACAAGCTGGCACCGCCCCAATAGGCGGCGTTGCGCGACCGGCCGCGGGTCTCGATCCAGGAGATCAGGATCCGGAACATGTTGTGATCGTGCTTGACGAGCGTGCGGAATATGAAATGGAAGACGACGCCGACAAGGGCGTAGGCGATCGATCCCGCGGTGATATAGAGGATGGTCGTCAGCATGACGTTGACGCCCATCGCCTCCATCGTCACGCCGGCGATCATCGCCGGGCGCGTGCAGGCAAGAAACAAGGTATCTTCCTCGCTAGCGGCGGCTGTTTGCATGATGATCAGCTTCCGACGATCGTATTGACGAGTTCCGTCGCACCGAAAATTCCGCCGATGCCGATAATCCAGAAACCGGCGCGGCGCAGATCCATGTAGCCGAACATCCAGGCGATGCAGATGATGATGACGGCGATGACCGCAAGCAGCCGGGCGATATTGCCGGTCAGCATGTCGACGATGTTCTGCAGGACGGTTTCGACGCCGGCCGCTTGCGCGAAGGCCGGCTCCGCCAGGCAGGCGCTGATGACGGCGGCCATCAGAAGTGAGGCTGCGACAGGGCGAAAGTCTGCTCTTGAGATCATTTTCTTTGCTCCGATCGTTCGTCTTGAAACACGAGAACCTGGGATGACCGCCGGACGTTGAAGACGTCCCACGATGCAGCTCCGCCGAATTGGGAAAGGAATTGCGCAGCCGGCGATGTCTCCCGGCTGGCTGACGGGTCCGCGCGAGGGGCTTCTTCACGCGGCTCGGCGATAGTGAGAGACGCAAGGTCGGAAGGCAGACGGACCATTTCCTGGCGGACCTGCTGGTCATATTTGATCATTTCGCCAACGGACGGATCGTCACGCCCGTAGTAGGACTGAAGCATGACGTTTTCGGCTCGGATCGCATCGGCGCCGGCGCGCAAGGCCAGACGATAATAGCCGTCGAGCAGAGTGGCCGTCGCCTTGAGGTTCAGGCAAGGATCGAACGCATCCGAGATCGAAAGCTTGAGCCTGCGCAACTCCTTCTCGCCAATGCCGCCCAGGCCGATCCGGACGTCCTGCCGATCGGCAACAAGGGAGGTCGCGCGTTCAATCGCCTCCGCCTTCGTCGCGGGTTGGCGCTCAAGCGGCGGACCGTTGTTGATAGCAATGGCGAGTGGTTTAAAGCCGCTCTCGAGACTGACGACAGCGGCGAGCGTTCTGATTTCCACCATGGGTGCGCAGTTCTGGGCGAGATCAACGAATGCCACCGCCATTGATCATTACCAGACCCGTTGCGTGCCCATCCCATCGATGGTGACGTCGACATAGTGGGGCTGCGATCTCACCATCGGGCGGTCGGTCGGATAGCCCATGCATTGGCGCCGACCATCGAGCAGCTGCCATCGCGGGGACAGAACCGAATGGTTGCTGGAACTGTTGCTCCCTCCGAGATGGGGGCAGAACGCGTCGCTTACCGGCTGGAGAGAGATCGAAACGCAGGTTATTTCCTGCCCGCGCGGACCATGATCGCTTTCCAGCCGGTATCCGGTTTCGCAGTAATACGGCTCATAGCCCGGGCGCGAACTGTGGAAGGTGGCGCCGCTACAGGTCGGGAACGAATGCCCCTCGGCAAGTTCGCGCCAGAGCTTCTCGATCGGCGGGCGGCATTCTGCAAACTGCGTCGGGCCTCCGGGGTTGGAAAGGCACAGAATAACCTCACAACCCCACTCATTTGCTAGCGCCCTGCCAGGTGAATTAAGATAGGGTGGCAACATGCAGCAGGCCGCGACAACCGTGTTGAACAGAAGGTTTTTCATGAGCACGACCCTTCGAAGGACATCCCATTGCGGAAGAGGTAGGTTGCCTGTAAAGCGAATTATACTGATTTATACAACACATTAAAATGACATGACAAGAGCAATTGCAACCCATTGGCGTAATCTGGCTTTCTCAGGTCTTATCCTGCACGAGATCCTCGATCACCCCCTCGAAGACGAGACGCCTCAGGCAAGGCTGAAGCAGGTCGGCATGATGACCGTCCTCTACAGCATGAACCAAGCGCACCAGAAGCTAACTCTCTCCAGCATCATGGAAATCACGGCTCTGACGCGCAGCGGCGTCAAGGAGACTGTCGACCTTCTGGTGAGGCGAGGAATGTTGACCGAGACGATCGTCAAGAACTCGATGGGTCGTGGAACGGCGCGTCAGTTCGAGATTTCGGAAGCCCTTCTAGGGAAGCTAAGTTCGTTCGGAACCGGATGAGCAGCGGATTTAAGTGACGATTTCTAGATTTTCGTCCAGCATTCGGCTGGCATACCTCCCGGCGGATGATCTGCTAAACTGATCTCATGATGACACCCGATCAATACAGTTTTCGCAGAGCGACACTGGATGACCTTGATTTGCTCATGGAATGGCAATCGAAGCCTCATGTCCGTAAATGGTGGGACTCGGATGAGCCATACGATGAAGAGGAATTAACTGATCCTCGGGTAGCGCGCTGGATTGTCTCATCCTTCGGACGTCCCTTCGCGTTCATGCAGGACTACACAGTCCATGGCTGGGAAGATCACCATTTTGCCAAACTCCCCAAGGGTTCGCGGGGAATTGACCAATACATTGGAGACCCCGAAATGATCGGTGTTGGGCACGGTTCAGCGTTTATCGGCGCCAGAATGCAGGCTCTCTTTGATGAGAAAGCGCCCGTGATTGCAACCGATCCTCACCCTGGCAACGAACGGGCGATTGCCGTCTACAAAAAACTGGGTTTCGAACCGGTCGGACCGCCTCAGGAAACTCGGTGGGGCCTGATCTTGCCAATGATTGCCAGGCGCTAAGCGGCTGGCAATCCACGGCAGCTGTGTCCGCGTAGCAGACCTTCTTTACAGCGTCGCCATCCGACCCGGGACAGGCTTAGAAAGCCGACTCACGAGGCGCTGGACACAGCACGGCTTTAGCTCTCCGCCGGCGCCGATCAGGCGCCCATGCCTGTATTCTTGCATCCGTCGCGCTCCCGACGCCTTGATTGGCGCGGGGAATAAGGATCTGAACGCGCTTTTAGCACGATCCGGCTGAGCCCGGGGGTCGACGTGATTCGCTTTCGGTAGCGCCCGTCCCCGCGGCTCTAGCATTATTTTCTCCGATTATCGGAGTTATTTGAAATCAATCGGAATGGTCATCCCCTTCGCCGGCGTTCCGGTCGGCATCGTCGTTCCAGACAAGGACCTGCTGAAGTCCATCGCCGTGAAGTTTCTTGTGCATGACCTCGACGGCCAGCACTTCGCCGCGCCATCGGACGTGCTGCGGGCAATCCACAAATTGATGTCGCCATCACAAGCCAGCATTCGTTCGCCGCCTGATCGGAGAGACACCATGGGCAGGCTGCGCCAATTCTTCCGGCTCTCTGCGCTCCGCGACGATCTCGAAACGAGGTTGCTTGCTCAAGACTATCGCTGCCTGCTTCTCGACGACTATTTCGAAGACGGCACGGATAGGGAACTTCAATCGACATGCGCGGAGCTCACCATCGAAGTCTCGTCGCGACAGTATAGGCCCCGCCATTAAAAGCGCTTCCGCTCCTTATGCCATGAAACAGCGCCGTCAGCCCTCAAGAAGGGACAATCAACACCATCATCGACATGTGGACCGCTTCCATTATCGATCGGCTGGCGTTGCGACCCAATCCCGAGCCGGGTTTTACCGCACCTCAAATTCCGGATCCGGCGGAACCTGCATGGCCAGCGCAAGATGATTTGTCTGCGCAGCAAGTCCGATGATCGTTAGAAGTTCGCCATGCTGTGCATCCGTCATGCCGCGCGAACGGGCCGCCGCGGTATGGGATTGAATGCAGTACTGGCAAGCATTCGCCGTCGACACCGCTATGTAGATCATTTCGCGTGTCAATGGATCGATCGCCCCTTCCACGGTCATGACCGATTTAAGCGTTTCCCATACCCGCTTGAGGTTTGCGGGATCGTTCGCAAGCGCACGCCAGAAGTTGTTGATGAAGTCGGTCTTGCGCGTCGCCCTGATGTCGTCGAACACGGCTTGAACGGCCGGATTGGCCGCAGCCTCTTGGTCCGACAGGAGCTTGACCATCGAAAGTTCCTTCCCGGCGGCCTCAACGAACGGCCGCAAACATGATCTTCTCTTCGGTTGTGTCCGTAAGCGAGAATCCACCGACAACAGGGAAATATCGAAGGTAGCCGTTTCGGGGAAGCAGTCAAAATTAGAATTTTTTGTTTATAGACTTCATAGATTATCCTATTCCCTAGGGCACAGACTCATAACGACCTGATCCAGATGCGTGTTGCGGCGAGTTTGATCGCA
>NZ_JABFCN010000030.1 GCF_013087515.1 Rhizobium sophorae | reverse complement strand
CCATGCTCGCTTTGGCCGCAACAATCCTATGGCTCAGATAAGTGTCCACAGCTCCTAGCCCTCCTCGACGAACACCTCCTCACGCTTCTTCTTGACGCTCGGCAAGAAGACGACGATGAGGACGGCGACCGCAATGGCCAGAAGAATGGCGCTGATCGGCCGCGTAACGAAGGTGGTCGGATCGCCGCGCGACAGGATCATGGCGCGCCGGAGGTTCTCCTCGAGCAGCGGTCCGAGCACGAAGCCGAGCAGAAGCGGCGCCGGCTCACAGCGAAGCTTCGCCAGCACATAGCCGATGAGCCCAAAGAAAGCGACGGCGTAGAGATCGTAGACGTTGGCGTTAACGCTGTAGACCCCGATCGAGCAGAAGGCCATGATGATGGGAAAGAGCACGTAGTAAGGCACGGTCAAGAGCTTCACCCAGAGCCCGATCAGCGGCAGGTTAAGGATGACCAGCATCAGGTTGCCGATCCACATCGAGGCGATGATGCCCCAGAACAGCGCCGGCTGCTCGGTGGCGACGTTCGGACCGGGTACGATGCCCTGGATGATCATCGCCCCGACCATCAGCGCCATGACGGGATTGGCCGGAATGCCAAGCGTCAAGAGCGGAATGAATGAGGTTTGCGCGCCGGCATTGTTCGCCGATTCCGGTCCCGCAACGCCGGCGATCGCGCCCTTGCCGAATTCCTCCGGCGTTTTCGACATCCGCTTTTCCACCGTGTAGGAGGCGAAGGCCGCGAGAATGGCGCCACCACCCGGCAGTATGCCGAGCGCCGAACCGATTGCCGTACCGCGAATGACCGGCGCAATCATCTCCTTGAATTCCTGGCGGGACGGCAAAAGACCGGTGACCTTGGCCATCAGTACCGTGCGTGTCGACTCGCCCTCGAGGTTGCGCAGGATTTCCGCCACGCCGAAGACGCCAACGGCAAGCGCCACGAAGTTCAGCCCGTCGGCATATTCACGGATCCCGAGCGTGAAGCGTGGCGTGCCGGTGTAGATATCGGTGCCGACGAGGCCGAGCAGCAGCCCGAGCGCCACCATGGCCAGCGCCTTGACGACCGAGCCATGCGCGAGCGCGATCGAGGAGACTAGGCCGACGATCATCAGCGAGAAATATTCCGCCGAGCCGAATTGCAGCGCGATTGCGGTCAGCGGCGGTGCGAAGATCGCGACGAGGAAGGTCGAGACCGTGCCGGCAAAGAACGAACCCAGTGCCGCTATCGCAAGCGCTGCGCCGGCCCGGCCCTTGCGGGCCATCTGGTAGCCGTCGATCGCGGTCACGGCCGAGGAGGATTCGCCCGGCATGTTGATCAGGATCGCCGTCGTCGAGCCGCCGTACTGCGCGCCGTAATAGATGCCGGCGAGCATGATCAGCGAGGAAACCGGTTCAAGCTGGAAGGTGATCGGCAGGAGCATGGCGATCGTCGCCGTGGCGCCGATGCCGGGCAGGACGCCGATCAGCGTGCCGAGCAACACGCCGATCAGGCAGAAGAGCAGGTTTTCCGGAGTGCCGGCTGTTGCAAAGCCGAGCGCGAGATTGCTGAAAAGATCCATCATCGTCTCCTAGAACCGGACCCAGGGGCCGAAGCGCTCGAACGGCAGGCCGAGCCCGTAGCTGAAGACCCCAACCGAAAAGATCGTCAGAAGCAACGACAGCACGATCGCGAAGAACACGTTCATCTTTTGCGATGCGAAGCAGGCGATGAAGGCGGTGAGGAACAGTGACGGTGCAAATCCGAGACCGCGCACCGTCAGCCCGAAGAACACCGGCGCCGGCAGGATGAAGAGCATGCCGCGCCAGGCAAACGGGTCGATCGGCTCGCCCTCGACCCGCAGCGCCTGAATGAAGATGATCGCGCCGAGAAGCACGAGCACGGCGGCAAGCACCAGCGGGAAATAACCGGGCCCCATGCGCACTGACGTGCCGAGGTCGAGCCCCAGCGACTGGATGGCGAAGAAAGCGCCGGTCGCGACGAAAAGCGCGCCGCAGATCGCATTGGTGGTATCGAAACTGATGGATTTCATGGTGTCTCCTGGGGAGATGGTTCGTGACGCACTGCTGCTGCGATTGCCTCATCCGCCTGCCGGCACCTTCTCACCGCATGCGGGGAGAAGGAAAAATGCTGCAAGCCCCTCGCCGCCGTTGAGTGACGCATCCCCTCCCCCCGTTCACGGGGAGAGGGTTAGGATGAGAGGCTTATCCGGCATGTGCTGACGAGGATAATCCTCAGTCGGCATATTCGCCAGCGGCCTCGATCACCGTTTTCCAGCGGGCAATCTCGCTCTCGAGTTTGGCCTTCAGCGCAGCCGGCGTCGCATCGGCGTCGGAGGATGGCGCCGTGCCGAGCTCGGCGAAGCGGGCGCCGACATTCGGATCCTTCAGCGCCACCTGCAGCGACTTCGACAGGCGTTCGTTGATCTCAGCCGGCGTTCCCTTCGGCGTGTAGATGCCGTGCCAGATGCCGACTTCAAAACCCGGCAGGCCGGCTTCGACGGCCGTCGGAATGTCCTTCATCACGTCGAGGCGCTTGGGCGAGGTCACGGCATAGGCCTTGATCGTGCCGCCCTGGATCTGCTTCGTCGTGTTGGTCGTCTGGTCGCACATGACGTCGACCTGACCGCCGAGCAGATCGGTCATGGCAGGGCCGGTCCCCTTATAGGGAACGGTCGTGAGCGGCGTCTGGATGGCGCTCATGAACATCATGCCGCAGAGATGCGAGGCCGCACCGATGCCGGCATTGGCAACCGTCACCTTGTCCTTGTTAGCCTTGATATAATCGATCAGCCCCTTGAGGTCGGCCGGCTCCATGTCCTTACGGGCAACGATCGTCATCGGCACGTCGGTGACGAGGCCGACATAGTCGAAGGCGCCGAGCGTGTCGTAGGCGAGCTTGCGGTAGAGCGTGGCGCTGGTCGCCATGCCGATATGGTGCAGCAGGATGGTGTAACCGTCGGGATCGGCATTCGCTACGCGGCCGGCGCCGAGCGTGCCGCCCGCTCCGCCGACATTTTCGACGACGATCTGCTGGCCGAGATCCTTCGACATGGATTCGGCGACGAGGCGCGCGACGGTATCGGTCGGGCCGCCGGCCGCAAACGGCACAACCATGGTGATGGTGCGCTCGGGATAGGTCTGCGCCGAAGCGGCGCCGGCGAGAAGAGAGACCGCGGCAGCCGCGGTCAGGCCGAGCATGGCCTTCAGAATTTTCATCGTTTCCTCCCTGATGAAATAAGCAAGTCCGCCGACACATCCTCCGCGCCGGTTCGGATCACCTATTTGCCGCCTGGAAAAATCGACCCGCAATCATTGCAGTCGCTTTCGAAAGAAGATTTTGCGACAGTGCAATGCAGCATGGGTCGATTCGGAAACAAACGGCCGGCCCAGCCCACCGCGAGATTGCGCCGCCGACAGCCCCGGGCTAACTTTCGGTCGTCAGCATCCGCTTGTCGAGACCATATTTCTGCATCTTTTCGTAGAGGGTTTTCCGGGAAATGCCGAGCGACTCATAGACCGGCCTGAGGCTGCCGCCATGCGCCACCAGCGCGCTGGCAATGACCCCGCGTTCGAATTCGGCGACGCGCTCCGCAAGCCCGGTCGCCTCCTCGGCTTGCCGCCCGCCATTGTCGAGACCGAGGACCAGACGGTCGGCGGCATTCCTCAGCTCACGCACATTGCCGGGCCAGTCGCGCTGAGCAATGTCGGAAATCACGTCTGGCGGCACGGCCATCTCGTCGCGGCCGTAGCGGGCCGCCGCTTCCCGCACCAGCTGCAGGAAAAGCAGCGGAACATCCGCGCGCCGCTGCGACAGCGACGGCACGTGCAGCGTCGCGACGTTCAGCCGATAGAAGAGGTCGGCGCGGAAGCGCCCCGCCGCCACCTCCGCCTCCAGATCGACCTTACTTGTCGCGATGAAACGCACGTCGAGCGCCACCACCTCGTTCGATCCGAGCCTGGAGATCACCCGCTCCTGCAGCACCCGCAGGAACTTCGCCTGCAGGTCGAAGGGCATGGAGCCGATCTCGTCGAGCAGGATCGTGCCGCCGCGCCCGTGTTCGAATTTTCCATAACGCGGCCTCACCGCGCCCGGAAAGGCCCCCACCTCATGGCCGAAAAGCTCGCTCTCGATCAGGTTCGCCGGCAGTGCGGCACAATTGATCGCGATGAACGGCCGGCTCGCTCGGGCACTGATGTCGTGGAGTGCCCGCGCCACCACCTCCTTGCCGGCCCCGGTCTCGCCGACGATCAGCGTATCGGCATCGCTCGCCCCGATCGCCCGGATGCGGTAACGCAGATCCACCATCACCTGCGTGCGCCCCGGCAACCGTGCCTCGATATCGTCGCGTTTGCCGGCGACCGCTTTCAGCAGCCGGTTTTCGAGCACGAGGCCGCGCCGCTCCATCGCCCGGCGGATGACGCCGGCAAGCATCTCGGGCGTGAACGGCTTCTCGATGAAATCATAGGCGCCTTCGCGCATCGCCTTCACCGCAAGCTGCACATCGCCGTGGCCGGTGACGAGAATGACCGGCACCTCGGGGTCGAGCTCGCGGATCTTCTGCATCAGCGTCATGCCGTCCATGCCCGGCATGCGGATATCGCTGACCACGACACCGGGAAAACTGTAGCCGATCAACTCCAGCACGTGGTCGCCGTTCGAAAAGGTCTCGACGCTGAAGCCGGAGAGCTCCAACGCCTGCGCCGTCGAGCGACGCAATTCCTCCTCGTCGTCGACCAGCAGGATCTTCGCATCGTTCATTCCGCCGCCTCCGGCATCAGCCCCGCCGCCGATTGCAGCTCGATGCGGAAGACAGCACCTCCGTCGGGATGATTGGCCGCAGTCAAGCTGCCGCCGAAATCCTTGATGATGTTGTATGAGATCGAAAGTCCGAGACCGAGCCCCTTGCCGACGCCCTTCGTCGTGAAGAAGGGATCGAAGATACGCTGGGCGATCGCCGCCGGCACGCCCGGCCCGTGATCACGTATCGTCAGCACCACCTTGCCGGTGTCCTCCAAGGCGCAAACCTCGATGCGTCTGTCATCCAGACCTTCCACCGCATCGGCCGCGTTGGAAATCACATTCACCAGCACCTGCTGCAGACGCACCGAACCGGCGCGCACAACCGGAGGACACGGCCCGAGATCGAGTAGGAGTTCGGCATCCGCCGCTTTCAGCCGCCAGGCGATGATCTCAAGCGTATCATGCATCGCCTCGTCGAGGGAAACCGACCCGAGCTTCTCGTTCGGTTTGCGGGCGAAGTTGCGCAGGTGCCGGCTGATCGCGGCCATGCGGTCGATCAGCCCGCCGATACGCCGGATATTGTCCCGCGCCTCCTCCGTCCGCCCACGGTCGATGAGAACGGAGGCGCTGTCGGTATAGGTCTTGGCGGCGGCGAGCGGCTGGTTGAACTCGTGCGAAAGGGCAGCCGACATCTGCCCCAGCCCGGCAAGCTTGCCCGCCTGGATCAGATCGGCCTGTGTTTGTCTAAGCTGTTGCTCGGTTAGCCGCCTTTCGGCGATTTCTTCTTCTATGCGGCTGTTGACGCGGGCAAGATCGGCCGTGCGCTCCTCGACGCGCCGCTCCAGCTCGTTGCGGGCTTCGGCTTGCATCTCCATACGCTCGGCAAGCCGCGCCCGCCTCTGGCGCAGAACCGCGACCGCGAGCCCGGCGATGCAGAGGAAGAGAAAGACTGCCGCAAGCGCCGTGCGCGCCTGGGCACGGATGGAACTCGTTTCCATCAGCACGTTCACCGTCCAGTCCTCGGCCGGCATGTAGTGCGAGAGCACCAGATATTCACTCGAACCGCGCTCGCCGGCCAGCGTCATCAGCTCATGCTGCTCGAACTGGTGACGCGTCACCGGCAGCGCCGCCAGCCTGGCATTGGCATAACGTCGCGACGCCTCGGTGCGGGCGACGCGGTCGGCCGTCAGCGGCAGGATCGCGCCATAGAGCCATTCCGGGCTACCGGACATGAAGATGATGCCTTCCGGATCGGAGACGAAAATCTTGTATTCGCCGCCACCCCAGGAGGATTCGATCATGTCGATATCGACCTTGAAGACGATGACGCCGCGAATATCCGCGCCGGTCCGGATCGGTGCGGCAAAATAATAGCCGCGCTTCAGCGAGGTGGTGCCGAGCGCGTAAAACCGCGCCTGCCGGCCTTCGATCGCATCCTGGAAATAAGGCCTGTAGCTGAAATTCTGTCCGACGAAGCTTGCAGGCCCATCGTAATTGCTTGCCGCAATCGTCTCTCCATCCGGCTTGACCACATAGATGTCGGAGGATTTCAGCAGCCCGTTGATCTCCTTGAGATAGAGATTGGCCGCACCGCGCAGCGTCTCATCTTCAGGCGCGCTCACCAGTTCCTTGATGTCGTCATGATCGGCGATCAGCGCCGGCAGCGCCTCGTAGCGGTTGAGATGGCCGCTGAGTGCCGAAACGGCAAGGCGCAGCGCCGTGCCTGCCTGCGCCGAGGCTTCCTCCATATAGGCGCGCGTTGCAATCGCGCTTCCATGGGTGAAGAAGGCGAAAATGATGAGTGGCACGACGAGCAACGCCGCTATCACACGATATCTCGAAGACAGATCCGGCTCCTCCCCTTTCTGCCTCCGCTCCCCAGCGAGGCATACCCGACAGCGCCAAGTCTAATGAGGCCGGCCGCGATTTCCAAGGGGCAGCCGAAACTTGACACCCGGCAGGGGCAGATGTCCTATTGCTGCATCGCAAGGAGACCCACTCATGAGCGACGACCAGACTCCCGCCGACAGCAAACTCACCACATCCAAACGCCGCTGGGCGGCCGAGGGCAAGTTCCTGACCGGCCGTATCAGCCGTCCCGAAGCCGAGCGCCTGCCGCCCGGCCAGCACCTTGTCAAGAATTGGCCGGTACTCGATCTCGGCCAGCAGCCTGTCATCTCGACCGAGACCTGGCGGCTCGAGCTGCGCGGCCTCGTCGAAACGACGCTCACCCTCACCTGGGCCGACTTCCAGGCGATCGAACAGAGCACAAGGGTCAGCGATATCCACTGCGTCACCACCTGGTCGCGGTACGACAACAAATGGAAGGGCGTTTCGACGCGCGATCTACTCGACCTCGCCATGCCGAAGCCGGAAGCAGCTTACGTCATGCTGACGAGCTACGACGGCTATACCACGAACCTGCCGCTCGCCGATTTCGCCGCCGAGGATGCAATCCTCGCCACCGCCTGGGAAGGCCTGCCGCTGACGGCGGAGCACGGCGGCCCGATGCGCCTCGTCGTACCGCATCTCTATTTCTGGAAAAGCGCCAAATGGCTGCGCCGCATCGAGCTGATGCCTGCCGACCAGGCCGGCTTCTGGGAAAAGAACGGCTACCACATCTATGGCGATCCGTGGCGCGAGCAGCGCTATTCCGACGATTGAGCTTTCGGCTGCGAGAAGCGGCGAAGCGCAAACACGCCAAGGACGAACAAGGAGGCTAGTCCGGTCAGCGACGCCATGCTGGCGGCATGGAATGGGATCCCGCTCCAGCGCGGCTTGACGATATCAGCAGAGTTGAAGGCCTCGCCGCTGAATCGGCAGGTGATGAGCGCAAGACCGCGCCGCACCATATCGGCATCGACCGCGGAAATGATTTCATCCGCCGCGGCCCTCTCCCGTGGCATCTCGCGCATCGAAAGCAAGACCGCCTTGGCCGCGGCGAGATAGGCATGCGCGCATTCGTTGAACGGGCTTTCCTCATCCATCACGCTGCCCGGCATCCGGCCCCACAGACAGTAGGAATATTGGATCTCGGCATAGTTCAGCACGCGCCGGAACGGCTCGTTCGTCTCGACGGCGCGGGATGCAAGATCGATGATCCGACCGCGATAGTCAGATATGACAGCCATCTCGCCATGGGAAATTTGCGGGATATTCAGCCCGGCATGGCTGCCGCCGTCCCCACGGCTATGAGCAAAAGCGCTTCCAGCGACCACACAAAAAAACGCGGCGGCAGAAGACGCCGTCAGCAGCAGTGGTCTGGCTCTGTCGTTTTTCATAATCGCCCGAAAAATTCAGGGCGCCGGCAAAGCGGTGCCCTTCGATGCGTTCAGTGAAATGCCGTTGCCGGCCGGCCGCGTTGCCCGCCCTTAACGGCAAGCCGCTTTTCCGCCAGCGCGCCGAAGGCGAGGCCGAGCGTTGCCCAGAGGATCGCATGCATGCCAAGCGAGGTCGTGCGGAAGCCCCAGAGCACCATCGCCGAAAAGTTCTCCGGCACCTCGTTGATCGGCGGCAGCAGATAGAGCACAAGGCCGATGAAGACGAGATAGGCGATGCCGGCGATGGTCGCGCCGTTCCAGGGACCGAAGCGCTGAGAGAGACGACTTGACAGCGCCACCGCGGCAATGAGTGCGGCAAGCGAAACGACGATCATCAGGAAGAACAGCTCGGTCCTGACGCCGATCGTGTCGGGATTGCCGACCGCCGGCGGAGTCGCGGGATATTTGATGCTGGGAACAAGCACGACCGCCACGAAGGCGGCAATGGCGATGACGGCCGAGGTGCCGCGCGCCGAAAGGCGGCTGAAGCGACCATGCACGAAGGCGAAAGCGAGCGCGAAGAGCCCGCCGACGGCGACGCTATAGGCCATGACGCCGGTGAAAAGGCCGAGACCGGCCTGCGTGGCGCGGCTGACGATTTCAGGTTCGGCAGCCTCGCCGGCCGCCTGGGCGTTTGCCTCCTCGAAGGCGATCGCCGCATCGACCAGCGGCTCGCCGAAGGTATGGGCGAAAGCGAAAACGAGGATGCCGGCAATCAGGCCCGCGAGCATGCCGCGAAGCAGAAGGTTTCCAACCATGTCAGGAACTCCGATCGCGAAGCGCTTTAGTGGCAGGGAAAGCCGAGGAGATGGCGGCCGTCATGCACGAATTCGTGCACATACATGCCGTTGAACAGCGCCATCGCGCCTTCCTCGGTGCCGACGAAATAGAGGACGATCAGCATCAGCAGGCCGCCGAAGATCGCCCAGGGCAGGATCTCGCCTACAGGGATCGGCGCCGGTACCGCAACGGGCGCGAAAGTGGTGTCAGACATGTATTCCTCCGGGAATGACGCGTTCAGTCGAAAGAGTGCTTGTGCAGTAGGGTCTGACTTCCAGCGCGAAGAGCTTTCGACACGCTGGTCACAGTGGCGCGACCGCGCCGGACTTACACCGGCTTCCAAACCCGCAACAGCACGGTTATATCTGCACGCCGAAGAGACTGTCAACGAAACTTCACAAGCCGGCGAAGGACGCTGTCGCCGCATTCCGGGAGACAAGAACGACCGTGAACACGCGCCTCACCTGGATCTGCCATGGCGCGACGGCGGCAAACCGCAAGGCCCGGTTTCCGCTTGACGAACCGCTTGAGGAAAAGGCTGTGGAGGAAGCGGGCAGGATGGCTGTGCTGCCCCGCGCCGACCGTATTGCCACGAGCCCCGCCTTGCGTGCCCGTCAGACTGCTGACGCGCTCCGCCTCGAAGCCCGGATAGACCGCGCACTTAGTGACTGCGACTATGGCCGCTGGGCCGGCAGGTCGATCGCGGCGATAGAGGTCGAAGAGCCGGAGAACCTCATGGGCTGGATGATCGATCCGGAAGCGGCCCCGCATGGCGGCGAGAGCCTTCTTGATCTGCGCACGCGCATCGCCGGCTGGATGGATGGCCAGACCGTCCTCGGCGGCCACATCATTGCAATCAGCCATGCGGCCGTCATCCGGGCATCGATCTTGCATGTGCTGCAGGCGCCGCTCTCCTCCTTCTGGCTGAGCGACGTCGAGCCGCTTTCCCTTATCCGCATGACCAGCAACGGACAGCGCTGGTCTTTGCGCTTCCAGCATTAGAGACTGCTGATCTTATCCAGCTTTGCACAAGCAAATCGCGTCATCTCTGTTGAACCCGGCTTTGCGGGGACTACTTCCTTGTCCCAAGGAGATGGAAGAATGACATATGATTGGAGTGGCGAGCGCACGCGACGCCTGCGTTTCATGCGTGTCGCCACAGTCACGGTTCTGGTCGGTCTCATCGTCAGCATTCCGCTGCTGATCGTCACCGCCTGAAGCACGAGAAAGGGCGAGCGATGCACTGGCACGCTCGCCTTCGTTCTTTCCCGCATCTGTTGGTCTTCCGAACCGGGATCGCGCTACAACGACGCCCTGGTTCCTCACAAGCCCCGTCAGGTCTCTCAGCGGCACAGCAACAGGCTGCCGCCTCCGATAATTCGCCTTCTGGTTTCAACAAACATTTCAGACTTTCGTGATATCTCCGCGAAGGTGGGAGATGGAGAAGGCATAATGCCGGTGTTTTTCCAAAGCAGGGCCGGAAGGCAATGCGTGTCGATCGTCGGATTTGGGGTAACCCTCTGGCTCGTCGGCACGCTGCTGCAGCTCGACGACAGCCTGGTCTCCTTCATGACCGGTTTCGGCGAGTACGGGGCCGACAAGCTCGTTCTGGGGCTCGGCATCGCCGGCGCCATGAGCTTCGTCTATTCGGTGCTGCGTATCGCCGACCTGCGCAAGGAAACGGAACTGCGCGCCGCCGCCCAGGCAAAGGCCGATTGGACCGCAACCCACGACCATCTGACCAAGCTGCCGAACCGCTACGCCTTCGAGCGCAAGATCCTCTCACGGCCGGTCAAGGACGAAGAGGCCGAGATCGAGGAGTGGGACAGCAACGTCACCATCTTCTGCGTCGACCTCGACGGCTTCAAGAAGGTCAATGATCTTGTCGGCCACAAGGGCGGCGACATCTTGTTGATCGAGGTTGCCAGACGCATCTGCGCGCTCGGCAATGCCGACTGCGTCTATCGCTTCGGCGGCGACGAATTCATCATCGTCGCCTTCGCCCTGACGGCGCAGCGCGAGGAGCGTTTTGCCAAGCTGCTGATCCAGGCCGTCACCCGACCGATCCATATCGATGGCTTTGCCGTCGAAGTCGGCGCCAGCGTCGGCTATGACCGCTGGGTCGAGGGAGCCGAGCCGCTGGAAGATGCCGCCCACCGGGCCGACCTCGCCATGTACGAGGCGAAATCACGTGGACCCAACCACTATTTCGTTTTCGAAGCCTCGATGCAGAACAAGGTAACGGAACGCGCCTCCCTGGAAACCAGGCTCCGCGCCGCAATCTCCAACAAGGCGATCAAACCCTTCTATCAGCCGCTGATCGATCTGAAGACCGGCCAGCTCTGTGGCTTCGAGGCCTTAGCGCGCTGGATCGGCGACGACGGCGCCAACATCCCGCCGCCAGTCTTCATCGGCATCGCCGAGGAAAACGGCATGATCACCGCATTGTTCGAGGATCTTCTTGCCCAGGCCTGCTCTGACGCCCTCGCTTGGCCGGAGCATGTGATGTTGTCCTTCAACGTCTCGCCGGTGCAGATGGAAGACAAATTGTTGACGTCGCGCATTCTCAAGGTTCTTTCGGCAAGCCGGCTACCGCCGCAACGCCTGGAAGTGGAGATCACCGAAAACGCGCTGATCCAGGATCCCGCCATCGCCGCGCTCATTCTCGACGAGCTGCACGCTGCCGGCATCCAGATCGCGCTCGATGATTTCGGCACAGGCTATTCGAGCCTCGCCCAGCTCGCCCGCTACCGCTTCGACAAGATGAAGATCGACAAAAGCTTCATCGCCACCTATCGCGACGACGAACGTCAGGAAAAAATCGTCCGCGCCATGCTCGGCCTCGGCAGAAGCCTCAATATCAAGACGACGGCCGAAGGCATCGAGGAGCATGGCCAGCTTGCCTTCCTGCTGCAGCTCGGCTGCGACATCGGCCAAGGCTATCTTTTCGGCAAGGCGATGCCCGCCGCCGAGGCGAGCATCTTCATCCGCGATCGCAACGCCAATCTGGCGTCAACGGCCTGACCGTAGCTTATTCAGCAAAACTGCCCGAAGCCTTTGCGTCCCGGTCAGCCGCCACGCACCGTGAGCATGTTGCGCACGGGGTCGGCCATTGCAGGCCGGAGCTCCTGCCGTCATTGTCCCGCCAATGCCCGTGCGTGGTCGAGGCCGGCAGGCGTGGCGATCGGCCAAACGAAGCTGGCCGCCGAATGATGCCTTTCCAGCTGGAGTTTCGGCGCTAAGTTCGGCCATCGTGACGACTGCGCGGAGTCTCTGAAGACATGTCATCGACCGACCTGCTGCTGACCTTCAACACCGGCTCCTCGACCGTCAAGATCGGCATCTTCGCGATAGACGGCGCCGAGGCACGACGCATCGGCAAGGGCGTGATCGATTTCCGCGCCGAACCGCTGTCGCTCGGCCTGACGAAAGGGCTGCAGATAGTCGAGATGCCGTTGAAGGCCGAGGTGACGGAAGACCTGCACGGCGTCATCGATGAGACTTTTGCGCGTCTCGCCGATCACTTCGACATGACAGCGACGCGTGCTGCCGGCCACCGTGTCGTCCATGGCGGCGACCGCTTCACCAGGGCGATCGGCCTCGACGCCGCCGCAATCGATATCGTCGATGCGCTGACCCCGCTTGCGCCCCTGCACCAGCCGCAGGCGCTGCGTTTCATCCGCGCCCTCCGGCATCTGAAACCGCATCTTGCCCAGACGGCCTCCTTCGACACGGCTTTTCACGCCACGCAGGACGATCTCGTTCGCCGCTTCGCCATTCCGCGCGCGCTGCATGACGAGGGCATCAAGCGCTACGGCTTCCACGGCCTCTCCTATAAATTCATCGCCGGAGAGCTTCGCCGCAAGGCGCCGCGTGCGACAAAGGTGGTTGTCGCCCATCTCGGCAGCGGCGCCAGCCTCTGTGCGCTGGATGACGGCGTCAGCCGCGATTGCAGCATGGGCTTTTCGACGCTCGACGGCATCCCGATGGCGACGCGCCCGGGCTGGCTCGATCCCGGCGTCATTCTGCATCTGGCCGGTCAGAGGAAACAGTCCTTCGAGGAGATCGAAGACCTGCTCTATCACCGCTCCGGCCTGCTCGGTGTCTCCGGCATCAGCGCCGATACGCGCGAGCTGTTGAAGGACGGCCGGCCGCAGGCGCGCCAGGCGATCGACCTCTTCACGCTGCGCATTGCCGGCGAAATCGGTCGCATGGCGGCGACGCTTGGTGGCCTTGACGCCATCGTCTTCACCGCCGGCATCGGCGAACATCAGCCGGAGATCCGCGCTAGCGTCGCCAAGCGGCTGTCCTGGCTTGGCCTCTCGATCGACGAAAAGGCCAATGCCGCCAATGATTTCACTATCAGCACACGGGAAAGCCGCATCGCCGCCCATGTCATCGCCACCGATGAGGAGCAGATCATCGCCGAGGAGGCGCTGTCCATTCTTCGCGACCACTGATCCAGATCAACAGCTTGCCGGCATCGGCCGGTAGAATTGACGTTGAAGACGTCTTCGAACGGGAGAAACCCATGGAAAAGCATGTCTCGACCGCCGCCCTTAGCGATGCCGAACTCACCCTGATCGACCGCTATTGGCGCGCCGCCAATTATCTCTCCATCGGCCAGATCTATCTGCTGGCCAATCCGCTGCTGCGCGAGCCGCTGAAACCAGAGCACATCAAGCCCCGCCTGCTCGGCCATTGGGGCACGACACCCGGCCTCAACTTCATCTATGCGCATCTGAACCGTCTCATCCGCGCTCGCGACCTCGATATCATCTATATGTGCGGTCCCGGCCATGGCGGGCCGGGCATGGTAGCCAACACCTATCTCGAAGGCATCTACAGCGAGATCTATCCCGACATCTCCGAGGATGCCGAAGGCATGCGCAAGCTCTTTCGGCAATTCTCTTTCCCCGGCGGCATTCCGAGCCATGCGGCACCCGAAACGCCGGGCTCGATCCACGAGGGCGGCGAACTCGGTTACGCCCTCGTCCATGCCTATGGCGCCGCCTTCGACAATCCCGATCTGATCGTCGCCTGCGTCATCGGCGACGGCGAAGCCGAAACCGGGCCACTGGCTGCGAGCTGGCATTCCAACAAATTCCTCAATCCCGCCCGCGACGGTGCCGTGCTGCCGATCCTGCATCTGAACGGCTACAAGATCGCCAATCCGACCATTCTTGGCCGCGCCAGTCACGAGGATTTGCAGAGCCTCTTTGAAGGCTACGGCTACGAGCCCTTCTTCGTCGAGGGTCACGAGCCGCGCGACATGCACCAGCAGATGGCCGCAACCTTCGACAGGGTCTTCGACCGCATTCGCGAAATCCAGGAGGAAGCCCGCAATGGCAAGGCGCCCGGTATCTGCCCGCGCTGGCCGATGATCGTGCTGCGCAGCCCGAAGGGCTGGACAGGACCGAAGGAAGTTGACGGCAAGAAGGTCGAAGGCTTCTGGCGCGCCCATCAGGTGCCGGTCTCCAATTGCCGCGAGAACGAAGGGCATCGCAAGATCCTCGAGGACTGGATGCACGGCTATGATCCGGAGGACCTGTTCGGCAGCGACGGCCGGCTGAAACCCGAGCTGCGGGCGCTAGCCCCTGTCGGCGAGCGCCGCATGGGCGCCAATCCGCATGCCAATGGCGGCTTGCTGCGCAAGGAGCTCGATGTTCCCGATATCCGCGACTATGCGTTCGATATCGGCAAGCGCGGCAGCGCCATGGTGCAATCGACGGAAATCCTCGGCCATTACCTGCGCGACACGATGAAGCGCAACGCCGATGCCGCCAACTTCCGTATCTTCGGCCCCGACGAGACGGAATCGAACCGCCTCGGCAGCGTCTTCGAAGTCACCGACCGTGTCTGGATGGAGGGTATCGAACCCTACGACGTCCACTTGTCCCGGGATGGCCGTGTCATGGAGGTGCTGAGCGAACATCTCTGCCAGGGCTGGCTGGAAGGCTACCTGCTGACTGGCCGGCACGGCCTGTTCTCCTGCTACGAGGCCTTCATCCACATCATCGATTCCATGTTCAACCAGCACGCCAAGTGGCTGAAGGTGACGCGGGAACTCGAGTGGAGAAAGCCGATCTCGTCGTTGAATTACCTGCTGACCTCCCACGTCTGGCGTCAGGACCACAATGGCTTCAGCCACCAGGATCCCGGTTTCGTCGACCTCGTCGCCAATAAGAAGGCCGATATCGTCCGCATCTACCTGCCGCCGGATGCCAACACCCTGCTCTGGGTCGGCGACCATTGCCTGCGCACCTACGACCGCATCAATGTCATCGTCGCCGGCAAGCAGCCGGAGCCGCAATGGCTGTCGATGGACGAGGCGGTGAAACATTGCGAGGCCGGCATCGGCATCTGGCACTGGGCGAGCAACGAGGACGACACGATCCTGCCCGATCTCGTCATGGCCTGCGCCGGCGACGTGCCGACCATGGAGACGCTCGCCGCCGTCGACCTGCTGCGCCGTGCCATTCCCGAACTGAAGATCCGCACCGTCAACGTCGTCGATCTCCTGGCACTGCAATCCAGGGATCAGCATCCGCACGGCCTGACCGACGAGGCATTCGATGCGATCTTCACAGCCGATAAGCCTGTCATTTTCGCCTATCACGGCTATCCCTATCTCATCCACCGCCTGACCTATAAACGCACCAACCACCGCAACTTCCACGTCCGCGGCTTCATCGAGGAAGGCACGACGACCACACCCTTCGACATGACCGTCCTCAACGAACTCGACCGCTTCCACCTCGCCATCGAAGCGATCGAGCGTGTGCCGGGCCTGAAGGAAAAAGCAGGCGAAGCGCTCGCCGCCTTCCGCGGCAAGCTTGCCGAGCATCACGACTATGTCCGTGAATATGGCGAGGATATGCCGGAGGTGCGAGACTGGACGTGGCCAGCGGCGTGAAGCGAAAACCAAACGGAATCGCACGGAACTGGTCGGCGGAGATCATCCGGCAGAAGCGATCGTCAAGCAAAGTCTAAAGTTGGTGAAAACCATCGGCGCACTGTTCCTGGAAGACCGCATCGTAGGCTATGTGTCTCGGGCAAGCTTCAAGGCCGTCGACCGAGGAAACGACATGAAAAGTTTCGCTGCCACGCTTACCGCCGCCCGGCTGGAAAAGGCGCTCGCCCTCTACATGACGCCCGAAGCCCAGCACGATGGCTCAGACGATGCCGTCAATTCAGCTGAGCAACGAGACGCATACGAGACCCGCGCCGGCGAACGCGCCCGTAACACGGAAGACGGCGTCGAAGCCTGGTAAGGCGATCCCCACCGGGCGTCCCTCGCGGATGCCTGCCCGCGAACGCGTAGCACCCGGAATGCCGGAACCCTATGCACGTTCGAGCCGGACTTTTTCCTTCATGCGCCAGACCCGCGGTGTTTCTCCCGTATATTTAAAAAAGAAGCGCGAGAAATAGGCGGGATCGGCAAAGCCGAGCCGAAACCCAATCTCCTGCACGCTGCCCAGCGTAAAAATCAGCTGGCGTTTCGCCTCTTCGACGAGTTTGCCGGCGATCAGTTCGTGGGGAGTGTTGCCGGTCATCGACCGGACGATGCGGGTGAGATGCGTCGGCGAAACCCCAAGCTCCCTGGCGTAGAAGGACGCGGGCTTGTGTGATCGGAAATGTTGCTGGATGAGCTCGCTCAGCATTTCCATCCGCCGCTCGTTCTCGTTTGCCGGAAGTTCATGCGTATTCCCTTCATCGGAAATCCTCGCCGTCAGCCGCAGCGCCAGGGCGACATAGGCGGCCAAGGCCTCGTTGCGGCCGCTGCGGCGGTTTTCGAATTCGTCGCCCAGCCGCTTCAACGTCTGCATGACATAGGCTGCCTCGGCATGATCGGGATCGAGCGGCGTCAGATGCGGCGTAGCAAACCATTCGCCGAGGTGGCTTCGGTCGCCGGGCGGATGGCTGAGATGGGATCTCAATAGGGTGATCACCAAGCCATCGATATCGCGTGAAAAACGAAAGCCGTGATTGAGACCGGGCGGCACAGTGATGATGGCCGGCGGACGGATGGCGTGGCTTTTTTCGCCGAAGATCGCATCGCCCGAACCGCCTTCGATGTACAATATCTGAAAGAAACTCTCGTGACGGTGCAGGCGAATCTCCCATTGATGCAAGCTGCTACGGGAGCGAATTGTTTCGCAATGCAACCAAAAATCGGGCTTTCGCCCGGTATTCTCACCGTAGAGTTCGTAGGTAGGGATATGTCTGCTCATAAGGCTCCTCCCGTACCAATGTTCAATTAGTGCAATTTTTCGGCCGGAATGTCCATTGCTGCGGCAGGGACGACACGGCAGAATCTGGCAAAACGCAAAAATGCAGGGAGGAAGCAGTTGCGAACGCAGGTCGCCATCATTGGTTCGGGACCATCCGGCCTGCTGCTCGGCCAGCTCCTGACCGAAGCCGGTATCGACAATGTCATTCTCGATCGTGTGAACAAGAATTACATTCTCGGCCGGGTTCGCGCTGGCGTTCTGGAGGAAGGCACCGTCGGGCTGCTGGATCAGGCAAAAGCCGGGACGCGGCTGCACGTCGAAGGCCTGCCGCATGACGGTTTCTCTTTGGCCTTCGACGGACGCGACCATCGCATCGACCTCCACGACTTGACCGGCGGCAGGCGCGTGACGGTTTATGGACAGACCGAAGTGACCCGTGACCTCATGGAGCGGCGCGAAGAAAGCGGCTCCCTGTCGATTTACGATGCCGTCGATGTCGCGCCGCATGATTTCGAAGGCCATTCTCCCTTCGTCACCTATGTGAAAGACGGTGTTGCCAAGCGCATCGATTGCGATTTCATCGCCGGCTGCGACGGGTTTCACGGCGCCAGCCGCAAGGCCGTCCCGGAACGGGCGATCAGGAGTTTCGAGAAGGTCTATCCCTTCGGCTGGCTGGGAGTGCTTGCCGACGTGGCGCCTGTCAGCCATGAGCTGATCTACGCCAACCATCCAAGGGGCTTTGCGCTCTGTTCGATGCGCTCGGCCACCCGCAGCCGCTACTACATCCAATGTGCGCTCGACGAGAAGATCGAGGACTGGAGCGACGGTCGCTTCTGGGACGAGTTGAGACGGCGTCTGCCGACGCATCATGCCGAAGCATTGGCGACCGCGCCATCCTTCGAAAAATCGATCGCGCCGCTGCGCTCCTTCGTCGCTGAACCGATGCGTTTCGGCCGGCTTTTCCTGGTCGGCGACGCCGCCCATATCGTCCCGCCGACCGGCGCCAAGGGATTGAACCTTGCCGCCAGCGACGTCCACTACCTTTTCTCCGGGCTGATCGAGCATTACCGCGAAGGCTCGAATAGTGGCGTCGACGCCTATTCGCAGAAGGCGCTCGCACGCGTGTGGAAAGCCGTGCGGTTTTCCTGGTGGATGACGACGATGATGCATCGTTTTCCAGATACCGGGGATTTTGACCAGAAGATCCAGGAGGCGGAGCTCGACTATCTCACCCATTCCCGCGCCGCCTCGACGGCGCTTGCGGAGAACTATGTGGGACTGCCATTCTGACAGGAGTGTCTGAGGTGGGCCATGGACCAGAATTCGGCCGTAGAACCGGCGGCCGATAGTTCCGCTCCTCGGCACACAATCATAATTGTACAGTTATGGATTACGGTATTTATTTCATTTTACATCACCATTTCGCATGACAGGTTAGCGCTAAATTTCTAGCGGCTAGCGAATACGGCGCTGGAGTGCGCCAAAAAGGGAGAGAGAGAATGAATAAACTATTTCTGGCCGCCATTGCGGCAGTCGTCATGGGCACGAGCGCCTATGCCGACACCATCAAAGTCGGGGTTATCGGACCGTTCTCCGGCCCGTTCGCGCTCCAAGGCAAGAACTTCAAGGCCGGCATCGACGCCTATATGGCGGTCAACGGCAACAAGATCGGCAACGATACGGTCGAGATCGTCTATCGCGACGTGCCGCAAGCCGATCCCGCCCAATCCAAGGCGCTGGCGCAGGAACTGATCGTCAAGGAGAAGGTCCAATATCTGGCCGGCTTCTACTTCACCCCCGATGCCATGGCAGTAACGCCGATCCTGAAGCAGGGCAACGTGCCGATGGTCATCATGAACGCCGCCACCTCGGCGATCGTGACCAAGAGCCCGCTCGTCGTTCGCACCTCGTTCACCACCTGGCAGACCTCGACACCGATCGCCAAGGTCGCCTTCGACGCCGGCGTCAAGAAGGTGATTTCCGTCGTCAGTGATTACGGCCCCGGCATCGACGCCGAGAACGCTTTCAAGGCCGGCTTCGAAAAGGCCGGCGGCCAGGTGGTCGAGGCGATCCGCATGCCGCTTGCGACCAACGATTTCAGCCCGATCATGCAGCGCATCAAGGATTCCGGCGCTGAGGGCGTGTTTGCCTTCCTGCCGTCAGGTCCGACGACGCTCGGCTTCGTCAAGGCTTACAACGACAATGGCCTGAAGGCGGCCGGCATCAAGTTCTTCGCGCCGGGTGACCTGACCCAGGAATCCGATCTGCCGGCGCTCGGCGATGCGGCACTCGGCATCCAGACGACCTTCCACTACGCCGTGTCGCACGATTCTCCGGAGAACAAGGCTTTCGTCGAGGCGGCCACCAAGGCGATCGGCAACAAGGCCGAACTCTCCTTCCCCTCAGTCAGCGCCTATGACGGCATGTATGTCATCTACAAGATGATCGAGGCGACGGGGGGCAAACAGGACGCTGAAAAGGCCGTCGATGCGGTCAAGGGCCTTGCCTGGACGAGCCCGCGCGGCCCCGTTTCGATCGATTCGGAAAGCCGTCACATCACGCAGAACATCTATCTGCGCGAAGTCACCAAAGCCGATGACGGGACCTACATCAACAAGGAGGTCCAGACCTTCGAGAAGCAGGGCGATCCGGGCCTGGCCGCGGTCAAGTAACCTAGATCGTCAAGACATCCGACGGGCTTGGCCTGCGATCAGGCCGAGCCCGTCGCTTGGAAGCAAGGTATTCCATGCAGACAGTCTTCAGCATAGCCGTCGACGCCTTTGCCTATGGCATGGTGCTCTTCGTGATCTCGATTGGCCTTTCCGTGACCATGGGGTTGATGCGTGTCGTCAACCTCGCTCACGGCGCCTTCGCGATGATCGGCGGCTATATCGCCTCCTATGTCGCCCGCGACCTCGGCCTTGGTTATTCCGCGGCGGTCATAGCCGCCGTTGTCATCACCATCATCGTCGCCATTCCGATCGAGCGTTTTCTCTACCGCCGGATCTATGGTGCGCCGGAACTGACCCAGGTGTTGATGACGATCGGCATCACCTTCTGCGTCATCGGCATCGCCAATTATGTCATGGGGCCGACGCTGAAGACCATCCCGCTTGCCGGTGCGCTGCAGGGATCAGCCGATCTCGGCTTCCGCACCATTCCCGTTCACCGGCTTTTCGTCATCCTCTGCGGTCTCGCCGTGGCGCTCGCCCTCTGGTTCGCGATCGACAGGACGAGCTTCGGCGTCAAGCTGCGTGCCTCCGTGGATGATGCCGCGATGGCTGCCGCACTCGGTGTGCGCACAGAGATCATCTATGCGGTGAGCTTTGCCGTTGCCGTCGGCCTTGCCGCCTTCGGTGGCGTAGTCGGCGCCGAACTCCTGCCGGTCGAACCCTATTATGCGCTACGCTACATGGTCACCTTCCTGGTCGTCGTCTCCGTAGGCGGCGCGGGTTCCATTCCAGGTGCGCTGATCGCCTGTCTGCTGCTGGGCGCGATCGATACGACAGGGCGGTATCTGATGCCGGAATTCGGCGAATTCTTCTTCTATCTCGCCGTGATCGCAATCATCTGCGTCTTCCCGCGCGGCCTTGCCGGTAGGGCGAAATAAGATGGCGCTTGTGATGAACAACGAAAACGAAGGTCCACAGCATCGTCGCGGATTTATCGGCCGCGATCTCGCCGGAATAGCCGTCATCATAGCCGTTGCCGCCATCGGCTATTTCGCCTTCCCCGATAATCTCGCCCTTCTGACCCGGGTGATCACGATCGCCCTGCTCGTCCTGTCGCTCGATCTCGTGACCGGCTATTGTGGCGTCGCAACGCTCGGCCATGCTGCACTTTTCGGCTCCGGCGCCTATGCCGCCGGGATCCTGTCGGCGCACTACGGCATCAATGACCCGCTGCTGATGATGCTGGCCGGCATTGTCGGCGGCGCGCTTGCCGGGCTGCTCTGCGGCGCCATCATCCTGCGTGCGCATGGGCTGCCGCAGCTGGTGCTGTCGATTGCGCTGATCAACCTCTTCCATGAATTCGCCAACAAGGCCTCGTCCTGGACAGGCGGCAGCGACGGACTTTCCGGCATTGCGCCGGACCCGGTCTTCGGCCTCTTCGAGTTCGATCTCTACGGTCACACCGCCTTCTTCTTCGGAATGGCGCTGCTGCTGATCGTCTTCGTGCTGCTACGGTTCCTGGTTCGCTCGCCCTTCGGCATGCTGTGCCGCGCCATCAAGCAGGACCCGCTGCGCATCCGCGCCATGGGCGCTTCGCCGAAGGCAGCTCTGATCAGGATGTACGCAATCTCCGGCGCCGTTGCCGGTGTCGGCGGCGCCTTGAACGCGATTTCGACACAGGTCGTCGGCCTCGACAGCCTGTCTTTCACGCAGTCGGCAGAAGCGCTTGTCATGCTGGTGCTCGGCGGCACCGGTTCTCTCTTCGGGGCACTTTCCGGCACTGTCATCTTCATGCTCTTCGAGGACTATGTCTCCGCCGCCAATCCCTTCCATTGGCTGACCATGGTCGGCGCGCTGCTGATCGCCGTCGTGCTCTTCGCGCCGAAAGGTCTCTATGGCACGGCCGCAGCCTTCGTTAGCCGCCGCAGGGAGCAGCGCTCATGACCCCGGTCTTCGAAGTCGCCAATCTCAGGAAGGCCTTCGGCGGACTCGCCGTGACCAATAATGTCTCGCTCACGATGGCACCTGGCGATCGCATCGCGCTGATCGGCCCGAACGGCGCCGGCAAGACCACCTTCGTCAACCTCGTGACCGGCAATCTATCGCCTGATTCCGGCGAGGTTCGCCTCGGCGGCGAGGTCGTGACGAAGGTCGATGCGATCGGCAGGGTGAGACGCGGACTTGTCCGCTCCTTTCAGGTGACGCGGCTCTTTCAGGAGATGACCCCGGCCGAGCATGTGGGGCTTGCCGTCCTTCAGCGCGACGGAAAGACCGGGCACATGTTCGGCAATTTCCTGCGTATGCCCGATGTTATGGCCGAGGTCGATGATCTCCTTGGAAAACTCGGACTGGCTTTCCTGATGCATCGCAAGGTCAGCGAGATCGCCTATGGCCAGCAGCGGCTTCTCGAGATCGCCGTGGCGCTGGCATTGAAGCCGAAAGTGCTGCTGCTCGACGAGCCGGCAGCCGGCGTGCCGCAGAGCGATACCGGCCGCATCGAACAGGCGCTGGCCGATCTGCCTGCCGATCTCGCCGTGCTGATGATCGAACACGACATGGATCTCGTCTTCCGTTTTGCCAGACGCGTCATCGTGCTTGCCGCCGGCGCGATCATCTTCGACGGCCTGCCGGAAGGCGTCACCAGGGATGCGCGTGTGCGCGAGGCCTATCTCGGGAGCTATGCCAATGCCAGCCCTATCGCTTGAGATCGAAAATCTGTCGGCCGGATATGGGCCGACAAAAGTGCTCGAAGGTATTTCCTTCTCCGTGCCGGCAGGTGCCCGGCTTGCCGTGCTCGGCCGCAACGGCATGGGCAAGACCACGCTCTTGGCAACGCTTGCCGGGCAGACCAGGCGATACGAGGGCAGCATCCGCCTTGGCGATTCGGATGTCACGACGGCACCGAGTGCCGCACGCGCGCACAAAGGCCTCGGATATGTGCCGCAGGCACGCTGCGTCTTCCCGACGCTGACGGTCGAAGAAAACCTCTTCGTCGGCTTGAAGGCGCGACCGAAAACGGCGCTAGAGGAAGCCTACGCGATGTTCCCGCGCTTGAAGGAGCGCCGCCGCAACCTCGGCAGCCAGCTTTCCGGCGGCGAGCAGCAGATGCTCTCCACGGCCCGCACCATTCTCGGCCGCCCCTCCGTCCTGCTGCTCGACGAACCGCTGGAGGGCCTCGCGCCCGTTATCTGCGAGGAACTTATGGCGGCCTTCACCGACCTCGCCAAGACGGGAGACATGACCATCCTGCTGGTCGAGCAGCGCATCCAGAGCGCGCTCGATTTCGCCGATCAGGTCGTTATTCTCGAACGCGGCAGGCTGGCCTGGACCGGAACGCCGGAAGATCTCACCAGGGATCGCGAGGCTGTCGAGAGCCTGCTCGGCGTCGGCGGCCTGCATTGATTGATGGTCGGCAGAAGCTTGGGCTCTGCCGACGGGCGCCATTCCGCCTTCCAGTGCTCTTGGCACGCCGAGCAATTCATGCAGTATATCGTCATGATCGCGACATCATTGACCTGCCATTATTAACCTGCCTGAAGGTTTCCGCTGGCCGAATTGATGGATCGCCTGAAAAGGCGAGAAACACCATGATCGATGAAGCGGCAGCAACGTAAGACAAGACGTAAAATCCTGATTCATAAACGGCATCGACGTTTATGCCGCTCCCTTTACTGGAATAGCTGAGCTGTAATCGACCGGAATGTGTGGCGTTGACGGACGGAATTGCTCTGACGCTCCCTCAATTTCGGTTGCCAGATACCCGATAGGGTTGCATAGTCGAACAGAAAATCACACGGGAGGTAGAAATGGCAAACCACAAGCCGGTCGCAGGTGATGTATACCAGCCGATTTTCAACATCGACAACCCGATCGACGGCAACATTCTGGACAATACCAGTTCGGTGGATGCCGACGGAGATCAGGTGCGACTCAACTTCGTCAATGGTCAGCGAATTCCGCAGCCGGCCGATCCGAACGGGCCTGCCACGACCACCACAGTCGAGGGAAAATACGGCACTCTGACCGTCTATTCCAACGGCAACTACACCTATGAGCTCGATCACACCAACCCGGTGGTATCAGCGCTCGGCCCGGGAGACCAACTCGTCGACCAGTTCAATTTCAAGATCTCCGATGGCAAAGGCGCCACCGATTTCGGCTTGCTCAATATCGCGGTCGACCTGCCGGAGCGCGGCGACGTCTTCGTGAATTTCGAAGATGTCGGCAACCACGACTTCCCGACGGGCTACAAAGGCTTCGATTGGGGCGCTTGGTACGATGGTGACGACGCGACTGTCCGGGAGGAGGCGGATGGCAACCACTATCTGGGAGGAGGCGTGTTCTGGACACCCATCCAAGCCGCCGATGGCGGCAACTTTCAGATCGAGCAATTCAGTGTCGCAAACGGCACGTCGGACTATGACAACGTTCTGACGATCGAAGGTAAGCTGGACGGCGATACCGTATTCTTGGTCACGGTCAACGTCACCGCCGACAGCATTCATGACCCGCAAGTAATCGATCTCAGCGCCTACGGCGAAATCGACTATCTCGTGCTCGACACCGAACCCGTCATCACCGAGACGAGCGGCCCGGATTATTACGGCGCGCAATACGACAACTTTCATTTCATCGTTTGACGGATGGGAGACAGGGCGTCGTATCGCCGAAATCTTTGCATCTTCGCCAAGCGCTCTCTGCTGTGGCTCTGATACCAATATCTTGCGATAGCTGACCGAGTTGCGTTTTGCTAGCATAGGATCGTGCGAGGAGGCACAGTTATGCTGGGATGAAGGAAATGATGCAGCCAGTCGGGATCAGGTTAGCGGCGCTCATGTTCTCGCTTGCCGTATGGGCTATTATTATCGCTGTCGCGTCCCACTTTTGGGCGACGAAGGTGCCTCTATTGCTTCTGACGCTCTACAGATAGGCCGGTCCTCACCGTTCGCGAAAACCCTGCAGAAGAGGTTCGGACTGGTTTTTCCCCTCGCCGCCACGTTTGGCGATGCGCCCAATGTGCTGCCAAGGCCGCCAGCCGGCTCAAAATCGAGCCGCAGAAAATCGCTAATTCTGCAATGAGGAGATGGTAGCGGAGGAGGGATTTGAACCCCCGACACAAGGATTATGATTCCTCTGCTCTGACCTACTGAGCTACTCCGCCACTGGTCAACGATACCCGCTCGCGAAGCGATGCCGGTTCGTGGGATGAGCGGCTTATAAGGTGCGCTTCGGCTTTGTGTCAAGCGCATGATCGAGAAAAAGGGTGGGCTTTACCGCCTCCTGTTTCCGATCGATTTCAGGCGGCGACGGGGCTGGCCAAAAGGGCCTTCAGGCAGGCTTCCGCCGAAGGTTCTCGTTCGGAGCGTTCGATGAAACCGCCGCCGAAGACGCGGGCGTTGTCGCCGGGCGCCGAATAAAGCGCGCAGGCCTGGCCGGGCGCGATGCCCGCCTCGCCGACCGTCAGGTCGACATAGGTGCCCGTCGCATCGACATGCAACACGGCCGGTGCCGGCGCCCGTGTCGAGCGGACCTTGGCGTGGCAGGCAAAGCCCTTGCCAGCGGCGGCTTCCTCAAGCGTCTCGTCGCCCAGCCAGTTGACGTCGCGCAGGTAGACGCGGTGTGTTTCCAGCGCTTCCTTCGGCCCGACGATGACGCGGCGCGAGCGGGCGTCGAGAAAGACGACGTAGAGCGGCTCGCCGGTGGCGATGCCGATGCCGCGGCGCTGGCCGACCGTGAAGTGCAGGATGCCTTCATGGGTACCGAGCACGCGGCCATCGAGATGGACGATCTCGCCGGCGAGCGCCGCATTCGGCTTCAGCTTGGTGATGACGTCGGAATATTTGCCCTGCGGCACGAAGCAGATGTCCTGGCTGTCGGCCTTCTTGGCGACGACGAGGCCCATCTCTTCGGCGAGCCTGCGGGTCTCGGCCTTCGGCAGGCCGCCCAAGGGAAAGCGGAGATAATCGATCTGTTCCTGCGTCGTGGCGAAGAGGAAATAGCTCTGGTCGCGGTCGGCATCGGCCGGGCGGAAAAGCGCGCGGCGGCCGGGATTGTCCGGCGAAGGATTCCGTCCCGAGCGGATATAGTGGCCGGTCGCCAGCGCATCGGCGCCGAGCTCTTTGGCGGTGGCCAGAAGATCGGCGAATTTGACGGTCTGGTTACAGGAAACGCAAGGGATCGGTGTTTCGCCCGCCACATAACTTTCCGCGAAGGGGTTGATCACCGTCTCGCGGAAGCGCTTTTCGTAATCGAGCACGTAATGCGGAATGCCGAGCGTTTCGCAGACGCGGCGCGCATCGTCGATATCCTGGCCGGCGCAGCAGGAGCCGGCGCGGTGAACGGCGGCGCCATGATCGTAAAGCTGCAGCGTGATGCCGAGCACATCGTAACCCTGCTGTTTGAGAAGGCCGGCGACGACGGATGAATCGACGCCGCCCGACATGGCGACGACGACACGGGTCTCTTCCGGCTTCTTATCAAAATCCAGTGTGTTCAACGATGATGCCAATTCTGCTTGGGTCACGATCCGCCCTTGCGCTGCAGTTGCGGCGGATTGCTGATCTCCGGCGGGATCGGCCGCCGTCTCTCGATGAGGCACCGATATAGAAAGGATTGTCCCTGGACGCAAGGGGCGGTCTTCGGCACCCGATGTTTCTCATTCCCGCACAAAGAAAGGCGCAGCCGAAGCCGCGCCTTGGAAGCGGGGGTGCGGCTCAAGTGCCGATCAGCTTGTTGCAGGCGAATGCGATGCCCGGATTGGCGATGATGGCGGTTACGAGCGCCAGTCCGATCATCGAGAATGAATAGCGTTTCATAGACATCCTCCTTTCCAGCCCGCGACAATTATGCCGCTTCTGCCGCCGTTCTCAAAATGACGAATGCTTGATGGCATCGGGCGGCACGCCTCTGCCGAACGGCCGATCCCAGCTGCCGCGCAAGCGCTTCTATCTGCGAGACGAAACGGCCTTCAGCGCGCAACCGTGGATCAACGCCTCCGCCTCGTGCTGTGGCATCGGCCGGCCGAGCAGATAGCCCTGCACTTCGCTGAAGCCTTCCGCGCGCAGCTTCTGCAACTGCTCTTCCGTCTCGATCCCTTCGGCCAGCGTCGTCGCGTTGAAGCCGGAGCCGATGCCGACGACGGCACGCACGATGGCGAGATTGCCGGCATCCGTCTCGATACCCGAGACGAAGCTGCGGTCGAGCTTGATCTTGTCGAAGGGGAAGGACCTGAGATAGCTCAGCGACGAATAGCCGGTGCCGAAATCGTCGATGGCGATACGGAGGCCGAGTTCCTTCAACGCGCGCAGCCGCGGCAGGCTTTGGTCGGCATCGGTCAGGAATACGGATTCGGTGATTTCGATTTCAAGCCGGTCGGCATTGAGGCCCGTCTCGTCGAGCGCCGCGACCACGGTCGAAAGCAGACTCGCATGCCGAAACTGGCTGACGGAGAGATTGACGGCGATCCTCAGATGGGCGGGCCAGCCGGCGGCCGCGCGGCAGGCTTCCCGGATCACCCAGTCGCCGATCGGCACGATAAGGCCGGTTTCCTCGGCGAGCGGAATGAATTCCATCGGCGCCACCAGTCCGCGCTTGGGATGGCGCCAGCGAATCAGCGCCTCGAAGCCACCGATGCCGTCATTGTCGAGCTGCACGATCGGCTGGTAATGCAGCTCGAACTGGCGCTTCTCCAGCGCTTCCCACAGCTCGGCGGTCATCACGTGCCGGCGTTCAGCGGCAAGCCGCATCTCCGTCTCGTAGAAACGATAGGTCGAGCGCCCGTTCTCCTTGGCGGCATAGAGGGCCAGATCCGCGTGCCGCATCAGCACATCCGCGTCACCGGCATGGTCGGGCGCCAAGGCGATGCCGATGCTGCAGGTGACATGCTCCCGGGCGCCGTCGAGATCGAAGGCACGGCTCAGCCCCTTGAGCAGCCGTTGCGCAAAACGGCCGGCCCGCTCCGGCTCGTCGAGTTCCAGCACGACGGCGAATTCGTCGCCGCCGAGACGGGCGACGAGATCGCCCTCCTCCGCCAGCTGCAACAGCCGCTCCGACACCTGGCAAAGCAGCGCGTCGCCGGCGGCATGTCCCTTGCTGTCGTTGATATGCTTGAAATGATCGACGTCGACATAGAGCAGCGCGATCGGGCTGTCGGCGGTCGCCTCGACCGCCCGCTGGCCGATATGTTTGGAAAATGCCGCCCGGTTCGGCAGGCCGGTGAGCGAATCATGCATGGCGAGATGGGCAAGCTTTGCCTCGACGGCGCGCTCCTCCGTCACGTCCTGCGAGATGCCGAGCAGATAACGCGGCGCATGACCCCCGGGCGTCGGCAGGGCGCGCTTGACGGTGCGCAAGAGGCGCGGCGCCCCATCGGCGCGCAGCATCGTCTCCTCGAAGCTGATCGTCGCATTGGCTTCGAAGGCCCGGCGATCCTGCTCGCGGAAGGCGTCTGTTTGGCCAGCTGGAAACAGCGCCCGGTCGGTTCGGCCGACGACATCCTGCGCCTTCATGCCGACAATGTCGCCGCAGGCCTCGTTGAAGAGAACGTAAAGCCCGTCCGCTTCCATGTCCTTGACGAAGACGCCGACCGGCAGGTTGTCGACGATGCTGTCGAGAAGCGAGCGTGTATCGCTGATCTGGCGTTTTGCGGCATTGACCTCGCTGCGGTCCTGCACGATCGCCAGGATGGCGGCCCGGCCCTCGAAACGCACTTCTCGGCCATAGGTCAGCACTTCGAAAGTCTCGCCGCTCGCCTTGAGGTGAACCCAGCGTTCTGCCTTTTCCATGTCGGTACGGCCGCTGACGGCGTCGATCATCCGCTCCCGCTCATGCTCGGGACGGATATCCAGAACGGTCATGCGCCGATATTCGTCCGCGCCATAGCCGTAAAGTGCTACCGCCGCCTCGTTGACGATGAGAAAATGCAGCGATACTGGGTCATAGACCCACATCGGCGACGGATGTGTTGCAAACAATGACCGGAAGTCGTCGTTTAATGCTTCGGTCTGCTCGGTCTTCTGCAAGGGGGCCATGGAAATTCGCGTGCGGTTGATGCCGATGTCAGGGTATAGCGAGAAAAGTTAAATAAAATCAGAATCATAATTAAGGTTAAACTTTAGGCTTCCGCCTTCAGAATGTGCAAAGCGGCGGTCTGCTGTCACGATCTCGCCCTCGATAAAATAATCTGGGCGTCCTGGAACAATCCCGTCGATCGTGCGTTGCGGGTGATCGATGTCGCATTCGAATTGTTGAGGAGGGCTTCATGGGCAGGTTCGGCACGACGACGGATTACAGCAGGATCAGACATTGGATCGAGGCGCGCGGCGGCCATCCCGCCCGCATCAAGAACGCGCCGGACAGCGAAACCGTCCGCGTCGATTTTTCCTCTGAAACGCAGGAAGAGATATCCTGGGACGAATTCTTCCAGGGTCTCGACGGCAGCAGGCTCGCTTTCCTTCACCGCACCAAGGCTGAAGACGATGCCGCCCGTTTCGGCAAAATCCTCCGCCGAAAACGCCGGCACCACTAATGCATGTCGCCCAAAAGTGTGCAGCGGTTTTGGGGCCACGACATGCATCAAATAACGACTTAAAGCGCGACGCGCTTTAAGATTCATCGGTTCCTGACACGAAAAAACCCGGCGCCGTTTCCAGCGCCGGGTTTCTCATGTCCTCGGGAGTAAAAACTTAGTCGATATTGAAGGTCAGCGGCTTTGCCTGGCGAACCGCCTGGTGGGCGGTCAACTCAGCAAGCACGGCGTCATCAACCTTGCCGTCGACATAGAGCAGTGCGATGGCGTCGCCGCCCTGCTTGTCACGGCCGAGCTGGAAGTTGGCGATGTTGACGCCGGCAGCACCAAGCGTCGTGCCGATGAAGCCGATCATACCGGGGACGTCGGTATTGGTGATATAGATCATGTGCGAGCCGACATCGGCATCGAGGTTGATCCCCTTGATCTGGATGAAGCGCGGCTTGCCGTCCGAAAACACCGTGCCGGCGACCGAGCGCGTCATGCTTTCCGTCGTCACCGTCAGCTTGATATAGCCGTCGAAGACACCGGTTTTGTCGCGCTTGACCTCGGAGAGCACGATGCCCTTTTCCTTGATCATGATCGGCGCTGAAACCATGTTGACGTCGGCGACCTGCGGGCGGATGAGGCCGGCGAGCACAGCACTCGTCAGTGCCCGCGTGTTCATGTTGGCAGTGATGCCGTCATAGAGGATTTCAATTTCCTTGATCGGCTCTTCGGTGACCTGGCCGACGAAGGCGCCGAGGACATCGGCAAGGCGGATGAAGGGCTTCAGGATCGGCGCTTCCTCAGCCGTGATCGACGGCATGTTGATGGCGTTGGAGACCGCACCATTGACGAGGTAATCCGCCATCTGTTCAGCCACCTGCAAAGCGACGTTTTCCTGAGCCTCGGTCGTCGAGGCGCCGAGATGCGGCGTGCAGACGACGTTCGGCAAGCCGAAGAGCGGGCTCGCCTTGGCGGGCTCAACCTCGAACACGTCGAAGGCGGCACCCGCGACATGGCCCGACTTGATGGCCTCCGCAAGCGCTGCCTCATCGACCAGGCCGCCGCGGGCGCAGTTGATGATGCGAACACCCGGCTTGGTCTTTGCCAGTGCTTCCTTGTTGAGGATGCCGCGCGTCTTGTCGGTCATCGGCACATGCAGCGTGATGAAATCGGCCCGGGCGAAAAGCTCTTCCAGCTCGACCTTGGTGACGCCCATCTCTTCGGCGCGCTCCTTGGAGAGGAACGGATCGTAGGCGACGACATGCATCTTCAGGCCGATGGCCCGGGCGCAGACAATCGAGCCGATATTGCCGGCGCCGATGACGCCGAGCGTCTTGCCGGTGATCTCGACGCCCATGAATTTCGACTTTTCCCACTTGCCGGCCTGCGTCGAGGTATCGGCTGCCGGAAGCTGGCGGGCAACGGCGAACATCAGCGCGATCGCATGTTCGGCCGTCGTGATCGAGTTGCCGAAGGGCGTGTTCATCACGATGATGCCGCGGCGCGAGGCGGCCGGAATATCGACGTTGTCGACACCGATGCCGGCCCGGCCGACGACCTTGAGGTTCGTCGCCCCCTCAATGATCTTTTCCGTCACCTTGGTGGCGGAGCGGATGGCCAGGCCATCATACTTGCCGATGACTTCGAGCAGACGGTCTTTATCCTTGCCGAGCTGCGGTTCGAAATCGACTTCGACGCCGCGGTCGCGAAAAATCTGGACGGCGGTTTCCGACAATTCGTCGGATACGAGAACGCGAGGTGCCATTGTGGCCTCCTTCAAAAAGTGTTCAGCGATGAATGAATCAGGAATGGGCTCCGCCCGATGGCGGAGCCGGAGGCGATCACCTCAGGCTGCCGCCTGAGCAATCTGCGCCTTCTGCGTTTCGAAAGCCCAGGAAAGCCAAGGCATCAGCTTGCGCATGTCGGATGCCTCGATCGTGGCGCCGGCCCAGATACGCAGGCCGGACGGCGCGTCGCGGTAGTGGCCGACGTCATAGGCGACGCCTTCTTTTTCCAAGAGGCCGACCAGACCCTTGGCGAAATTCGCCTGGCCGTCGTCGTCAAGGGCTGCAATGTCCTTGTCGACGATCTTCAGGCAGACGGAGGTGTTGGAGGCCGTTTCCGCCTTGACGGCGAGATTGGCGATCCAGTCGTTAGCCGCGACGAAGTCGTGGATGACCTTGGCATTGGCGTCGGCACGCGCGATCAGCCCCTTGAGGCCACCGAGGCCCTTGGCCCAGACAAGCGCATCGATATAGTCCTCGACGCAGAGCATCGACGGTGTGTTGATCGTCTCGCCCTGGAAGATACCTTCCGTCAGCTTGCCGCCCGAGGTCATGCGGAAGATCTTCGGCAACGGCCAGGCCGGCGTATAGGTGACCAGACGCTCGACGGCGCGCGGCGAAAGAATGATGACACCGTGGGCACCCTCGCCGCCCAGAACCTTCTGCCACGAGAAGGTGACGACGTCGAGCTTGGCGAAATCGAGTGCCTGCGCGAAAGCCGCCGAGGTGGCGTCGCAGATCGTCAGGCCCTTGCGGTTATCAGGGATGAAATCGGCGTTCGGCACGCGCACGCCCGAGGTGGTGCCGTTCCAGGTGAAGACGACGTCGCGGTCGAAATCGACGGCGGAGAGATCGGGAAGCTCGCCGTAACCGGCTTCGAGCTTGCGCACATCCTTGAGCTTCAGCTGCTTGACGACATCGGTGACCCAGCCGGCGCCGAAGCTTTCCCAGGCGAGCATATCGACGCCGCGTTCGCCGAGCAGCGACCAGAGCGCCATTTCGACGGCGCCGGTGTCGGACGCCGGAACGATACCGATGCGGTAATCCGCCGGCACTTCGAGAATTTCACGGGTAAGGTCGATGGCCTGCTTAAGCTTGGCCTTGCCGACCTTCGCGCGGTGCGAACGGCCAAGGGCCGCGTCGGAAAGGACTTCGAGCGACCAACCGGGACGCTTCGAGCAGGGGCCAGAAGAAAAATGGGTATTGTGCGGACGGATGTCCGGCTTTGCGGTCTTCGCCATGATGCTATCCTCTCAGATAGAAAGCCCTTCGTTGGGGAAGGGTGTCCCGCCGCCGTGTGTATGGATCCGGCGCGTCATAGTCAAGATCGAAGTGTCGCGGTCGGGACATATTTTGACGCAGGGCGGTAGGGCCGCAATACGAAAAGCCGCCCGGTTGGGGCGGCTTCTGGTGTCAGGGGGATCTGGCTTACTTGTAGACCGGCTGCTGCAGCGGGATTTCCGGCGGCGGTTCGTAGCTGGCCTGGGCGCAACCGCCAAAGAGATAACGGGCGCCGACGCGGGCTTCGTGGACGCTGAGGCCCTTGTCGCGGCCCGGGCCGCCGTTTTCGGCATAACCGAACATGTTGCCGCCGTCGATATGCAGGTAACGGTAACCGACGTCAGCCTTGACGTTGCAGGTCACGTCGATCGAGGCGCCGGCCATGAGCGCGTAGGTGAAGCGCCAGTTGCCCTTGCCGCCATGGGTGACCTGGTCGTCGCAGAAGCTGCCGTCATCGGCGCAGGCAACGTTGCGCAGGTTCTTCCACTTCACGTAGGAACCACCGATACCAGCGCCGACATAAGGGGTGACGTAGCCGTAGGTGCCGAGATCGACATAGGCGTTGGCGAGCAGCGTATAGGCTGTCAGCGAAGAGCGGTCGCTCGAGGTGCAGTCCACCAGCGGAAAGCCGCACTGCCCAACCGTCGAGCCCTTGAAATCCGCCTGGGTGAGATAGTCGAAGGTCAGATCGGTGCGCAGATAGCTGTTGATCTGATAGCCGACACCGCCGCCGATCGTCCATGCGTCGTCGAGGTCGGCGTCGTCGAAATTGACTTCCGTGGCGTTACTGCCCTGGAAGTAGCGCGCGCCGCGCAAATCGGTGAAGGCATAACCGACGTCGCCGCGCAGATACCAGCCGGTGGCTTCGGTGACCGTCACTTCAGGCGGCTGCTCAGGAATAGGCTCGGCAGGAGCGAAATCCGCGGAATAAGCGTTTGTCGCGATCAACAATGCGGCGAAAACGCCGGACAAGCTTCTTTTCATGGATCCCACTCCAAAATCCCGTTACGTCGGCTGGCTCAATCGCCGCCAATCTGGTACGCTTCGTATGGATAATGAATTGGAAACGTTAAAAGCTGCTTAACTATAAATAGGAAGAAACGTTAAGAGAGAGATTGGCGGTAAATTCCTCGATATGGTGGAGCTAGGCTGAGGTTGGCAGCCGCCGGACTCACCGAAGACCGCCAGCTGCCGCGCCATGAACCCCGCCCCGTCAACTCGCTGGGTCGGCTTCCTCCGCCGTCAGGTACATCGGCTGCTCCAATCGACAAATCCTCCCGTCACTTCCATTGCGTCGCGTTTTCGGCGGCGCAGCCGTACGGAGGCAAGGAGCTGCCAAAGGTCGTTTTGAGCTTGGCACAGCCCCAGGCATTGATCGGGCCTGGCATGGCATTGTTGAACGTGATGCCGATTTCATCATAGGGGCTGTCGGTGTTGGAAATGTAGCGATACCAGCGGAAACCGGTGAAGACGACGAATGCGAGCGCGATCGTCAGCAGCAGGCGCACCAATTTTTTCATGATATTTCCTTTGAATGCAAACGCCGCCGTGTAACATCCGCGTGTGGAGGTTGACAGCGCTGTCACCAAAGGCATCGGCAAATTTCCGTGGGCGCCGTGTCGGTGCTCACCGCGCCCGACATGGTGCGGCTGGCGACGCCCTACCGGAAGCCAAGCTGGCAAGTCACTGATATGTGGTCGTCCATCCGGCGTGGATCTTCGAACCGAAGGCGCCAATGACGAAAAAGCCGGCACTTGCGTACCGGCTTTTGACATTTCGTCCCGAAAAAATCAGGCGGCGGTCCGGACGTTCGAGATCGTGCCGATCAGCTCGTTGACGATGCGTTCGATCTGGGCGCGGTCGTCACCCTCGGCCATAACGCGGATCAGCGGCTCGGTGCCTGAGGGGCGGATGACGAGGCGGCCGTTCCTGGCAAGCTCGGCTTCGGCGTCGGCGATCGCCTTCTGTACCTGCATATCCTCGAGCGGCTTGCCGCCGCTGATGCGGACATTGCGCAGGAGCTGCGGCACCGGCTCGAAGCGGCGGCAGACCTCGCTGACAGTCCTTCCGGTACGCTTGACCGCGGCCAGGATCTGCAGCGCCGCGACGAGACCGTCGCCGGTCGTGCCGTAATCCGAAAGCACGATGTGGCCGGACTGCTCGCCGCCGACATTGTAATTGTGCTGGCGCATATGCTCGACGACATAACGGTCACCGACCTTCGTCCGGGCAAGGCCGAGGCCCTTGTCCTCGAGGAACCGCTCGAGGCCGAGATTGGACATGACGGTCGCAACGATACCATTGCCGCGCAGCTGCTGGCTCTCGGCCCAGCTCTCGGCAATGACGGCCATCAGCTGGTCGCCATCGACGATCGAGCCGTTCTCGTCGACGATGATGACGCGGTCCGCATCGCCGTCGAGCGCGATGCCGATATCGGCGCGCACCTCGTCGACCTTCTTCTGCAGTGCGACGGGACTGGTGGAGCCGCAATTGAGATTGATGTTGGTGCCGTTCGGCTCATTGCCGATGGTGACGACATCGGCGCCGAGCTCCCAGAGCACGGCGGGTGCCACCTTGTAGGCGGCTCCATTGGCGCAGTCGATCGCGATCCTAAGACCCTGCAGCGTCACATCGCGCGGCAGGGTGCGCTTGGCATGTTCGATATAACGGTCATGCACGCCGTCGACGCGCTTGGCGCGGCCGATATCGTCGGATTTGGCGAGCTGCGCATTCAGGTCCTTTTCGAGCAGATCCTCGATCTCGGCCTCAATGTCGTCTGAAAGCTTGTAACCGTCGGGGCCGAAAAGCTTGATGCCGTTATCCTCGTAAGGATTGTGCGACGCAGAGATCATCACGCCAATATCGGCGCGCAGCGAGCGCGTCAGCATGGCGACAGCAGGTGTCGGGATCGGGCCGAGAATAAAGGCGTCGAGGCCCGCGGCCGTGAAGCCCGCGACCATGGCGTTCTCCAGCATATAGCCGGAAAGGCGCGTATCCTTGCCGATGACGACGCGGTGGCGGTGATTGCCGCGGCGGAAGATCGTACCGGCGGCAATGCCGACCCGCATGGCGAGATCCGGCGTCATCGGGAAGACGTTGGATTGGCCGCGAATGCCGTCGGTACCGAAATAGCGTCTTTTCATCTGCACTCCTGCGCTTTCCGCGCGCCATTCAAGGCAGCGCACCGTTCCAAGCGAATCCGGCTTCGGTGGATTGTCGTCAATCCAACAGCGTGATTCATGCTTGCCTCAATTCAGCGGAATGCCACAAAATGCGGCGAACGGCACGTAAATTAGCAAGAAAAATGATTATATCCCGTTACCAATAGAAAAGGCCGGATCTCCCACTTCGGAAATCCGGCCTTGGTCAAGGAAGTGCCGTTGTTCAATGCGGCTGCGGTTCGAGGCCGCCTTCGGGCTCGTCGCCCTTGGTGGCAGGCCGTGCGCCGGCCTTCGGTACAGCCGAGCCGCGGCTCGGCGGCGAATCATCGCCGAGATCGCGGGAAGGCTTTTCGCCGCGGATCAGCGCCTTGATCTCTTCGCCGGTCAGCGTCTCGTATTCGAGCAGACCTTCGGCAAGGGCGACGAATTCGTCGTGCTTTTCCGTCAGGATCGTGCGGGCCTGGGTATAGGCTTCGTCGATCAGGCGGCGCACTTCATTGTCGATCTTCTGCGCGGTTGCTTCCGAAACATTCTTCGACTGCGAAACCGAGTGGCCGAGGAAGACTTCCTGCTGGTTCTCGCCATAGGCGACCTGACCGAGCTGATCGGAGAAGCCCCACTGCGTGACCATGGCGCGGGCAAGCTTGGTCGCCTGCTCGATGTCGGAGGAAGCACCCGAAGTGATGTTCTCCTTGCCGAAGGTGAGCTCTTCGGCAACACGGCCGCCCATCATGATGCAGAGGCGCGAAACCATCCACTTGTAGCTCATCGAGTAGCGGTCGCCCTCGGGAAGCTGCATGACCATGCCGAGCGCACGGCCGCGCGGAATGATCGTCGCCTTGTGCAGCGGATCAGCGACGGCGACATTGAGCGCGGTGATGGCGTGTCCGGCCTCATGGTAAGCGGTGAGCTTCTTTTCCGCCTCGGTCATCGCCGAGGAACGGCGCTCGGCGCCCATCATGATCTTATCCTTGGCGTCCTCGAATTCCTGCATGGTGACGACGCGCTTGTTGCGGCGGGCGGCCATGAGGGCGGCTTCGTTGACGAGGTTCATCAGGTCGGCGCCGGAGAAACCGGGCGTACCGCGGGCGAGGATCTTGAGATCGACATTCGGCGCCAGCGGAACGTTGCGCGCATGCACCTTGAGGATACGCTCGCGGCCGACGATGTCGGGGTTCGGCACCACGACCTGACGGTCGAAACGGCCGGGACGCAGCAGCGCCGGGTCAAGAACGTCGGGACGGTTGGTAGCGGCAATCAGGATCACGCCTTCATTCGCCTCGAAGCCGTCCATTTCGACCAGCAGCTGGTTCAGCGTCTGCTCGCGTTCGTCATTACCGCCGCCGAGACCGGCGCCGCGATGGCGGCCGACGGCATCGATTTCGTCGATGAAGATGATGCAGGGCGCATTCTTCTTCGCCTGCTCGAACATATCGCGCACACGGCTTGCACCGACGCCGACGAACATTTCGACGAAGTCGGAACCTGAAATGGTGAAGAAGGGCACATTGGCTTCGCCGGCAACCGAGCGGGCGAGCAGCGTCTTGCCGGTGCCTGGAGGACCGACGAGCAGCACGCCGCGCGGGATCTTGCCGCCGAGGCGCTGGAACTTCTGCGGATCACGCAGGAATTCGACGATTTCCTCGAGATCCTGCTTGGCCTCGTCGACACCGGCGACGTCTTCAAAGGTCACGCGGCCATGCGCTTCGGTGAGCAGCTTGGCCTTGGACTTGCCGAAGCCCATGGCCCCGCGCGAACCGCCCTGCATCTGCCGCATGAAGAACAGCCAAACGCCGAGAATCAGAAGCATCGGCAAAAGCGTGCCGAGATAGCTGAGGAAACCCGAAGAGCCGTCCGTTTCAGGACGGGCGGAAACCAGGACATTCTTCGACTGCAGGCGATCGAGCAGACTGTCGTCGATCACCGGTGAATAGGTCTGGAAGGTGGTGCCATTTTCAACATAGCTTCCGGAGAGACGGTTGCCCGTGACCACGACGTCCTTCACACGGCCCGCATCGACCTCACGCAGAAACTGCGAATAAGGGATTTCGCGGGAGCCCGTCTGTGCCGGCGCCGTCTGAAACATACTGAAAAGGGCGATCAGCAGAAGCGCTATGATCGCCCACAAGGCGAAATTACGTAAGTTAGGGTTCATTGAACTCCCCAGCATGGAACAGCCGCCTCATGGCGACCGCCTTATTCGTTTCTAACATAGGGTTGCGCCGTGCGATTGCCAAGGCGATCCCCTAAGTCAGGTGGTTTTTCCGTCAATACTTCTTAAAGGCAGCCTCGCATAGGGCGCCGTCGCGAAAACCGCCGAAAGTCTATTGGCAAAGATGACGTCAAATCGTGTCAAAAAGCGGTCGAAGGGTGCGAAATAGGGTGTTAGTTCGACCATGCGGGCGGATTCCTCTGATAAAGAGGCCCCTTCGGCCGATAGCGCCGGCGCCGAAGCGATAGCGCGCCTCCATGCGCCCTTGGGAAGCTGCTGAATACGCTCCCTCATTCCTGTGCTCGTCACAGGAATCCAGCCATCGCGCTTCTCCGCGGTGATTGACTCAATAAGGCGCGAAGTGTCTTGTGCGCCCAAGGACTTGGGCGCACTGGATTCCTGTGACATCCCTCGGATCAAGTCCGAGGACAGGAATGAGGGGGCGTATAGAGTGGCGGCCTCGACCACTATCGATGTGGACAAACCATTGCACGCATAAAACCTTCCATCCCAAACCCCAGCCTCTCCCGGCCGCAGAACCAGGGGCAATATCCCCCGGCTCTCGCGCGCCAGATAAAGCCCGTCACGCCTGAGATCAAACACCACCCTGCCGGCGGTCATTCGTCCAAGCCCGCTGCCGGTGGCAAATGTGAGAACCCGCTCCATCCGCGCCCTGCCCGGCACAAACGGCTGTCCACCGAAAACGGCTGCCAGACGAGCGAGCACATAATCGAGGACGAGGCGATCCTGCCGCAACCCGTCAGGCATCACCTGCCCGAGCAGGCCGCCGTGAAGCCGGAAATGACGATCCAACCATTCGGCTCCTCTGGACGACAGGCCCAGCCGCTCCTCCCAGGCCGCGCCAATATCCTTCTCCATGCCTGCATCGGCCGAAAGCTGCCGGCGCGTCCGCACGCGCTCGTACTTGGTATCCTCGTTGCTGGGATCGTCGATCCACGGCACGCCCTGCTCTTCCAGGAACGCGCGGATATCTGCCCGGGTGGAAAAAAGAAGCGGCCGTAAAATCCAGAAACGCCGGTCGAAGAGCACTGCATCTCCAATACCGGTCGAAACCTGCTCTGTTCGCATCCCACGCATCTGCAGTGTTTCGCGCTGGTCGTCGAACGTATGCCCCGTGACGATGAGATCGGCTTTGAAGTCATTGGCGGCAGTCGCAAGCAAGCCATAACGCGCCTCTCGGGCCGCAGCCATGATTCCGGTCTTCGGCTTGTCACCCTGCCAGATCATGGTGGTGTGGGGAATGCCAAGCGATGCACAGAGGGTTGCGACTTCACGCGCCTCGTCTGTGGAGCTCGCGCGCAACGCATGATCGACGGTCGCAGCGCAAAGGAAAATCTTGAGATGGGGGGCGGCCTTCACGGCTTCATCGAGGAGAAGAAGCAGGCCGGTCGAATCGCTGCCACCCGAGATCGCGACGAGAATGCGTGCGGGGCTTTGAAGCGACGTGAGAAACTGGAGGATCGCCAGTTGAGGCGATGCGGCTTCCGGAGACATTCCGGAAGACCTTAGCAGGAGAGGCGCTTCTGTTCGCTCGCAACCTTGCTTATGACGGCACGCGAAGCCTTCGGATAACGCTTCGACACTTCGCGCAGCGTCGCACAGGCGGTCTCGTTATTGTCGAGGGCCGCAAGCGACATGCCGAGCTTCAGCAGCATTTCCGGCGCCTTTTCCGATGTGCCGTATTTCTGATGCGCATTGAGGAAGGTCTTGGCCGCCTCGTTGTATTTGCCCTGCGAATAGAGCGCTTCGCCGAGCCAGAAATTGGCGTCCGCCGCCCGCGCGCTGCTCGGGTAGCGGGTGATGTACTGCGTGAATTCCTGTTCGGCCGTGCTGTAGTCGCCGGACAATACGTGGCCATACGCGGCCTTGTACTGGTCTGCCTCGCTGCCGAGCGATGCGGTCTGCTGCGGTGTTTTGCTATTGGCATCGGGAATCGGACCGGAACCGATGGTGGCATTTTCGTCGACGCTTCCGCCGATCGGGTTGCCGTTCTGATCGAAATCGATCGAGCCGAGTTCCTTCGGTGGTTGGCCGAGACCGCTATTCTCCGGCACGCTGGTGGAGGGAGCCGTTTCGGCTCCCTGCGGTGCTTGGATCACCTTGGCAATGTCGTCGCCGCCGGAGGCTGCCGGAGCGGCATCGGTCTCGCTCTTCTTGACAGGGGCTTTGGCGCCACCGCCAGCACCCGTCTTTTCCAACTGCTGGAAGCGGAATTCATTGTCTTCCTGCTGCTTGCGGATCGTCTCCTGCATCTGCAGAAGCTGAAAGCTCATCTCTTCGATTCGGCCGTTCAACTGCCGCAGCTGCTCTTCGAGCTGCTGCACGCGGACCTCCGCGTCGCCGCTCTGCACCTTGACGACGGGCGGAGCCGCCTGGTTTTCCGCGGATCGACCGCCGAGATGTAGCCCGAAGAACGAGGCTGAATAGGCCGCCCGTTCGCTTCCAGTCACAGCCGCGAGGCACAGCATGCCTGCCACGACAAGTTTTTTCATATGTATCGTCCTGTCCCAGTGATTCTTCGCACCTCGATGGCACGAACAGGAGACTTTTCCAATTGCTTTCAAAAAGCAACGGAGTCTGGCCAAAGTGTGGTCAAAAAGAAAAGGCGGCCCCTGATGGGACCGCCTTTCGAAAAGCGAATTGCTGCTCGGCAATTACATGCCGGCGCCGCCGAGAACCGTGACCGCGCGACGATTCTGCGACCAGCAGGAAATATCGTCACAGACGGCGACCGGACGTTCCTTGCCGTAGGAGATCGTCTTCAGGCGCTGCGCCGGGACGCCGCGCGAAGCGAGATAGTCCTTGGCGGCAGCAGCACGGCGGGCGCCGAGCGCGAGGTTATATTCGCGCGTGCCGCGTTCGTCGGCATGGCCTTCGACGGTGATCTGGTAGTTCGGGTAACGGGCGAGCCACTGCGCCTGACGGTCGAGCGTCTGCGAAGCATCGGCACGGATCGACGAGGAGTCGGTGTCGAAGAAGATGCGATCGCCGACATTGACCGTGAAGTCCTGGGCCGAGCCCGGCGTTGCCGCGCCAGCACCGGCGCCAAGGCCGAGATCGCCGGCGCTGTTCGGTACGTTCTTCTTGGCGCAGCTCGCGAGGGCGAGACCGGCGATAAGCGCGATCATGACGGGGTTGCGGGCGAAATTCTTCATGCGGCTCATTGCCGGGGTGTGAATTCGGCTCATGGCCGGGTCTCCTTGCGATTTCAGGGTTTCCGGACAGTAACCGCACTCGGTTAACCGCCCCTCAATGACTATGGTTAACAATTTACTGATTTGTCCCGCAGTCGCCCGGTTTTCATGACTTTGGGACGACATGAAGGCATTGTGGCACCCGCTACTCCAGAAGCGGCGACCAGGCCGGGTCCGAACCGTAGGTCGGTGTCTTCACTAGCTGCTCGTTGTACCCGGTCAGATCGATCGAATAGAGCTGCGGACCGCCCGATCCTGCCGCCTGGCGGAAGAACATCAGGACGCGGCCGTTCGGCGCCCAGGTCGGGCCTTCATTGTGGAAGCCGGTCGTCAGGATGCGCTCGCCGGAACCATCTGGCTTCATCACGCCGATCGAGAACTTGCCGCCGGCCTGCTTGGTGAAGGCGATGAGATCGCCGCGCGGCGACCAGACCGGCGTTGAATAGGAGCCGTCGCCGAAGGAAATACGGGTCTGGCCCGAGCCATCGGCATTCATCACATAAATCTGTGGCTTTCCGCCGCGGTCGCTTTCGAAGCTGACACGCGCACCATCAGGCGAATAGGAGGGCGAGGTATCGATCGCCGCCGTCGAGGTCAACCGCGTCGTCGTGCGCGAGCGCAGGTCCATCGTATAGATGTTGGAATTGCCTTCCTGCTGCAAGCTCATAATCACCTTCTGACCGTCCGGCGAAAAGCGCGGCGAGAAGGTCATGCCGGGGAAGTTGCCGACGACCTCGCGCTGCCCGGTTTCGAGCTGCAGCAGATAGACCCGCGGCTGCTGGTTGGCAAAGGACATGTAAGTGACTTCCTGCCGGCTCGGCGAGAAGCGCGGCGTCAGCACGAGATCGCTGCCATCGGTCAGCATCCGCACGTTGAAGCCATCCTGATCCATGATCGCAAGCTGCCGCTTGCGCTGCTGCTTGGTGCCGGATTCGGAGACGAAGACGACGCGGGTGTCGAAATAACCTTCTTCGCCGGTGATCTGCTTGTAGATCGCATCGGCGATGATGTGAGCCACACGGCGCCAGTTCTCCGGCTGCGTATAGAACTGCTGACCGGTCATCTGCTGTCCGGCAAAAGTATCCCATAGGCGGAATTCGGCGCGAAGGCGGCCATCCGCTTCCTTGGTAACCCGGCCGGTGACCAACGCCTGTGCGTTAATAACCTTCCAGTCCTCGAATCGCGGCGAAGCGTCCGGGTTGGAAATCTTCTCGATGAAAGCGGACTTGTTAATGGGCGCAAACAATCCGGAACGCTGCAAGTCCGCGGCAATCACTTGCGAGACCTGCGCGCCCATATCGCCCTGCAGGAAGTCAGTTACCGCAATCGGCAGTGGCTGAACGTTACCTTTGTTGATGTTGATCTCCACGAGTGCGTTCGCAGGCGATGCAACAAGAGCGGCGGCAGCCATGCCGACGGCGACGACGAGCGCGCGGATGAGGGAACACTTGACCATATCAAACAAGCCTTTCAGCATCTTATTGCGTAAGAGCGCTGGTGTCGAAGTTCAAAATAACTTCCTTCCAGGCATCGTATTTATCTTTTGGAAGCATCGTAAAAGGAGCTGCGCGACGAACTGCGCGAACGCCGGCATTGGTAATGCTTTTTCGCGTGCTCTCACGACCACCACTGGCCTCCACGTCAGGAACGCCTACGATCTGGCCATCTCTATCAAGCTTTACGTGAATCGTCATACGCACGTTGCCGATGTCTTTCAGACTGGTATCGATATTGAACTGCCTCTGGATTGCATCTCGCATCGCGACAGCGGTAGCCGAACTGACAGCGGATGCTTCCTTACCGCCATTTCCCCGATCAACCGTCTCCGCATTTGCTTCGAGCGGCAACGCCAAGCCAATCGCGATCCCCACCAGCACCGCGCGTATCCCGAAAGACTTCGCGAAATAAGACAGGCTCTTCAGCATTTAAATTCCCAGATCGCTTGGATCGAAGTTGACGACGACTTCGCTCCAGGCATCGTATTTGTCTTTTGGAAGCGACGAGAAAGGAGCCGATTTCATGATGGCGCGATAAGCGCCGCCGGCGAGCGCCCGACGAGTAGATTCGTTATCGCCACCAACCGCCTCGACTTCCGGTTCGCCGACGATATTGCCGTCCTGATCGAGATTCATATGCACCTTGATGCGAACATCGCTCACGCCTTCCATGCCGGGAATAACAGACCAGTTGCCGGCGATGGCGCTTTTCAACGCATCCATCTCGCTCATCGAAAGCTTGGAGCCGCCATTGCTCTTCCTCGCTCCGAGCGATGCCTCCTGCGTCGAGCGCTTAGCACCGCCTGCTGAAGGATCGGTCTTGTTCAGCAACGCCGCAACCTCATCGGCATTGAAATCGCTCTTCATCGATGAGGCAGACTTCGCCGTCTCCTGCTTCTGATCGGCCTTCTTCTTTTCGGTCGGCTTCTCGGCTGTCTTTTCCGGCGGCTTTTCGGCGGGCTTCTGTGGTTCCGGCGGCTTCACCTGCGGCTTGGCGACGGGCGTCGGCACATTGTCCGGCAATGCTTCCGCATCCGGCTTCGGCGGTTCCTCAGGCTTGGCCTGCTCTTCCGGCGGTTTTTCCTCCGGCTTCGGCGGCGTCACTTCGACCGGCTTCGGCGGCGGAATGGAGGCGACCTCCTTCGGCTGCTCGATTTCCGTTTCCTCCTTGACGATGTCCTTGACATCATTCGGGACGGGATCGGTCTTCGGCATCGGCTTTTCGCTCGAATTCGCCGCGGCAGCCTCGCTATTGCTGGGCTTGGCGTTCGGCACCGGCGGCGTCTTCAGGTCGACATTGTTGTCGCCGGCGTTCTCGGCCGGTTGCGCGATCGGCGGCCGCGTCGTCGGCACGGGCGCGGAAGTCTCCTTCTTCGGAGCCTTCTTGTCGCCTTGCTGCATCTGGGTAATGGATTCCACCGGCACCAGATCGACCGGCATCGCCTCGAAATCCTCCACCTTGAAGGATTCCGGGGCGCCGAGCGACACCATCGCCCAGGTAAGCACCAGGCCGTGCAAAACAGCAGATGTGATGACACTGGCCTTCATTTTGAGCGCTATTGGTCCTTCTTCTGCTGCGTCACGAGGCCGATATTCTTGAAGCCCGCGCCCTGAATACGGGCCATGACATCGGCGATGACGCCGTAGGGCGCTGTCGCGTCGCCGCGCACGAAGATGCGTTCGTTATAGCCGGTGGTGGCGATCGCCTCGAGCTTGGCGGCGATCTCCGCGGCCGGGATCGGCGTTTCCTGCAGGAACACCTCACCGTCGTTCTTGACGGAGATGGTGATCGGCTGCGTCTCGGAATTGAGCGCCTTGGCCTGCGTTTCCGGCAGGTCGATCGGCACGCCGACAGTCATCATCGGTGCCGCGACCATAAAGATGATCAAAAGCACCAGCATGACGTCGACCAGCGGCGTCACGTTGATTTCGGAAATCACGGCCCTGTTCCGACCACCGCGACGGCGGCGTCCGCCGCCCCCGCCGCCATTGCCTCCAACAGTCATACCCATGTCAGAATACCTCGTTGGTTACTGAGCGGCAGCGCGCGGCTGCAGTTTCTCGTCGATCTGGCGCGAAAGTATGGCGGAGAATTCATCCGCGAAACCTTCCATGCGGCCCGAGAGCTTGCCGGCATCGGCAGAGAACTTGTTGTAGGCGATAACTGCGGGGATAGCCGCGACGAGACCGATCGCGGTGGCAAGCAGCGCTTCGGCGATACCGGGCGCGACGACCGCAAGGTTGGTCGACTTCGAACCGGCGATCGCCTGGAACGAAGTCATGATGCCGACGACCGTGCCGAAGAGACCGATGAACGGACCGGCCGAGCCGATGGTCGCCAGCGATCCAAGGCGGGCGCCGAGAAATTCGGTCTCACGGGCGAGCGTCACGTCCATCGCCCGGTCGATACGCATCTGCAGGCCGATCGGTGAGCGGGCGCCGCGTTCGAAGGATTTCTTCCACTCGCGCATGGCGGCCACGAAGATTGCCGCGAGCCCGGTATTGTTGCGCTCCGACAGCGAGCGGTAGAGTTCTTCCAGCGACTGGCCCGACCAGAACACCTGTTCGAACTTGTCGAACTGGCGCCGCGCTCGGCCATAGGCCAGGTATTTGTCGATGACGATCGCCCACGTCCACACCGAGGCCGCGATGAGCCCGAGCATGACGAGCTTGACGACGATGCCGGCCTGCATGAAAAGCGACCAGAGGCTGACGTCCGTCGTTGCTGCTGCCAATCCTACTTGTTCCATTGGTCCAAAATCCCCGAATCCAAACGCCCGGTGCTGGACCGGGCGGCACAAACTGATCTCGCAAGAAGTGTCCGGCGGCCGCCGCCCAAAGCCCTGGTCAAACTTCCAAGCTCATCTTCCGCCTTCTTGCCGTCAAATTTGGTCAAAGGAAGGCGTGCACCGCACAAACTCCGACTTTCCCAGTAAGACACTATTATGGTTAATAGATCGTTAGTGCCGGACTGTGACAGTAAGCCTGTGTTTGGAAGATTTCGTTCCATGGATTACTTGACCGGAGCAAGGTCCGGCTGCCGAAAGAGCGCTCATCCTGCGGCGCGGGAATTCCTTCACATAAAACTCAAGTTATGACAAGGGCTGAATTTCAAGCGCTTCTGACTACAATGGCTGGCTGCCTTCCAGGAATTTCGCCGCCAGCGTTTCCGGCAGCCGCCTCGGCCGCCCCCGGGCGTTGATGACGGCGATAATCACCTTGGCGGCAATCAGCAGCGTCTCGCCCGAGCGAATCTGCTGATTGAGCACCATCTTGGCACCGCCGGCTTTTTCTGTATGCGTCAGGATCGTCAGCACATCGTCCATGCGCGCCGGGCTCTTGAAGTCGATCTCCATGCGGTGGACGACGAAAACCAGCCCCTCCTCGTCGGCACTGACGAGCTCGCGCTGCTCGACACCGAGGCAGCGCAGATAATCGGTGCGGCCGCGCTCCAGGAAATGCAGGTAGCGGGCGTGATAGACCAGGCCGGAAAAGTCCGTATCTTCATAATAGACCCGCTGGACGAGGCGGTGTCCGGCCTCCGTCAGCTCTCCCGAAATGGAAAAAGGGCGTTGCGTCATAATTTTCTCCAAACTCAGGTGCCCTGTTTGGCGCAACGCTTCCAGACAGGCAAGCATTGAATGCCCGGTCGGCAGGCATTGAATGATTGTCACAATTCCTAACTATTCCCGATAATGAGCGACCAATCAGGAGACGATGCGATGAAGATTGCGGTTATGGGCGGAGACGGTTTCATTGGTTGGCCAACGTCGCTGCATCTCTCCGATGCCGGGCACGACATCCATATCCTCGACAATCTCTCGCGCCGGTGGATCGACACCGAACTTGGCGTTCAGTCGCTGACCCCAATGGATTCGATCCAGGAGCGCACCCGCATCTGGCATGCCGAAACCGGACGGCGCATCCACTTCAATCTGATCGATCTCGCCAAGGATTACGAACTCCTGAAGAACTGGCTTTCCGAACACCGCCCGGATGCCGTCATCCATTTCGCCGAGCAGCGGGCCGCGCCCTATTCGATGAAGAGCGACCGCCACAAGAACTACACCGTCAACAACAATGTCAGCGCCACGCACAACCTGCTGAACGCGCTGACGGAACTCAATCTCGATGCCCATCTCATCCATCTCGGCACCATGGGCGTCTACGGCTATTCGACGGTCGGCGCGGCGATCCCAGAAGGCTACCTGCCGGTCGGCATCGAAACCGCAGGCGGCGAGACAGTGAGCCAGGAGATCCTCTATCCCTCCAATCCCGGCTCGATCTATCACATGACCAAGTGCCTGGATCAGCTTCTCTTCCAGTTCTACGCGAAGAATGACGGCCTGAGGATCACCGATCTGCACCAGGGCATCGTCTGGGGCACGCATACCGAGCAGACACGCCGCCACGCGCAGCTGATCAATCGTTTCGACTATGACGGCGATTATGGCACGGTGCTGAACCGCTTCCTCATCCAGGCGGCGATCGGCTATCCGCTGACGGTGCACGGCACCGGCGGCCAGACCCGCGCCTTCATCCATATCCAGGACTCGGTCCGCTGCATCGAGCTGGCGCTGAAAAATCCGCCGGCTCGCGGCGCCCGCGTCGAGATCTTCAACCAGATGACCGAAACCCACCGGGTGCGCGACCTTGCCGAGATGATCGCCAGGATGAGCGGCGCCAAGATTGCCTGGCTGCCGAACCCGCGCAAGGAAGCCGCTGAAAACGATCTGATCGTCCGAAACGAAAAGTTCCGCAATCTCGGCCTCGAACCGATTACGCTGGAAGCCGGCCTGCTCGGCGAGATCGTCGACGTCGCGAAGAAATTCGCCTATCGCGTCGACCGCTCGCGCGTACCGGCCGTCTCCGCCTGGACCAAAGACATCGCCGCGACGATCAATCACGATCCCGAAGGCAAGCGGCTGAAGTCGGTTTCATGAACAAGAGTGAATTCGTATTGGAAGGCACAACTGGAACTCCCTCATTCCTGTGCCTGGCACAGGAATCCAATGGGCCCAAGTCCCTGGGCGCGGGAGAATCTTACCCATGAGAACGAGAGTCATTCACGGCGCCGACGCGCCCTGGCTGGATTCCTGTGACAAGCACAGGAATGAGGGAGCATATCGGGGCAGCGGAGTCCGATGAACCGCTCGTCCGTCTTCGCCTACGTCACACTCGTCACCAATGCCGATTACGCCATGGGCGCGACCGCGCTTGCCCGCTCCCTACGCCGAACCGGCACCCGGGCCGACATCGTCATTCTCCACACCGGCGGCGTCGACAAAGCCGCCCTCTCACCACTCGAAGCGCTCGACTGCCGCCTGATCGAGGTCGAGCACCTGCCGCTGTCTCCGGCCTTCAACGAGCGCCACGCCCGCGGTCAGCTCCATTCGACAGCCCCTTTCACCAAGGGCCGCAAGCCGGATTTCCATTCGCCGCTCGACAATTTCTGTAAGCTCAAGCTCTGGCAGCTCGTCGAATACCAGCGCTGCGTCTTCATCGATGCCGACGCCCTCGTGTTGAAAAACGTCGACAGGCTCTTCCGCTATCCGGAATTTTCCGCTGCCCCGAATGTCTACGAAAGCCTCGCCGACTTCCGGCGCATGAATTCCGGCGTCTTCGTCGCCACGCCCTCGCATGACACGTTCCGGCACATGCTCGAAAGGCTCGACAGGCCGGACACGTTCTGGCGCCGCACCGATCAGACCTTTCTCGAGACGTTCTTCCCGGATTGGCACGGCCTGCCGGTTTATTTCAACATGCTGCAATATGTATGGTTCACCATGCCGGACCTTTGGGACTGGAAGAGCATTTCGATCCTGCATTACCAGTATGAAAAACCGTGGGAAAAGGACCATCCCAAGGCAGCGCGATTACAACCTTTGATCGATCTATGGCACCGTTTCCACCATGGCGGCGATGTGCCTGAAATCGCGGCGCTGAACAATCCGGAAGGGACAGCATGAAGGTACTGGTATCGGGTGGAACGGGTCTCGTCGGCCGGTATGTCGTCGAGGAACTGCTGGCCGCCGGATATCAGGTGATCGTCGGCGGGCGCCGAGCGCCGCTGCCCCGCCTCTTCTCCCGCCCGGTCGAGTTCGCGGCGCTTTCGCTCGATCCCGACAAGGATCAGATCGATGTCTTCGATGACGCCTATTTCTTCGTCCACGCCGCCTTCAGCCATGTCCCGGGCAAATATCGCGGCGGCGAGGGCGATGATCCGAAGACCTTCCACAAGTTGAACCTCGACGGCACCGTCCGGCTTTTCGAAGCCGCCAAACGAGCCGGTACGCGCCGCTGCGTCTTCCTCTCCAGCCGCGCCGCCTACGGCGAACATCCCGGGGCAACCGAACTGACGGAGACGATGCTGGCCAAGCCCGAAACACTCTACGGCCAGGTCAAGCTCGATGCCGAACGCGCGCTTACCCACCTCTCCACGCCGGGCTTTGCTGGCGTAAGCCTGAGGGCGACCGGCGTCTATGGCGATCTGTCGCCGAACAAATGGGACGGCCTCATCGCCGATTACCTCGCCGGCCGGCCGGTTGCTGCCCGCCTGGGAACGGAAGTTCACGGCCGCGACCTCGGTCGGGCGGTGAGGCTCATGCTGGAGACGGAAAGCACCCGCATCTCCGGCGAGGTCTTCAACGTCTCGGACATGTCAGTCGACACGCGCGATATCCTTTCATCCATCCGCCGCGAGACGGGCTGTCGGCACGCGCTGCCGGCCCCTGCTGATAGCGCAGCACTCAATCTCATGAACATTGCGAAAATCCGCGCGCTCGGCTGGGCACCCGGCGGAGCGCGTCTGTTTGAGGAGACGATGCAGCGGCTGGCCGCTGCGCTTCCCGAATCCCAAAGACACAGGTCCACGCAAGTCTGACGTTGCAGAATGCGCCCGAATTGCAATCGGAGGCCCGAACTAAAAGTCGGGGGATAGTCCATGCAGGTCTCAACCACGTCTGCCTCCATCATCTTGCGCGGCGCGTCTTCGACGACAGCCATGCCGGCCGCCGGAGGCGAGACCGATCAAGGCGTGCTGAAGCTGCAGCGCGCCACCCAGGCGCTGCAGCAGATGCGCCAGACCTTGGCGAACTCGGGAGACGAGGCCAAAGCCAAGGCACATCGCAAGCTCGAAGAGGCAAAACAGCAGTTGGAGATGCTGCGCTGCTCCAACATGGCACCTGAGGTGGTCGCCCGGCTGGCCGCCGAACTGGCGCGCAAGGTCGGCACCGCCGCCTCCGAATTCGCATCATCAGTCGCGACCGGCAGCCCGGCAACGGCTGTTCCGGTGGATGCAACCACGGGCGCTGCGGCCGTCGCAACGAGCGAGGCCGCGGCTGCGCTGACGGATACTTCAGGAGAAACTGCGGCCGGCGAGACCGGCCCGCATGAACCGGACGCCGCCGCCAGCGCCCGCAACGCCTATGCGAGCGTCGCCGAGGATGCCCCGAAATTTTCAGGCATTTCAGCCGATGATCGCGAAACGATGGAAGAGTTCAAGGCGGTGGTGCGCGAACTCAAGCAAGTGCTCGAAAAGGCGATGCGCGAGTTGCGGCAGCAGGACCGGCAGACCGGGTCCAATATGGCAGGCTTCTCCATCGCCACGGCGACAATACCGACAAGCATCGTCGTCTGACGATCGCTGCTGCCGGCGGGCGAGGCGTGAAACGCGCGTGATGCTGTCGCATCCGGCATTTGCATCGGACATCCAGCCGTCTATGCTCGGGTCAATCTCTCAGAACCGGCAGATCGAATGACCGCGAAAGAATTGAAAGCGCAGCTGCGCAACGAACGGCTGTCCGCGCGAGACGCCATCCCCGCCGAGAAACGCGCCTCCAAGAGCCTCGCAATGGCCGACCATGCCGGCGAGGCTGTCGGTTTTGCGCTGGATACGATCGTCTCCGGCTTCCTGCCGATCCGTTCGGAGGCCGATCTGCGACCGCTGATGGCGCGTTTTGCCGTGCGCGGTGCGCGGCTCTGCGTGCCGGCAATCCTCGATCGGCAGACCATCGTCTTTCGCGAGCTGGCGGAGGGTGCGCCCCTCGTCGATACCGGTTTCGGCACGGTCGGCCCCAGCGCGGATGCCGCCGTTCTTGATCCCGAGATCATGCTGGTGCCGCTTTCGGCCTTCGATGCCCGCGGCCACCGCATCGGCTACGGCGCCGGCCACTACGACCGCGCCATCAACCGGCTAAGGCAAAAAGGCCTGCATCCGAAGCTGATCGGCATTGCATTCGACTGCCAGGAAGTGGCACATGTGCCCGCTGAGCCGCACGACATAAGCCTGGATGCCATCCTGACAGAAAGCGGCCTTCGCTTTTTTGCCTCTTGGATTGGATAGGGAATGCGGCTGCTTTTTCTGGGTGACATGGTCGGCAAGACGGGACGCACGGCGGTCTGGGACCGCCTCCCCGGCCTGGTTTCCGACCTCAAGCTCGATTTCGTCATCGTCAACGGCGAGAACGCCGCCGGCGGCTTCGGCATCACCGAGGACATCTTTCTGGAAACGATCAATGCCGGCGCCGATGTGGTAACGACGGGCAATCACGTCTGGGATCAGAAGGAAGCCGTCGCCTTTGCCGGGCGGCACGATCAATTCCTGCGGCCGGCCAACTATCCGCAAGGCACGCCCGGCCGCGGCTCCGGCCTTTTCTATGCCAGGAACGGTGCGCGCGTGCTCGTCGCCAACGTCATGGGCCGGGTCTTCATGCATCCCGAACTCGACGACCCCTTCAAATCGGCGGAGGTCATCCTTGCCGCCTGCCCGCTGAAGGAGCAGGCCGATGCGATCATCTTCGATTTCCATGCGGAGGCGACCAGCGAGAAGCAGTGTTTCGGCCATTTCGTCGACGGCCGTGCCAGTTTCGTCGTCGGCACGCACACGCATGTGCCGACGGCCGACGCACAGATCCTGAACGGCGGCACGGCCTATATGTCGGATGCCGGCATGTGCGGCGACTACGACTCTTCCCTCGGCATGGACAAGGAGGAGCCGCTCAACCGCTTCATCTCCAAGATGCCGAAGGGCCGCATGGAGGCAGCGAACGGCCCCGCGACGATCTGCGGCGTCGGCGTGGAGATTTCGGATACGACGGGACTTGCCGAAAAGATCGCGCCGCTCCGGCTCGGGCCGCGGCTGGCCGAAACGGTGCCGGAGTTCTGGCGGTAACAGGCGACGCGCGGCCGTCCAACACGCAATTGTGAGCATCCTCGGTCTGGACCCCTGCGGCCTCATGCCGCATCCTCCCCGCCACTCGGATTGAAGGTGATATAGCGCCGGAGGGGTGGCATGAAGCCGCGATATCTTGTTCTCGCTATCGCATGCCTTGCGGCCTTCGCCGCGCCGAAACTTGCCGGAGCGCAAGAGCAGCGGCCACCGGTCAGCCAGTGCCAGGCGATCGCGCAAACCATGCCCAAGGTGACCTTCGCAAGCTTTTCCGGCGCTCCGCCCCTGGTGCCTGCCGTCTCCGAGGGCGAGGACGTGAAACTCACCTTCCTCGGCCACTCCACCTTCGCGATCGAGACCCCGGGCGGAATCGTCATCGCGACAGACTATAATGGCTGGTACAGGCCGGCGGCGATGCCTGACGTCGTGACCATGAACAAGGCCCACTCGACCCACTTCACCTTGGCGCCCGATCCGGGCATCAAGCACGTACTGCACGGGTGGAGCGATGTTCCGGACGAGAAGGCCAATGTCAATCTCGTCGTCGGCGATGCCTATATCCGCAACGTCACGACGGATATCCGCTTCAGCTATGGCCTCGGCGGCTCCCACGAAAACGGCAATTCCATCTTCATCTTCGAGATCGCTGGCCTCTGCATCGGCCATCTCGGCCACCTGCATTACGAGCTGACGGATACCCATTATACAGAGATCGGCCGCCTCGACGTCGTCATGGTCCCGGTCGATGGCGGACTGACCATGGGCGCCGACAGCATGAGCCGCGTCATCAAGCGGCTTCGCTCGTCGTTGATCCTGCCGATGCACCGGCGCGGCCCGCCGGTCGAAGCCTTCGTTTCGATGTTCGGCAAGGATTTCGACGTCGCCAATGCGCCCGATGACAGTATCACCGTCTCGATGCGCACGCTGCCGAAAAAGCCACTGATCTATGTCTTGAAGGGTGCGCAGTAAGGCCCGCGGTTTTCCCTCTACAGCGCCGCGCGTCTTTTCAGACGGGTAAAGGACGCTGTAGCACTTTGGATTGCTCCCGCATCAGGCGAACTGAAGATGGCGCTTGATGCCGACATCCGGCATCTTGTCGTCGTCGAGATTGGCTTTGGCGATCTCCCAGCCGAATTTCAACTTGTTGCCTGTGGAAACCCAGATCTCGGCATCGTCGACATGGAGGGACAGCATGGTGAGCTTGGGGTCCTTCTTGCCGCCGTCATACCAGGCCGCGACGATCGAGCTCCAATATTCCTCGATCTTGGAGGGGTCAGGATGCACCTCGATCACACCGGCGAGGCAGGCGTGATAGTCGTGATCCTTGCCGATCACGCAGAAATGCGCGCGGCTACCGGGCTTGATGGCGCGCACGATGTCGGCGTCGGTCTTGGTGTAAAACCAGATGGTGTTGGTGGTGGGATCGGCATGGGGCGCCATCGGCTGCATGTGCATGTCGAGTCCGGAAATTCCGAGCATGCCGGCATGAACGCCGTTGACCTGATCCCAGAGCTGACGTGCTGGATGTTCCTGCGCCTCGCTGAGACTTGCCATGACCGTTCCTTTCCGTTGGATGGAGTTCGGTTGAAACGTCATCCCCTCGCCTTTGTTCCGAACTGCTTTTTCCTTGAACGGGTGCCGTTTCGCTCTTATAAGGCGGCCCATTCCGAATAATGAGACGTGAACAGGGGTGCCATGGCTGGCCATTCACAGTTTAAAAACATCATGCACCGCAAAGGCCGTCAGGATGCCGTGCGGTCGAAAATGTTCTCCAAGCTTGCGCGCGAAATCACCGTTGCCGCCAAGGCCGGCCTGCCCGACCCGACGATGAACGCCCGTCTTCGCCTGGCGATCCAGAACGCCAAGGCTCAGTCTATGCCGAAGGACAATATCGACCGCGCCATCAAGAAGGCAGCCGGCGCCGATGGCGAAAATTATGATGAAGTCCGCTATGAAGGTTATGGCCCCGGCGGCACGGCGATCATCGTCGAGGCGCTGACCGACAACCGCAACCGCACCGCCTCCAACGTCCGCTCGAGCTTCACCAAGGCCGGCGGCGCTCTCGGCGAAACCGGCTCCGTCTCCTTCTCCTTCGACCATGTCGGCGAAATCACCTACAAGCTTTCCGTCGGCGATGCCGACAAGGTGATGGAAGCCGCGATCGAAGCCGGCGCCGATGACGTCGAGACCGACGAAGACGGCCACTACATCACCTGCGCCTTCGAAGCCCTCGGCGAAGTGGCAAAAGCGCTGGAATCGAGCCTCGGCGAAGCCGAAACCGTCAAGGCCGTCTGGCGCGCCCAGAACAACGTGCCGGTAGACGAGGAAAAAGCCCAGTCGCTGCTGAAACTTATCGACAGCCTGGAAGACGATGACGACGTGCAGAACGTCTATTCCAACTTCGAAGTCTCGGAAGAAGTCCTGGCGAAGCTCTCGGCCTGATCTCCCCAGGCAGGTGTCAAATAAAAACCCGGCTGCAACGCCGGGTTTTTTCTTGCCGGGAAGATCCCTGTGTAAATCCTAGACTAGGCGGCGGCTCGCATAAAGCTCCCCAGCCCTGCAAATAGTTCCACCGATGTCAGCCGCGCCTCGATGTCGTGGATCGGCATCGAGATGATCACCTCGTCGGCCTGCGTTTCCTGTAGAAACCCCGTCAGTTTCGCCTCCGCCGTCTTCGGTGATCCCACTACAGCATAACGCAGCGTGTGTTCGACATTCATCTTTTCCATCGGCGACCAGAAAGCGTCCATGTCAGCCACTGGACGCGGGAACGGGCCGCGGACATTGCGGCGCAGATTGACGAACTGCTGCTCAGCGGAGGTGAAACGGTACCGCGCCTCCTCGTCAGTCGCCGCTACCGCGCCCATGACGCCGACCATCACGTAGGGCTTGTCCAGCGTCGCCGAAGGCTGGAAGCGGTCGCGGTAGATCGCGATCGCATCGAGCAGCATGTCGGGCGCGAAATGCGAGGCGAAGGCATAGGGAAGGCCGAGCATGCCGGCGAGCTGGGCACTGTAGAGGCTGGAGCCAAGCAGCCAGATCGGGATGTGCGAACTGTTGCCCGGCACGGCAAGAATTGCCTGGTTCTCGACCGGTGTGCCCAGGAGTTGCTGCAGTTCCACCACGTCGCTGGGGAAGCTGTTTGCGCCGGCCTCGAGATTGCGCCGCAGCGCTTGTGCCGTGCGCATGTCCGTTCCCGGTGCGCGCCCGAGGCCGAGATCGATGCGGCCGGGGAAGAGCGCCTCCAGCGTGCCGAACTGCTCGGCGATGACCAGCGGTGAATGATTGGGCAGCATGATGCCGCCGGAGCCGATGCGGATGCGCTTTGTCGCAGCCCCGACATGGCCGATGACGACGGCAGTGGCAGCACTGGCGATCCCCGGCATGCCGTGATGTTCGGCAAGCCAGAAGCGCTTGTAACCGAATTCCTCGGCCTTCACAGCCATCCGCGCCGAACTTTCGAGGGACTGGCGCACGGTGCTGCCTTCGGCAACGGGGGAAAGGTCGAGTATGGAGAAGGGAACCATGGGAAACCTGCCGGGCAGTTGAACGATGCCGTCTATGTAGGTTCGCGCCCGCACCATTCCAAACCATGCGCACAAACAAAAAAGGCCGCGCGAGCGCGACCCTTGTGCAAGGTCAGAAGCGATCGTTTACCGATGACGGCGCAGCACATGCACCTCGGCGCTCGGCTGGTGGTGGCCGTGAGGAAGCGTGAAATTGCCGAGCTGGCGGTCCATTTCCAAGGCTTCTGTCGCCAGCCGGTGGATCGCCGCCGTTGTCTCCTCGACCATCGAGGCGTTCTGCTGCGTCATCGCGTCGAGTTCGGCAACGGCGCTATTGATCTCGCGCAGCGTATTGGCCTCCTCGCGGGTCGCACTCATCATCTCGTTGATCTGCCCGTTGATCGCCTCGACATGGGCGCCGATGCCCGTCAGGGCGACGCCCGCTTTTTCCACAAGCGTAACGCCGCTTTCAACCTCATGCGTCGATTTCTGCAGCAGGCTGGAAATCTCCTTGGCCGCACTCGACGAACGCTGGGCCAACTCGCGCACTTCCATGGCAACGACGGCGAAGCCCTTGCCGGATTCACCGGCGCGCGCCGCCTCGACGCCGGCATTGAGCGCCAGAAGGTTGGTTTGGAAGGCGATGTCGTCGATGACTGAAATGATCGTGTTGATCTGGCGCGAAGAGGCCTGAATTGCCTCCATCGCCGCAATCGTCTCGCGCATGATCTGGCCTGAGCCGGTCGTCTCCTTCTTGGCGTCGCGGGCAATGCGCTCGGCCTGCTCGGCTCGCTCGATCTGCCGGCGGACCGACTGTGTGATGGCGCTGATCGCATTCGCCGTCTCGGTGATCGAGCCGGCCTGGCGCTCGGTGCGACCGGCAAGTTCGTCGGCGCCCGTGCGCATCTCCTCGGAGCCGGCGCGCACCGCCATCGAGTTGCCGCCGATTGCCGTCATGGTTTCGCTGAGCGTCGCCAGCGCCTCGTTGAAATTGACGCGCAGGCTTTCAAGCTCGTTCGGGAAACGGGTATCGATCTGATAAGCAAGATCGCCGCTCGCCAGATGATGCAGGCCCTCGTCAATCGCCTCGACCACCTGCTGCAGCGTTTTCGCCTCGGCTTCACGCTCGGCCAGGTTCTGCTGGCGGTCGTGCTCGGCCTGTAGGCGCGTCTCTTCACTGGCGGCTTCGAGCTCGCGGCTTTCGATCAGCGAGTGACGGAAGCGGTCGAGCGCGTTGGCCATCGTGCCGATCTCGTCCTTGCGGTTCAGGCTGCCGATCTCGCTGTCGAGCTTGCCGTCGGCGACATCGCGGGTGACGCCGGCAAGCCGCGCAAGCGGCGAAAACAGCAAATTGGTGACGAGCCCGGTCGCGATCGCCATGACCACGAGCACGCCGATGCCGATCATCGTCAGCAGGGTGGCGATCTCGATCGAGCCGGCATTGAGCTCGCTCAGAAGCACACTCTCGACCACCAGGAAGCGGTCGCCGCGATAGTCGATGCCACGAACATAGGCACGAGCCGCTCCGTCCGCCCGGTCAAAACCAGCAACCGTCATCGCCGAACTGGCAAGCGCATCCTTGATGAAGGTGAAGGGTGTCGCATCGAGCGTCGCGAGCCTGCCGTTCGCGTCGAGACCGACCGCGGAACCATCGCCGGAGACGATCGCCGCCCGAGCCGTGCTGCCCGGGACGATGCCCTTGGCGAGGATTCCGGTGACGATGTCGTCGCGCACCTTGAAAAGAATGATGCCCTTGGCTGCTCCGAGCTTGATGATCGGCACGGCATAGAAGATCGCCGATTTGCCGCTGCCGGCATCGACGCGAAGGCCGGAAAAACTCGTCGGCGCGGCGTCATCCGTCGCCTTGGCAGTATTCTCGATCGCCTTGGCGAAAGCGATGCCGGCGCCGGTTGCCTTCCAGGCGTCCGACTTCAGGTTCTCGGCGAAGTCGTCCTCCTTCTTATAGGAATAGAGGACCGTGCCCTCGAGATCGGCGATCAGCAGGTCGCTGAAGGCGGTATCCTCGAGGTCGCGGGCGACTTCGCCCTGCGTCTTCTCATGGTTCGAATAATAAAAGCCGCTCGGCCCTTCCGGCTTCATGAGCTTCTCACGCTGGTCGGCCGGATTGGGATTGTCCGATATGAACACCTTCTTCAGCTCGGCGCGGGCATTCCCCGAGGTCTTCTCGATGGTCTTCCAGCCGCTCTTCAGGCTGGTGATCGACATTTGCAGCGCCTCGATGCGCGCAATCGAGTTGGCCTGGTTTTCAAGCTGCGCCAGCTGGTCCTGCAGCATGTCGCCGCGGAAGATCAACACGCTTTCCTTGGCCTTCAGCGCCTGCTCGTCGGAGATGCGGCTGCTGGCGAAATAGGCCAGCACGTCGATGACCGCGATCGACAGTACGGTCAGCAAAATGAATGTGACGATGACCTTGAAGGACAGGGATTGAAATCTCTGTGCCATGTACGACGAACCCCTTCTGAACGCGCTTGCCAGCCGGGCATGCAGCGCATGCCTGATCGACCGACCCTGTAAACAGAACATCGGAGGCTTAATCTTCGCGAAAAGAAGCCCCTTTCGTATTGACGACTAGAATTCAGGCATCTGTTTTAATTCGCGGTAAATGGCGGGGCTTAAATCCGGGAGTGTTTTTGTTTTGTTCACATATCGATGGCACTTATTTCGCGATCGCTATAGGTTGAACCATGCAAAATACGATTCGCATCGTCGGTATTGATCCCGGACTTCGCCGCACCGGCTGGGGAATCATCGACACGCTGGGTAATTCCCTGCGGTTTGTCGCGTCTGGAACCGTGACTTCCGATGGCGACATGGACCTTGCCTCCCGCCTTTGCCAATTGCACGACGGCCTGGCGGAGATCGTCCACAGCTATAAGCCGGATGAAGCCGCCGTCGAACAGACCTTCGTCAACAAGGATGCGGTGGCGACCCTGAAGCTTGGCCAGGCCCGCGGCATTGCCATGCTGGTGCCGGCGCGCGCCGGCCTGCCGGTCTCCGAATATGCCCCGAACGCCGTGAAGAAGGCCGTCATCGGCGTCGGCCACGGCGAAAAGCAGCAGATCCACATGATGTTGAAGATCCTGATGCCGAAGGTCGAATTCAAGGGCAACGACGCCGCCGACGCCTTGGCGATCGCCATCTGCCATGCGCATAATCGCGGCAGCAACCGGATGCGACAGGCGCTGGCCGGTTAATCTATACCTGACTTGTTTCCATCTGCTGAGAGACCGCGACCCATGATCGGCAAGCTGAAAGGCACCATAGACGAGATCGGCGAAGACTATGTGCTCGTCGATGTGCACGGCGTCTGCTACGTCGCCCATTGCTCGGCCCGCACCCTGTCAAAGCTCGGCTCGGCCGGTGAGGCCTGCGTGCTGTTCATCGAAACCTATGTGCGCGAGGATCAGCTGAGGCTCTTCGGTTTCATGACCGCTCTGGAGCGGGAATGGTTCAACCTGCTCCAGAGCGTTCAGGGCGTCGGCGCCAAGGTGGCGCTCGCCGTGCTCTCAACGCTGACGCCAGGCGAACTTGCCAATGCGATCGCCCTGCAGGACCGCGCCGCCGTCTCGCGTGCGCCGGGCGTCGGTCCCAAAGTGGCGATGCGTCTTGTCACCGAGCTCAAGAACCGGGCGCCGGCCTTTGCCGGCGAAGCGATCAATATTGCTCTCAAGCAGGAACTCGGCGAAGGTGTCGCCGCAGCACCCGTCGCCGATGCAGTATCTGCGCTGACCAACCTCGGCTATTCCCGCGACCAGGCGGCGAACGCGATTGCCGCGGCAATGAAGACGGCGGGCGATGGCGCCGACAGCGCCAAGCTGATCAGGCTGGGATTGAAGGAACTGGGCGCGCGGTGATCTCCTTGAATATATCGCAATTCCTTACGAAACTTGATTGGTAAGGAGATCCGCATGAATATCTACTACGGTACGATGACATCGAAGGGCCAGACAACAATTCCGGCGGAAGTTCGTGAATTGCTGAATCTGAAGTCCGGCGACAGGATCCGCTACATCAACCGCGATGGCGAAATCATCATGAAAGCCAAGAACAAACGCGCCATCGACCTCGCAGGCAAGTTTCACGATCCGAATCGACCGACGACCACTTTGAGGGAAATGGACGAGGCAATTGGCGAAGCCATCGCCGATCATGTGAATAGAGCAAGATGATTGGTCTCGACACCAATATCTTACTGCGCTTCTTTCTGAAGGACGATGCTGTCCAGACGGAGAAGGTCACGACGCTTTTTGCCAGCCTTTCCGAGACGGCACCGGGCTATATAAATTGCATCACGCTGATGGAATGCGTGTGGTTCTTGAGACAACGGATCAAGCTGAAAAGAGAACAGATCATGGAGGCGATTTCAGACTTGTTGGACTCGGCCGACCTGATCCTCGAAGATGAAAGAATAGTCGAGGAGACGCTCGCAATCATGGTGCGGACGAATGCAGAATTTGCAGATGTCTTCATCGCTCTTCGTAATCGTGATGCGGGTTGCGTGACAACCAGCACATTCGATGACCAAACCGCAAAAACCATACCTGGAATGGAACTTTTGACATGAGCGAACCCGCCCGCCTGATATCGCCGGAAAAGCGGGGCGAAGACCTTGATATCACGCTGCGCCCGCAATCGCTGGACGAGTTCACCGGCCAGGCGGAGGCGCGCGCCAATCTCAAGGTCTTCATCGAGGCGGCGAAAAACCGCGGCGAAGCGCTGGACCATGTGCTCTTCGTCGGGCCGCCCGGCCTCGGCAAGACGACGCTGGCGCAGATCATGGCCAAAGAACTCGGCGTCAACTTTCGCTCGACGTCGGGCCCTGTGATCGCCAAGGCCGGCGATCTCGCTGCTCTGCTCACCAATCTCGAGGAGCGCGACGTGCTCTTCATCGACGAAATCCATCGGCTCAATCCCGCCGTCGAGGAAATCCTCTATCCGGCCATGGAAGATTTCCAGCTCGACCTCATCATCGGCGAGGGCCCTGCCGCTCGCTCGGTGAAGATCGACCTGTCGAAATTCACGCTGGTGGCGGCCACCACCCGCCTCGGTCTGTTGACGACGCCGCTGCGCGACCGCTTTGGCATTCCTGTGCGCCTGAGCTTCTACACCGTCGAGGAGCTGGAACTGATCGTGCGTCGTGGCGCGCGGCTGATGAACCTGCCGATCACCGAGGAGGGCGCCCGCGAGATCGCAAGACGCGCCCGTGGCACTCCACGGATCGCCGGCCGGCTGCTTCGGCGCGTGCGCGACTTCGCCGAGGTGGCAAGGGCGGAAGCTGTCACCCGCGAGATCGCCGACGAGGCGCTGACCCGGCTGCTGGTCGACAATGTCGGCTTCGACCAGCTCGACAAACGTTACCTCAACATGATCGCCGTCAATTTCGGCGGCGGCCCGGTCGGCATCGAAACCATTGCCGCCGGCCTTTCCGAGCCGCGCGACGCGATCGAGGACATTATCGAACCCTACATGATCCAGCAGGGTTTCATTCAGCGCACGCCACGCGGCCGTGTTCTGACCGCAATCGCGTGGAAACATCTGGGAATGCAACCGCCCAAGGATATGGAGGCTGCGCAGTTCCGGCTGTTCCAGGAGGACAACTGAGTGATCACGCGCCGTGGATTTTTCAAGGTTCTGGGCGGCAGTGTCGCAGGCGTCATGTCGCTCGGTGGTTACGCCTTCGCCTATGAACCGCTCGCGCGGCTCGCCATCACCCGCTATCAGCTGACGCCGCCGGGATGGACGCCGGGGCTCAAGCTGCGCGTCGTTGCGCTCGCCGATCTCCATGCCTGCGAACCCTGGATGTCGACAAGCCGCATTGCCGCGATCTGCCACCGGGCAAATGAACTCGAAGGCGATGTCACCGTCCTGCTCGGCGATTATGCCGCCGGCATGAACATGGTGACGCAGTACGTGCATTCGAGCCAATGGTCGAAGGCGCTCGCCACCTTGCGGGCCCCTCTCGGCGTCCATGCGGTCATGGGCAACCATGATTGGTGGGAGGACAGGACCGCCCAGAAGAACGGCGGGATGGAAACATTCGGACACCGGGCCCTCGCCGACGTCGGCGTGACGGTCTATGGCAACCGCGCCATTCGACTCGAAAAGGATGGCCGCGGCTTCTGGCTGGCAGGCCTCGAGGATCAGCTGGCGCTGCTGCCCGGCAGGAAGTGGGGCCGCACACATATGCTCGGTCTCGACGATCTTGAGGGAACGATGGCTCAGGTTACGGACGATGCGCCGGTCATTCTGCTCGCCCATGAGCCCGATATCTTTCCGCGCGTGCCTGAACGTGTCTCGCTGACGCTATCGGGCCACACGCATGGCGGACAGATCCGCCTCCTCGGCCGTTCGCCGATCGTCCCCTCGCGTTATGGTAACCGCTATGCCTATGGCCATATGATCGAGGAGGGGCGGAATATCATCGTTTCCGGCGGCCTCGGCTGCTCCATAGCACCGGTGCGCTTCGGCGTGCCGCCGGAAATTGTCGTGATCGATCTTGGATAAGAATGGCATGGCCAAGCGCACTCTCATCCGCCTGAAAGCGGGCGCTGAGCGTTTCAACTATCGGATCGCCGGCCTCGGCTTTCGCGATGGCCACGTGCTCGTCCATCGCGCCGTGCATGAGCCCTTCTGGACCTTTCCAGGCGGCAGGGCGGAAATCGGCGAGACGTCGGAGGAAACGCTGAAACGGGAGATGGTGGAGGAGCTGGGCGTTGAGGTGACCGTCCATCGGCTGCTGTGGATCGTCGAGAACTTTTTCCGCTACAAACAGCGCGACTGGCATGAACTTGGTCTCTATTACCTGATGGACCTCCCGCCGGAATTCCCCTTTTTGTCCGGCGAGATCATCCATCGGGTCGAGGACGGCGACAACCATCTCGAGTTCAAATGGGTGCCGGCAACGCGTAATGCCCTGACCGCACTCGACATCCCGCCCTATTTCATCGCCGATGAGATCGAAAACCTACCCGTTGCGCCACGTCATCTCGTCTGGCGGGACGGCGATCTCGACGGCAAAGACTGACGCAAGCAGTCGAGGTGTTACAGCGCCCCTTGCGCGTCACAGGCGCCCGGTGCTGTAGCCAAAAGCGCTTAAAGAGGAGATGCGCCGTTGCCGACCTTCGATCCTGTCAGGCCATTCCGCAAACTTGCCTATAACAACGCCCTTGCCAACCGCCGGCTGCTTCAGGCCTGCGCGACATTGAAGCCCGGCGAATTCGAAGCGCCGCGCACGAGTTTCTTCCCCTCCATCAAGGAAACCTTGAACCATATCATCACGGTCGACTGGTTCTATGTCGACGGCCTGGAAGGCGGCACGCTCGGGCTCAAGGCCTTCGAGGTCGACGAACCGTTCGATGACATTTCCTCGCTCGCAGCAGCGCAGGCGAAGGTCGATCAGCGCCTGGTGGCGCTTTGCGAGGCCCTGACGCCGGAGAGGCTCACCTCGACCATCAACCTCCATCGCGGCGACCGCATCCAAGAGGAGCGGATGGAGGACGTGCTCGGCCACCTCTTCCAGCATCAGACCCATCATCGCGGACAGGTGCATGCGATTCTCGCCGGCACCAGCGTCGCCCCGCCGCAGCTCGACGAATTCATCGTCGCCGACGATGCGAGGTTTCGCAGCAGCGAACTTGCAGACTTCGGCTGGAGTGAAGAGAAGCTGATGCGCTGATTTCATGGTAAAGCGCGCTTAGCGCGTCCTATCGGACGCACGACGCTTTAATTCAGCAGCCGCCTCTTCAGTCCGTCGATGATCGTCTTGGTAAGAAGGTCGTAATTCTCGTCGAAATGGTGGTCGCCGGGCAGTTCGATCACCTCGGCGCCGCTCTCCTTCACCGCCGGACAGGCGACATCGTCATCGTCGTCCTTGCCGTAGATGCATTGCACGAGCTTCGGATCGATGTTCTTCAGATCGCTGACGGGATCGCCTCCGGCCCCATCCGTTTTCTGGCCGAGCCAGCCGAGAACGGAAATGACATAGTCGACTTCGTGTGACAGCGACAGCAGCGACAATTGCGCCACTGCCGACTTTTCAGCCGGCTTGAGGAGCTGGTAAGTGGCGGGTACCACATCGGCGCCGAAGGAATAACCGACGAGCAGCACATGCTTCACCTTCCACTGCTTGCGGTAGAAGTCGATGATCTTCGAAAGATCGCCGGCTGTCTCCTCCGGCTTGCGCTCCGACCAGAAATAGTGGAGCGAATCGATGCCGACGACGGGAATGCCTTCCTTCTGCAGCGTGCCGCCGACCTCCTTGTCGATGTCGCGCCAACCGCCGTCGCCGGAATAGATCACCGCCATCGTATCGAGGGCGGGAGTCGCCTCAAGGATTGCCAGCGGCAGGCCGAGCGGATTGCCGAAGGCGCCGGAGGCGGTGACGAGATCGTCGAGCGTATCGGCAAACACCGTCTGCGCATCGTCGGTGGAATCGCGGATCTCCATCGCAGCATGGATCTTCTTCAGCGCTTCGGCATGCGCCCTGCCATCCTTGTCGGCATTGGGCGTAAAGACGGTGACGATCGGATCCGGCAGAGCGCCGTCGCTGAGGCCATACATGGTGCGTTGGCCGACGACCTTCTTGGAAGCCGGCGTGCAAAGTCCCTGGGCGAGCGGAATGCCGGCCTTCGGATCGACAGCAAGCGTCTGGCCGATCGTCGCATCCGGCGTCTGCGCGGCAATCGCCAGCGCTAAGGCCCCGCCCTCGCCGATGCCGGCGACGATCGGCAGGTGATAGGCACTGTTGCCGGTCGCGCGCTGCACCTGCTGGCTCAGCGATTCGATGTCCGAGACCATGTAGACGCAGCCGTCATTGAGGCTGACGTCGTACCGGTTGAGCGCCTGGATATAGGAGGGGAAGTCGACGCCGATGACGACGGCGCCTTCGGCGACCAGCCTGTCGGCTTCGGCCTTCTCATAGTCGCCCCAGCCGGCGGCATCCGAGATCAGCATCACCGTGCCCTTCACCTCCCCTTCCGGTAGAAAGATGTGGGGCGACGGGATGAGTCCGGCTTCGAAGCTCTGTGTGGTCTCTTCGGCGGCATCAGCCGGTGCGGCCGCGAGCATGCAGGCGCATGCCGTGGCAAGAAGGATTGTTCTGATCATTTTCTCACTACCCCTTTCAATCCGCCCCCGATCAGAAATGTCGCGTCCATCAACGCGATCATCGGATTGCCCCCTCCGGAGACCGCAAGATAGCGCGGTTGCCAGTGCGGATGAAACTTGGATTTGAATGCCCGAAGGCCTTTGAAGTTATAGAAGCGCTCGCCGTGTTCGAAAACGGTGCTGCCGATGCGGTCCCAGACGGGCGCCGCCTCGCGTTTCGACATGCCGGAGAGGGGCGCCATGCCGAGATTGAAGTGGGTGAAACCCTGTGCGCGCAGATATTCCATGATCTGCACGAAGAGAAAGTCCATCGAGCCCTTCGGCGCATCCGGCGAGAAGCGCATGAGATCGATCGTGCCCTCCTGTCTGGATTCGGTCACGAGGATATTGGCGAAGGCGACGATCCTGCCGTCCTTTTTCAGGATGCCGACCGGCTGCGAGGAGACGTAATCGGCATCGAAGGCGCCGAGCGAGAAGCCCTTTTCCTTGGCATTGTGATGCTCGAGCCAGGCCGTGGAAACGGCGGAAAGGTCATCGATGACCGAGCGCACGTCTTCAGGTTCGACGACGGCGAATTCCAGCCCGTCGCGCTGGGCGCGGCTTGCCGTCTGGCGAAGGTTCGCCCATTTGCCGCCCTTCATCTCGAAGGTCCTGAGATCGGCCACCGCCAGTTCGCCGAGCTTGAAGGCGCGCAGGCCGGCATCGGCGCAATGCGACAGCAGCGCCGGCGATATCTGGTAGAATACGGCCCGGCAGCCGGCGGCGCGCGCAGCTTCGACGAAACGCCAGACGAGTTCCTGCACGGCGTGATGGTCGCCGACCGGATCGAACAGCGCGATCCAGGAGCGGCCCTGCCGGCCATACATGATGAAAGCGTCGCCATTTTCCGAGAACATAATGCTCTTGTCGCCCATGCGCACCAGATTGGCGTCAGCATTTCCCTGCTTCATGACGATCTCGACGGCACGCGCCAGAGCCTCGTCCGTGGCCTGCTCCGGCCGGAAGCTCGCCGGACGGAGCAGGCTGAAGACGGCGATCGCCGACGAGATGATGGTGATGCCGAGGACGGCGCGTAAGCCCCGCGGCGCCTCGGCGGTGAATTCGAACTGCCACCAGAGCTGGTTGCTGTATTCGACGTCGCGATAGACGAAGAGCAGGATGACGACGGCGCCGACGACGATCACGGCGATCGCCATCAGCCAGGACGCCGTCAGCGCCTGGTTGAGCAGCGAGGCCTGGCGGGTAAAGAGCCGGCGGCTGACGAAGAGCCCGAAGATGAGGAAGGCGAGAAACGCGGCTTCGACAAGCGCGATCGCCTTCAACAGCGACAAAGTCAAGGCGGCAAGCGCGGAGAACACGGCCACCCACCAGGCGCCGTCGAGCCGCTGGCCGAGGCCGCGGGCGGCGACGACGAGCGCCAGTCCCAGCAGGCTGGAGAGGAAATGCGCCCCTTCGACCATCGGCAGCGGCAGATAGTTGGAGAGGAATTCGAGGTTCTGGTCCGGTGTCGGCGTGACGCTCGAAAACACCAGCATGACGCCGAGCAGCAGCGCGAGAGCCGACAGCAGCTGCGGCATCAGCCGTCCGCCGATGCGCCGCATGCTGGAGGCGGCCGGATGATCGACGAAACGACGCAGCTCCGCCGCCGAGACCGCGAGCACAGCGATCAGCAGCGGCAGCACATGGTAGACCAGCCGGTAGAGTACCAGTGATCCGAGCACGGCATCGATGTTCACCGCGCTGCCGAGCGAGGCGATGATCACGGTTTCGAACACGCCGAGCCCGGCCGGAACATGGCTGAGCACGCCGAGTCCAACTGCGATCGCATAGACGGCGAGGAAGACCGGCCAGCCGATGGCCGTCTGCGGCAGCAGCACGTAAAGCACGGACGCCGAGGCGGCGATATCGAAGGCGGTAACGAGGAACTGGCGCGACCAGGTGCGCGAATCCGGCAGGCGGATTGCCACAGGCCCGAGATTGAGCACACGCCCGTCGCGGCCGATGATCATCACCGCGCCCAGAATGGCGACGATCGAACCGGCGATCAGCCGCAGAAGGAAGGGGTTCACGCCGACGAGCGGGCCGATCTCGTCGGCGATGACGATGAGGGCGATTGCCGCCACGCCCGCAAGCCCCAATCCGAAGGACAGCGTGACGAAGGCGATAATGCGGCCGATATCCTCCGGCGAGAGCCCAAGGCGCGTATAGGTGCGGTAGCGGATCGCGCCGCCCGAAAGCGCGCCAAAACCAGCGGTATTGCCGACCGCATAGGCACTGAACGCCGTCAGCGCCACATGCGGAAAGGGCAGCTTCTTGCCGATATATTCGATGGCGTTGAGATCGTAGAAGATCAGCGCGAGGAAACTGAGCGCCGTGAAGAACAACGCAAGCAGGATTGCGCTCGGCCTGGTCCCGGCCAGCGCACCGACGACATCGTCATAGCGCACCTCGTTGGTGAGCTGCATGATCGCGTAACCGACGAGGCAGAAGACCACCAGTGACGCGGCTGCCAGCAGCGGCGTTCTGTACCGTCTGAATAGCGCGCCAAAAGAAAACCCGCCCGATTCTTCCATATTTTCCAAATTGCCGTGACCCGACATCTCGTACCTGTCGCAACTGCTAGCGTGGCGGGAATCATTTTTGAAAGACGTAACATAGGAGGCATGGAAGCTCTATGAAGCCATGCCGCCGCTACCCGCCCCGCCCGTTGCGCCTCAATTATCCTCAATTGGGGCGAATTTGCGCAGGCAAGCGTCGCGGCACATTGCATTTTCGTAAGCTTCGAAAGAACTTGGCCATGCGATGGGATTTGAGATCCGGGAGAACAGTTCGATATGCAGGATGGTCCGGCCTTCATGGTGCTTGTCCTCGGCCGCCTATTGCTGGGCGGCCTCTATGTCGCGGGCGGTATTCATCATTTTTTCGTCATCGTGCCGCTGACCGCGGCGATCGAAGCGCGCGGCATTCCTTTCGCGAAATGGGTGCTGCTCTCGGGCAGCCTGTTCCAGATCGCGGCCGGCCTCCTGTTGATGCTGGGACTTTTCGTCACGGCGGCGGCATTCGGTCTCGTCATCTTCACCCTTGCCGCCACCATCATGCTGCTGAATTTCTGGGACATGCAGGGAACGGCGCGCGACAGCGCAATCAATACCTGGAAAACCAACATGGCGATCATTGGCGGCCTGCTGATCGCAGCCGCCGGCGCGATGTGAGGATTTGCGCCGCCGGCTCGCTGCCCGCCCGTGCATGCGCGGCATAGCGCGCCACGGCAGCATCAACTCCGCGTCGCGATCGCCCGCCACCTGCACGGTCGGCACGGCAAATTCGATGCCGTTTTTCTGGAAGGCATTGCGGATCATCGCCAGCGCATTGCGGCGGATGACGAATTGTTCGCCAGGTTTCGTCATCATCGACAGCCGGATTTCGATGGCGAATTCGCCGAACTGCTCGACACCCGCCATCTTCAGCGTCTCGATGATAGGAGGGCCGAATTCCGGATTTTCGAGCAGCGTCTGGCCGATTTGCTTGATCACCTTCTTCGCCTTGACGAGATCGGTATCGTATTTGACGTTGAGGCTGATCTTGTCGATCGTCCAGTCGCGATTGAGGTTCTTCACCGCGCCGTGTTCGCCGAACGGCACCGCGTCAGCGGCCCCTTCAGGATTTCGCGGCCGGCTTTTCCACGTGGCCGCCGAAGCCCGCGCGCATCGCCGACAGCACCTTGTTGGCAAATTCGTCATTGTCGCGCGAGGAGAAGCGACCGTAGAGCGCAGCACTCAGCACCGGCGTCGGCACGCTCTCGTCGATTGCCGCCATGATCGTCCAGCGGCCTTCGCCGCTGTCCGAGACGCGGCCGGCATATTTCGAAAGTGCGGGATCGGCATGCAACGCATCGGCCGTGAGATCGAGCAGCCAGGAAGTGATGACGCTGCCGCGGCGCCAGACTTCGGCGACATCCTGCAGGTTGAAATCATACTGGAAATGTTCTGGATGGGCGAGCGGCGCGGTCTCCGCATCGGCCTCGTGCGAGGCGGCGCCGATATTGGCGTGTTTCAGAATATTGATACCTTCGGCATAGGCGGCCATCAGGCCGTATTCAATGCCGTTATGCACCATCTTGACGAAATGACCGGCGCCATGCGGGCCGCAATGCAGGTAACCCTGCTCCGCGGTGCTGACCGCAGCCGCTTCGGCGCTCCGGTTCGGCGAGGCCTCGGTCTTGCCGACGCCGGGCGCCAGCGTCGCGAAGATCGGGGAAAGATGTTCGACGATGCCTTTCTCGCCGCCGATCATCAGGCAATAACCGCGCTCGAGGCCGAAGACGCCGCCGCTTGTGCCGACATCGACATAGTGGATGCCCTTGGTGATGAGGTCGGCGCCGCGGCGGATGTCGTCATGATAATAGGAGTTTCCGCCGTCGATGACGATATCGCCGTTCTCAAGCAGCGGTACCAGGCTCGCCAGCACCTTGTCGACGATCGCCGCCGGCAGCATCAGCCAGATTGCGCGCGGATGGGCGAGCTTCGAGACGAACTCCTCGAGCGAGGCACTGCCGGTCGCACCGAGGCCTGCGAGCTCGGCAACGCTTTCCGGCCTGGCGTCGTAGACAACGCATTCGTGACCGCCCCGCATCAAGCGCTGGACCATATAATTACCCATGCGGCCCAAACCAACCATACCAAGCTGCATCATGAATCTCCTGGAAACCGAAATGAAGTATCGAATCCGGAAATTAGCACCCGCGGTGTGACAGGCAAGCGAAGTCTCGGTCATATTGACGAATGCGACTATTGCGCCTCGCGCACCAGATGCACGATACCGGCCGGATTGACGATCCAGGCGCCGCGCAGATCCTCCGGCAACGCCTCGATCGGATCGCAGCGAATGACACCGGCCCTTTCGAGATGCGCGGCAGCCCTTTCGAGATCCGGTGTCATCAACTCCAGCCAGAGTTCGGCCTGGCTCATCGCCGGCACCTCGTCGATCCAGAGCCGGATCGGCCCGAGAGCGAACAGCGCCGCATCACCTTCGCCGATCTGGTTGAGGCCGATGACATTGCGATAGAAGGCGACCGTCGCCTGATACTGGTGCGGCGGCACCTTCATCGCAATATCGACGCCGCCATAAAGAAAGTTCCGTCATGACCTTTCTCCTCAAACGTCCGGCGCACTGGCCGGCTCACCCTTCATTTCACTGAGGAACATGCCTTCGCGCAGATTGATGCCGTATTCGACGAAGGCCTTCATGCAGCAAAGCATCTGCGTCCAGCCTTCGCAGTTGAGATAGGTGCCGCGCCGGCCGGCATCGTCCTCGCGCCAGCCGGTCTCGGCGATGGTCACCAGCGTGCCACCGTCTTCAAGCGGCTTGAAGTTCATCTCCACCATCGTCTTATAGGTCGCCTTGTCCTCGCCGGTGCCGCCATCCCAGCGCAGCACGATGCGGCTTTCCGACACGAGGTCGACGACCTCGACCGGCGCATCCTTCCACCAAGTCACCATCGTGCCCTTCACGAGCGGTGCGCTCGCTCCGCCAATCGTCGTGAAATAACTGCTGAGCTTCTTCGGGTTGACGACGGCATCGAACACTTCTGCGACGGGGCGGCCGATACGGCCGGAAACGCGGATTCCGAGAGACACGACACTTCTCCTCTTCTCCAGTGTGTCTGTTCCATTGTCCTTGGCGCCATTATGTTATAAAAACATAACATGTCAAGCGAATCAACCGACGACCCCGTTTTCAAGGCGCTGGCGCATCGTCGCCGCCGCGAAATCCTCGATCTGCTCAAGGATGGCGCCCGAACCACAGGGACCCTTTGCGAGATGTTTCCGGAGATGGACCGCTGCACGGTGATGCAGCATCTGAAAGTGCTGGAGGAGGCAGACCTGGTCATCGCCAGGAAGGAAGGCCGCGAGCGCTGGAACCACCTGAACAGCCTGCCGATCAAGCACATCTATGACCGCTGGATCAGCGCCTATGCCGGCCATTCCCTGTCGATTCTCGACCGGCTGAAAGGCGACCTCGAGGGCCAACCCGAATAGTGATCCGGCAATCCAACAGCTTGCCGGCCAGCCGCCCGAAGCCTTATGCTGGCCAAAACGGCACGGGATCAGGCAAATGACGATATCGGGGGCCGGCATACGCCGCATGCGGCTGCTGCGCAGCATGAAGCAGGAACACCTCGCCGAACTCCTCGGCGTCAACCAGGCGACGGTCTCACGCTGGGAGCGCGATCAGCTCGCCCTATCGCCCGAACAGGCCGCCAAGCTGGAACGGATTTTCGCCTCACCGCGACATGCAGCAGTCGATGCGGCGCTGAAGCGGCTGGTCGAGGATTCCGTCCGGCCGGTGCATCTGATCTGCGACCGCACCCACCGGCTGCACTCCGCCTCTCGCCCGCGGCAGGCGGAGTGGCGGGCTCCGCTCGGCGCCTTTCTCGGCCGTTCTCTGCTCTCCTACGCCTCCGCCGAAATCGCCGCCGCCGAACAGTCGCTGAAGGAGCGCGGCTGGCATGAGGGCAGGCTCTCGTCGCTGACTCTCGATACCGGCGCCAACGGCAATGCGCTGCTGCCGATCGCCGCCGGCCGTGTGACCTGGGAACGGATCATGCTTTCCGACGGCAGCGCCGGCCGCCTTGTTACGACCATCGGCTGAGCCTCAAGCTTTCCTGCACGCCCATGCATAATTTATGCGTTGTCCGGTAACCTCAGTCTTTATAGCGTCCCCCGCCGAACGGTCAGGAGACGATGTGATGACGATATTGGTAACGGGAAGTGCCGGCCATCTCGGCGAGGCGTTGATGCGAACGTTAAGTGCCGAAAGCCGCTGGGTGCGCGGCATCGATATCAAGTCCTCGGCTTATACCGACATGGTCGGCTCGATTAATGATCGCACCTTCGTCCGGCAGGCGATGTCTGGCATCAGCCACGTCATCCATGCCGCAACGCTGCACAAACCGCATGTGGCAACCCACGACAATTACGATTTCCTCGACACGAATATCGCCGGCACCCTTAACCTGGTCGAAGAAGCGGTCGCCGCAGGCGTTGCAAGCTTCGTCTTCACCAGCACCTTCGGCGCGGCATTGACGCCGGCTGCCGGTGAACCCGCGGCATGGGTGACCGAGGACGTGCTTCCCGTTGCGAAAAACATCTACGGCGTGACGAAACTCGCCGCCGAAGGTCTGTGCGAACTCTTCGCCCGCAAATCCGGCCTGCCGGTGGTCATCCTCAGGACGTCGCGTTTCTTTCCCGAAAGCGACGACGATCCTGACATTCGCAACGGCTATTCGGCAAAGAACGCCCAGGCCAACGAGCTTCTTCACCGCCGCGTCGATATCAGCGACGTTGTCGGTGCTCATCTACAAGCGCTCGAAAAGGCGCCGGCAATCGGCTTTGGCCGCTACATCATCTCCGCCACGACGCCGTTTTCGGCAAATGATCTTGCCGAGATCAGGCGCGACGCGCCTCACGTCGTCGAACGACTGCTCCCGGGTGCAGCCTCTCTCTACGCATCACGGGGCTGGAAAATGTTTCCTTCGCTCGACCGTGTCTATGTCAACGAACGCGCAAGACGGGAACTCGGCTGGCAGCCGCGATATGATTTCCGTTTCGTGCTCGATTGCCTGCGCGACAACAGGGAGTGGCGAAGCCCCTTGGCGCTGGATGTCGGCTCCAAGGGCTACCACGATGAGGACTTCGCCGAAGGGCCTTATCCGGTCGGATAGAGCAGTGAGCTGGAATGCGGATATGCAAAAGCCTCACACCTGTTGGCGTGGCCTTGTCACTGAAAAGTGTCATCCAGATATCACGATCCCGTCATAGACCGTCTGCCGGGGATATGGGGCGACGAAATCCAGGGCGTGTTGTGCCATCCGGAAATCGAATCCAGGCCGGGGGTGTCATTTGAAGCGGCGTCCAGCCTGCGGGCGGAAGCCGTTTCGAGAGCGCTTTTGACCGAGAGGGTATTTCCATGAAGAATGTCAGACCTTACACAGCGCGGCTGTTCGCCGCGGTTCTTGCGGCATCCGCCGCCGTTCCGGCCGTCGCAATGGCCGAGAATTCCGCCACCGTCGGCGGCCTCACCTTCGTCAACAAGGGCCTTGTGGGCATCGGCCGCATCCCCGCCAACCAGCGTGACAAATTCGGCGAGACCTTTGGTTCCGGCTCGGGCATGGCGATCGATCCCGCCGCTTGGAGCCGCGACGGCGCTACCTACAAGGGCACACTCTACCTGTTGCCCGATCGCGGTTATAACGCCGTCGGCACCGTTGATTACCGGCCACGCCTGAACACCATCTCGATCGGTTTGACGCCGACCGCTCCGGGTGCGGCACCCGAGACCGGCAAGGAACAGTCGGGCGTCGACGCAAAGCTCGTCGATTCCACGCCCTTCGTCGACGACAAAGGCGGCGAGATGACCGGTCTCGACCCGGAATCCGGCGTCCGACCCGCTGCCGGCGATTTTCCGCCACTGCCGAAGGCGACGAACGGCAAGATCGCGCTCGACAATGAAGCCATCATCCGCATGGCCGACGGCACCATGTTCGTCAGCGACGAATACGGGCCTTATATCTACCGCTTCTCGGCCGATGGCCATCTGCTGTCCGCCGCCCAGCCGCCGAAGGCGCTTTTGCCGATGCGCAAGGGCGCGTTGAGCTTTGCCTCCAACAATCCCGGCCCCGGCGCCTCCGCTCCGGACCCGAAGGATCCGGAGACCGGCCGCCAGAACAACCAGGGTCTCGAAGGCATGGCGATGACACCGGACGGCAAGTTCATCATCGCCGTGCTGCAATCGGCTGCCCGCCAGGACGGTGGCGATTCCAGCTCGACCCGCCAAAATACCCGCGCCATGGTCTATGACGCCGCCGATCCCGATGACCTGAAACTGGTGCACGAATATGTCGTGCCGCTGCCGGTCTTCAAGGACGCCAAGGACAAGACGACGATCGCCGCTGAGAGCGAAATCGTCGCTCTTTCCGACAAGACCTTCCTGATGCTCGCTCGTGACAGCGGCAACGGCCAGGGCCTGAAAGGCGATACCTCGCTCTACCGCAAGGTCGGCATCGTCGACGTTTCCGCCGCGACCGACATCGCCGGCAGCGAATTCGATGACGGCAAGCCGATCGCGCCGAAGGGTGTCGTCGATCCCTCGCTGACGCCGGCGACGCTGACACCCTTCATCGACCTCAACGACAAGGCCGATCTCAGCCGCTTCGGCCTGCACAACGGTGCGCCGAACGACAAGAACAATCTGTCAGAAAAATGGGAGGCCATGGCTCTTGCGAGCGTTCTCGACCCGAACCTGCCGGACGACTATTTCCTGTTCGTCGTCAATGACAACGACTTCTTGACGCAGGATGGTTTCCAGGTGGGTGCAGCCTACAAGGCAGACGGCGGTGCCAACATCGACACCATGTTACAGGTCTTCCAGGTCACCCTTCCAGGCCTGAAGAAATAGCGGACGTGCTGAAACGGACGAACGCGCGAGCCGCGTTCGTCGTCATCGCGATGATAAAAGAAAAGGTGCGATCCACGACCACCGATGGATGTTTACGATCCTGGGTGCCTACAAACGTAGGTGGGCGCCGTGTGTCCAGGCCCACGGGCCTGGCCAGGGACAGCTCCCTTTGGATCGAGTATGGCCCCAGGGATTGTGGTTCCTGTCGAGAGGCGCAGACCGCATGGCGATATATAAGGTCGTTTGCGCTGACGCGCCAGTGGTGACGAAAGGCCGCCCCTATTTATTTGAGATCAATTGAGTTCGGGGGCAGACCGGCCGTTCAGCTTGTCGGTGATGCCGCGAATGCGGCTCGATACTTCACTCAACGCCGCCGCAAGATTTTCCTCGGTGCGGGCGGTCGCTGCAAGCACCGTATCGCGGTTGCCGCGCAGCGACTCGAGTTCGGATTCCAATCCAGCGACGCGGCGCGTGAGTTCGGAAATTTCATCCACAACCATGATGCCGGCCATAACAGTGATCCTGAGATCGCCGATTTCGCCGAACTGATCCTTGAGATGGCCGACATAGCCGTCGAAGCGGTTGGCGAGATCGGTCAGGTGATCCTCCTGCCCTTCCTCGCAGGCCATGCGATAGGCCTTGCCGTCGATCGTTACCGTCACCTGCGCCATGCGAAACTCTCTCTCATCAGCGATCCAGAACTGCGCGGATCGTTTCCATCGCCGTCACCAGCCGCCGAGATACCTCGCGATTGACCTCTTCCAGCCGGTTGGCGCGGAATTCGGCCTGGTCGAGCTCCTGCGCCAGCCGCGAACGGTCGGCGTGCACACGCCGTACCTCGCCCTCGATCTCGCCCTGCTCGCGCTGCCGCTCGACACGCATGTCGACGGCGTTTTCGAGGCTCGAAATCGCCTGTCTCAATTCGTTGAGCGCTGCTTCCATGGTTTTGCCTGTGGGCATCATGTCTTTCCGATTCCCGCGCAGGATCCGCGAATCGACACGCCACGCCGATCTTGCGATTTCAAAAGGATATGCAGCTCGCCGACGGCCCGTCAATAAATCCTGTCACTTGCCCACCGGCCTATCCTGTGGATGAGCGTTTTACATAGGCTCGTCACATCAGATTCGTCATTTGTACAATCGCGCGATCAAATGTCAAAAATCGCCGCTGCTTGCCCGGATTTGGCCTGCCATTTATTGACTTGCCCGTCCCAACTGCTATGTCTCTGCCGCTTTCACTCGATGGTCTTGGAGGCTCGAGGCCATCCCCCGACACCCGGAACTTGCGGAAAAGCCATGACCTCTCCCGAACAACACGACCGGATGGCGAATGCGATCCGTTTTCTCGCCATGGACGCCGTCGAAAAGGCGAACTCCGGCCACCCGGGCATGCCGATGGGCATGGCCGACGTGGCAACGGTCCTGTTCACCAAATATCTGCGCTTCGATCCGAAGAAGCCGCACTGGCCGAACCGCGATCGCTTCGTGCTGTCGGCCGGCCATGGCTCGATGCTGCTCTATTCGCTGCTGTATCTGACCGGCTACCCCGACATGACGGTCGAGGATCTGAAGCAGTTCCGTCAGGTCGGCTCGAAGACCGCCGGCCATCCGGAATACGGTCATGCCACAGGCATCGAAACGACGACCGGCCCGCTCGGCCAAGGCATCGCCAATTCCGTCGGCATGGCGATTGCCGAACGCAAGCTGCGCGAGGAGTTCGGCTCCGATCTCCAGGATCACTATACCTACGCGATCTGCGGCGACGGCTGCCTGATGGAGGGCATCAGCCACGAAGCCATTGCGCTCGCTGGCCACCTGAAGCTCAACAAGCTCGTCCTATTCTGGGATAACAATTCGATCACCATCGACGGCGCCGTCTCGCTGTCGGACTCGACTGACCAGATCGCCCGATTCAAGGCCGTTCACTGGAACACCATCGAGATCGACGGTCACGATCAGGCCGCTATCGCCGACGCGATCGAAGCTGCCCATAAGTCCGACCGCCCGACCTTCATCGCCTGCAAGACCGTCATCGGCTTCGGCGCCCCGAACAAGCAGGGCACCCACAAGGTCCACGGCAACCCGCTCGGCGCCGAGGAAATCGCCGCCACCCGCAAGGCGCTGAACTGGGATTACGAGCCCTTCGTCATCCCCTCCGACGTCCTGGACGCATGGCGCGCGGCCGGCACCCGCTCTGACAATATCGTCAAGGCATGGGAGGAAACCCTCGCCAAAGCCGCCGCCAAGGCCGAATTCACCCGCCGCATGGCAGGCGAGCTGCCGGAAGGCTTCGACGCCGCGATCAGCACATATAAGAAGAAGCTCGCCGAGACCAAGCCGACGGTTGCGACCCGCAAGGCTTCGGAAGACGCGCTCGAGGTCATCAACGGCTTCCTGCCGGAAACGCTGGGCGGCTCCGCCGACCTGACGCCGTCGAACAACACCAAGACCAGCCAGATGCACTCGATCACGCCGACGGATTTCGCCGGTCGCTACGTGCATTGGGGCATCCGCGAGCATGGCATGGCGTCTGCCATGAACGGCATTGCGCTGCATGGCGGCCTCATCCCCTATAGCGGCGGCTTCCTGATCTTCTCGGATTATTGCCGCCCGCCGATCCGCCTTGCTTCGCTGATGGGCATCCGCGTCATTCATGTCCTGACGCATGACTCGATCGGCGTCGGCGAAGACGGCCCGACGCACCAGCCGGTCGAACAGCTCGCCGGTCTGCGAGCCATCCCGAACCTGATGGTCTTCCGTCCGGCCGACGCCACGGAAACGGCGGAATGCTGGCAGATCGCCATCAAGACGCACAACCGTCCTTCGGGCCTTGCTCTGACGCGTCAGAACCTCACGGCGGCCCGCACCGAATACAGCGAAAAGAACCTCTGCGAACAGGGTGCTTACACGCTGGCCGGCAATGCCGACGCCCAGGTAACGATCTTCGCCTCCGGCTCCGAAGTCGAAATTGCCGTTGCTGCCCGTACGGCACTCGAAGCCAAGGGCGTTACCGTCCGCGTCGTATCGGTTCCCTGCACGGAACTGTTCTTCGAGCAGCCGGAAGCCTATCGCAGGGAAATCCTCGGCAACTCGCCGGTCAAGATCGCCGTCGAAGCCGCCGTTCGCGAAGGCTGGGATGCGTTCATCGGACCGGAAGGCACCTTCATCGGCATGAAGAGCTTTGGCGCTTCCGGCCCGGTCAAGGAAGTCTACAAGCATTTCGGCATCACCGCCGACGCCGTCGTTGCGGCCGCGGAAGCAAAGCTTTAATGAGGGCGCCTTGAGGCGCTCTCCATCTCCTCAATTCCAGGCCCTCACTATCGGGCCCTACTCTATCGGGAGTGAATGAACATGACAGTCAAGGTTGCCATCAACGGTTTCGGCCGCATCGGCCGCAACGTCCTTCGCGCCATCGTCGAATCCGGCCGCACCGATATCGAAGTCGTCGCCATCAACGATCTCGGCCCGGTTGAAACCAACGCCCACCTGCTGCGCTACGACTCGATCCACGGCCGCTTTCCGGCAACGGTGAAGGTCGAGGGTGACTCGATCATCGTCGGCAACGGCAAGCCGATCAAGGTCACGGCGATCAAGGATCCGGCAACGCTGCCGCACCGCGAACTCGGCGTCGACATCGCGATGGAATGCACCGGCATCTTCACCGCCCGCGACAAGGCTGCCGCTCACCTGACGGCCGGCGCCAAGCGCGTCATCGTTTCGGCGCCTGCCGATGGTGCCGACCTGACGGTCGTCTTCGGCGTCAACCATGACCAGCTCACCAAGGAGCACATGGTCATCTCCAACGCATCCTGCACCACCAACTGCCTGGTGCCGGTCGTGAAGGTTCTCGACGACGCCGTCGGCATCGACCACGGCTTCATGACGACCATCCACTCCTATACCGGCGACCAGCCGACGCTCGACACGATGCACAAGGACCTGTATCGCGCCCGTGCTGCTGCCCTCTCGATGATCCCGACCTCGACGGGCGCTGCAAAGGCCGTTGGCCTCGTCATGCCGCACCTCAAGGGCAAGCTCGACGGCACCTCGATCCGCGTTCCGACCCCAAACGTTTCCGTCGTCGACTTCAAGTTCGTCGCCAAGAAGGCAACCAGCGTCGGCGAAATCAACGAAGCCATCAAGGCTGCTGCCAACGGCAAGCTGAAGGGCATCCTCGGCTACACCGACGAGCCGCTCGTCTCCCGTGACTTCAACCACGACAGCCACTCCTCGATCTTCGCAACCGATCAGACCAAAGTCATGGAAGGCAACTTCGTGCGCGTCCTGTCCTGGTACGACAACGAGTGGGGCTTCTCCAGCCGCATGTCCGACACCGCCGTCGCGTTTGCCAAGCTGATCTAAGAGCCTGATTATCGACTATCGCAAGCGGCCCGGGAAACCGGGCCGTTTTGTTATACACGCTCGAGCCGCATCATTTCCCATTTCCAGCACCGGATCTGGTAGGATAGGCGGCCTTGGGTATTCGACATGCACAGACGCCAGTACCGCCTCGGTTCCGAAGCCGGCTATGGCGTCATCGATAACCCCTGCAGCCGCATCGTCGTCTGGGGGAGATAAAGAGAGATGGATGGATTATTTTACCGTTGAAATCGCCGGCCGCGCCGTTGCCAGTTTTCGCTCGGAAAATCACGAGGAAGCAACGCATTTCTTCGAGGCGGAAGACTTTCGCGACGATCTGACCGTCCTGGAATCCGAAGGCAAGCCTCTTTGGGACCGCAAAGCTGTCCTGAGCCTGCGCAAGGCAACGGCCGAGGAAGCAAGCGAAGTCGAGCACGCCTATGAATTCGACGACGATCCCGAACGGACGATCGAGGACGAGTTCGTCGTTTTCCTGGTCCCGGTCGCGGATCTGACCGACGAGGGCGAGGACACGGAAGACTGAGCGAGTTGGCAATCGGCTGGCCAAGCGTGCTAGATTGAGGAAATGCACAGCGCTGCACAATGGCTAAAGTGAGCCAAGTGGAGGTGATAATGGCAGAGGCACAAAAACGCTTGTCCCACACCACCCTCAAACGGCGGCAACGGTTTCACCCCAAGCGGGACGTCAGACCGGCCGTGCTGGCAAAGGCTAATCGTCTGGTCATCTGGGTTGCCGCGTTCATTGGCCTCTCGTTTCTCGCCATCGTCATACTTCAGGCAGTGTTGGGATAGCAGAGCAAGGGCCGGCCGGCCGCTTCGGACACAAGACTACAGCCGGCTGCTCTCGCTGGCGGCCGGCATTTTCCTACCCTATATCGAAATATCTCAGCGTTCATTTTCCTCACTCTCCGCATCCGCGCGTCCAATCCAGTCTTCCCGTTATTGGACAAGGCAAACGGGCCGCGTGGAAGGAGGAGCGTCTCTTATTCTGTTGCCATTCGCAGATACTGGCAGGAAAAATCCGTGCCTGTCTCTTTTGCCCTGCTCTCGCCTGATTTTCCTATACATTCTTTATAGAGAATTTCTCCCGTAGCATTCCGTGTCGGTTGGCCGTCCGGCAGCCGTTCAGCAGCATGAAGCAGCATCGCGACGAGGTTAAGCCGCAAGGCCTACCCTTCTCTGGCGTTTTGCCGTTTACTGATGGATTGCCGCGTGACGGAGGGGTTGAATAAAGGCGGATCGGCCGGGGCGGCTGTGTTCGCAAAGCAGTCGATGGAAAGGGGTGGTCATGGAAGCGTTCTATATCGTGGTGCTGGTTTCGACGGCGCTCGTGCTTCTTGCCGCTTTTTCGAGCCTGCTCGCCTTCCGCTTCGGCGCCCCCCTGCTGCTGCTCTTCCTGATGATCGGCCTTGCCGCCGGTGTCGACGGCCTTGGCATCGAGTTCAGCAACAATTATCTCGCCTATATTCTCGGTTCCATCGCGCTGGCCGTCATCCTGTTCGATTCCGGCTTCGGCACGCCGATGCAGGCCTTTCGGCTTGCGGCCGTGCCCTCTCTGGCGCTCGCCTCGGTCGGCGTACTGATCACCGCCTCGCTCTTTGCCTTCGCCGCGATGTGGCTTTTGAATTTCACCTGGCTGGAAGGCCTGCTGCTGGGCTCGATCGTCGCATCGACGGATGCCGCCGCCGTCTTCTTCCTGCTGCGCATCGGCGGCATCAACATCCGCGACAAGGTGCGCTCGACGCTGGAAGTCGAATCCGGCACCAACGACCCGATGGCGATCTTCCTCACCATCGCCCTCGTCGAGGTGCTGGCGAGCGGCGAGCGTTACGCGGGCATCAATATCGGCATGCTCGCCATGTTCGTGCAGCAGATGGGCCTCGGCGTCATCCTCGGCCTGCTCGGCGGAATGATGATCGTGTTGATCGTCAGCAAGCTTGATACCGATCGCGGCCTGACGCCGATCTTCGTGCTGGCGCTCGCCCTTCTCGTCTTCTCCTTCACGGGCGCTGTCGGCGGCAGCGGCTTCCTCGCCGTCTATGTCGCCGGCATCTATGCCGGAAACCGCAAGATGCAGGCGATCGGCACCATCAAGCGTTTCCAGGACGGCATGACGTGGCTGGCGCAGATCATCATGTTCCTGGTGCTCGGCCTGCTCGCCACGCCGTCGCAATTCCCTGCGATCATCGTCCCGGCCATCCTGCTCGCCCTCTTCCTGATCTTCATCGCCCGACCCTTAGCGGTCTGGCTTTCGCTGCTTCCCTTCGATTACACGCAGCAGGAAATCGGCTTCGTTGCCTGGGTCGGCCTGCGCGGCGCCGTCTCCATCCTGCTTGCCATCATGCCGATCCTCGGGGGGCTTGAGAACGGCCAGATCTATTTCAACACCGCTTTCATCATCGTGCTGGTCTCGCTGCTCGTCCAAGGCTGGACGATCAAACCCGTCGCCAAGAAGCTCGGGCTGATCATTCCGCCGCGCATCGGCGCCGTCGACAAGGTCGAAGTCGACTTGCCGGGCGCAGCCCACCACGAACTGCTCTCCTACCGCGTCATCAAGGACAGCCCGGTGCTGCGCGGCGAGCGCATTCCGCGCTGGGCGACACCCTCGCTCGTCATCCGAGACGGCAAATCGATGCGCTACCAATATGCCGGGCGGCTGCGCGAGCACGATCTCGTCTATCTCTTCATCGTGCCGAGTTATTCCCGCCTGCTCGACCGGCTTTTCGCCAGCCGTGCGCCGGTCGATGACGACGATGCCGAATTCTTCGGGGCCTTCGCGCTCTCTCCCGCCCGTCCTGCCGCCGATCTCGACGCCGCCTATGGCCCCGGCCTGCTGAACGAATCCGAAAAGGGCCTGACGATCGCCGAATTGATGCGGCAGCGCCTCGGCGGCAAGGCCGATTATGCCGACCGCGTCCGCCTCGGCTCGATCATCCTCATCGTCCGCGATCTCGATGAGCACGACCACATCACCTCCGTGGGCATGTCGCTCGAAGCGGTCGAACCGGCAATCACGCTGCCGATCTTCCTCAATCTCAAGGACATCATCCAGCGCATCCGCGACCGACTGAACGGACGCCGGAACCGGGAAACCGCAGCCTCCGAAAGCACGCTGAAACCGCCGGCCGGACACCACGAAGGCACACGCGAAAACGGCCGCTGAACGCCTTGCGTCTCGAATGATCCTTGCTATGTTCGGCGCAACTTTCGCCAACCACGACAGGATCCTCCCCATGCCTTCTTTCAAGACCCTCGACGATCTTTCCGACATCCGCGGCAAGCGCGTTCTCGTCCGCGTCGACCTCAACGTCCCGGTGAAAGACGGCAAGGTCACCGATACGACGCGCATCGAGCGTGTGGCGCCGACGATCCTCGAATTGTCCGAAAAGGGTGCCAAGGTGATCCTGCTGGCCCATTTTGGCCGGCCGAAGGATGGCCCTTCGCCGGAGCTGTCGCTGTCGCTGATCGCCCCTTCCGTCGAGGAAGTGCTTGATCATGCTGTGCTGACGGCCGCCGACTGCATCGGCGAGGCCGCCGCCTCCGCCGTTGCCGCGATGAATGACGGCGATATCCTGCTTCTGGAAAACACCCGCTTCCACAAGGGCGAGGAAAACAACGACCCCGACTTCACCAAGGCGCTTGCCGCCAACGGCGACATCTATGTCAACGACGCCTTTTCGGCCGCCCACCGCGCCCATGCCTCGACCGAGGGGCTTGCCCACCACCTGCCGGCCTATGCCGGCCGCACCATGCAGGCCGAGCTGGAAGCGTTGGAAAAGGGCCTCGGTGATCCCGCTCGCCCTGTCGTCGCGATCGTCGGCGGCGCCAAGGTCTCCACCAAGATCGACCTGTTGATGAACCTCGTGAAAAAGGTCGATGCGCTCGTCATCGGCGGCGGCATGGCCAATACCTTCATCGCCGCCCGCGGCACCCATGTCGGCAAGTCGCTCTGCGAACATGATCTCGCCGAGACCGCCAAGCAGATCATGATCGAGGCCGCGACCGCCGGCTGCGCCATTATCCTGCCAGAGGATGGCGTGATTGCCCGCGAGTTCAAGGCGGGTGCCGCCAATGAGACGGTCGATATCAACGCCATTCCTGCCGATGCCATGGTGCTCGATGTCGGCCCGAAATCCGTCGAGGCCATCAACGCCTGGATCGAGCGCGCCGCAACCCTGGTCTGGAACGGCCCGCTCGGCGCCTTCGAGATCGCACCCTTCGATGCCGCGACGGTCGCTGCTGCGAAATTCGCCGCTGGGCGCACGGTGGCCGGCAAGCTCACCTCCGTTGCCGGCGGCGGCGACACCGTCTCGGCGCTCAACCATGCCGGCGTTGCCGACGATTTCACCTATGTCTCGACCGCTGGCGGCGCCTTCCTCGAATGGATGGAAGGCAAGGAGCTTCCCGGCGTCGCCGTCCTCAACGCTGCTGCTGCATAATTCCTTAAATCGGTACCGATTTAAGGACGTAATTATGCAGCCATTCAAAGTGCTACAGCGTCCTTCGCGTGTCTGAAAGACGCGCGGCGCTGTAGATAATTACCAAGACTGATTTCGCTGATTTTACATGTGCATAGACCGTGGAAGAAAAGCAGCTTCCGCGGTCTTTTGCTCAGATGATGAAAAAAATCCCAAATTTTCAAACGATTGAATTGAATTCAATCGTTTCAATGACTTAGCCTTCCATTTTCCTCGCTATAAACTTCTGTTATCCGCGTTCTATATTCCTGAAGTACCGATGTTTATTGTTGTGGAGAGAACGAAATGAGCGAACGACTGGAAGACATTGCATTGCAGATGGTTACGGGCGGCCGGGGGCTGCTCGCCGCCGATGAATCGACCTCCACCATCAAGAAGCGTTTCGACGCGATCAATCTCGAATCGACCGAAGCCAGCCGGCGGGACTACCGGGAGATGCTCTTCCGCTCCGACGAGGCGATGAAGAAATATATCTCCGGCGTCATCCTCTTCGAAGAGACCCTGTTCCAGAAGGCCGCGGACGGCACGCCCTTCGTCGATATCATCCGCGCAGCCGGCGCCATCCCCGGCATCAAGGTCGATACGGGCGCCAAGCCGATGGCCAAATATCCCGCTGAAACCATCACCGAAGGCCTTGATGGCCTCGGCGAGCGACTTGCCAGATATTATGAAGCCGGCGCCCGCTTCGCCAAGTGGCGCGGCGTCATCGCCATCTCGTCGACCTTGCCGACCCGCGGTTCCGTCCGCGCCAACGCGCAGGCGCTTGCTCGTTATGCCGCGCTTTGCCAGGAGGCCGGGATCGTTCCGATCGTCGAGCCGGAATGCCTGATGGACGGCAAACCGGGCGACCACAATATCGACCGCTGCGCCGAAGTGACCGAATTCACGCTGCGCATCGTTTTCGAGGAACTGGCCGAGGCCCGCGTCAACCTCGAAGGCATGATCCTCAAGCCGAACATGGTGATCGACGGCAAGAACGCGCGCAAGGCCTCGGTCGCGGAAGTTGCCGAGCGCACCGTCAAGGTGCTGAAGGCGACCGTCCCGCCCGCCGTTCCCGGCATCGCCTTCCTCTCCGGCGGTCAGACGACCGAAGAAGCGACAGCCCATCTTTCGGCGATCAATGCCAGCGGCGACCTGCCCTGGTTCGTCACCTTCTCCTATGGCCGCGCCCTGCAGGACAGCGCGCTCAGGGCCTGGAACGGCAAGCAGGAAAACGTCGCTGCCGGCCAACGCGAGTTCGCCCACCGCGCCGAGATGAACAGCCTCGCCGCCAAGGGCAACTGGAAGAAAGACCTGGAAAAGGCCGCCTGAGTTTTTAGAGCTTTGAACTGATAGCAGGGAGCGGCGAACGCAGCTTCCTGCCCTCTCTGCGTTTCCTTCCCTCTCATTGTCACGGCGACAAGAAACCACTTCGTTCCCTCGAAAACCGTGATTACTCATAGCGCCCTGCCACAACAGGAGCCGCCATGAACACCCTCTCCTACGTTACCGTCGATGTCTTCACCTCCACCCGCTTCGAGGGCAATCCGCTTGCCGTGATCTCCGATGCGCGCGGTCTGAGCGATGCGGCGATGCAAAAGATCGCTACCGAGTTCAATTATTCCGAGGTCACCTTCGTCCTGCCGCCGGAAGACCCGCAAAATTCCGCCCGCGTGCGCATCTTTACCCCGACGATGGAAATACCCTTTGCCGGCCATCCAAACGTCGGCACCGCTTACGTGCTCGGCCAGCAGGCGGAAATCTTCGGCAAGCCGGTCGGCGATAAGCTGCGTTTCGAGGAAAAGGCCGGCATCGTCGAAGTCAGCCTTAAACGCAGCGGCGGAAAGGTTGCTGCTGCCGCCATCCGCGCGCCGCAGCCGCTGACGGTCGGCGACACCATAGCCGCGCAAACCATCGCCGGCTGCGTCTCGCTCGACCCCGGCGTCATCGTCAACACCACACATGCCCCGGCCTTTGCCTCGGTCGGCCTGAACTTCGCCATCGCAGAGCTGAACGGGCTCGAAGCGCTGGCCGGCGCGCGCCCGAACCTTGCCGGGTTCCAGGCAGCTGCCGGCCGCCAGACGACCAGCGGCCACGACTTCTCGCTCTTCCTTTATGTGAGGACAGCCGAAAATCCATGGAATATTCGCGCCCGCATGTTCGCGCCCCTCGATAACGTGCCCGAAGATCCGGCAACGGGCAGCGCTTCCGCGGCGCTCGGCGCCTATCTCGTCTCGCTTGCGCCAGAGGCCGATATGAACGTCCGCATCACCATTCAACAGGGCGTCGAAATGGGCCGCCGCAGCATCATCACCCTTGATGTCGTGAAATCGGGCGGCATCGTCACTGATGTCGTCATCTCGGGAGGCTGCGTTTCCGTCATGCGCGGAGAAATTAGCTTGCAAGACTGACGGTCGCAGCTCGGACCGTACCCCTGGGTTACACGCAATCCGGGGCTACATCAGGAAATCGCGCGAAAGTAGAGCCACTGCCCAGACGGCGAAAGCGATCAGCGCGAGCTTCCAGAAATCCATCCGCCGCCTGAGGCCGGGAAGCCCGAGCGGTTTGATCACCTGTATCGCCATGGCAAGGATGAGCAGCAACGCTATCAGCTTTGTCATGCTTTATTTTTTCCGTTTTTCGGAATGTCACAGGACGGACATTTTTCCGCGCGAACAAGAGGATCTCGACACGCCGTAAAGACATTCCGGGGCACAATCAATCATCTTGAGGCTGGGCTGACGCAGGTCCTGCCTTATGTCATTGCAAATCGCTAAGACCGAGTCTGGGGAAATGAAGAGAAATCTGCTGTCCGTCGCCGCGCTGCTCTTTGGCACGCTCTTCCTTTTCATGGGCAACGGCCTGCAGGGCATCCTGCTTCCCGTGCGCGGCAATCTCGAAGGCTACGCAACGACGACGCTCGGCCTGCTCGGCACCTCGTGGGCGGGGGGCTTCGTCATCGGCTGCCTGATTGCGCCGAACATCGTGCGCCGCGTCGGTCATGTGCGTGCCTTTTCGGGCTTCATCTCGATCATCGCCATCATCGCGCTGGTCAGCGGCATCATCATCGATCCGATCTGGTGGGTGGTCCTGCGCGCCGTCACCGGCTTCTCCACCGCCGGCACGTCGATGATCATCGAAAGCTGGCTGAACGAGCGCGCCAGCAACGAGAGCCGCGGCATGATCTTCTCGCTCTATATCGGCATCACACTCATCGGCGTCGTCGGCGGCCAGATGATGATCCCGCTCGAGGATGTGCGCACGCCGGTGCTGTTCATGGTTTGCGGCATCTTCTATTGCATCGCCATGCTGCCGACGACGCTGTCGACCGCCGCTTCGCCGCAGCCGCTGAAGGCGGTGCGTCTCGATCTGCCGGCGCTCTATCGCAACTCGCCGGTCTCCTGCCTCGGCATCCTGCTGGTCGGCATCGCCAACGGTGCCTACGGCACGCTCGGCGCCGTCTTCGGCGCCGGCGCCGGCCTCTCCGACACCAGCATAGCCGTCATGATGAGCGCCACCATCTTCGCCGGGGCGGTGATGCAGCTGCCGGCCGGCCGGCTTTCCGATCGCATCGACCGGCGTTACGTGCTCGCCGCCATGTCGGGGATCGCCGCCCTTGCCGGCCTGCTGATCTTTCTGCTCCACCCGACGTCGCCCGCTTTGCTGATCGGGCTCGTCGTCCTTTACGGCGCCGTGGCGAATACGCTCTATCCGATCGCCGTCGCCCACGCGAACGACTTCGCGGCGTCGGAGGATTTCGTCAAGGTCTCGGGCGGCTTGCTGCTGCTCTACGGCATCGGCACGGTGATCGGCCCGACGCTCAGCGGTCCCGTCATGTCGGCGATCACGCCGCATGCGCTTTTCCTCGTCACCGCCATCGCCCATGTGCTGATCACCGTTTATGCCATCATCAGGAGCCGCATCCGCGCCGCGGTCCCCGCCAGCGACCGCGACGCCTATACAACGATCCCGACCGGCACCTCGCCGATGCTGACACCGCAAAGCATGTCGCTTGCCGATCGCGGCACCGGCAAACCTTCCGAAACCGGAAAGTCTCCCGAAAGCGGCGATCCTGCTGTAAAGTTCGGCTAGAGCAAAATCCGGAAAAAGTGTGAAGCGGTTTTGCGTTCCGGAAGTGCGTGAAAAAGCCAGGCAGCGAACGGAGGACGAACCATGAGCTTCATCGATGATGACCGGCCGCAGAAGAAAGTCGCCCACGAGATCGGCGCCGATCTCTCCATGCTTTCGGTCGACGAATTGAAGGCGCGGGTGGAATTGCTGAAGATGGAGATCGCCCGTCTCGAAGCCGAGGCCGCCCGCAAAGCCTCCGGGCGGCAGGCGGCGGAAAGCTTCTTCCGCTCGTGATCCGATAAAAACCCCGAAAAACAAGGCTATAGGCGGCTAAAATAGCCCGCCTCAAGTCTTAATTCGGCACAATGTTAATAAAATATTAAGCTTTATAAGGTATTACTGTATTCATCCGGATTTCCTCTGGATCTCAGACAGTTTTCCAAGCGGTGAATTGGTCTGATTTTTCTCCCTGTTTTACCTTGAGAGCCGCGTTTGCGGCTCTTCTTTTTCCTGTGGCCGGCGCACTTCCACGAAACTGTGGAGATTAACCCTTTCTTAAGAAACGGCTTGCGCATTTGGGCTAATGATACCATCTTAAAGTCATAAAGACCGGGCCTGGAAACTTTTCCGTCGGTGCCGGCGTTACCTGAATATATGTAGCTGCGTGCGAACAGGGACTATTGCGATGTCGGAAGTTGGATTGAACACGATTAGTTTTGCAGGCCGCGCCGCTGCATCCTCGCAGTTCAAGGCACTTTATGCGGAAGGCATGTCGCTGGTCGAAGAGACGGCCGCCTATCTCGACGGTCAGGGCCGCGCCGCCTCCAAGGTTCTGCCGCGGATGGCCTCGGTTCTCTACGCCGCGGAATCCATGCGTCTCACCACCCGCCTGATGCAGATGGCCTCCTGGCTGCTGTTGCAGCGCGCCGTCAACAATGGCGAAATGTCCCGTGACCAGGTGCTGGCCGAAAAGAACAAGGTTCGCCTCGATGGCTTCAACGTCGATCGCGCCGCGCCTGGCTGGGGTGACCTGCCGGAATCCTTCCGCGACCTCGTCGAACGCTCGCTGCGTTTGCAGAACCGCATTGCCCTGCTCGACCGCGAAATCTACCGCCCGTCCGAAGCCGTGATCGTTCACGATAATCAGAACAGCGTCCAAGCCCAGCTTTCCCTGCTGCAGACCGCCTTCGGCAACAACTGACCAGATCTGCAAGAATTCGAATACAAACCGGCTGCGTCTTACGCGGCCGGTTTTTTGTTTGCCGCTGAAGGCCAGTATTCGCGAGCCATTTGCACGCAAAAAAGCCCGGCAAAACCGGGCTCTTTTCGAATTCCGTCGAGCAAATGCGATTAGAGGCCGAGGCCGCCGAAGCGCTTGTTGAACTTGGAAACGCGGCCACCGCGGTCCATGAGCTGCTGGTTGCCGCCAGTCCAGGCCGGATGCGACTTGGAATCGATTTCGAGGTTCATGACAGCGCCTTCCGAACCCCAGGTCGAGCGGGTTTCGTACTCAGTGCCATCGGTCATGACCACCTTGATCATGTGATATTCGGGATGGATGCCTGCCTTCATAACAATCTTCCTGCGATACCGGAGTTCAATTTGCCGCATGCAGTTGCGGCCAACGAACCGATTGAATAAATGAAGCCGCAGTCGGATGGCTACGGCTTCCCATTAGGATGCGGTGCCTATACATGAAGGACGCCGGGATAACAAGAGCCAACAGGCCGCATTGCGCGGGTCCTGCGGGCGATCGGAGACGATTTGGCAGAGCAGGCACGGGCTGAGGAAAACAAGAAGCGATCGCTGCGACCGCTCGGCAGGCTGACGCCCTATCTCATGCGTTATCGCTGCCTGGTGGCCGGTGCGCTGATGTCGCTGGCGCTTGCCGCCATTACCTCGCTGGCGCTGCCGCTCGCCGTGCGCCGCATGATCGATCACGGCTTCACCCAGTCCGATGGCCGCTTCATCAACAGCTACTTCGCCATGCTGATGGTCATGGCGATCGTGCTCGCGGTCGCCAGCGCGCTGCGCTATTATTTCGTCATCACCATCGGCGAGCGCATCGTCGCCGATCTTCGCCGCGATGTCTTTTCCCATGTGACTAGGCTGTCGCCCTCCTTCTTCGACGTCAACCAATCCGGCGAGATCGTTTCGCGGCTGACCGCCGATACGACGCAGATCAAGTCCGCCGTCGGCGCCACGGCCTCGGTGGCGCTCAGAAACTTCATCCTCTGTATCGGCGCCATGGGCATGATGATCGTTACCTCGCCGAAGCTTTCGAGCCTCGTCATCGGAGCGATTCCGCTGATCGTCTTCCCGCTCGTCGCCTTCGGCCGCTCGGTGCGCAAGCGCTCGCGTGCCGCCCAGGATACGCTCGCCGATGCCTCCGCTTTCGCCAACGAGACGATCGCCGCGACCCGCACCGTCCAGGCCTTCAACGGCGAGGATGCTGCAGCGATGCGTTACGGCACCGCCGTCGAATCTGCCTATGAGGCCGCCCGCGCCGCCATCCGCTCGCGCGCCCTGCTGACGGGGATTGCCATCACGCTGATCTTCGGCAGCGTCGTTGCCGTGCTCTGGGTCGGCGCCCACAGCGTGCTTGCCGGCACGCTTTCGGCCGGCACGCTCGGCCAGTTCCTGCTCTATGCCGTCATCTCCGCCGGTTCGCTGGGCGCGCTGTCGGAGGTCTGGGGTGAACTCTCGCAGGCTGCCGGTGCCGCAGACCGGCTGACCGAGCTTCTCGACGAGGTCTCGCCGATTACCGCTCCCGCCAACCCCGAGCCGCTTCCTTCGCCCAGCCGTGGCCGCGTCGAATTTTCCGGCGTGCATTTTGCCTATCCCTCGCGCCCCGGCAAATCGGCGCTGCATGGCTTAAGCTTCGCGATCACGCCAGGTGAGACCGTCGCCATCGTCGGCCCTTCCGGTGCCGGCAAGAGCACCGTCTTTTCGCTTCTCTTACGCTTCTACGATCCGCAGCAGGGCAGCGTGAAGGTCGATGGTGTCGATGCGCAGCTGACGACGCCCGACGAGCTGCGCCGGCGCATCGCCATCGTGCCGCAGGACGTCACCATCTTTGCCGCCTCGATCCATGACAACATCGCCTTCGGCCGTCCCGGCGCCTCGCGTGACGAGGTCCGTGCCGCAGCTCTTGCCGCACAGGCCGACGAATTCATCGCCCGGCTGGACCAGGGTTATGAGACCGAGGTCGGCGAACGCGGCATCACGCTCTCCGGCGGCCAGCGACAGCGCATCGCCATTGCCCGCGCCATCCTGAAGAACGCACCCGTGCTGCTGCTCGACGAGGCGACCTCCGCGCTTGACGCCGAAAGCGAGACGCTGGTGCAGAAGGCGCTTGACGGCCTGGTGGACGGCCGCACGACGCTCGTCATCGCGCATCGCCTGGCAACCGTGCTGAAGGCCGACCGTATTCTCGTCATGGATCAGGGCCGGGTCGTCGAAGAGGGCACGCATCAGAGCCTGATCCGTCACGGTGGCATCTACGCGCGGCTGGCTCGGCTGCAATTCGACGCCGCCAACGAGGATGTGCTCGCCGCGGCGAAATAGCCGGCGCGCACTTCTTCCGCCAACAGCGACTAAAGTCTGAACCCGCCGCGCTTCTCTGCGGTTGTCTTTCGCGCTTCCTGCCCTAACCTCTTCATTCCCCGGGGTGGGGATATTGCTGCTGAAATCCTTGGGAGGAGATAGGAATGGCGCTTTCCGATATAACGCGACGTACGGGCCTTGCGCTCGGTTTCGGTGTGCTTGCGGCCCTTGCCGTCGGCGCGTCTGCCACTGCTGCGGATTTCCCCGATCGCGCGATCACCATGGTCGTGCCGTTCGCGGCCGGCGGCTCGACCGACGTCGTCGCCCGCATCGTCGCGCAGAAGATGTCGGAGGATCTCGGCCAGCAAGTGATCGTCCAGAACGTAGCCGGCGCCGGCGGCAATCTCGGCGCCGGTAACGTCGCCCGCGCCGAACCAGACGGCTACACCATCCTGATGGGCACGGTCGCGACCCACGCCCTCAATCCGCTGATCCTGAAATCGACGCCATATGACGCCGAAAAGGATTTCGCACCGATCTCGCTGCTCGTCATCGTACCGAATGTGCTGGTGGTCAATCCGGAACTGCCGGCAAAGACCGTGCAGGAGTTGGTCGCGCTGCTGAAGGCCGAGCCCGACAAATACAGCTACGCCTCGTCGGGCAACGGCACGCCGCTGCATCTTTCCGGTGAACTCTTCAAGTCCATGGCGGGTGTCAGCATGCAGCACATCCCCTATAAGGGCGCCGGCCCGGCATTGAACGACGTCATCGGCAACCAGGTGCCGATCATGTTCGACAACCTGCCCTCCTCGTCGAGCCACATCAAGGCCGGCACTCTGCGGGCGCTGGCGGTGACCACGGCTGAGCGCGCGCCCTCCTTCCCCGACGTACCGACCGTCGCCGAGTCAGGCATTCCAGGTTACGAGACCTACACCTGGAACGCGCTTTTCGCCCCGGCCAAGACGCCGAGCGAGGTCGTGATCCGCCTTAACGCCTCGGCCAAGAAAGCGCTCGCCGACCCTGCCGTCGCGGAACGGATGAAGGAATTCAGCGCCACCATCGTCGGCTCGACGCCGGAGGAACTCGCCGCCCATGTGAAGGCCGAGCTCGCCAAATGGGGACCGGTCGTCAAGGGCGCGAACATTCAGATGGAGTGATGCCAAAGCATGATGCCGAAAAGTGTGAGCGGTTTTCGGATGGCATCATGCTCTTTAATTGAGAACCGGAATCAGATTTCAGGCTGGCCCGGCCTGAAATCATCCTGCTCCCGGGGCATAGGCGCCGGCGTATTCATTCGCTTGCGCCCAATGGAAACGGTGACAATTGGACGCTAAGCAACCCATTCCTGATTAAGGCAGTGGAAAAGCTCGCCATTTTGATCTAGCCTCGACTAAGCTGATGGTTGCAATTCAGCGTTTTGGGATTTCGGGAGACATCTATGTATAAATTCGAAGTCTATAAGGATAAGGCCGGCGAGTTCCGCTTCCGCTTCAAGGCATCGAACGGGGAAACCATGTTCCTGTCCGAAGGCTACAAGGCGAAGGCGTCCGCCGTGAGTGCCATCGAATCCATCAAGAAGAACACGCCAAGCGCCGAGGTCGTCGACCAGACGAAGGCCGAGTCCTGAGCAGACCGGCAGCGGCGGCGTGATTGCCGCCCTGCCCTCTCGCGCCCTTGAGCAGCGCCGACGCCCTTGAGCCCGGCCCGCTTGCGATTTTCGGCGCCATTTTTCTTTTTCGCATATTTTTTGAAAGCCATGTCGAAACGACCGGTGGCCGCGCCTCATTGTTTCGGAACGGCCGCCCCGTTCCCCCGGGCTTCACGGCTTTCGGGATATCGGTCCCGATATCGGCATGCCCGGATCAACGCCAACAACGAGATCAGGAGTTTTCCATGCAATATGCTCTCATCATTCGCGAAGCCGCCGAGGATTTCGCTCGCCGCGCCGATCCCGCCTATCGCGACGGTTGGGTCGCCTACAGCAAGGCGCTCGCCCAGGCAGGGATCATGACCGGCGGTGCGGGGCTGACAGGCCCGGAGACCGGCACGATCGTGCGCCGCAAAGGCGAGGAGCACGATGTCCAGGACGGCCCCTATCCGGACGGCAAGGAGCAGCTCGGCGGCTTCTATCTGATCGACGTCCCTGACATCGACACCGCGCTCGAATGGGCAACCCGCGTTCCGATCTCCGACAAGGGTTCGGTCGAGGTGCGCCCGCGCCTGCAGATGTGAGGCGGTCATGCCGCTCGATGCCGGACGCGCCGCCGAAAAGGTGGCGCGTCAGTCCTACGGCAAGCTGATCGCCTTCCTCGCCGCCCGCTCGCACGACGTGCCGGCGGCAGAAGATGCATTGTCGGAAGCGCTGGCTTCGGCCCTTCGCGTCTGGCCGGAGCGCGGCATTCCCGGCAATCCGGAAGCTTGGCTGCTGGTGGCCGCCCGCCGCAACCTCATGCAGGCGGCCCGCCACCGCACCGTTGAGGCCAATGCGCAAACGACGATATCGGTCGCCTTCGAGGAGGCCGAGGAACGCATGAACGAGACCGGTAACGCCGTCTTTCCCGATGAGCGGCTGAAGCTGCTCTTCGCCTGCACCCACCCCGCCATCGACAGCTCCGTGCATACGGCGCTGATGCTGCAGACCGTTCTCGGCATCGAGGCAAAGACCATCGCCCGATCGTTCATCGTCTCACCGGAGGCGATGAGCCAGCGGCTGGTGCGGGCCAAGGTGAAGATCAGGAATGCCGGCATTCCCTTCGCCGTCCCGCCTCGCCCCGCCTTGCCCGGGCGGCTTGCCGCGGTGCTCTCGGCGATCTACGCGGCCTACGGCCTCAGCTGGGACGGTCTCGACGGAGAGAACGAACACCCTTCGCTTGCCGGCGAGGCGATCTGGCTCGGCCGTGCGCTTCTGACGGTGCTGCCGGACGAACCGGAAGCGATCGGCCTGCTGTCGCTGATGCTCCACTGCGAAGCCCGCCGCAGCGCCCGGCGCGACGATAGCGGCCGATATGTGCCGCTGGACGAGCAGGACGCGGCCGCGTGGAACGCGATCATGATTGCCGAGGCGGATGCACTGCTGCGCAAGGCCAGCGGCTTCGACCGTTTCGGCCCCTTCCAGTGCCAGGCGGCGATCCAGTCCGTGCATGCGGCGCGCCGGCTGTCAGGAGCGACAGACTGGCAGGCACTGACGACACTCTACGCGGCGCTGGTGATGATGAAGCCAACGCTGGGTGCACGGGTCAGCCAGGCTGCAGTAATCGGCAGGGCCTCGAGCGCCGTTGCCGGGCTGGAGCAGCTCGACAAGCTCGATCCGCATGACATTACAAGCTACCAGCCCTACTGGGCCGTGCGTGCCTTTCTCCTAACCCAGGCCGGCGATGATACCGCGGCAGCCGATTCCTATATGACAGCGATCGGTCTCAGCGACAGCCCCGCCGTGCGCGATTTTCTTGCCGGTCGGCTAAAGGAAGCGCGGCAAGCGATATCAGGTTAATCACTTCTCGGTCAGCTTCAGCTCGATGCGGCGATTGGTAGAGCGCGCATCCGGCGTATCGCCCGGCGCGATTGGCTGGAACTCGCCGAAGCCTGCGGCAACCAGCCGGTCGGCCGGCACGCCCCGTGCGATCAGGAACTTGACGACCGAAATCGCGCGCGCCGAGGAGAGTTCCCAATTGTCGCGATAGCGGCCCGTACCGCCAAGCGGCACATTGTCGGTATGCCCGTCGACGCGCAGCACCCAGTTGATCTCCGGTGGAATTTCCTTGGCAAGATCGAGAAGGGCGGCGGCAAGCTTCGCCATTTCCGTCTGCCCCTCCGGGTTGAGATCGGCGCCGCCCGAGGGAAACAGGACTTCCGACTGGAAGACGAACCGGTCGCCGACGATGCGGATATTTTCGCGGTCCGAAAGGATCTCGCGCAGACGGCCGAAGAAGTCGGAGCGGTAGCGGTTCAGCTCCTGGACGCGCGCGGCGAGCGCCACGTTGAGCCGGCTGCCGAGATCGGCGATCTTGGTCTGCGACACCCGGTCTTTCTCTTCGGACGCCTGAAGGGCTGCTTCGACGGCGGCGATCTGGCTGCGAAGCGCTGCGATCTGCTGGTTCAGCAGTTCGACCTGGCTGAGCGCCCGCTCGCTCACCTGCTTCTGCTGGTCGAGCTCCTGCGTCATCGCCCCGATCCGCTTCTGCGCCGCATCCTGACCGCCCGAACCGGCATTCAGCAGCGCCTGCAGTCGCGAACGGTCGCCTTCGGCGGTGGCAAGCGAAGCCTGCAGATTGGCGACCGAATCCTGGAGATCCTGGTTGCTGCCCTTTTCGAGCGCCAGAAGCTGCGTCAGCTCGTTGATCTGGCTGTTGAGGCGATTGAGCACCTCATCGCGTCCGCTGATCTCGCGGCTGAGGATGAACTGCCCGACGACGAAGACCGTCAGCAGGAACATGATCGAGATGAGCAGCGTCGACAGCGCGTCGACGAAGCCCGGCCAGTAATCCACCGTGCGTTCGCGGCGCCGGTTGCGGGCAAGAGCCATGGCTTACTTGCCCTCGCTCTTCTCGGCCTGGCTGGCGCGGTCGCGCGACCGCTCGCCCCTCTCGCCGGCGCGCTCCTGCACGCCGATGCGTTCGGCGAGCCGGTCGAGCGTGCGACGCATCGCCTTGGCCTCGTCCTGCTGTGCCTCGATCCAGTCGCGCAGCATCTGCTGTTCGTTGCGCATGTTCTTGACGAGGCCCTGAATACCTTCGGCAAGGCTTGCCATGGCGGCGACGGAGCGCTGGCTGCCGGCGCCGCCCTCTTCGGAGACCTTGCGCAGATAATCGGAGAGCGCGCGCATGTCGTCCGAGGACGCGCCGGAAACGGCCTCCAGAGCCGGGGCAAGATCGGAGCCGACATCCGTGACCGAGGACAGCCAGTTTTCCAACTCCATGTAGAAGCGGTTTTGCGCGCGGCCCGCCTGCAGGTCGAGAAAGCCGAGAATGAGCGAACCGGAAAGGCCGAGCAGCGAGGAGGAGAAGGCCTGGCCCATGCCCGAAAGCGGCGTGGAAAGCCCTTCCTTCAGCGCCGAGAGCACGTCTCCGGTGCCGTTCGAGCCAGCATCGAGCGACTGGATGACGATGCTGATCGAACCGATTGTGCCGATGAGGCCCCAGAAGGTGCCGAGCAGGCCGAGGAAGACCAGGAGGCCGATCAGGTAGCGCGAAACGTCGCGCGATTCGTCGAGGCGGGTGGCGATCGAATCGAGGATCGAGCGCAGCGCCGTCGTCGACAGCGCCAGTGAGGACTTGCGGCTGCCGAGCAGCGCCCGCATTGGCGCAAGCAGCCGCGGATTGCGGTTGACCTTGTCGGCGCTGCCGGCGGCACGGAACGAATTGAACCAGCGCACCTCGGGGCGAAGCGCCAGTACATGGTTGAAAACAAGGATGATTCCGACCGCGAGAACGCCGACGATCAGGCCATTGAGGCCCGGATTGTGCATAAAGGCGGTCTGCGTCTGCCGGAAGAGGATGGCGGCTATAAAACCGACGATGACGAGGAAAAGCAGCATCGTCCAGAGGAAGGGCATGGGGCTTGAAAGCCTGTGGGCATAAGCGCCTGCCGTCTTTTCGGTGGAGCCGATCTCCGCCACATTCACATTTTCCATAGGTTACGCAGCCTCCGCATTCCCTGCCGGCGGAGACTAGAGCAACATTGTGCCGAATTGAAGTATGCCGGGGAGAAAACCGTGACTTTACAACAGCCAGATTTTCGTTCGGTCACTTGGCGGGAACCGGCCGCTTGACGACTTCGATCAGCGCCTTGTGGATGAGCTCGTTGCCGGCGACGATCGTGCCGCTCTCAAGCATCGTTGCGCCGCCGTCCCAGTCGGTGGCGAAACCGCCGGCTTCGCGGATGAGCAGGATGCCGGCCGCCATGTCCCAGGGCGCAAGCTCCGCTTCCCAGAAACCGTCGAAACGCCCGGCCGCGACATAGGCGAGATCGAGCGTTGGCGAGCCCAGGCGCCGCATGCCTGCCACTTCGCCCATAACGTGGCGAAGCTCGACCAGGAACTTGCCGTGATTGCGCTTGCCGAGCGCCGGCACGCCACAGCCGATGACGCAATCCGACAGCGCCCGGCGCGCGGCGACGCGCAGGCGCCGGTCGTTGAGGAAGGCGCCGCCACCGCGCTCGGCGGTATAGAGCTCGTCGGTCGCCGGATTGAAGATCACAGCGGCGACGATTTCGCCGTTGCGTTCGAGCGCGATCGAGACAGCGAAGGCCGGGATGCCGTGCAGGAAGTTCGTCGTACCGTCGAGCGGGTCGACGATCCAGCGATGCGCACCGTCGGTGCCCCTGATTTCCTCGCTTTCCTCGCCGAGGAAGCCATAGGTCGGACGCGCCTTGAGCAGCTCTTCCCTGACGATCTTTTCGGCCTTGCGGTCAGCAGTGGAAACGAAATCGCCCGGTCCTTTGACGGAAACCTGCAGGTTCTGCACTTCGCCGAAATCACGTCCCAGCGACTTTCCTGCCTTAAGGGCAGCCTGAACCATGACATTGAGAAGAGCTGAACGGGCCATCGGCGCATTTTCCTTGGGACTGATACTGGGCGCGCGCGCTGCCAGGGGCGGGAAGTGTCCCTGAACATGCATGACAGACAGCGCTGCGAAGATTGGCGGCCTCAAGACCACAAAATCGGGGAAATTTCAAGGGGAGGCGCGCATGGCTGCCCTGCAGCGCCAAAAGCCATTAATTTTATTCTGGACAGATTAGTCCAATAAGGGTAGAAGGCTGGTCATGGCACGACACAAGGAATTTGATCGCGACACCGCCCTTCATGCCGCCATCGGCGTATTTTCCGAGCACGGCTATGAAGGCACCTCGACCGAGGAATTGCTGACGGCGATGAAGATCAGCCGGCAAAGCATGTACGACACCTTCGGCGACAAGCGCGGCCTCTATCTGGAAGCGCTGAAGCGCTACAATGTGGAGAGCATCGACAAGATCATCGCCGATCTTCGCCGCGAGGGCCGGCCGATCGAGGCGCTGGAAGGCGCTCTTGTCGCCTTCGCCTCGCGTCCCGCTGCCGAGGCGCGGCGCGGCTGCCTCGGTGTCAGCGCCATTTGTGAGTTCGGCCGCACCGATGCCGAGGTCGCAGCTCTTACCGACAGCGCCGGCCACGCGCTTCACGCGGCGATCGAGAGCCTTCTCGGAGAGGCTCGCAGGACCGGAGATCTCGCAACAGATATCGATATCGCCGACGCCATTCCGTTTCTCGGCGCTACTCTGTCCGGAATGAAAGTCAGCGCCCGAAACGGCGCCCCACCCGAGACGCTCCGCGGTATCGCACACATGGCAATCAGAGGCCTCCGCTAACAAGGGGAACATCGAACTGGTTTTCCATGGGAAATTCTAGACTGATCAATCCAAAACAAAGGAAACCTGCATGTCTCAACCCCTTTCGACCAAGATCGCCCTCGTTACCGGCGGCTCGCGCGGCATCGGTGCCGCCATCGTCCGAAGACTTGCCGCTGACGGCGCCGCCGTCGCCTTCACCTATTCCAGCTCCGAGCACAGGGCGAAGGCGATCGTCGCCGAGCTGGAGGCTGCTGGCAGCAGGGCGCTGTCGATCCGGGCCGACAGTGCCGATGCGAAGGCCGTACAGGATGCCGTCGCGCTGACAGCCGAAACCTTTGGCGGTCTCGACATTCTCGTCAGCAATGCCGGGATTCTCATCCTCAACCCGCTCGATGACTATTCGCTCGAAGATTTCGACCGGATGTTTGCCATTAATGTCCGCGCTGCCTTCGTCGGCATCCAGGCAGCGGCAAGACATATGAACGAAGGCGGCCGCATCATCACCATCGGCAGCGTTACTGCCGATCGCAGCGGCTTTCCAACCTCCGCAGTCTACAGCATGACGAAGGGCGCGATCGCCTCGATGACCCGCGGCCTCGCCCGCGATCTCGGCCCACGCGGCATCACCGTCAACAACATCCAGCCCGGCCCGACGGCGACCGACATGAACCCCAATGAGGACGATCATGAGCGCCTCAAGCCGCTGATGGCGCTTGGCCGCCTGGGTGAGGACCGCGAGATCGCCGGCCTCGCCGCCTATCTCGCCAGTGCCGAGGCCGCCTTCGTCACCGGCGCCAGCCTGACGATCGACGGCGGTTATCTCGCCTGAATACTGAACCTGCACGGCTATGATCAAAAGCCGGTTCCGTTGAAACCGACTTAAAACTTCTGCTGCGTCATCAGCACTTCGCGAGCGATCTGATCGAGCGGCAGGACCCGGTCGACGCCGCCTTTGGCGATCGCCTCCTTCGGCATGCCGAAGACAACGGAACTCGCCTCGTCCTGCGCCACCGTGTAGGCACCGGCCTGATGCATTTCCAGCATGCCGCGCGCGCCGTCGTCGCCCATGCCGGTCATAATGATCCCCATCGCGTTCGAGCCGGCCGAGCGCGCCGCCGAGCGGAAGAGCACGTCGACGGAAGGCCGGTGTCGCGACACCAGCGGCCCGGTCTTGACGCTTACATAGTAGCGCGCACCCTGGCGTTCGAGCAGCATGTGCTTGTCGCCTGGCGCGATCAGCACATGGCCGCGCAGCACCGGATCCCCATCGACGGCTTCCTTGACCTCGACCTCGCAAAGCCCGTTCAGCCGCTTGGCGAAGGCGGCGGTGAATTTCTCCGGCATATGCTGGACGATCACCATGCCAGGTGCATTGGCCGGCAGTTCCTCGAGGAACTCGCGCAGTGCTTCGGTGCCGCCGGTGGAGGCGCCGACGCAGACGACCATCTCCGTCGTCTTCGCCATGGCACGCCCCGTCGGTGGCGGCAGCATCACATCCGCCGTCAGCTTCTTGGCCGGCCCCTCCACTGAGGCGGAGCGGATGGTTCCGGCGGCGCGGCGGACATTGGAAAGCCGTGCATGCGAAGCGCTCTTGACGACTTCGCGAATGCGCATCGCATCGTCGGAAAGGCTGTCGGCGGCGCCGATCTTCGATTTCAGGATGACGTCGACTGCGCCAGCCTCCAGCGCCTGGAGCAGCGTTTCCGAACCCGCTTCCGTCAGCGACGAACACATCACGACAGGGATTGGCCGCTGCGACATCAGCTTGCGCAGGAAGGTGATGCCATCCATGCGCGGCATCTCCACATCGAGCGTGATGACATCGGGGATCTCTTCCTGCAACTTCCGCGCCGCCATGAAGGGGTCAGATGCGACCGCCATGATCTCGATATCGGGATCCTGCTCCAGCACATGGGTCAGCGTCTGGCGGATGCTGGCGGAATCGTCGATGATGAGAACGCGGATTTTCTTAGCCATGAATGCCCCTAATGCATGCCGTCCAGAAGTGCGCAGCGGTTTTGGGATGACGCGATGCGCTTTAGATACGCTGAAACACCGTATTCGAGACCTGCTTCAACGGCAGATCGAAGCCGGTGATCGATTCGGAATGGCCGATGAACATATAGCCGCCCTTCGCCAGGCAATCACAGAGGCGGTTGAGAACACCGGCCTGAGTCTGCTTGTCGAAGTAGATTAGCACGTTGCGGCAGAAGATGACGTGCATCGGTTCGCCGATCGCGTATTTCTCGTCCATCAGGTTCATACGGGCAAAACCGATCTTGCTACGCAGTTTCGGCGTAATGCGCACCTCCCGCCGTCCCGGCTGCTTGGCCGTCAGCACGTATTTGCGCTGCAGGTCGCGCGGCACGGGTGCAATCAAATCTTCCGGATAGATGCCACGGCGCGCCGTCTGCAGCACGTCGGTGGAAAGGTCGGTCGCCAGCACGCTGTAGGAGACGTCATTGCGGCCTTCGGCGAATTCTGCCAGCACCATCGCCATCGTATAGGGTTCGGCCCCCGTCGAGCAGGCCGAACTCCAGGTGCGGATGGTCCGCACGCCGCTGTTGGCGATCGCCGGCAACGCCACGCTCTGCAGATAGTCGAAATGCTTGGCTTCGCGGAAGAAGTCGGTCTTATTCGTCGTCACGACGTCGATCAGGTAGACGGTTTCCTGGGCGAGGCCATCCTCATTGAACAGGAAGTCGCAATAATCGTCGAAGGTCGAATGGTTGGTTGCGCGAAGGCGGCGTCTCAACCGCCCTTCGAGCATCGTCAGCTTGGTCGGCGGCATCTTGATGCCGCTATAATCGTAGATGAACCGGGCAAGCTTGTCGAAATTGCGCTTGCTGATCCGGTCGCCCGGCAATTGGGTTTCCACCGCTGCTGCCATACCCATAGAACGCAGTACTCCAAGTTGATACGCGGTCAGGCCGCTGATTGCAGTGCCGAGGCGTCCTCGCGCGACAGCAGCCGTGCAAGATCGATGATGACGACGAAGCCGTTTTCACGGCGAACGACGCCAGCGATGTAGTCCGAGCGCCAGCGCACGCCGATATCGGGCGCTGCCTCGATCTGCTCGCGACGGAACGGTGTGACCTCGAAGACGCGGTCGGCGACGAGGCCAAGCGTCAGCAGCCGGCTTTCCATCGGCACATCGAGGACGAGCACCCGCGTGTGCGGCGTCGGCACGGTCTTCGTCATGCCGAGCTTCAAGCGAAGATCGATCGTCGGCACGCCCTGCCCGCGCACATCGCGCAGGCCGAGCAGATAGTCGGGACCATTCGGAATCTTGAAAGCTTCCGCATAGTCGAGGATTTCCCGCACCACCTCAACCGGCACGGCGAAAATCTCCTCGCCCAGGCTGAAGGTCACGAATTGCGCTTCCAGGGAGGTCGTGGCCATGATCATGCACTTTCCTTGAATTCGGCGTCCCCATCATCGGGACCGCCCATGGAGAGATCGAGAGCGAAGCCTTTCGCCCGCGCCTGCTGACCGGCGACGCTGTTGGCGGCTGGTTTTTTGGCCCCCGGCTTGCGGGCGGTGGCCAGAGCTGGACTGCGCACCGTCATCCTGGCAGCTGGCGTGCGGTCACGGCGCCCGCCAGCCATATCGACCTTGAAGAAGGCGATCGACGTCTGCAGTTCCTCGGCCTGGGAGGCGAGCTCTTCCGAGGTTGCGGACATCTGCTCGGAGGCGCCGGCATTCTGCTGCGTCACCTTATCGAGCTGCTGGATCGCCTCGTTGATCTGCGAGGCGCCGATATCCTGTTCGCGGCAGGCAGCGCTGATCTCGGAGACCAACTCCGCCGTCTTGCGGATATCGGGCACCAGCCGGCCGAGCATGTCGCCCGCTTCCTGGGCGGCTTTGACAGTATCACCGGACATCGCGCCGATTTCCGCAGCCGCCGACTGGCTGCGTTCGGCAAGCTTGCGCACCTCGGAGGCAACGACCGCGAAGCCCTTGCCGTGCTCGCCGGCACGTGCCGCTTCCACGGCGGCATTGAGGGCGAGAAGGTCTGTCTGGCGGGCGATCTCCTGGACGATGCCGATTTTCTGGGCAATCGTACGCATGGCATCGACAGCACGAGAGACGGCTTCGCCGCTCATCTCCGCATCCTTGGCCGACTGGCGGGCGATCTTTTCTGTCTGTGCAGCGTTGTCGGCGTTCTGCTTGATGTTGGCGGCCATCTCTTCCATCGAGGCCGATGCTTCTTCGGCCGATGCGGCCTGTTCCGTGGCGCCCTGCGACACCTGCTCGGAGCTCGAGGACAGTTCCTGGCTGCCGGCCGAGACATTCTCAGCGGCGGCGATCGCATCGGCGACGACGCCGCGCAGGCGCTCGACCATCTGCTCCAGCGCGATGCCGAGCATGTCCTTCTCCGAAAGAGGCTTCGGAGAGACAGTCAGGTCGCCGTTCGAGATCTGGTTGGCGATCGTTGCGGTAGTGCGCAGGTTCGCCGTCATCCGGCTCATCGAATGGACGAGATCGCGGATTTCGTCGTTGCTCTTGTGCTCGATGTTCTGTTCGAGATCGCCGATGCTGACGGCATCGGCAAGGTTGACGGCGCGCTTCAGGCCGCGCGAAATGTTGAGCAGGATCCAGATTGCTGCTGCCGACGAGACGATGATCAGGCCGATCGTCATCATGACCAGCAGATTGCGCGAGTGCGCATACTGGTCGTTGGTGGCGGCGTCGGTTTCGGCGACGTTGCCGGTCACCGTGTCGTTCAGTTTGGTGAGAATGCCGAGCAGTTGGGTCGTCACCTGCTGACCTTCGCCCATCGAAATGATGCCGGCCTGGGCGTTGGATTCGGTGGTGTTCTGCTTGGCGAGATCGGCCACACGATCCTGCAGCGCCGTCCATTTACCGTAGAGTTCGCCGAATTGTGCCATGCCGGACTTGATCTCCGGATCGTCCGAGGCGGCAAGGCGACCCTGGAGCGTCTTGATGAGCTCTCGCTGTTGCGAGATCTCTTCGACATAGCCGGTGATCTTGCTGGTGTCGGTATTGATGATCGCATCCTTTTCGGCGCGAATGGAGCGCATCACGGCATCGGAAAGATCACTGGAATCACGCAAGTTGGCGACCGGACCGGCGACCATGATCGAGATCTCGTTGTTCAGCGACGAGAGATTATAGATCGAAAGACCGGCCATCGCGCAGGTCAGGAGAACGATGAAACCGAACACTAGGCTCAGTTTTGCTTTGATTGTGAAGCGCATTTCAAAACCCCGTTAGTACCGCGGCGGATATTCCGCCAGATCGCACATCGTGCCGTCGTAAAAACGCTTCATGCGTCACCAGCGGAGCCGGCATGACCAGGTGCGTCCATGCACCGGTTCAATCGAGGGCCGCTATCCACCGCGGCCCCCGCTTCTGCATCGGAAAAGCCCTATGCGCTTTCACGGAACTCGTCATCGGTCGTATCGGGACCGCCCATCGACATATCGAGGGCAAAGCCCTTCACGCGGGCCTGCTGGCCAGCGACCGTATTGGCGGGCGCCTTGCCAGCCGGTTTTCGCGGTGCGGCCGGAGCCCGGCTGCGGACCGTGAGTTTTGCAGCCGGCGCACGCTCGCGGCGCCCGCCTGCCATGTCGACCCTGAAGAAAGCAATCGACGTCTGCAGCTCTTCAGCCTGGGAGGCGAGTTCCTCCGAGGTTGCCGACATCTGCTCGGAGGCGCCGGCATTCTGCTGCGTCACCTTGTCGAGCTGCTGGATTGCCTCGTTGATCTGGGCCGCCCCAATATCCTGTTCACGGCAGGCAGCACTGATCTCGGAAACCAGCTCGGCCGTCTTGCGGATATCGGGCACCAGCCGGCCGAGCATGTCGCCCGCTTCCTGGGCCGCCGTCACCGTATCGCTCGACATTGAGCTTATCTCGGCAGCAGCCGACTGGCTGCGTTCAGCAAGCTTGCGCACTTCCGAGGCGACGACCGCAAAACCCTTGCCATGTTCGCCGGCACGCGCGGCTTCGACAGCAGCGTTCAGAGCCAGCAAATCGGTCTGGCGGGCGATTTCCTGAACGATGCCGATCTTCTGGGCAATCGTACGCATGGCGTCGACAGCGCGGGAGACAGCCTCTCCGCTGGCTTCCGCATCCTTGGCCGACTGACGAGCGATCTTTTCCGTCTGAGCGGCATTGTCGGCGTTCTGCTTGATGTTCGACGCCATTTCCTCCATCGAGGCGGAAGCCTCTTCGGCGGAAGCCGCCTGTTCGGTGGCGCCCTGCGACACCTGTTCCGAGCTTGCCGAAAGCTCCTGGCTGCCGGATGAGACGTTCTCGGCGGCCGAGATCGCATCGGCGACGACGCCGCGCAGGCGCTCGACCATCTGTTCGAGCGCGATGCCCAGTGCATCCTTGTCGGAGAGCGGCTTCGGAGACACCGTCAGGTCGCCGTTCGCGATCTGATCGGCGATGCCGGCGGTGGTCCGCAAGTTGGAGATCATGCTCCGCATGGCAATGCCGAGCGCATCCTTATCCGAAAGCGGCTTGGCGTCGGTGCTGAGGTCGCCCATGGCGATCTGATCGGCGAGTGCCGCCGTGGCGCGCAGATTGGCAGTCATGGCATTGACCGTATTGATGAGATCCTTGATCTCGTCATTGGTCTTGACATCGACCTTCTGGTTGAGGTCGCCGATCGCGACGGCGTTTACGACGGTCGTAATCTTCCGCAGGCCGTTGTTGATGCCGAGCGTGATCCACAGTGCAGCGCCGAGAGCGATGAGCAGGGCGATACCGGAAGCGGTGCCGAGGATCAGCTTCGTCGAGTTGTAAAGATCGGTGTTCGACTGATCGGTCGCCTTCATGCCCTTGCGCTGGATCTCGATGAGTGCGGCAATCGCGTCACCCATGTCGTTGGTCATCGTGCGCAGGTCGCCGAGCGACAGCGCCAATGCGCCGGCTTGATCGCCCCTGGCGTCAAGCTGCTGCAGTTCGGCGGATCTGTCGCGGAATTTCGCACCGACCGTCTGCAGCTTTTCCCAATAGGGCTTGCCTTCGGGCGAAGCGATGGCGTGGCCGGCATCGAGGGCGTCGAACATCGCCTGCAAGTTCTGGTCGGCCTCCTTGTAGAAACCGGCAGCGGCGTCGGGTTCGGTGGAAAGCAGCGCGTCCTTCTGAGCGCGGATGGCGTTGACTTCGGCAACATTGGCGTTCAGCGCCAGTTCCAGGCGGCGCATCGGGCCGTCGATCATTTTGCCGCTTGCATCGTTCAAGGTGCCGAGGCTCAGGCTTCCATAAACCGCGATGCCGATCAGCAGCAGCGTCATGATGCCGAAGGCAAGACCCAGTTTGAGCTTGATGGTGAAACGCATGTGATACCCCTATTTGCGGTCAAAATGAATGGATAGCGACACGTCCCATCGGTGGGGCGTCGAGCTTGAAAGTGATGTGTCTGAAAAGGGGGAAAGCGACTACATTCACTTCCCGGCAGCCGGACATCTATCGATCGCAGCGCCAACGCCTACATGCGTTGGGGGATATTCCCGCCTCGGGCCGCAGGAGCAGCCCGAGGGATCACTTTGAGGCGAAGGCGCTCAAGCGCTTTCCCTGAAATCGTCGTCGCTGGCGTCTGGACCACCCATCGACATATCGAGAGCAAAGCCTTTGAGACGCTGCTGTTGAGCCAAAATCGTCTGGCCTCGGCCTTGGCTGTGGGCCTGCGGGACAGCTTTACGGACAGCGGCCGGGGCCTTCACCTTGGCCGAAGCTTTTGGCTGCGCTTTGTTGGCGCCGGATCGCAGGCTGCCTGCCGTATCGACCTTGAAGAAGGCGATCGACGTCTGCAACTCTTCGGCCTGGGAGGCGAGTTCCTCGGAAGTTGCCGACATCTGCTCGGAGGCGCCGGCATTCTGCTGCGTCACCTTGTCGAGCTGCTGGATCGCTTCGTTGATCTGCGAGGCGCCGATATCCTGTTCGCGGCAGGCGGCACTGATCTCGGAAACCAATTCCGCCGTCTTGCGGATATCGGGCACCAGCCGGCCGAGCATGTCGCCGGCATCGGCGGCAGCCTTGACCGTATCTGTCGACATCGCGCTGATTTCGGCCGCGGCCGACTGGCTGCGTTCGGCAAGCTTGCGCACTTCTGAAGCGACGACCGCAAAGCCCTTGCCGTGTTCACCCGCACGAGCGGCTTCGACGGCGGCGTTGAGAGCCAGCAGATCGGTCTGACGGGCGATCTCCTGGACGATGCCGATCTTCTGGGCGATCGTGCGCATGGCGTCGACGGCACGCGTCACCGCTTCCCCGCTCATCTCCGCATCCTTGGCCGACTGGCGGGCGATCTTTTCGGTCTGGGCGGCGTTATCGGCGTTCTGCTTGATGTTGGCGGCCATCTGCTCCATCGAGGCGGAAGCCTCTTCGGCCGACGCTGCCTGTTCGGTGGCGCCCTGCGATACCTGTTCCGAACTCGCCGAAAGTTCCTGGCTGCCGGAAGAGACATTGTCGGCGGCCGACAGTGCGTCGGCAACGACGCCGCGCAGACGTTCAATCATAGTATTGACGTTGCCCAGAAGTTCGCCGATTTCGTCACGGCTGGTGATGTCGGCCATCTTCGTCAGATCACCTTCCGACACTTCACGAACCACGGCGTTGGCACGGCTAAGGCCCTTGCTGATCGTGCTGGCGATCCAGAATGCGGTAATCGCAGCAACCAGCAGGGCAACGGCTGCCACCGCCATCATCATGGTGCGTGTGGCAGCATACTGGGCGTCGGCGTCATCGTCGGCGGCCTTCATGCGCTGTTTTTCAAGTGCCAGGATTTCGCTAAGCGTCGAGTCGATGTCGTTGGCAGCGGCCCGCGCCGCGGTCACGGAGACGGTATTTGCGCCTTCGGCGTTGCCGGCCTTCACATAGTCACGGATCTGATCGTCGGCTGCCGTGAAGGTCTTGGAAAGTTCGGCAATGCGCGCCCAGCGCGCCTTGCCTTCTTCGGTTGCCAACGCCAGTACCTGGCCGAAGGCATCTGTGAAGTCCTTGCGGGCTTGATTGCCCTTGGCGATCGCACCTGCGGTTTCGTCGGCAGTGCGGGCAGCGAGCAGGTTCTTCTGCTGGCGGATGGCCTCGAGCTGAGCAATGTTGATTTGCTGAGCGAGGTCGAGACGGGCTGCCGGACCGGCGAGGAGATTGCCAATCGTGTCGTTAAGCGATCCTAGGCTGAAAATGCCGTAGGCAGCGGTGCCCATGAGCATGAGGATGATGAAGGTGAACGCCGTCACCAGTTTTGTCTTGATTGTCAATCGCATCGGTCTAACCCCAAATTTAACTCGGCCGACATCAGCTGGCGGCTCCGGCCGCGTCGTGCCTCGATGAAAAGATCGCCTGCAGATTGGGGAGAATGATGAATTCTCCGCCCCTCTTCACCAGGCAGTTGATGTAATCGGCGCGCCAGCGCATGCCGACGCTCGGCGGCGCCTCGCTGGCGGATTTTGCAAGCGTCGTCACCTCGTTCACCTTATCGGTCCTGAGGCCGACGAGCGTCGGCTCGCCCTGCAGATCGATCTCGATGACGATGAAGCGGCTGTCGATCGTCGCCTCCGCTGCTTCCATCCCGAAGGCGAGACGCAGATCGGCGAGCGGAATGACCTTGCCCCGAAAGTTGATAACGCTGGCGACGAAGGGCTGGCTGCCCGGCACCGCGGTCTCGGGAAGCAGGTCCAGGATTTCCTGGACGATGACCGCTTCCAGCGCGAAGGTTTCGCCGTTGAGATCGAAGGTCAGGACCTCGACTTCCTCGGCATAGCTCCAGTGATTGTCAAATCGTTCGGCTGCTGCTGTTGCACTCATCCTGCTACACGCAATTGCGCCTCCTGTTGCTGACCCGCGGCAACCAGGTGCCCGACGTCGAGAATAAGAGCGACGCTGCCGTCGCCGAGAATGGTGGCGCCCGAGAAGGTCGCGACGTTATTGTGCAGCTTCGACATCGACTTGATGACCGTCTGGTGGTCGCCGATAATCTGGTCGACGACGAGGCCGACGCGCTCCGTGCCGGTCGAGATGACGACGACCTTCTGATGCACGTCGGGCTTGGTGCCGGTGCGGAAGAGATCGCGCAGGCGCAGAAACGGCACCAGGCTGTCGCGTAGCGAGATGAAGCTGCGGCCGCGCGAGCGCAGATCTTCCTCGAGCGACAGCTCGAGGCATTCCTCGACCGCCGAGAGCGGGATCACGTAGCGGCCGGCGCCGACACGCACCAGCAGGCCATCGATGATGGCGAGCGTCAGCGGGATGCGCAGCGACACTTCCGAACCCTGTCCCGGCACGCTGACGATGTCGATCGCGCCGCGGAGCGCCTCGACCGTCTTCTTGACCACGTCCATGCCGACCCCGCGGCCGGACAGGTTGGTGATGGCGGCTGCTGTCGAGAAGCCTGGGGCGAAGATCAGCTGCAGTAGCTCGGAGTCGGAAAGCGGCTGACCGGGCTGGATGAGGCCGGAGGATTCCGCCTTAGCGCGAACCCGTTCGCGATTGATGCCACGGCCGTCGTCCTTGATCGAGATGATCACCTCGCCGCCGGCCTGGCGGGCCGAAAGCGTCACCGTGCCGGCTTCGGTCTTGCCGGAGGCAAGGCGGTCGGCGGGCGTTTCGAGGCCGTGATCGATCGAGTTGCGCACCAGATGCACGAGCGGATCGGCCAGACGCTCGATGACGGTTTTGTCGACTTCGGTGCTCTCGCCCTCCGTCACCAGTTCGATCACCTTGCCGGTCTCGCGAGCGAGATCGTGGACAAGGCGGCGGAAGCGGGAGAAGAGGGTGGCGACCGGCACCATGCGCAGCACCATCATCGTGTCGCGCAATTCGCCGGAGAGGCGTTCGATTTCTTCCGAGACGGAGCGCAGCGCGATATCGGCGCTGGCGCTGGCAAGCTGGCTGAGGCGCGATTGCGCGATGACAAGTTCTCCGACGCGGTCCATCAGTTCATCGAGACGTTCGGCCGGAACGCGGACATTCTCGGCCGCCTTTGCCTGGCTGACGGCAGCGGGCGCCTCACGCTTGACCGGAACCGCCTCGACAGGACGGAACTCCGGCACGGTGGCCGGTGAAACAGGGGCCGCCGATGCCGCGACGGCAGGGGCAGGTTCAGCCTTCTCCTCGACCGGAGCGGCGGTTGCCGCTGCCCGTCCGCTGATCTCCTCGACGCTGAGTTCCATATCGTCGAGCACGAAGATGAAGACGTCGTCGATCGCCGAGCGGTCCTGCTCGCTGGTCAGCGTCACGTCCCAGGAAATGTGGAGTTCCGTTGGAGGCAGCGCATCGAGGGGCGGAATGGCCGAGGTGTTGGCGCGCACGGTGCATTCGCCGAGGTCGCGCAGCTCGTCCAGCAGGCCGAGCGGGTTGGTGCCGTTGGCCATCGAATTGGCGGGTAGGCTGAAGCGGATGTGCCAGCTATTCTTCTTCTTCGCCGCAGCGTCGCGCACGGCTGCGGGTACGGAAACAGCGGCCGGCGCCGCTTCCTTGCCGCCGACGGCAGCCTGCAGCTGCGCCAGAAGCTTATGCCCGGTATCACCGTGATCGGCGTCCGGCTGGTCGACCAGGGCTCGCATATGGTCCTGGGCGGCGAGAACGGCGGCGACGAGTTCGCTGGTCGCCGCGACCTCGCCCTTGCGGACACGGTCGAAGGCCGTTTCGCAATGATGGGTGAAAGCGGCGAGCGCTTCGAAACCGAACATCGCGCCGGAGCCTTTGAGCGTGTGGAGGCCGCGGAACACGGCGTCGACGAGATCCTTGTTGTCGAGCTGGTGGGTCAGGTCGAGAAGACCGGCCTCGATCGCTTCGAGGCATTCGGCAGCCTCCGTGCGGAATACGGCGACGGGATCGAGCGTACTCATCGTCCGAGAACCTTCTTGACGATCTTCACTAGGCTTTCCGGGTCGAACGGCTTGGTCAGCCAGCCCGTCGCGCCGGCGGCCTTGGCGCGCGCCTTGAGATCGGCGTCCGATTCCGTCGTCAGGAAGATGATTGGAACGCCTGCCTGCGCCGGCAGCTTGCGCAGTTCCTCGATCATCGTCAGACCGTCCATGATAGGCATGTTGAGATCGGTCACGATCAGATCGAAGCTGCTGCCCTTGGCCGTCGCGAGGCCCTCTGCCCCGTTGACCGCCTCGGTGACGTTATAGCCGGCATTGGTCAGCGTGACCTTGGTGGTCAGACGAATGCTGGCGGAATCGTCAACAGTCAGGATATTTGCACTCATAACGTCACCTCTTTATGCAACCAGAACTTTGCGTCTTCGTGATCGAAGGATTCGATGAAACCTGCTCGCTCAAGTACCTTCAGAACCGAGCCGCTGGCCGGCGAAGAAAGTTTGAACGTCTTTCCCTTGGCTTTTGCTTGGCGGCGCGAGGATTCGATGAGTTGAACGAAACTCAGATCCGCTTCCGCGCCTTCTGGAATGCTGATGGTGATTGTATCATTGCTATGAAATTCATCGATAAACTTTGAATATAGCTCGGACACATTACGAATACTGAGCACGTCCGGCAAATTTATAGATTCGTAATATTGTTTCTGAGTATCCAATGCAGCCTCCTGGGCCAGAAAAATACTTGATGACCCTAAAAGGACTCTCACGGCAGCGTTAATGCAGAGTAAACAGCGGTTGTAGGAAACTGCCGTATAGCGCGTTCCGCGACTCCCAATTCTCATCCGGGATAAGTTGTATTTTTTCCTCAAAATTTAGAAATAAATAAAGTAAAAACAGTATGTTGAATTACACCACGCGACGGTGACTCTTTCACCGGCACCCCATCGACATCTTTCGTTAATCACAACGCTGGCGAGTCCCGACGCGTTTACCGGACGTTTCCATCCTGCCCGTAAAAATAGAGTCGAATTGCCTGTATTTTAAGAAAAGGTATAAAAGTGGCACACGCTCTGGTATTGTCGAACGCTGTAGCCTACACGTCTGGGCGGGACATCAGCCAGACCCTGGAATCTGCTCGGAGCCAGGTCGAGGAACGTTTCCTCGAAGGCGGCACCGTGCTGCTCTCGGTGATGGAGGTCCTCAACCGCCTGTTGAACTCGCTCGAGAGCATCACCACGACGCTCGACAACAAGGAGGCGAGCGACACCAGCGCCGATCTCCGTGCCACGGTGGAGAGCCTGATGGCGCTGCCCGTCACCGAAGAAAACCGGCAACAGGCGCTCGTTTCGCTGGCGCATACCGGCCGCGAGCTGCGCAAGCACGTAGCCGACATGCAGGAGACGATGCGTTATCTCAGAACCTTCGCGGTGACCGTGAAGATCACCGGTGCCGGCCTCGCCGAATTCGCCGGCTTTGCGCAGGAGATCCTGGAGCGCATCTATTCCGGCACCGATGAGGTCAACCGTTTCGCCACGCACCTTGACAGTCTCGATAAGGAGGTCAAGCTCGCCACTTCCTTTGGCGCCGGTGTTTCCAAGGGCTATGCCGATACTGTTCCGGCCGTCGCGGCAGCGCTCCGAGATGATGCCGCCAAGATCGCCGGACATCGCAAGGATCTCGGCGTCATCGCCCGCGAGGTCGGCGCAATTGCCCGCGCCGTCCAAAGCAAGGTCGCCTCGACCCTGTCTGCCCTGCAGATCGGCGACATCACCCGCCAGCGCATCGAGCATGTGCAGGCCACTTTTTCGCTGCTTGAAGATTTCTTTGCCGGCGAGGATGGCGTGAGGCTTGATGCCGACGCACGCCAGCGCCTCCAGAACGTCATTCACCATCTGACAGCGGCGCAGATGAGCGACATGTGCGCAAATTTCCAGCGGGATTCCGAAAACGTCGTCAAGACGATCGCAAGTTTCGACCACGACATGCGGGAGATTCTCAAGCTCCGCGATCAGATGAGCGGTGAGGATGACGAGGCCGGCGGCAACTTCATGCGCGCGCTGGAATCCAGCGTTTCGGCCGCCCATGAAATCGTCAAGCAGGTCGACACGGCAAGCCGCCAGGCCGACCAGGTAAGCCAGTCGACGATCGGTACGGCCGCCAAGCTCTCCGAAGCGATCGGTAACATCCGCGCCGTCAAGACCGACATTCACTATATGGCTTTGAATACCAACCTGCGCTGCAGCCGGCTCGGCGAGGAAGGCAAGTCGATCAACGTCGTCACCGCCGAGCTGCGCATTTTCGCCGGCAAGCTCGACGATTCCGCCGACGCCATCGTCAACGGCCTGCCGGCGCTCGAAGCGGCGGCCGGGCGCGTCGCTCCCGCCACGGATGCCGGAGCCGGCAATCTCGGAGAAAGCCTGACCTCGGCCGTCGACAACATCCGCTCTGCAGCCAACGTCATGGAAAACGAGTTGAAGGTGCTCTCCGAGAACGGTCGCGAGGTCGCCAACAAGATCAGCCTATTGATCGGCAAGCTCGATTTCCAGCATAATCTGGGCGAAGTCCTTGCCGGCTGCGCCGATATGCTCGAAGGGGTCGCCGGCACCGATGTCGCCGATATCTCCGATCTCGCTGAGACGATCGCGTCGCTCGACCGCAAGATCTTCAAGCACTATACGATGGTCCAGGAGCGCAGCATTCATCGCGGCATCATTCCGGCGAGCGAGGACAGCACCTCCGCTCCCGCCGAAACCGCCAAAGCCGAAAACGATGAAGACCTCTTCGCCGATGCGCTTTTTTAGGTTGGAACGCTAAACCGCCGCACGTCTTTTCAGACGCGCAAAGGACGCCGTAGCCGCATAATGCCCAAATCGATCAGATTTAAGGGATTATGCAATAGCCCGTCCGCCTCGTCGGCCGGGTCGCCAAGCGGCGCTATCGCCGCCGGAACTTGTTGGCGGCGTCGATCGCCGCCTTCTGCTGGGTATCCTCGATGCCGAGATAGAAATCCTCGAGCGCCGGATCGGCGAGCCCGGCCCGGCGTGACAGCACGTACCACTTCGCCGCCTCGATCGGATTGGGCGCCGTGCCGATCGCATTGATATAGAGATGGGCGAGCTTGTTCTGCGCGGCGACATTGCCACCATTGGCGGCAAGTTTCAGCCATTCGAAGCCCTTGACGTAATCCTTCGGTCCGCCGACGCCGTTGACGAGCCAGATGCCGAGATCGAGCTGGGCCGTGTCGAAGCCGGCGCGCGCCGCGCGCGCCATCCATTCGCGTGCGAGCTTCTTCTTTTCCTCCGGCAGGTCCTTCAGCGTCGCATAGATCTGCGCCACGGCATATTGCGAGTCGGCAATGCCCTGCTCGGCCGATTTCTCGTAGAATGGCAGCGCGAGCCTCAGTCCCTTTTCGCCGGGATTGTCGGCGATGAGAAGCTGTGCCCAGTTGAATTCCGCCGAAGGATTGCCCGCCTCGGCCGCCTTGTGCATGTAGTCGTCGGCCTTGACCTTGTCACGCGGCACACCTTCGCCTTCCATCAGGATCAGCGCATATTTGAACATCGCCGCCGCATCGCCGCCTTCGGCCGCCTTGCCGTACCAGAAGGCAGCGCTCTTCACGTCCTTCTTCACGCCGAGGCCCTGCGAGAGGATTTCCCCGATCAGCGTCTGCGCCGCCGGATCGCCGAGCTGGGCGCGCGGCAGCGCCTTGTCCATTGCCGTCAGGTAATAACCGCGCTGGAAGGCGCCGTAGGCCTCGTCGATCGGCCCCTTGTAATCCTTCTCCGGCGGCAGGTCCGGCAGCTTCGCGCCCATGCGGTCGAATACGCCGACGCCATCGGAGGGTTGCACGCCCGGGCTGGAAGGCCGGTCGGTGCGAAAGGTCGAAGCCGGCCCCGTGCCTGGCTGGCTGATGACGCTGTCCGGCGCCTGCGCCAAGGCAACATTCGGCCCGGCCGCCAGGAAGGCGGCCATGCCGGCGAGGAGATATTTCAAAAGACGGGAGGGCGGGATCGGCATGAGCGCGATTTCAATCCTCAAACCGTGGCGCTTTTTCGTCAAGCAAGGCATTGATTTCGGCAACGACGGACGGCGCCCGGGCAGGCTCGCCGAAGACCGCCAGCCGCATCGCCACGAACTCCGCTCCAGTCTCGGCGACGGCGAGCGCCGAGGCCGGATCGGTGCCGCCCATGACGATGCAGGGAATCTCGATCATCGAGGCCCACCATTCGCCGAGCGCCAGGTTCTTCGGATGCGCCTCCGGCTTGATGTCCCCATCGAGCTTGCCGAAGAAGATATAGTCCGGCCTGACTTCGCCGATCTCCAGCGCGTGGTGCCGGTCGGCCGCGTTGCCGCCGCCGACGATCAGCTTCGGCGCATGTTTGTCGATCGCCTCCGAAAGTGCCTCCGCATTGCCGGAAAGGTGCAGGCCGTCGGCCTTCGCCCGGCCTGCGACACGACTGTCGCCTGCAATCAGCGCGGCGGCGCCAGCGTCCTGGATCAACGGCACCAGCTTTTCGGCATGTTTCTGGAAGGTGCCGTCGTCGAGCCCGTATTGCGGCACGATCACCGACGCGACATCGCCGCCCTTCAGCGCGTCGGCGACGATCTTTGCCTGTTCATCGGCATCGGCGATATCGGCTACGATGAGCACAAGGCGGCAGCGGTTTTCCGGTTCGGTCATGGGGTCTTTCCGTTTCCTGCGAATTCCCCTTCGAAATGAGGGATCCGCACTCGTTTTGTGTGAGTAGTTCCGTTAGACGAGGCTTGCAAGAGGAGGACGTCGAAAGCATGCCGCAGGATTTGTCATTCTATTACGCCGCCGTGCCCGCCGTTCTGCTGGTGGGCCTCGCAAAGGGCGGCATGGGCGACGCTTTGTCGCTGATCGGCTTGCCCTTCCTCGCCCTCGTCGTCTCGCCGGTCGAGGCGGCAGCCATCCTGCTGCCGATCCTGGTCTTCATGGACATGATCTCGCTCGTCATCTGGCGCAAGCATGGCGACCGGGCGACGCTGAAGATCATGCTGCCGGGCGCCGTCTTCGGCATTGCGCTGGGCTGGGCGACCTCGGCGCTGGTTCCGGGCAACATGCTGCGCATCGTCATCGGCGCGGTGACCATTCTCTTCTGCCTGCGCTATTTCTGGAGCAATTTCGGCCCGAGCGCCGGCAAGGTGGTCCCGCCGCGCGGCCAGCGGTCGGTAGCAGCCAGCCTCTGGGGCACATTTTCCGGTTACGGCAGCTTCGTCGCCCATGCCGGCGGCGCACCCTTCCAGATCTATACCCTGCCGCTCAAATTGCAGCCACGCGAATATACCGGCACCAGCGTGCGCTTCTTCGCGATCCTCAACGCCATCAAGCTGATCCCCTATTTCGCGCTCGGCCAACTCGGCACCCAGAACCTTGCGACCTCCGCAACGCTTCTGCCCTTCGCCCCGCTCGCCACCATTGCCGGCGCCTGGTGCGTGCGCCGCATGAAGCCACAGATCTTCTATCCCTTCATCTATGCAATGGCTCTGATCGCCGCCTTCCTGATCCTGCGCGAGGGCCTTGGCTGGTAAGCGGCCCTACAGCGCCGCGCGTCTTTTCAAGCGCGCAAAGGACGCTGTAGCACTTTGAGTGGCTGCACGCTGCAATGCACAATTTCCTTGCTGGCACGGCCTGTTTGACGTAGCGTTGCCGCCATGTCGAACACAGACCCTTTCTCCGCGATTGCCGATCCGAACCGGCGGTTTCTGCTGGAGGAATTGCGTCGCGCGCCACGGACGGTCAATGAGCTCGCCGAAGGTCTGCCGATCAGTCGTCCTGCTGTTTCGCAGCACCTGAAGGCGCTTCTCGACAGCAATCTCGTTTCCGTGACCTCGGAAGGCACCAAACGCATCTACACGGTCAACAACCGCGGCTTCGACAAGCTCAATTTGTGGCTGGATCAGTTCTGGGCCTGATGCAGGTTCCCGCAAGATCTGGGAATACGATACCAATCACAAGAACGCGATGTGAGACGTGGCGACCCAAAAGCGCCAGCCGCGATGCCGGATGCATCGGACTGGCGCAACTATGGTGTCAAATCACCGGTTCTTGCAAATTTTTGGTGGAATGGATGGATTTACCTTGTTGCGCAAGATGATCGCCCGGCGACCCTTGGGAAGATTAGTGGACGGATGACTTAAGACGCTGAATCTCGTCCTTGATGCGCAACTTGCGGCGCTTGCATTCGGCAAGTTCCGTATCGGAAATAGAGGGAGATGTTCTGAGCGCGTGCAACTCCTCCTCGAGAGCGACATGCTTTTTCTGGAGTGACTCAAGATGAGCTTGAACAGTCATATGACCCTTCCTTCCTCTTACCCTCCCCGGCCATCATCGTCGGGGATCAAGGTGTCAACGGCGGGACTGTGACATATTTTTGAAGGCTTGTCGAAGGCCAAAAGATGAAGACTGGATGGCAATTTCATGATCAAGACTAACTAGCCGTTACCTGTATTTGGTGATAGGAGCTTGCGGAAATCATCGCCAGATCGGACAAGGTCCAAGGACGATAACGGGGAATGCATATGGCCGATCAGGAACAGGCGGAAATCAGGCTCACGGTGGCGCGTCTGCGCCAGGAGCACGAGGATTTCGACGCCGCGATCAACGCCATGATCCAGACCGGATGCGATGCTCTGCGGATCCAGCGCATGAAAAAGAAAAAGCTCGCTATCAAGGACAAGCTCTCCAAGCTGGAAGATCAGATCATCCCTGACATCATCGCCTGAGAGGGAAGAGCAGCAACGATGACAGACAGACCACCCGTCGCCATCATCATGGGCAGCCAGTCCGACTGGGAGACCATGAAAAACGCCGCCGACACGCTGGAGGCGCTGGAAATTCCCTATGACGCGCGCATCATTTCGGCGCACCGCACAGTCGACCGGCTGGTCAATTTCGCCAAGGGCGCACGCGCGGAGGGCTTCAAGGTCATCATCGCCGGCGCCGGCGGCGCCGCCCACCTGCCGGGTATGACCGCCTCGATGACGCCGCTGCCGGTCTTCGGCGTGCCGGTCCAGTCGAAAGCCCTGTCCGGCCAGGACAGCCTCCTTTCCATCGTGCAGATGCCGGCCGGTATTCCTGTGGGCACGCTTGCCATCGGCAAGGCCGGCGCAGTCAACGCCGCCCTTCTCGCCGCCGCCGTGCTTGCCCTTTCCGACGAAGAAATCGCCGACCGGCTCGACGAATGGCGCGAGCGCCAGAGTGCTGCCGTCGCCGAATACCCAATGGACGATCTATGACGGCAGGAACGATCGGCATTATCGGCGGCGGCCAGCTCGGCCGCATGCTCGCCATTGCCGCCGCCAGGTTGAATTTTCGCACTATCATCCTCGAGCCGCAGACGGACTGCCCGGCCGCCCAGCTCGCCAGCCGGCAGATCACCGCCGCCTATGACGATCCGGCGGCACTGGCCGAACTCGCCGATATCTGCGACGTCGTGACCTACGAATTCGAGAACGTGCCCGTCGCAGCCGCCGAAACGCTGTCGGCGCGCGTGTCCGTCTATCCGCCGCCGAAGGCGCTGGAAGCCGCCCAGGACCGCTTCGTCGAAAAACGATTTCTCAACGGCTGCGGGATAACCACTGCCCGCTTCCATGCAATCGACAGCCAGGCCGACCTCGGGACGGCACTGAAGGATTTCGGCGGCCAGGGCGTGCTGAAGACCCGCCGACTCGGTTATGACGGCAAGGGCCAGAAGGTTTTCCGCTCGGCCGCAGACAGCCCGGATGGCGCCTATGCAGCACTTGGCGGCGTGCCGCTCATCCTCGAAAGCTTCGTCGCCTTTGAGCGTGAGGTCTCGATCATCGCCGCCCGCGCCACCGACGGTACGGTCGTCTGCTTCGATCCCGCCGAGAATGTCCACCGCAACGGTATCCTCCACACTTCGACGGTTCCCGCCGCGATCTCCGCGCCGGCGGCGGACGCCGCGCGGCAATCGGCCGAGAAAATCCTTGCCGCATTGAACTATGTCGGCGTCATCGGCATCGAATTCTTCGTGCTTGCCGATGGCCGTCTGATTGCCAATGAGATGGCGCCGCGTGTCCACAACTCCGGTCACTGGACGGAAGCCGCCTGCGTCGTCAGCCAGTTCGAGCAGCATATCCGCGCCGTTGCCGGCCTGCCGCTCGGCAATGCCGAGCGCCATTCCGACTGCGTCATGCAGAACCTGATCGGCGACGATATCCTTGCCGTTCCCGACTGGCTGCGGCGCCCCGATACGCTGGTTCATCTCTATGGCAAGACCGAGTGGCGCCCCGGCCGCAAGATGGGCCATGTCACCACCTTGACGCCGAAATTGCCGCTTTTGGCCTGAGAAAACACCCCTGCGCCTTGGGAAAAACACCTTCATGTGGTTGACACGCAAAAGGTGACGGGGTATCTGCTCCCCCACCTAAACAGCGCGCCCGATGGCGCGCTTTTGATTGTTAAAGATACGGGCGAATGTGAATTCCCCCATAGAGATCGCGGATCAGAAAAATGAAGATCAAGAATTCGCTCAAGTCGCTCAAGGCTCGTCACCGTGACAACCGTCTGGTTCGCCGCAAGGGCCGCATCTACATCATCAACAAGCTGAACCCGCGCTTCAAGGCTCGTCAGGGCTGATTTCGCGCGTCCGGATCGCCGTGCCGCGTGAGCTTACGCCGGCGGATGTATCCGGTGGGTCGCTGCGGTGATCACGTCAAATTTGTTTGATCTTCGGCGCTGGCGGGCTAATATGTCCGCCATGCGCTTTTTTGCTTTGACATCAGCGGCGCTGCCGCTCGCCCTCGTTTTCCTCACCTCCTCCTTTCCGGCCGCCGCCGCGGAAGAGCCCGTTGCCGCCGCGAAAAGGGACGTCATCGTCGAGCAGGCGGATGCCAACAGTTCGCCGAAGCAGCACATCGACCAGCTCTTCAGCCAGCTGAAGCGTGAACGCGATCCCGAAAAGGCCAGCGGCATCGCCAATGAAATCCGCATGGAATGGAACGATTCCGGCAGCGCCACCATCAATCTGCTGATGCAGTGGGCTGACAAGGCGATCGAGGAAAAGCGCAATCCCGCGGCCCTCGATTTCCTTGATGAGGCGATCGCGCTGAAGCCCGATTATGCCGAAAGCTGGAACCGCCGCGCCACGCTGAATTTCGTCATGGGAAATTATCGCAAGTCGATGTCCGACATCGAACGTGTTCTCGATCTCGAGCCGCGCCATTTCGGCGCGCTCTCCGGCATGGCGGCGATCCTTAGCAATTCCGGCAACGACCAGCTGACCTTGAAGGCGTGGGAGCGTTTTCTCGATATCTATCCCGCCGAACGCACCGCGCAGGAACAGGCCAACACGCTTGCGGAAAAACTTGCCGGCAACCGCACCTGATTCCCGGTCAGCGATCTTGACGTCGGATCACGCCGCACAATTTTAGACTTTGGAGGGAACGATGTGGCGGTTGTCCGCCGCAGGTCATCCCGCAATTATCGCTCGTTGAGATCATGCTTGCAGAAGTTTCCGCTCTTCTCGCCCCGCTCGCCGCCGCCATCGGTTATTCATCCTATAAGGCGCGGCAGTTCGAACACGCCTATCCGAATATCGGCGAACTGACGGATGTCGGCGGTTACCGCATGAATGCCGTCCACATCGAGCGTCCCGAAAATGCGGATCTGCCGGCGCTGGTCTTCATTCACGGTGCCAGTGGCAATCTGCTCGACCAGGTCGTTGCCTTCCGCGCCGCACTCGAAGGCCGGGCGGAAATGCTGTTCGTCGATCGTCCCGGTCATGGCTATTCCGAACGCGGGGGCCTAGAGAACGCCGTCCCCTCCGGCCAGGCCGATGCGATCGCTAGGCTGATGGAGAAGCGTGGCATCGAGAAGGCGATCATTGTCGGCCATTCCTTCGGCGGCGCGATCACCGCCGCCTTCGGCCTGCGCCATCCTGACAAGACCGTCGGCCTGCTTTTCCTCGCGCCCGCCACCCATCCATGGCCGGGCGGCATCGACTGGTACTATCATGTGGCGACCGTGCCGATCATCGGCTGGCTCTTCAACCATGCGATCGTCGTGCCGCTCGGGCTGAGCCGGCTGGAGCGCGGCACGCTGAATGTCTTCCGTCCCAATCCTCGCCCGGCCGACTACATCGAAAAAACCGGTCCGTCGCTGGTGTTGCGCCCCAGTGCCTTCCACAACAATGCCGCCGATTTCAAAAGACTGCTCGCCTATGTGAAGGAGCAGTCGCTGCTCTATTCGCAGATCACCGCGCCGACCGTCATCATAACGGGCGACCGCGACGAGATCGTCTGGGAACACCTGCACTCGCGCGGCCTCGCCCGCGATATATCAGGCTCCGAGCTCATTACCGTTAGCGGCGTCGGCCACAAGCCGGATTACCTCGCAACCGATGTCGCCATCGCCGCCATGGAGAAGATCGCCGGCAAGCCGCGCGACCTGCAGGCAATCGCCCGCAAGGCCGAAGAGAGGCTTGCCGCCGCATCACGCGATCGAACGGTCGCAACCGTGTCATCGCTGGGGCCAGGCGCCCTGCATGGCGCATAAGCTCTGCGGCTTGGAATTTCCCGCCGACGAGACGATCGGCCGTACCGCCGGAAACCTGCCTCACGCGCTGAGACGCACACCGCCGTCGCAGGTGACGACATGGCCGCTCATGAAGCCGTTTCCGATCAGGAAGGCGATCGCTTGGGCAATATCCTCCGGCCGGCCGACACGGCCGACCGGCGTGCGGCCGGCGAAATCCGCAAAGACGCTGCCGCGCTGCTCCGGCGGCAGGAAATTCCACCAGGGCGTATCGACGACCCCGGGAGAAACGCCGTTGACACGCAGCGGCTTCAGTTCGACGGCAAGCACGGGCACCATCGCCTCGATGCCGGCATTGATGGCCGCAAGCCCCGATGTACCGGGCATTGCAGCCTGCGCACTGACCGCGGAGACGAAGGTGATGCTGCCACCCGGCGGCAAGAACGGCAGGGCCGCCTGTGCCGCCGCGGCATGCGGAATGAGTTTGGTCTGGAATCCGGCGAGCAGATCCGCCATGTCGAGCGTGGCAAAAGGTCCGGCGCCATGGCCGCTGCCCATCGCCAGCACGAGATGACCGAACGCGCCGATGCCGGCGAAAGCCTCCCCGAGGCTGGAAAGCTGCGTCGCATCGAGCACGAGGCTGCGCAGATCGCCATCGAGCGAAGCCTTCGCCGCCGCCAGCTTTTCAGCGTCGCGACCCGCAATGATGACCGTATACCCCTGTTTCAAAAGTAATTTCGCCGTGGCAAGGCCGATGCCGGAAGAACCGCCGATGACGACCACATGCTGCAAAGACATGATGCTGCTCCTTGAATTGATCGAGCCGCAGACGCTTCAACAGCTGCGACACCGGCATCATGCGCGGCTCGGAAACGGCAAACAGTTCCAGTTTTATCCTAGTATCAATACTGATATGATCGCCGCCATGGACCAGCGATCCGACACATTCGAAGCCCGCCGCCGTGAATTCGCAGCCTTCCTGCGCTCCCGTCGCGAGCGGCTGACGCCCTCCGAGGTTGGCCTGCCGGAGGGGTTTCGCCGGCGCACGCCGGGTCTCCGCCGCGAGGAGCTCGCCATGCTCGCCGGCGTCGGCACCACCTGGTACACATGGCTGGAACAGGGCCGCGACGTCAGTCCCTCCGCACAGGTGCTCAATGCCCTTGCCGATGCGCTGCGCCTCGACGAGGTCGAGCGCCAGCATCTCTTCACCCTCAACAATCGGCAAGTGCCGCGGGCAGTATCGTCCGCACCCGAATGCGTCGACGAGCCGTTGCAACGCATGCTTACCAACCTTACTCACCAACCGGCCTATGTGCTCGGCCGCCGATGGGATGTGCTCGCCTGGAACCGCGCCGCCGACGTGCTTTTCGGTGGCTATGACACGCTCGATCGCGACGAGTGCAACATTATGCACCGTCTCTTCGTCGACCCGGCGCATCGCCGGCTGCTCGTCGATTGGGAATCGGTTGCTCGCGTCTCGCTGGCGATGTTTCGCGCCGATAGCGCGCGTTATGCCGGCGATCCGGATTTCGAGCGGCTGATCGCGCTGCTGAAGCAGGCAAGCGGCGAATTTCGCAACTGGTGGCAGCGCCACGAGGTCATCAGCCCGCTGTCCGGCATCAAGCGCATCGATCACCCCGTCAAGGGCCGCATGTCCTTCGAACATACCGGCCTGACACAGACGAACCGGCCGGAGATGAAGCTTATCGTCTACACGCCGCTCGATGACGACACCAACAGGAAACTTGCCGAACTCCTAGAACAGGATGATCTTAGGCCGGGTCGGCCTAAAATCTGAATCCTGATCTAAATTAAATGGTTAGAGGATGATGTCGTCCGAAAACCGCTTACACATTTCGGCATCATGCTCCGCATAAAGCGAATCCTTTGCATTGCCGCGGGCTGCGGCAGCCCCATATGTTTTCTATCATTGTCCATAGGAGGGGAAATCATGGGCCGTCTGCATATCGGGACGATCTCCGTCATATCAGCATTGTCGCTGAGCCTGACCTCGGCTTTTGCCGCCTCGCCTGCGCCCGTCGAAGCCGAGCATGGCATGGTGGTCACTGCCCAGCATCTGGCGACCGACGTCGGCGTCGACGTGCTGAAAAGCGGCGGCAATGCCGTCGATGCAGCGGTCGCCGTCGGTTATGCACTGGCGGTTGTCTATCCCTCAGCCGGCAATCTCGGAGGTGGCGGCTTCATGACCATCCGCCTGAAGGACGGCACGAAGACCTTCCTCGATTTCCGCGAACGCGCACCGCTTGCCGCCACCAAGACCATGTATCTCGACGCCAAGGGCGATATCGTGCCGCGTGCCAGCCTCGACGGTTATCTTGCCGTCGGCGTACCCGGCTCCGTCATGGGCTTCGAGACCGCGCGCGAGAAATACGGCAGCAAATCGCGCCAAGAACTGATCGCGCCGGCGCTCCGCTTCGCCAAGGAAGGTTTCACGCTGGAACAGGGCGACGCGGCAAGTTTCGCCGGCAACGCCAAACGCCTCGCCAAGGATGAACCCGCGGCAAAGATCTTCCTGAAAGCGGACGGCAAACCCTATGCTTCCGGCGAAAAACTCCAGCAACCGGACCTTGCCGCCGTCCTGGCAGGCATCTCCGAAAAAGGCCCCGACGCCTTCTACAAGGCCGCGCCCGCCGAGGCGATCGTCAAGGCGAGCCAGGCCAATGGCGGCATCCTCGCCAAGGAGGATTTCGAGCAATATGCGGTGCGCGAGCTGAAGCCAATCGAGTGCAATTACCGCGGCTACGACATCATCTCCTCGCCGCCGCCTTCTTCCGGCGGCGTCATCATCTGCGAGATCCTCAACGTTCTCGAAGGCTATCCGCTGTCCTATCTCGGCTATAACTCGGCCGAAACCGTGCACATCATGGTCGAGGCTATGCGCTATGCCTATGTCGACCGCAATGCTGCACTCGGCGATCCCGATTTCGTCGAGAATCCGGTGACAAAACTACTCGACAAGAAATATGCTTTGGAGATCGCAGCCAAGATCGACCCTTACAAGGCCGGCACCTCGGCGAACCTGAAACCGCTCGGCGGTAAGGAAAGCACCGAGACGACGCATTATTCGATCATCGACGACGAGGGCAATGCGGTCGCCGTCACCTATACACTGAATGGCTCCTTCGGTGCCGCCGTCGTAGCCCCCGGCACCGGTGTGCTGCTCAACAACGAGATGGACGACTTCACCTCCAAGCCCGGCGTGCCGAACCTCTACGGACTGGTGCAGGGCGAGGCCAATGCCATCGCCCCGAAGAAGACGCCGCTCTCCTCAATGAGCCCGACGATCGTCACTCGGGACGGCAAGCCCTTCATGGTGATCGGCAGCCCCGGCGGCTCGCGCATCATCACCATCACGCTGGAGGCGATCCTCAACGTTGTCGATTTCGGCATGGACATCAGCCAGGCGGTCAATGCTCCGCGCATCCATCATCAATGGCAGCCCGACAAGGTCTTTCTCGAACCGTATGCAGTTTCGCCGGATACGGAAAAGACGCTCGCCGCCATGGGCTACAGCTTCGATGGCGGCAATGATGCGCCGCAATGGGGCCAGGCCGCCGGCATCCTCGTCGGCGGCAAAAGCCTTGCGGCCATCGCAAAAGGCGGCGGTGCCCGCTATAATGGCGCCATGGACAGCCGCGCAACGGAAGGGTCGGCAAGCGGCTACTGACGCTTCGCGATCGCCTGATCAAACAGTCGGCGGAAGCGCAACGCGGCTCAAGAAGCAGCGGTGGCACCATTCATGTCACCGTGACAAAGTCGCCGTTCACAATTGGCTTGCCGCGCCCTATGCATGGGCGAACCCGCAAGCAGAAAGATTCCCGAATGGCCAGCATTGAAATGATTGTCGCAGCTCGCGCCCGTCTGCGCGGTCATGCAAGGCGCACGCCGCTTCTCTCCTCCCCTTTCCTCGATGAGATCGCCGGCCGGCGTCTGTTCGTGAAAGCGGAGTGTCTGCAGCATTCCGGCTCGTTCAAATTTCGCGGCGGCTGGTCGGCCGTCTCCGGCCTCGATGCTGTGGTACGCTCGAAAGGCGTCATCGCCTTCTCCTCCGGCAACCACGCCCAGGGCGTTGCGCTTGCGGCCAAGCTGCACAATATCCCCTCCGTCATCATCATGCCGAGCGATGCGCCGAAGCTGAAGATTGCCAACACCCGCGCCTTCGGTGCCGAAGTGGTGCTCTACGACCGCGTCAACGAGGATCGCGACGAGATCGGCGCGAGGCTTTCGGCCGAGCGCGGCCTGACGCTGATCAAGCCCTTCGACGAACCGCTGGTCATCGCCGGTCAGGGCACGACCGGTCTTGAAATCTCCGAACAGGCCGAAGAGGAAGGCGTGATATCAGCCGAAGTCCTCGTGCCCTGCGGCGGCGGCGGATTGACCTCTGGCATTGCGCTCGCCCTTGAAGCCAGCGCCCCCGGCTTTCGTGTCCGCCCCTGCGAGCCCAAGGATTTCGACGACACCACCCGCTCGCTCGCCTCCGGCAAGATCGAACGCAACGCATCGGTATCAGGCTCGATCTGCGATGCGATCGTCACGCCGCAGCCGGGCAACATCACCTTCCCGATCCTCAAGCGCCTCGCCGGCGCCGGCATCGTCGTCACCGACGATGAAGCGCTGCGCGCCATGGCACTCGCCTTCACACGGTTGAAGATTGTCGTCGAGCCCGGCGGCGCCGTTGCGCTTGCTGCCGCCCTCTTCCATGGCGACGCCCTGGAAAGCGACACGATCGTCGCCGTCACATCGGGCGGCAACGTCGATGCCGATATTTTCTCCACCGCCTTGGAACGCTTCGGTTGAGGTAAGTGCCCAACCATCCGCAGCATATGCCGCAGATGGTTTTTGTCAGCAAACCATTATGCCAGCTTGTAACGCTTGGCCGGCAAACTGCGAGACAGGTGCGGAATCAATGCCTGGCGCGCCTGCTCGTAAGCAGAAAGCAAGCCTGCATCCTCAAGCGCCGGAATCGTTGCGAACTCACCCTGCTTAAGGCCGGCGAGCGAGGCATCGACCATGTCTTCGGCCGACATTACGATCTCGTTCGGCAGATGCTCTATCGGCGTGCCGGCAATGCCCCAGAATTCCGTCGCTGTGGCGCCCGGTAGCACGGCCTGTATACGGATGTTCTTCTCCGTCAGTTCATGCTTCAGCGACTGGCTGAAGGCAAGCACGAAGGCTTTCGTGGCGCCATAGACGCCGTTCAGGCGCTCTGGCGCGATCGCGACGATGGAAGCAATGTTAATGATCGTGCCACCGCCGCGGGCAACGAAACCGGGAACGGCGGCATAGGTCAGTCGCATCAGCGCCGTCACGTTGAGTTCGATCATCTTCTGCATCTTGTCGACATCGGCGGCGAGCAGCGGCGCCGTTCCGCCAACGCCGGCATTGTTGACCAGAAGCGTGATGCTCCGGTCTTGCTTCAGCACGCCTTCGACACGGGCGAGGTCGGCCGTGTTGCCGAGGTCAGCCACAACGGTCTCGACCGTCCTGCCCGTCTCCTCAGTCAGCCCGCTTGCCAAGGCCTTCAGCCGCTCACCGTTGCGGGCAACGATGATCAGGTCATAACCCTGCTTTGCCAGCCTGTGCGCATAGACTGCTCCGATGCCCGAGGATGCGCCGGTTACAAGCGCCGTGCCCTTATGTTCCTGTATCATGATCTATCTCCTCGCATGCGCCGGCCCGATGCCTTGCGCTTGAGGAGAGTCTTACGCTCGATTGCGTGCGTCCTGAATGTCATATATACCACTTTTCAGGACATCCTCTTTTACGAAGGTGATGATCGTGCAGCAAATCGGCTTTCTGCTCTATCCCGGCTTCCAGATCATGAGCCTGGCAGCCGTCTCCGCCTTCGAGTTCGCCAATCTCGAGCTTGAGGAAAAGGTTTACGAGATCCGCTACCTCTCCGAAAATGGCGGGCCGATTGCCAACTCGCTTGGCATGATGATGGAGACGGAAGCCTTTGGCGACCCAGAGCTCGACACGCTGATCGTGGCAGGAGCGCCCGGTATCAGGCTGCCGAATGCCGCAGAAGCCGACTTCATCCGCGCAGCTCTGCCGGCCGCGCGTCGTCTGGCCTCGATCTGCACCGGTGCCTTCTTTCTCGCTGAAGCCGGCATCCTCGATGGCCGCCGCGCGACGACGCACTGGTATGTCTCCCGCGAATTGCAAAGCCGCTATCCCAAGATAAAGATGGAAGAGGACCGGATCTTCATCATCGACGGTTCCATCTGGACCTCGGCCGGCATGACGGCCGGCCTCGATCTGGCTTTGGCGATGGTCGAGAAGGATCATGGTTTCGAGGTGGCGCGCGCCGTTTCCCGCAAGCTCGTCGTCTATCATCGCCGCGCTGGTGGCCAGTCACAATTTTCCGCCCTGCTGGAACTGGAGCCTAAATCGGACCGCATCCAGAAGGCGCTCGCTCACGCCCGCAGCAATCTGAAATCGGCGCTTTCAGTCGAGGAGTTGGCGGAAGCCGCTCATCTCAGCCCCCGCCAGTTCAGCCGCGCTTTCCGCGCCGAAACCGGACAATCGCCGGCCAAGGCCGTCGAGAATCTGCGGCTGGAAGCGGCCCGTCTGATGATGGAGCAGGGCCGCCACCCGATCGATATCGTTGCCCGCGAAACCGGCTTTGCCGATCGCGAGCGCATGCGCCGCGCCTTCCTTCGCGCCTTTGGCCAGCCGCCCCAGGCAATTCGACGCGCCGCCGTGCAGGAACAGCAGATCTGATGCACCCGGCCTGCTGCCTAATTCCTTAAATCGGATTCGATTTAAGGATAAAATTATGCAGCAATTCAAAGCGCTACAGCGTCCTTAGCGCGTCTGAAACGACGCGCGGCGCTGTCGGCGGCCGGATGCATCATGTCTCGACTACTGCTCCTGAAGCGCCCGGCGGATCGCGGTCTCGACCGGCGAATAGGCACCGTCCTTCCGTTCAAGCCGAAGAGGTTCGGCAGGTGCAAGGCCGGGCTGCGCCATGAAACGCGGCTCCTTGCCGCGATGCATCTGCGCTGCATGGATGAGGAACGGATGGCACAGATAGACCGTGCCCGCCAGGCCCGTCGCTAACGCCAGCGGACGGTCTTCTCCCACATGCTCCAGCCAGAGATGCGCCATCCCCGCTTCCCCCGCCGGCGCTAGAAGACGAGCAATATCCTTGTGAGAACCGACGCGGATACGGGTCGGCGCATCCTCCTCTCCGACATCCGAAAACAGGAAGAGCATGAGGAGCGCCCGCCCGCGCGAGGTGATGTTCACCCGCCAGGCAGAAAAATCCCGCTGCTCGTCCGGATCGGAACCCTCGCCGGGAAAGCTCAGATCGACATGCCAACCGGCATCGCCGGGATCATCGGGATGGGGAAAGCGGACCGGGAAACTGCCAAGCCCACTGCGCGGCTCCCAGCGCCCGGTGCCGACGAGCTGATCGAAGGCCGAATGCAATACCGGCGTGTTGACGGCTTTCTCGAAAGGTCCGCCGCCATAACCGGCAAGCCGCACCACTGGCTGCGTCCACGTCCTTGGATCATCCGCATCGAAGGGAATATCGCGCCACATGATGGCACGAGCTTCCTTGGCCAATTCGCGGGAAAAAGCATCGTCGATCCTGACGAAACCATCCTCGATGAATCGCTCGATCTGCGCAGCACTCAGTGCCGGCGGGTAAACATTTGATGTCATGACATATCTCTCTATCGCCAAACCTGCCCGGCCCTTTCCTTGGCCAGATGCAGGGTGGTTACATCCACGGCAACGCGCCAGCCACAACGGCTGGTCAGCGGCCGCATCTTCTGATGCCCGAAGGCAGAGCCTTAGAGGCTCAAGAAGAAGACCGAAGCGATATTGAGGGTGAACGTCTTCATAGCGATTCGAGGCTACAGGCTTGTGCCCAAAGGGTCAATGCGGAGATGTCAAGCCAACACCTCGCGCAACGCGCCATGCACCGACTGAAGCACGAGCTCGGCAAGGCGGGCCGCAGCCGGTTGCGGTTCGGCTTCCGCCCGATGCAGGACCAGACCGAGCTTCGGCAAATCCGGCAAGCCGATTGTCTCCGGCGCGAGCGGCCGGACCTTCGCCGGCAGGCCGATCGGCGTGCGGATGGTGAGGCCGAGGCCTGCCGCCGTCGCGGCCCAGAGACCGCCGAGACTGGGACTGACGAAGGCGAGCCGCCAGGACATGCCCGCCTCATCAAGTGCCTTGGTCGCCGCGCTGCGTAGCAGGCACGGCGCCTCCAGCGAAGCGAGCGGCATCGGCCCGCCGCTTGCGGCTTGCCAGCCCGGCTGCCCCTCGGAAGGTCCGATCCAGCGCATCGGCACTTCGCCGATCCGCTCGCAATGCGCCGTCAGCGTGCCGTCGCTCCAGGCAAGCGCCAGATCGAGCTTGCCTGATGTGACACGCTCGAGCAGTTCGGCATTGCGCACCACCCGCGCCTCGATCCGGACCTTCGGATGGGCACGCGCGAAGCGGCCAAGCACCTCCGGCAGCAAGGTCTCGCCGAAATCCTCCTGCAGGCCGAGCCGCACCCAGCCTTCCAGTTCAACGCTGTTGACGGCCGCAGCCGCCTCGTCGTTAAGCTCCAGCAGACGCCGGGCATAACCGAGCATCGTCTCACCGGCATCGGTCAGCGCCAGCCCGCGCCCTGCCTTGCGGAAGATGGGCGTGCCGGCCTGTTCCTCCAGCTTCTTCAGCTGCGCACTCACTGCCGAGGTCGAACGCCCGAGCCGCTCGGCCGCCTTGGCGAAATTGCCAAGCTCCATACCGGTCGAAAAGGTTCGAAGCACATCGAGATCGAAGTTCGTCCGTCGCATCGCATAATCCCGTTTTTAAGGATCATTAATTCATAAAATTCTGATTTTCAGCATCATCGTGCCGTGCGATGGTTCTGCTGTCAAGGCCGACCGACGGCCTGAACCATGGAGATTCCGATGCCCTTCGTTCGCATTTCCCTTCGCAAAGGCAAGTCGCCGGACTACCTCATGGCACTGGCCGACAACATTCAGCGCGCCTTGGTCGAGACCTTCGACGTGCCCGAAAACGACCGCTTCCAGACCATCCACCAGCATGACGAGAACGAATTGATCTTCGACCGCAGCTATCTCGCCGGCCCGCGCTCCGACGATTTCGTCTATATCTCGATCACCATCGGCAGGCCCCGCACGGTCGAGACGAAGAAGACGCTCTATCGGCGGATCGTCGATCTCCTCACTCAATCGCCAGGCCTTCGGCCCGAAGACGTTATGATCGTCATCAGCACCAGCGCCCCGGAAGACTGCTCCTTCGGCAATGGTATTGCCCAGATGACCGACCCCGACTGGCGGCTGCACACGGCCGGAGGCGGGCAATGAGGAAATGGAGGCAACCCGTGGAGGCACGATCATGATCGCCATGCAATACGGCTTCACCCTGCCCGCCGATTACGACATGTCGATCATTGACCGCCGCGTCCGCGAAAAGGGTCCGTTACTCGAGGGCTTTCCCAATCTCGGCTTCAAGGCCTATCTCAGCGCCCGCAAGGGGGAGTTCGGCAGCCACGACAATCTCTATGCGCCCTTCTATCTCTGGCAGAGGCCGGAAGGAGCAAGCGACTTTCTGTGCAGCCCAGGTTTCGAGGCTCTCACCAGCGCCTTCGGCTGGCCGCGGGTGAGGACCTGGATCGTCTGGCAGGCAGAAATCTCGCCTGATATCGCCTCAGCCAGGTTCGCCACACGCGATATTCTGCAAACGGAGGCTTACGCGCCGGTTGCCAATATCCGCCGTACCGAAAGCGCAGAGGCTACAGCCGACGTTGCCACAGGCGCAGCACTCGCCTCCGTCTCCGGCTTCGAACCGACGACCTGGACGCGGGTGCGCTTCAGGCTCTGGCGGGAGATTCCCGAGATCGGTGAGCACACGCAAGCCTATCGCGTCGGTCATCTATCCCTGGCTCGACCCTGAACTCAGACGGTCGCCCGGCGATAGAAGGCGAGTGAGCCGGCAAGCGCCAGCAGCGCGCCACCGCAGGCCCGCTCCAGCCACATGGCACCCGAGGTTTTCAGGAAACGCACCGCCTGCGAGCCGAAGAAGGCGTAGCCGAACATGATGAGGAAATCGAGCGCGGCGAAGACAAGGGCGAGCAGTATATATTGCGTCGCCTGCGGCATGGTCGGATCGATGAACTGCGGCAGGAAGGCCGAAAAGAACAGGTAGCCCTTCGGATTGGTCGCCGCGACCATAAAACTCTTCAGTCCGATCGAGAAGGCCGAAGTCGCGCCCGAAGGCGCGCCGGACTTCAACGCCGCATCGATCGTGCCCTTCGAACGCAGCAGCATGATGCCGAGAAAAGCGAGATAGGCGGCACCCGCCCATTTCAGCATCGAGAACCAGAATTCCGATGCGGCGAGCAGCGCGCCGAGCCCGATCGCCACGGCGCCGATCAGCACGAAATCGGACAGCACCGCGCCGATCATGCCGGCAACTGCGCGGCGGAGGCCATGCCGAGAACCGTTGGTCAGCGCCAACAGCACCGTTGGCCCCGGCGTCGCGATGCCAACGGAGGAAACGGCCGCAAAAGCCAGAAGCGTGACGATATCCATGATGCTCCTCCGAACCCTGCCCTAGGGACCGAAACTTGCACGCGCCGCCAAGCTTGGCAATGCCGGTCCGTCAACGAAAAAGCCCGCCGCCTCTCCTCAGGCAGCGGGCTTTCGAAGGGATGCGATTGGATCAGACGCCGCTCTGGCCGTCGGAGCCGATATAGGCGATGCGGATCATGTTGGTGGCGCCGGGCGTGCCGAGCGGCACACCGGCCGAGATGATGATGCGGTCGCCCGGCTTGCCGAAGCCTTCGTCCGCGACGATGCGGCAGGCGCGGTTGACCATGTCGTCGAGATCTGTCGCGTCATGGGTGACGACGCAATGCAGGCCCCAGACGACGGCAAGACGGCGCGCCGTCTTGATGATCGGCGACAGCGCCAGGATCGGCACCTGCGGACGCTCGCGCGAGGCACGCAGGCCTGTCGTGCCCGACGAGGTATAACAGACGATCGCCGACAGCTTCAGCGTTTCGGCGATCTGACGGGCGGCAAGCGAGATCGCATCGGCGCCGGTCGCTTCCGGCTGGGCACGCTGCGCATAGATGATGCCGGGATAATGCGGCTCGCGCTCGATGGCGGTGGCAATCGACGCCATCGTCGAGACCGCTTCGACGGGATAGTCGCCCGAGGCCGATTCGGCCGAGAGCATGACGGCATCAGCACCTTCGAAGACGGCGGTCGCCACGTCGGAAACTTCGGCGCGTGTCGGTACCGGCGCTGAGATCATCGATTCCAGCATCTGGGTGGCAACGACCACCGGCTTGCCCGAACGGCGGCAGGCGCGGATCAGCTGCTTCTGGATGCCGGGAACCGATTCGAGCGGCATTTCGACGCCGAGATCGCCGCGGGCGACCATCAATGCGTCGGAAAGCTCGATGATTTCCTCGATGCGCTCGAGAGCCTGCGGCTTTTCGATCTTCGACATCAGGCCGACGCGGCCACGGGCGATCTTGCGCACTTCGGCAAGGTCGTCAGGACGCTGGACGAAGGAAAGCGCCACCCAGTCGACATCATCGGTGGCAAGCACGGCGTCAAGATCGGCGCGGTCCTTGTCCGTCAGCGCGCCGACGCCGAGCAGCGTGTCGGGAAGGCTGACGCCCTTGCGGTCGGAGATGCGCGTGCCCGAAATAACAGTCGTGACGATGCTCTTGCCGTCGCATTTTTCTGCGCGCAGGGCGAGCTTGCCGTCGTCGATCAGCAGACGGTGGCCGGGCTGCACCGACTCCAGGATCTCGGGGTGCGGCAGATAGACGCGGTTCTGATCGCCGAGGGCTTCGTTGTTGTCGAGCGTGAAGGTCTGGCCGGGCCTCAGATCCACCTTGCCGTCGACGAACTTGCCGACACGCAGTTTCGGTCCCTGCAGGTCGGCGAGAATGCCGATCGGCCGGCCGGAGCGTGCCTCGACCGAGCGGATGCGCTGGATGAGCGTACGCATCATGTCGTGGCTCGCATGGCTCATATTGATGCGGAAGACATCGGCACCGGCCTGGTGCAGCTTCTCGATCATCGATTCCTCGGAGGAGGCTGGCCCGAGGGTGGCGAGGATTTTAACTTTGCGATTACGCTTCATCAATTCTGGCTTTCTTGCGTCCCTGGGGTGTCGGAGAGCTGAACCATCCAGCTACCCTGGCGGCCCGTATCATATTCCTTGAATCCCATCTTCTGGTAACCGCGGGCATAACAATCCTGCACACCCGAGATCTTGAATTCATTTTCCGCCACGCACATGTGCACGTCACCCGTCCATCGTCCTCCCCGGGCGGCGTCCTCTGCGTAGAGGTAATAATAACGCGACTGCAATTCTCCCTCGATCAGCGTGGCGCAGGTCGTTGCCGGCACCTGCCACCAGCCCTCCGTCACCCAGCCATCCTTGGCCCGGTATCCGATCGCGACGCCGACGAGATTCTGTGTTCCGTTGCAGACGCGAAAATCGGCGCGTGCGGCATCTGCGATGAAAAACGGCATGGCGGCTGCAAGAGCGAACAAAGCGAGACGGACCAGCGGTCCGGACCGCGTGAGGAAACTTGGCGCGGCTTGGATCAACACGGCTCCCAAATAGCTCCACGGTTATTCGTATCCGTGTCTTCTTGCGCCGCCGTCAAGCGAAAGTCAACGCAATGCTAATCGATTATATTTCCTTTCATAATCCACCTGTCGAGGGTCCGGCTCAACCTCTCCTCGCCCGCCACGCTTGAACCCGCCGCAGGTACATGCGATCACTGCGCCCGACGGCGCAAATGACGAACGGCAATTCCTGATGGACGACTTCCAATCCTTCGAAATCCTATCCGGCAAACATGACAAAGGCATGGTGATCCTCGCAGATCATGCGATGAACCGCCTTCCCGCGCGATATGGCCGGCTCGGACTGCCCGACGCGGCCTTCGCCCGCCACATCGCCTACGACATCGGCATCGAGCGCCTGACGCGGCAGCTTTCGGCGAAGCTCGGCGTTCCTGCCGTGCTCGGCGGCTTTTCGCGTCTGCTGATCGATCCGAATCGCGGTGAAGACGATCCGACGCTAATCATGAAGATCTCCGACGGCGCCATCATATCAGGCAATCATCCGATCACACCGCAGGAATGGGACTACCGCATCGAAACCTTCCACCGCCCCTATCACGACGCTGTCGCCGCAACGATCGACAGCGTGGCGAATGCCACCGGCAGGGCGCCGCTGGTGCTGTCGCTGCACTCCTTCACGCCGGCCTGGAAAGGCATTCCCCGTCCCTGGCACGCCGCCGTGCTTTGGGATAGCGACCATCGCGCCGTCGGCCCGCTGCTCGACATGCTGCGCGCCGACCCCGATCTCGCCGTTGGCGACAACGAACCCTATGACGGCGCACTGAAGGGCGATACCATGTACCGCCATTGCATGATCACAGGCATTCCGCATGCGCTGCTCGAAGTGCGGCAGGACCTGATCGCAGACGAGACCGGCATATCGGCATGGGCCGAACGCCTGGCGCCGATCTTTGCGGCGATGAATGCCGATCCCGCCTTGCACGGATACGACGTCCATTTGTCGCGCACCGGCCCCTATTGAACGAAGGCCAATTGAACGAAAGGCCTCACTTTAACGAAAGGAAGCGAGATGACCGCGCTCAGCAAGGAACAACAGACCGAGTTCGAAGCTGCCGCCTTCCGCCGCCTCGTCGCACATCTTCGCGAACGCAGCGACGTTCAGAACATTGATCTGATGAATCTGGCCGGCTTCTGCCGCAACTGCCTGTCGAACTGGTATCGCGAAGCCGCAGAAGCCGAAGGTCTCCCGGTTACCAGGGACGAATCGCGCGAAATGGTCTATGGCATGTCCTATGAGGACTGGAAGAATCTTCACCAGAACGAGGCCTCGCCTGTGCAAAAGGCTGCTTTTGAACTGAACAACCCACACAAATAGCTTGGCTGGCCGCGAACAGGCTTGACCGTGACGCCGCTTCGCGGCAGTCACTGGCATCCAAAATTGATCACCGAAAAATCAGGAGAACACGATGTCTGATGCTCATGGCGTCGCCCGCGATCAGCTTCGCGCTTTCATCGAGCGCATTGAACGGCTGGAAGAAGAAAAGAAGACCATCGCCGACGACATCAAGGACGTCTATGGCGAAGCCAAGGGAATGGGCTTCGATACCAAGATCCTGAAGAAGGTCGTGGCGCTGCGCAAGAAGGACGAGCAGGAACGCATGGAAGAGGAAGCAATCCTCGACACCTACCTGCTCGCGCTCGGCATGATCGAGTCGCCGCCGGAAGGCTGATCCGCCGACATCGCCGATATCGACAAGCCGCCGAGCCTTTCGGCGGCTTTTCTTTTGCGGTGGAAACAACTGCCTAAACAGCCAACGTGCCGGATCGAAAAAAGAAAAACCGCCGGATCGCTCCGGCGGTTTTCGATATTCCGTAATCGCAAGCTCAGTTCGTGTTGAACTTGCGCACTTCCATGAAGTTCACAGCCGTGCCGCTGAAGCGGGCCGGGTCGACCGAAGCGGTCTTGACGTTGAAGCCATCAGCATAGACGGCGGTCGGCTGGGCGCGCATCGTCTGGCTGACGAACCGCGGCGCCTTGACCTGCTTGGAGGCCATTTCCAGGCGGGCATTGGTAAGCGCCCACTGCGAGATCATCTTTTCCGTCAGCTTCGGCTCGGTGCGCACCGTCGTGCGGCTGGCATCCGCTGCGGCGGCCTCCTTATGCGTCGGGCGGCCACCCTTGGCGGGAAGCCCCTGCGCCACGGCGCTTTCGACAGCCGGTTCGTCGAAGCCATCGCCAAAGCTTGCCGATTTGGTCATCGGCGCCAAGGCGGCGAGTTCGAGCGGCGGCTTTGCGGCAGGCGCCTTTTGCGTCATCGCGGCGTTGATGGCCTGCTCGACCGTCTGCGGCGCCGCCCTGGACGCGATCTGCCTTTCCGCATCCTCGTTCCGCTGCTGGTCGAGCGCATCGGCGACCGCAGGAGACAGCGCGTCCTGATCGGCTTCGTCGGCCTCTGCTTCCGGATCGGCATCGGCCGCGGCAAGGAGGTTCTCGGCAACGGCAGGGCGTTCGATCGGCGTCGGAACCGGCAGCGCATTCGCGCCGGTCAGCATGGGATCGGCCAATGCCACCTCGGCGTCGCCAGGCGCGCGGCGCTGGCCGAGAAGCGAGGGAACCGGAATGCTGTAGGCGCTGAGATCGGCGAACTGCTGCGACTGGGCCTGATCGGCCGGAAGGGCCGCCGCAAGAGCCTGCTGTGCGGCATTACCCGAAGGCGGCGCGACGAGCGCGCTCGCCACTTCGCTGCCCGTCGGCTGGTTGCTGAATGCCGGGCGAACCTGCGGTACCGGCGCATTCAGATCGGCGACTTCGGTCTGCTGCGGCTCGGCAGGAGCGGGCTCGGCCTTCGGCGGCGTCGCCTTGGCGACGGCAACAGGCGTGGAATCGTCCGACTCGTCTTCCTGCTCGTCCGCTCCGCCGCCAAAGAGCACGGCAAACAGCGTCTTATGTTTCGGCGCCGCCGATTCGGAAGCGCTGGCGATCTGGATCTGCGGGCCGCCGCCGCGGCGCTTATACTCGGCCATTGCCTGCTGGTAGCCCGGTAGCGGCTTGCCGTCGGCCGGAATATGGATGGTATTGCCGTTCGGGAAGAGCCGGACAAGCTCGTCGCGGCTCATGCGCGGCCAGGCCCGAACGCCGCCGACATCCATATGCACGAAGGGAGAGCCCGATTTCGGATAGAAGCCGACGCCGCCGACCTGCATTTTCATGCCGATGGCGCGCAACGTCGCCAGTTTGACGTCGGGAATGAAGAAGTCCATCGCCTTGCCGAGCATATGCTGGCTCTTTTCGGCGACACCGGACTTGCGCGAGCGGCCGCGCAGCATCTCGTTGGTTCCCGGCGAACGGAAACCGCAGACGACGTTGATGTAATCCCTCGAACCGCTCTGGCGATAAACTTCCCAGATCAGGTCGAACAGGCGCGGGTCCATCTTGGTCGGCTGGTTCTTGCGCCAGTCGCGCAGAAAGCGGTTCAGTTGCTCCAGACCCTTGGGGTCGAACTTGCCGTTACGCTTGTAGGTGATGACGGCTTTTTCGCCGGTATGAATGAAATAGAGCTTGAGGCTGCGGGTGTCGCCCGCTGCCTGCGAAGGCGTACCAACGAATACCGGTGAGGAAACCGCGAGCGCAATAAGGGCGGCCGCTACCGTCCTCATTGCCTTTCCGCAAATGTCGGCGCACAACAAACGCCAGCTCAAGCGCGAAGGCTTGGAATTCCCATTCAGATTCGGCAACTCGATCCCCGTCAGACAGACAATGTCCCGTACTGTCTCAGATGACTGTCAAATGCGGTCACACGATGGCAAAAATGCCACACATGATCAACCTTTTCTTTACATAGTGAACGCGCCACTAACAAGTGGTTTATGACTAGTAACAAAACGTGGTTGCCTTAATCTTAATGAAAAGCGCTTAAGCCGCATCTTTCTGGGGATTGTCAGGGTCTATGCCGTAGTCCTTGAGCTTGCGATAAAGTGTGGATCGGCCGATGCCGAGCTTACGCGCCACTTGACTCATCTGCCCACGATAGAATTTGAGCGCGAATCGGATGAGTTCCTCCTCGACATCGGCAAGCTTGCGCACGTCTCCGGCAGGATTGACGCTGGCGATCGCATTTTCCGAGGTCTCGGACAGGCGGTGGTGCACCTCACCCATCGACGCCCTGAAGTCCTCGCCATAGCCATCCTCTGGATTGAGGCCGGTATTGTCGGCAACGAGGGCTAGATGATCTATCACTTCATATTCCGGAAGCTGGGCGGCGATCTGCGGGAAATCCGCCTCGGTCAGCTCCGGTCCTTCGGCCAGGACGACCGCACGGAAGATCGCGTTTTCGAGCTGGCGGATATTGCCCGGCCAGTCATAGGCCGTCAGCAAAGCCAGCGTGCCGGCATTCACCGTCATGCGGCGGCCATTCTTCTGCTCGCTGGAGAAGCGGTCGGCAAAGACGCGCACCAGATGCGGAATGTCTTCCTTGCGTTTGCGCAGCGCCGGAATGGTTATCGGGAAGACGTTGAGGCGATAGTAGAGATCCTCGCGGAAATGGCCGTTCTTGACCTCTTCGATCAGATCCTTGTTGGTCGCCGAGATCAGCCGGACATTGACCTTGTGCGCGGTGCGCGCACCGACGGTCTCGATCTCGCCCTGCTGAACGGCACGCAGGAGCTTCACCTGCACGTCGAGCGGCAGGTCGCCGATCTCGTCCAGGAAGATAGTGCCGCCGTCGGCTTCCATGAATTTGCCGATGTGGCGCTCGGTCGCGCCGGTAAACGCACCCTTCTCGTGACCGAAGAGAATGCTCTCGACCAGATTATGCGGGATCGCCCCGCAATTGACCGTGACGAAGGGCTTGTTCGAGCGGTCGCCGCCGGACTGGATGGCGCGCGCCACCAGTTCCTTGCCGACGCCGGATTCGCCTTCGAGCACGACGGGAATGTTGGACTGAGCCGCCCGCTGGGCGAGATCGATGACGCGGAGCATCGCCGGGCTTGCCGAGACGATATCGTCGAAGCCGACCGAGCCTGAGCGCGACCGGCGTCCGGCCCGTGCCTTCACCTCGCGCTGGTCGAGCTTCATCGCGTTCGAGATCGAAGTGGCGATGCGTTCAGGCGAGACCGGCTTGACGACGAAATCGAAGGCGCCGGCGCGCATCGCCTGCACCACCGTCTCGATGCCGCCCTGCCCCGTCTGCACGATGACGGGGATCTGCGTGCCAAATTCATGAAGCGCATCGAGGAATTCGAGGCCGGTCATCTCCGGCATCATCAAGTCGAGCACGATGACGTTGAAAAGGCCGCTGTCGCGTTTGACCATTTCCAGGCCGATGCGGCCATTTTCCGCCTGGTGCACGACATGGCCGTGACGCTCGATTGCGTTCTTGAGCAGGCGGCGCTGCACGGGGTCGTCCTCGACCACGAGGATTTGCCCTGCTCCCTTGAGCTCATTGTAACCGGTCATTGTCGCCTCACTTCATGCGAAACCATGAAGCGCACTCTGACAGCAAGGCTTGAACATCCAGTTTTGAGAAACAATTGCATTTTAACGATTGCAACGGGTCGTTTTCGTGCCGAAGCGAGGCCTTTCATGCGCCGAAAGCCCCTTGATGCCGGGCCTTGGCACGCTTACGGCGCAGCGCGTCTTCTCAGATGCGCAAAGGACGCTGTAACACTTTCAATCGACGCATCGTGCTTTTCGAAAATCGATTCCGATTTTCGGGCCGATGCGGTAGACAAGCTGACCTGTTACGGCAGACCTGTTATAAAAGTGGAGAGGAATTGCGCTCATGAAAAACAAGCTCCCGCACGCCGGCCTTCTTCTATCGGCGGCAGCGCCAGCTGGGGCAGCCGATGCGGCGCTCGGCGATCTGCCGGTCTGGAAGCTGCAGGATCTTTATCCCTCCGCCACCTCCACCGCCTTCGTCGCCGACATGGAAAAGGCCGGCAAGGCAGCGATCGCCTTTGAAGAAAAGTGGAAGGGCACACTCACTGAGGCGGCGACGAAGACCGGCGCTGAGGGCATCGGCGCGGCTTTGAAGGAATATGAGGCGCTGGATGACATCATCGGCCGTCTCGGCTCCTTTGCCGGCCTCACCTATTTCTCCGACACCACCAATCCGGCAAACGGCAAGCTCTACGGCGACGTACAGGCCAAGATCACCGAATTTTCCGGCCATCTCCTGTTCTTCGCGCTGGAACTGAACCGCATCGACGACGCGGTGATCGACGCCTGCATGGCGAATGATCCCGCCGCCGGACACTATCGCCCATGGCTGCTCGACCTCAGGAAGGACAAGCCCTACCAGCTCGACGACAGACTGGAACAGCTCTTCCTCGAGAAGTCGATGACATCGGCCGCAGCCTTCAACCGCCTCTTCGACGAAACCATGGCGGAACTTCGCTACGATATCGATGGCGAGAAAGTGCCGCTCGAAGTGGCGCTGAACAAGCTGCAGGAAAAGGATTCGGAAGTGCGCCGCAAGGCAGCCATGGCGCTTGCCGAAACCTTCAAGGCGAATATCCGCACCTTCACGCTGATCACCAACACGCTTGCCAAGGATAAGGAGATCGCCGACCGCTGGCGCGGCTTCGAAGACATCGCCGACAGCCGACACCTGGCAAATCGTGTCGAGCGCGAGGTCGTCGATGCGCTGGCCGCGGCCGTCCGCGAAGCCTATCCCCGCCTTTCGCATCGCTATTACAAGATGAAGGCGAAGTGGCTCGGCATGGAGCAGATGAATTTCTGGGACCGCAATGCGCCCCTTCCGGAAACCTCCAGCGCCATCATCTCCTGGCCGGAGGCGAAGGACACGGTGCTTTCTGCCTATGGCAATTTTGCCCCCGAGATGGCTGATATCGCCAGGCGGTTCTTCGATGAACAGTGGATCGATGCACCGGTCCGTGCCGGCAAGGCGCCCGGCGCCTTCGCCCATCCGACGGTTCCCTCGGCCCATCCCTATGTGCTCGTCAATTACATGGGCAAGCCGCGCGATGTGATGACCCTTGCTCATGAACTCGGGCACGGCGTGCATCAGGTTCTCGCCGGTGCGCAGGGGGCACTGATGTGCCAGACGCCGCTGACACTTGCCGAAACCGCTTCCGTCTTCGGCGAAATGCTGACCTTCCGCGCCCTTCTGCAAAAGACGACCGATACGCGCGAGCGCAAGGCGATGCTTGCCCAGAAGGTCGAGGACATGATCAACACGGTCGTGCGCCAGATCGCCTTCTACGAATTCGAGCGCAAGCTGCACACCGCCCGCAAGGCTGGCGAACTCACAGCCGACGATATCGGCGAACTCTGGCTCTCCGTCCAGTCGGAAAGCCTTGGGCCGGCGATCAACATTTCCGAGGGATACGAGACCTACTGGGCCTATATCCCCCACTTCATCCACTCGCCCTTCTATGTCTACGCCTATGCCTTCGGCGATTGCCTGGTGAATTCGCTCTATGCCGTCTACCAGAAGGCCGAGAAGGGCTTCCAGGAGAAGTATTTCGAACTGCTGAGGGCCGGCGGCACCAAGCATCACTCGGAACTGCTGAAGCCTTTCGGCCTCGACGCCACCAATCCGTCGTTCTGGAGCCAAGGCCTGTCGATGATCGAAGGGCTGATCGACGAACTGGAAGCGTTGGATAGGTCGGCCTGAAATTCCTTTCGCCAAGAGCGGAAGGGGCAGCAACGAGTCTCTTCTCCCCTCGGGGGTCCGAAGGACGGGTCGAGACAAGTGGCTCGACCCTGGGTGCCGGCAGGCGGATGAGGGGGCGATACGGCCGAACCTGTCCTTCGCATATGCTCAGGACGTCACTTCGCTCCGCCCCCTCATCTGCCCTTCGGGCATCTTCTCCCCGAGGAAGAAGAGGGAAAATGCCTCACGCTCCCAATCAAATTTTGAGCAATGAGGAGCAGAACAAATTGAAAGCGGCGCGTGGCTGACCAACCCTACATTCTCTTTCGCGACGATACATCAGGGCAGGTGATGCTTTTTGCCGAGCCGGCAGAGATAATCGTTGCCAGGACGCGCGCCGAGTTCTTTGCAGGCCTTGCCCGGATGCAGCAGGCCAAGGCCGCAGGCAAATGGCTTGCCGGCTACATGGCCTATGAGGCCGGATACCTCTTCGAGGAAAAACTTGCTCCCTTCGCCGGGGAACATCGCGAGACCCCGCTCATTTGTTTCGGCGTGTTCGACGCTCCGCAGGCCGATACGCATCCGCTTGCCCAGCCAAAACAGCGCCTCGAAAACGAGGAGTTCCTCACTGCTCCGAAAGCCGCCTGGGATTTCCCCATATATAAAGAGCGCTTCGACCGTCTCCACCAGCACCTGCGGCTTGGCGATGCCTATCAGGCGAACCTCACCATGCCGGTCGAGGCTCGCTGGAATGGCGACCCTCGTGCTGCCTTCTGGTCGCTGATCGAACGCCAGCCGGTCAAATACGGCGCGCTGGTCGATCTCGGCGGCCCGATCATCCTTTCGCGGTCGCCCGAACTTTTCTTCCGCACCGACGAAGCGGGCTGGATCGAGACCCATCCGATGAAGGGCACGGCGAAACGCGGCGCTACCGCCGCCGAGGATGCCGAAATCATCGAAGCCATGCGCCGCGATATCAAGACGCAGGCGGAAAACCGTATGATCGTCGATCTCCTGCGCAACGATATCTCCCGCATCACCGAGGTCGGCACGCTCGACGTCCCGAAGCTCTTCGACATCGAGACCTATCCGACCGTCCACCAGATGGTGAGCCATGTCCAGGCAAGGCTCCGCCCCGATCTTTCGATCCGCGACATCTTCTCCGCGCTCTTTCCCTGCGGTTCGATCACCGGCGCGCCGAAGATGCGGGCAATGGAAATCCTCCATGCGCTCGAGGATGTTCCCCGCGACGCCTATTGCGGCGCGATCGGCATGATCTCGCCCACCGGCGCCATGCGTTTTTCCGTCGCCATCCGCACCATCACGCTTTTTGAGGGCGGCAGGGCCGTCTTCAATGTCGGCGGCGGCATCGTCTTCGATTCGACCGCCGAGGCCGAATATGAGGAATGCCTGCTCAAGGCCCGCTTCGCTGTCGGCGACCAATGGATTGCGCGATGACCGATTTTTCGCTGATCGAGACGCTGCTCTGGCAGCCCGGCGAAGGCTTCATCCGGCTGCGACTACATCTCGCCCGGCTTTCCCGCTCCGCCCGTCGCCTTGGCTTCCCGCAACCGATCGAGGCAGCGGCCAAGCTCGACGAAGCCGTTGCGGGTGCTGACGGTCCGCTGCGCATCCGCCTGACCTTCGACGCGCAAGGCCGGATCGAGGTGACCCGCGCCGCTTTCGTGCCCCTGGCGCTCGATGCCACCTGGACCGTCCGTCTCGCCGAGACCCGCCTGAATTCCGCCGACAGGCTGCTGCGCATCAAGACCACGCGCCGTGCCGTCTACGAGGCCGCGCGGGCCGAATACAGGCCGGATGAGGCCGATGAGGTCATGCTTTTGAACGAGCGCGGCGAAGTCTGCGAGGGCACCATCACCTCGATCTTCCTGGACGACGGAACCGGCATCATGCGCACCCCGCCGATCTCCTGCGGCCTGCTCGCCGGCGTGCTGCGCACGGAGCTCATCTGCGGGCGCAAGGCCCGCGTCGGCCGTATCACGCTTGCCGATCTCGATGCCGGCACGCTTTATATCGGCAATTCGCTGCGCGGCCTGATCCGCGCAAACCTCGTCAGGAGCTGACAATGTTCATTCTCTCGCTCACCTATGTGAAACCCAACGATGAAGCCGACAGGCACATGGAGCCGCACATGGCCTGGGTGAAGGAGGGCTACGCCAAGGGCTGGTTTCTGGCTTCCGGCCGCAAGGTGCCGCGCACCGGCGGCGTCATCCTCGCAATCGGCGATCGCACCGCAATCGAGGCCTATGTCGCCACCGATCCCTTCACCATTCATGGCGTCGCCGAATACGACATCACCGAGCTTTCCGTGACGACGGCGGTCGAAGGACTGGAAATCCTGAAGCGCTGAATTCGAAGGAGCCGATCATGGATGATCTAGCAGCCCATCTGAAAGAGCTCGAAGAAAAACTCTTCGATCCGTCGGTTCGCGCCTCGCGGGAGATGCTGACCGCGCTGCTCTCGCGCGATTTCCGCGAAATCGGCAGTTCCGGACGGCTCTATACCTTTGACGTCATTGTGCCCAGTCTTTTGGCCGAGCAACGGACGGGAACCTCCCGCGGCGAGCATTTCGAAACCCAAAGACTTGCCGAGCACATCGCGCTCGTCATCTACCGCGCCATTTACACAGACACCGACGGAAGCGAAAGGCGGACGCTGCGCAGTTCCATCTGGCGGTTGGAAGAGGACGGGCACTGGCGCATGCTCTTCCACCAGGGCACCGTCATCGGTTAAGCCAATCCATGCGGTCTGCCGATCCCCAGGACGGTTTCGCCGGCCTCTATCGCCGCTCGATATTTGGCCTTTCCCCGTCAACGCTCTTTATTGTGACGCCATTTTATGATTAGAGCCGGTCACCTCGCACTCTCTGCGGCAATTTCAAAATAATTCTTCGGGCTGAACGCCTTCGTCCCCTTCCACAGGAGAAAAGAATGACGGAACAGAACTATCCGGTATATGCCGAAATTACCGGTCCGATCGTGATGATCGGCTTTGGCTCCATCGGCCGCGGCACCCTGCCCCTGATCGAGCGCCATTTCAAATTCGACAAGAGCCGGATGGTCGTCATCGATCCTCGTGAAGAGCCCTCCGACATGGAGATCTTAAAGAAGCACGGCGTTCGCCACATCAAGGAATATGTCACCAAGGACAATTACAAGGAACTGCTGAAGCCGCTGCTGACGGAAGGCGAAGGCCAGGGTTTCTGCGTCAACCTCTCGGTCGACACCTCCTCGCTCGACATCATCAAGCTCTGCCGCAAACTCGACGTTCCCTATATCGACACCGTCGTCGAGCCCTGGCTCGGCTTCTATTTCGACAAGGGCATGAGCAATGCCGATCGCACCAACTATGCGCTGCGCGAAACCGTGCGCAAGGAAAAGGCGAAGAACCCGGGCGGGGCTACTGCCGTCTCCACCTGCGGCGCCAATCCCGGCATGGTCTCCTGGTTCGTCAAGCAGGCGCTCGTCAACCTCGCCAATGACATCGGCCTCAAATTCGAGGAACCGGACCAGCACGATCGCGAAGGCTGGGCAAAGCTCATGAAGAAGCTCGGCGTCAAGGGCGTCCATATCGCCGAGCGCGACACCCAGCGCACCAAGCATCCGAAGCCGCTCAACGTCTTCTGGAACACCTGGTCCGTCGAAGGCTTCATCTCTGAAGGACTGCAGCCGGCCGAACTCGGCTGGGGCACGCATGAAGAATGGATGCCGAAGAACGCCAAGAAGCACAAGAAGGGCAACAAGGCGGCGATCTACCTGGAGCAGCCGGGCGCCAACACCCGCGTGCGCACCTGGTGCCCGACGCCCGGCCCGCAATATGGCTTCCTCGTCACCCACAACGAGTCGATCTCGATCGCCGATTTCTTCACCGTTCGCGACAAGGACGGCGAAGTGACCTTCCGCCCGACCTGCCACTATGCCTACCATCCGGCCAACGACGCCGTTCTCTCGCTGCATGAGATGTTCGGCAATGGCGGCACGCCGCAGCCGGTCCATCACGTTCTCGACGAGGACGAGCTGGAAGACGGCATCGACGAACTCGGCGTCCTGCTCTACGGCCATGAGAAGAACGCCTATTGGTATGGCTCGCGCCTGTCGCTGGAAGAAACCCGCCGCATCGCACCCTATCAGAACGCCACCGGCCTGCAGGTGACCTCCGCCGTCCTCGCCGGCATGGTCTGGGCGCTGGAAAACCCGAATGCCGGCATCGTCGAGGCCGACGAGATCGATTACAAGCGCTGCCTCGAAGTGCAGATGCCCTATCTCGGCCCGGTCGAGGGCCACTACACCGACTGGACCCCGCTCGACGGCCGTCCGGGCCTCTTCCCCGAGGACATCGACACCAAGGATCCCTGGCAGTTCAAGAACATTCTGGTTCGCTAGAGCAATTCCAGGAAAAGGCGCAGCGGTTTTCCGTCCGGAATTGCGTAAGAATAAAAACTTAGAGCGGTTCTCCGATTCCATGAAAAGCTGAACCGCTCTAAGATCGCCAGCACGACTTCGACAATGCCCGCCGCAAGGCGGGCATTTTTGTAACGCCGGCTGTCTAAATGCCACCCGCCGCCCTTCCAAGGCTTGCCTTCATGCCGGGCGCGCGCCATGTTTTTCCCGAACTTGGCGGCTGTCCGCCGCGCCGATTCGCCGGGAGAAGCCTTATGAAAATCAGAACTGGTCTTGTTCTTGTCGGTGCAGCGGTCGCTCTTGCCGCCTGCGTTTCATCAGAGCCGCGTCGCTTGCCGGTCGCAACCGCGCCCGCCGCTACCGGCGTCGAAGGCAACTGGAGCGATCCGAACGGCATCGTTTCCACCTTCCAGGGCGGTACTTTCACCACCCGAACGACCGACAGCAACCAGCTTCTTGCCTCGGGCACCTATATCAATACCTCACCGACCCTGGTGGAGATCAACATGACTTCGCTGGTGCGCAAGACCCAGTCCAAGGTCAATTGCGCCCTCGTCAACCCGAGCCAGCTCAATTGCACCTCCGATTCCGGCGCACAGTTCACGCTTTCCCGCCGCGGCTGAAAGAAGGCGATAGGCTAAGCACACCATGCGGGCCTTCGCCTCTTATTTCATCCTGCTGTTCGCCATGCCGCTTGCGGCACTTGCGGTCGTTTTGCCGGCCAATGTCTATCGTGCCCAGAGTATCGCCGTTCCCGATTGCGACGGGCCGCTGCAGGTGCTGATCTTCGCCGTGCCGGCAGTCCTGATCTATGGTGCAGGCGCGGCCCTTGCCTATCGGGCCGGCCGGCGCATTCATCGCCTCGTTTCCCTTCTCTGCTTGATCATCGCGCTCGCCGCGGTTCCGAATATTGCAGAGGCCGTGCACGAACTCTATCGAAACGCCGCCGACGGCGAATGCCTGGGATAGGCAACCCGGCTTTTTTGCCCTGCCCCCTTGGAAAGCGCCGCGCCTGGCCCAGCTTTCTCTTGCGGTCGTGCATCGTCTGATGGAACATCCGCAGGCCGGGAAACCGCCCCGGCGCACGATGAAAAAGATCGGCGAGGATCAGGGGGATCTTTCGCCTCAATCAGGAGAACAGGGATGACGAAGTCTTTCAGCTTCGGTCTTTTGACCGCGTCCATGCTGGCGCTGAGCGCGGGCGCCGCCTTTGCGGATTACGAACTCAATATTCTTCATATCAACGATTTCCATTCGCGCATCGAATCGATCAACAAGTTCGACTCCACCTGCTCGGCTGAGGAGGAAGGCAAGAAGGAATGCTTCGGTGGTGCTGCCCGCCTGAAGACCGCGATCGACCAGCGCCGTCAGGCGCTATCCGGCAAGAACATCGTCCTCCTCAATGCCGGCGACAATTTCCAGGGCTCGCTCTTCTACACGACCTACAAGGGAGCAGCCGAAGCCGAATTCCTGAACCTGATGAAGTTCGACGCCATGACCGTCGGCAACCATGAATTCGACGACAGCGAGGACGGGCTCGCGACCTTCCTCGACAAGGTGCAGTTCCCTGTCGTGACGGCGAACGTCAAGGCGACGGCTGCCTCCAAGCTCGGGGACCGCATCAAGCCGTCGCTGGTGCTCGATGTCGGCGGCCAGAAGATCGGCATCGTCGGCGCCGTCACCAATGATACGGCAGAGCTTTCCTCCCCCGGCCCGAACGTCACGATCGCTGATGACGTTGAGACCATTACCGCGGCCGTTCAGGATCTGAAGGGTCAGGGCGTCAACAAGATCATCGCGCTGACCCATGTCGGTTATCCCCGCGATCTCGCCCTGATCGCCAAGATCCCGGATGTCGACATCGTCGTCGGCGGCCATTCCCACAGCTTGCTTTCCAACACCGATCCGAAGGCTGAAGGCCCCTACCCAACGATGGTTGACAATCCCGGCGGGTACAAGGTGCCGGTCGTCCAGGCTGCCTCCTACAGCAAGTATCTCGGCGATCTCGTCGTCAATTTCGACGATAGCGGCGTCGTCAAGGATGCCAAGGGCGATCCGATCCTGATCGATTCCAGCTTCACGCCCGATCCTGCCGTCATTGCCCGCATTGCCGAACTGGCAAAGCCGATCGAAGAACTGCGCAAGAAGGTGATCGGCTCTTCCGAAAGCCCGATCGAAGGCGACCGCAAGGTCTGCCGCGTCAAGGAATGCTCGATGGGCAATCTGGTGGCCGACGCCATGCTCGATCGCACCAAGAACCAGGGCGTCACCATCGCCGTCCAGAACGGCGGCGGCCTGCGCGCCTCGATCGACGGCGGCGAGGTCACCCAGGGCGAGGTCATCACCGTCCTGCCTTTCCAGAACACGCTCGCCACTTTTGAGGCAACCGGCGCAGATGTCGTCAAAGCGCTCGAAAATGGTGTCAGCCAGATCGACCAGGGCGCCGGGCGCTTCCCGCAGGTCGCGGGCCTGAAGTTCTCCTTCGATCAGTCGAAGCCCGTCGGCAGCCGCGTCAGCGATGTCCAGGTGAAGGAGGGCGACAGCTTCGCTCCGATCGATCCGGCCAAGACCTACAAAGTCGCCACCAATAACTTCATGCGGGCCGGCGGCGATGGCTATTCGATCTTCAAGGACGGCAAGAACGCCTATGATTACGGTCCGGACCTTGCCGACGTGACCGCCGAATATGTCGCAGCACATTCGCCCTACAAGCCCTACACGGACGGCCGCGTCACCGAACTGGCGCAGGCAGCGCCTGCTCCCTCCGCTTCCGAGCCGGCGCCTGCTGCACCCGTTGCTCCCGCTCCGTCTGCAGAGCCCGCTCCGGCCCCTGCAGCTCCAGCCCCATCTGCAGAGCCCAGCCCGACTCCGGCAGCACCTGCCCCATCCGCAGAACCGGCTCCGGCACCCGCCACACCGGCGCCTTCGACCGAGCCCGCACCGGCTCCGGCAACGTCAGCACCTGCAACACCATCGACCCATGTCATCGTTGCCGGCGATACGTTCTGGGATCTGGCCGAAAGCTTCTATGGCGATGGCGCCGAATGGCGCAAACTCTCGGAAGCCAATGGCAGCCCGAACCCGCGCCATCTCAGGATCGGCGAGGAAATTCAGGTCCCCGCCAAGTAAGACGATTTGTCTCGATGCCGCTGGCCGGTCCGGGGTTTTCCGGGCCGGCTTTTCTTTCTATAGGGTGAACCACGATCTCCGGGCTGCGTATGAGCCGATGGGACAAATGAACGTTGGGACCAGAATGACAGCAGATATTTCACTCCGCCCGGCCGACCATCCGGCCGTCAAATTTGGTAAGGTCGGTGTGCTGCTGGTCAATCTCGGCACGCCCGACGGCACCGACTATACCTCGATGCGCCGCTATCTCAGAGAATTCCTGACCGACCGCCGCGTCATCGAATGGTCGCCCTGGAAGTGGTATCCGATCCTGTTCGGCATCGTGCTCAACACCCGCCCGCAGAAGGTCGGCAAGGCCTATGAGCTGATCTGGAACAAGGAACAGAACGAAAGTTATCTGCGCACCTACACCCGCAACCAGTCGGACCTGATGGCTGAGCGCCTGAAGGATCTTGATAACGTCAAGGTCGACTGGGCGATGCGCTACGGCACGCCGTCGATCGCCTCGCGCATCGACGCGCTGAAAGAAGAAGGCTGCGACCGGATCGTGCTCTTCCCGCTCTATCCGCAATATGCGGCGGCGACGACCGCCACCGTCAACGACAAGGCCTTCCAGAAACTGCTCTCGATGCGCTGGCAGCCGGCACTGCGCACCGTTCCCGATTACCACGATGACGATACCTATATCGAAGCGCTCGCCACGTCTGTCGAAAGGCATCTTTCGACCCTCGACTGGAAGCCCGAGATGCTGCTCGCCTCCTTCCACGGCATACCGATGTCCTATTTCAAGCAGGGCGATCCCTATTACTGTCAATGCCAGAAGACTGGCCGGCTGCTGCGCGAGCGGCTCGGGCTCACCAAGGAAAACTTCATAGTCACCTTCCAGTCCCGCTTCGGGCCGGAGGAATGGCTGCAGCCCTATACCGACAAGACCGTGGAAAAGCTCGCCAAGGACGGCGTCAAGCGCATCGCCGTCATCAATCCCGGCTTCGTCTCCGACTGTCTGGAGACGCTGGAGGAGATCGCCGAGCAGGCCGCCCATTCCTTTCACGAGAATGGCGGCGAGAAGTTCGCGCATATTCCCTGCCTCAACGACGGCGAGGACGGCATGAAGGTGTTGGAAAAGGTCGTCCGCCGCGAATTGCAGGGCTGGGCCTGAGAGACACCCTCAGAACGCGGCCTCGGACGAGTAGCTCATAACAGACCAATGACTTAACCGAAACGGAACCTCCTTTTCACTTGGAGCCCGGGCGGTTGCGCCCTCATTTCTTCCTCGCAAAGAACGTGCTAACTCACCACATCAGTTGGGCAGGCGCGCATGCGCCGATAGGAGGAATTCTTCATGCTGTTCGGCGGCTTCGACATCGTCGTGATCGTGCTTGTGATCTTCGTCATCCTGGTGCTCTTTGCCGGCATCAAGACCGTGCCGCAGGGCTACCGCTATACGATCGAGCGCTTCGGGCGTTATACCCGCACGCTGGAGCCGGGCCTCAACCTCATCACCCCCTTCATCGAGCGCGTCGGCGCCAAGTTAAACGTGATGGAGCAGGTGCTGAACGTGCCGACACAGGAGGTGATCACCAAGGATAATGCCTCGGTTTCGGCCGATGCCGTTTCCTTCTATCAGGTGCTGAACGCCGCTCAGGCTGCCTATCAGGTCTCCAACCTCGAAAACGCCATTCTCAATCTCACCATGACCAACATCCGTTCGGTCATGGGTTCGATGGATCTTGATGAACTGCTCTCCAACCGCGATGCGATCAACGACCGGCTGCTGCGCGTCGTCGACGAGGCCGTGCATCCCTGGGGCATCAAGGTCACCCGCGTCGAGATCAAGGACATTCAGCCGCCGCGCGACCTCGTCGATGCGATGGCCCGCCAGATGAAGGCCGAGCGCGAGAAACGCGCCCAGGTGCTGGAAGCCGAAGGCTCGCGCAACGCACAGATTCTGAGGGCCGAAGGCGCCAAGCAATCCGCCATCCTGCAGGCCGAAGGCCAGCGCGAAGCCGCCTTCCGCAACGCCGAAGCCCGCGAACGCCTGGCCGAGGCCGAAGCCAAGGCGACGAAGATGGTCTCTGAAGCCATCGCCGCCGGCGACATTCAGGCGATCAACTATTTCGTCGCCCAGAAATACACCGAGGCGCTGACCTCGATCGGTTCGGCGCCGAATTCGAAGATCGTGATGATGCCAATGGAAGCCTCTTCCATCCTGAGCTCGCTCGGTGGTATCGGCGCCATTGCCCGCGAGGTCTTCGGCGATGCCGGCAACAGCCCGTCAACACCGCAGCCGGTACCGCCGCGTCCCCGTCCTGCTCCGGCGCGCTCGACGCCGCCGATCAATCCTTCGACCCCCAATCCTTTCAATCCCGAGCAGGAGCGTTAAGCCATGCTGGCGAAGATCGTCGCCGAACTCGGTCCGTGGAGCTGGTGGGTCGCGGGCCTCGTGCTGCTCGCCGCGGAAATGATCGTTCCCGGCTTCTTCCTGGTCTGGATCGGCCTTGCCGCCTTGATCGTCGGCGCGCTGTCGCTGCTCTTCTGGGACAGCGCCTTCTGGGTCTGGGAGTTGCAGGCGATCCTTTTTGCGCTTCTCGCCGTTGCCGCGACCTTCGCCGGCCGCCGACTGACGTTGCGCAATGCGACGACCGACGAGCCTTTCCTCAATCAGCGCGGCGAGAGCCTCGTCGGCCGCACGGCAACGCTGCACGAGCCGATCCGCGAGGGCCGGGGCCGCATTCGCCTCGACGATACGCTATGGCAGGTGATGGGACCCGACCTTCCCGTGGGAACACAGGTGAAGGTGGTTTCGTGTCACGGCCGCGACCTGAGGGTCGAGCCGATCTGATCAGACAAGCCTGATCAGGCGACGCCGATCCGCAGCAGGTCGTGGAAATGCACCAGCCCGACCGGCCGGCGCTCGTCGTCGATGACGATCAGCGCGCCGATATGATGCTGGTTGAGCAGCGCCAGGGCCGCGGTCGCCAGCACCGTCTGCTTCACCGTCTTCGGCGTCCGCGTCATGATGTCGTCGACGGTAAGCTCGGCAAGATTGCGCGTCAGGTTGCGCGCCATGTCGCCTTCGGTGACGATGCCGCAAAGCCGCCCATCCTTGTCCAGCACGCCGACGCAGCCGAAATGCTTGCGCGACAGCACCATGATCGCCTCCGGCATCGGTGTGCCCTGGGCAACGAGCGGCAGCTGCTCGCCGGTATGCATGACATCGGCGACGTGCATCAGGCTGGCGCCCAGCTTGCCGCCCGGATGGAAGACGTGGAAATCCGTGGCGGTAAAGCCGCGCGCCTCCAAAAGCGACACCGCCAGCGCGTCGCCGATTGCAAGCTGCATGATTGCCGAGGTCGTCGGCGCTAAGCCATGCGGGCAGGCCTCAGCCTCCCTCGGCAGCTTGAGCACGATATCGGCGGCAAGGCCGAGACTCGACTTCTCGTCGCAGGTAATGGCAATCAGCGGAATGGAAAACCGCCTCGAATAGGAGAGGATCGCCTTGAGTTCTTGCGCCTGGCCGCCCCAGGAAATGGCGATGATCACATCACCCTGCCCGATCATGCCGAGGTCACCGTGATTGGCTTCCGCCGCATGCACGAAGAATGCGGGCGTCCCCGTCGAAGCAAGGGTCGCTGCGATTTTCACGCCGATATGCCCGCTCTTGCCGACGCCGGTGACGATCACACGTCCGGAGATGTCGCCGATGACTTCGACGGCCCGCGTGAAAGGACCGGCCAATCCATTGTCAAAAGCCTGTTCGAGCGCTTCAAGACCGCGTCTTTCGGTCTCTATCGTGCGTTTTGCCGACTCGAGAACACTGTTCTCAATGAGGTTGATCGCTCTTCTGTTCATGAAATTGCGTTAGACCTTTTCACTTTCCAAGTCCACCCCGCACTCTTTCCGACCCGCACTCTTTCCGAATTGTGAACAGCGCCCCCGCCGCCGGCAACGAATGATTAACCACGAGGCTTTACCTTTGGGTAAGAACCGAAAGCATGTCAGGCGCGAATTGCATGGGCCAGCCAAAACAGACGAGCAGTGTGGCGCCGCTCCGCGCCATGAGCCGTGCCGTCTCTTTTGCCGTGCTGGGTACCCTGTTTCTCAGCCACACGGCAGCCTTCGCGCAGTCCGCCTCGTCGCAGCCGGCAGACAGCCGCTCCGCCGCCTCTGAGGACAATCGCGCCACCAACAATACCGCATCTGCCGGTTTCGATGACGAGACCGGCGATACCGCCACTCCTGCGGCAAACGGCGCGACTGCGAACGCGGACGATGCCCAGCAGCCCGCCATACCGGATGCGCAAGCCGGCGACGACATTACCGGCTCCATCCTCGACGAGGACATACGCCGGCTGAACACCCGCGAGGCGCCGATCGACGAGGCACTGCCGCGCAGCAGGGCTGTCGAGAGCGCATCGACGGCAGAAACGCCAGGAATCCCGATCGGCACTTTCGTGCTCCGCCCGAGCGTCACCCAGAGCATCAACACCGAGACCACCAAGGACGGCAATACCAGGCAGCGGCGCGCCTTTCTCGAAACGGATGCGGCTGCGACGCTGACGTCCGACTGGGGTCGGCACCAGCTGACCGTCACCTCGGAAGGCGCCTGGCAGAGGAACATCAGCGGCGAGGGCGAGGAGCAGCCTTCCTTTAAAGTCAACGGCGATCTCAGGCTGGATCTTCCCGACGATACGACCGCGCACCTCACCGCTGGCTATAATTTCTACCGTGAGGATACGGACGATCCCGACGCCATCGCCGACGCCGCGCAACAGTCCGACGTGCAGGAATTTTCGGCCGGCGCCTCCGTCCAACGCGATTTCGGCATCTTGCGCGGCACGACGGCACTGGCACTGACCCGCTCGATCTATTCGGATGCCAAGCTTGCCAACGGCACCACCGTCGCCCTCAGCGACCGTAACCAGACGACCGGTACGCTACGCGGCCGCGTCGGCTACGAGCTGTCTCCCGCGCTCATTCCCTTCATCGAGGCAACGATCGGCCGTTCGGTCTACGATGAAACCCACGATTCCGCCGGTTACGAGCGCTCCGGCCATAGCTATGGCGCCAAGGCAGGCGTCGAGGTCGACCTTGGCGAAAAGCTGAAGGGTGAAGTCGGCGTCGGCTACGAGATGGCGGATTTCGAGGACAGCCGGCTGTCCTCGATCGATACCGCCACGCTCGATGCGAGCCTGCTCTGGTCGCCGATCCGCGGCACCGATGTCAATCTCGACCTGCAGACGAGCATCCAGCCCTCGACCACGGCAGGCGAAAGCGGCTACGTCTCGCACGCGCTGACGACGACGGTCACCCACCAGTTGCGCGACAACCTGGTCGGGACGATGATCGGCGGGGTCATATGGCGCGATTATCCCACGGACAGCACCAGCAACGACGAGCTCGTCTATACCGCCGCAACCGGCCTGACCTGGAACATCAACCGCTATCTCGATCTGACCAGCACACTCGGCTACGAGCTGACGACGCGCAAGGAAGGCACTGATTCGCAACAATGGCGAGCCGGTGTCGGTCTGAAGCTGAAACGCTAAAGCGTGTCGCGGTTTTGCGCCAACGACATGCGCAAAACAAAGACCTAAAGTGCGAGGAGCGAATCTGAAAGATCGTGACGCGCTTCAGAACATGATGCCGAAAAGTGTGAGCGGTTTTCGGGCAACATCATGCTCATACTGTTGAGAGCGCCGCGCATCCGGTTGGAGGTGCGGCGCTCTCGATTCTGATCTTGATTATGCGCTGAGCGGGACCCTTACTTCAAGCCGGCAAGCAGTTCCTTGAAGCCGCCTTCAACCGACGGACGGATGTCTGCACGTTCGAGGGCGTAAGCGACGTTAGCCAGGATGAAGCCGTCCTTGGCGCCACAGTCGTAGGTTGTGCCGCGGAAGTGGTAACCGGCAAAATCCTGTTCCCTCAGCAGCTTCAGCATGCCGTCGGTGAGCTGGATCTCGTTGCCGGCGCCGCGCTCCTGGGTTTCGAGGATCTTGAAGATCTCCGGCTGCAGGATGTAGCGGCCGTTGATGAAGAAGTTGGAAGGCGCCGTCCCCTTGGCGGGCTTTTCCACCATGCCGGTGATGCGGAAGCCTTCGCCGATCGCTTCGCCGACACCGACGATGCCGTATTTATGCGCTTGGTCGGGCGCGCATTCCTCGACGGCGATGATATTGCCGCCGCTATGGGCGTAAAGGTCGATCATGCCCTTCATGCAGCCCTTCTCGCCCTTCATGATCATGTCGGGCAGCAACAGTGCGAAGGGCTCGTCGCCGACGATCTCGCGGGCGCACCATACGGCGTGGCCGAGACCGAGCGGCTCCTGCTGACGGGTAAAGCTCACCGTACCTGCCTTGGGAAGCTGCTGCTGCAGGAGGGTGATTTCCGCCTTCTTGGCGCGCTCCTTGAGCGTTTGCTCAAGTTCGAAATGAATATCGAAATAATCTTCGATGACATGCTTGTTGCGGCCGGTGACGAACACCAGATGCTCGATCCCAGCCTCGATAGCCTCATCGACGACATATTGGATGATGGGCTTGTCGACGACCGTCAACATTTCCTTTGGAACAGCCTTGGTTGCTGGCAGGAATCGCGTTCCCAACCCTGCCACCGGGAAAACTGCCTTACGAACTTTATTGTGATGCGCCACACAGGCCTCCTGCTTTGACTATATCGCCTTTTAAATAAAGCCGTTCACGTCTGACTAGTATAGAATTGCAACTGTTTTGCAACTGGTGACCTCAGCGGACGGTCATGGTAAAGATTTTGTTGACTCCGTTCCTGTAGTCTCGGGTCTGGGCGGACATGAAGCCCTGCTACGCCTGAAACTGAAGATGTGGGATACGACTGTCGATGACCCAGAATCACAAAAACTCCCTTCGTGGTCTTGCTCTCGCGCTGATTGTCGCAGCTCAGGTAGGACTGGTCCCCGACAACGCGAAAGCTGATTCCCGGTTCCAGAAATGGATCGCGGATTTTTACCAAACTGCCGCTCAGAGTGGCATCAGTAAGGCAACCTATCAAAAGGCCTTTTCCGGGGTGAGCGAGCCCGATCCGACCGTGCTCGAAAAGGCCGCCTACCAGCCGGAATTCACAGCGAAGATCTGGGACTATGTCGATTCGCGCGTCAATCCCTATACGGTTAAGATCGGCCGCGAGATGGCCGCCAAGCATGCAAGGACGCTCGCTGCAATCGAGCAGCGCTTCGGCGTCGACAAGAGCATTCTGCTCGCCATCTGGTCGATGGAATCGAATTACGGCGCGGTCCTCGACAAAGACGACCGACTGCATTACGTGCCGCGCGCCCTGGCAACACTTGCCTATGCCGATCCGCGCAGAGCCAAATTCGCCAAGAAGCAACTCGTTGCCGCACTGAAGATCCTGCAGAACGGCGATGTGCCGGCGCGTGAGATGACCGGTTCCTGGGCCGGCGCCATGGGCCACACCCAGTTCATTCCGACAAGCTACCTGCTTTATGCCATCGATGCCGACGGCAACGGCCATCGCGACATCTGGAACTCGATCCCCGACGCGCTGGCGACCTCGGCCAATCTCCTGAGGAAGAACGGCTGGGACACCGGCAAGACCTGGGGCTACGAGGTCGTCGTTCCCGCAGCCGCCGCCAAACAGGCCGGCAAGACTCACACGCTGGCGCAATGGGCGGCACTCGGCCTGACCCGCCCGAACGGCAAGGCTTTCCGCGAGAGCGGCACCAAGGCCGTATTGAAGATGCCGGCCGGGCCCAGTGGCCCGGGCTTCCTGATGACCGCCAACTTCTTCACCATCAAGAACTACAATGCCTCGGATAGCTACGCGCTTGCCGTCGGCCTGCTGGCCGACCAGATCGCCGGCTACGGCGGCATGCAGCAGCGTTGGCCGCGCCCGAACGGCGCACTCGACATCACCGAGAAATTCGAGTTGCAGACGCGTCTCAAGACGCTCGGCTATTACAATGGCGAGGTCGACGGCAATTTCGGCTCGGGTTCGAAGGCGGCGATATCAGCCGTGCAGTCTCGCATCGGCATGCAGCCGGACGGCGAGCCCTCGCTACCGCTGCTGAACGCACTTCGTCGCTAGAGCATTTCCGTTTTCTTCGAATCACGAAAATGCTCTATCTTTTTGTTTTCACGCAATTCTGAACGCAAAACCGCGCACACTTTGGCTGGAACTGCTCTAGAGCAGACGCCAAAAAGCAAGTGCTGATTGGAAGCGGCAGAACCGTGACCTAGATAATAGCGGGAGTGGACGCTGGCCTACCCCGCGTGCAAGATGCCGGCAGATGCGGAACTGCCCATGACGAAGAAAACTGATCGGACCGGTAAAATCCGTTGGCTTGTGCTCGCCCTGGCGGCGGCTTCGCTATGCCTTGGCGTGTCTGCGCCGGCGCATGTCGCCGAAGCCCAGGAGCAGCGCTATCAACGCCGGTCGATCCTCGATTTCTTCCTCGGTCGGCGCTATCTCGACGACCGCCCGCAAGCCCCTGACGTCCAGCAGCCGAGACGCCAGCAGCGCAAACGCCCGCCGGCGCAGAAAGCCATCGTCAATACCCGCACGGCACCGCCGGTCCGCGCTCCCGTACAGGAGGAGCCGGTCGTACAGAAGCTCGGCGACGCCCGAAAGATCCTGATCGTCGGCGATTTCCTGGCCAGCGGCCTTGGCGACGGCCTCACCGCCGCCTTCGAGACATCGCCAGGTGTCGTCGTCGAAGCCCGCGGCAACGTCTCAACGGGTCTTGTCCGCGACGATTATTACGACTGGCCGGAACAGCTGCCGAAGATGATCGACGAGCTGAAGCCGGCAATGGTCGTCGTCATGATCGGCGCCAACGACCGCCAGCAGATGGTGACCGACACCGCCAAGGAAAAATTCCGCACCGATGGCTGGTTCGCCGAATACCGCCGCCGCGTGCTTTCCTTCGGCAAGGAGGTCACCGATCGTAAGATACCGCTGCTCTGGGTCGGCCTTCCCGCCTTCGAATCCGATCAGATGACGGCCGATGCCGTTCAGATGAACCAGCTCTACCGCAACCAGATGGAAAGCATCGGCGGCGAATTCGTCGATATCTGGGACGGTTTCGTCGATGAAAACGGCAACTTCATCGTCACCGGTTCGGATGTGAACGGCCAACAGGTGCGCCTGCGCACCTCCGACGGCATCAACCTGACCCAGGCCGGTCGGCGCAAGCTCGCCTTCTATGTGGAAAAACCGGCGCGGCGTCTTCTCGGCACCCAGGCAAGCCCCGATCTGGTCCGCCTCGACTCCAGCAATCTGCCCGGCCTCGGCCTTCCCGCCAATCCGGTCGAACATACCGTGCCGATCAGCCTCTCCGATCCGAATCTCGACGGCGGCGCCGAGCTTCTCGGCGCCAGGCCGCCGCCTCCGACTTTGACGCGGTCGCCGCGCGATCTCCTCGTCGAGCAGGGCGAAATGACGCCGGCGCCTCCCGGCCGCGTCGATGATTACCGCCTGCCGGTGGCAAAAGCGCCGGCCGAAGTCTCGGTCAAGTGAAAAGGCCGCGGGAGGCGGCTCGCCGCTTCGAGGAGGTCGCTCCCGCGTCCTGTCGGACACGGCGCACCATGAAAAACTCCGCCGAAGGGGGCGGAGTTCATGTCTTCGGAAATGTGTCGGCGGCCGAAGGTCAGTTCGGTAGGACGGTCGAGCCCATCAATTCCTCGTCGATGGCGCGCGCCGCCTGGCGGCCTTCGCGGATCGCCCAGACCACCAGCGATTGGCCGCGGCGCACGTCGCCCGCCGTCCAGAACTTGTCGATGGAAGTCTTGTAGTCGCGGTCGTTGGCGACGACGTTGGTCGAGCCGCGCTTGTCGGTGTTGAGCGTCAGCTTGCCCTCGAGCTCCTTCAGCACGCTGCCGGTGAACGGCCCGCGGAAACCGATGGCGATGAAAGCGAGATCGGCTCGGATGACGAATTCCGTACCTGGAACCGGCCGCCGGCGCTCGTCGACCTCGCAGCATTTGACGCCGGTCAGCACGCCGTCTTCGCCGACGAATTCAAGAGTGGCCACCTGGAATTCACGCACGGCGCCCTCGGCCTGCGAGGAAGAGGTGCGCATCTTCGTCGCCCAGAAGGGCCAGACGGCAAGCTTGTCTTCCTTCTCCGGCGGCTGCGGCCGGATGTCGAGCTGGGTGACCTTGACGGCTCCCTGCCGGAACGCCGTGCCGACGCAGTCCGAAGCCGTATCGCCGCCGCCGACGACGACGATATGTTTGGCGCCGGCAAGGATCGGGTCCGACGGCCAGCCGACGCTGTCGATGTTTTCGCGCCCGACGCGGCGGTTCTGCTGCACAAGATAGGGCATCGCATCATGCACGCCCGCAAGGTCGGTGCCCGGAATGCCCGCCTCACGCGGCGTCTCGGAGCCGCCGCAGTAAAGCACGGCGTCGTGATCGGCGAGCAACTGCTCGACCTTTACGTCGACGCCGACATTGACACCGCAATGGAAGGTGACGCCCTCGCCCTTCATCTGCTCGACGCGGCGGTCGATGAAGTTCTTCTCCATCTTGAAATCGGGAATGCCGTAACGCAGCAGTCCGCCCGGCTTGGTCTCGCGCTCATAGAGATGCACCTCATGGCCAGCGCGGCCGAGCTGCTGGGCGGCTGCCATGCCGGCGGGGCCGGAGCCGATGACGGCGACCTTCTTGCCGGTATGGACGGTGGCCGGCTGCGGCCGGATGAAGCCGAGCTCATAAGCCTTGTCGGCAATCGCCTGCTCGACCGTCTTGATGGCGACCGGAGCATCCTCGAGATTCAACGTGCAGGCTTCCTCGCAAGGCGCCGGGCAGACGCGACCGGTGAACTCAGGGAAGTTGTTGGTCGAGTGCAGATTCTGGATCGCCGCTTCCCAGTTGTTGTTGTAAACGAGGTCGTTCCAATCGGGTATCTGGTTGTGAACAGGGCAGCCGGTGGGGCCGTGGCAATAGGGGATGCCACAGTCCATGCAGCGCGCGGCCTGTTTCTGCACTTCCGGGTCCGACATCGGGATCGTGAACTCGCGGAAATGACGGATGCGATCCGACGCCGGCTGGTACTTCGCCACCTGCCGGTCGATTTCCAGAAACCCTGTTACCTTACCCATGTTTTCGTCCCTTACCCTCATGACCGCCTCACCGCAGCCAATCTGTCTATCGTCAGTCCCGGTACCCGGGGCAAGTTGCTTGTCTTGACCGTCATTGGACCATATCCCCTGAAAGACATCCGTGCGATCTGGACAGCCTTCGCCGCCGGCGTGATCGTCTCGGGTCATCGAGATATTTTCGTCATCCGTCACCGGCAGTCAGCCGGTGACGGATGTCCGGTGCAATTCATTCCGCGGCGATGCCCATCCGGCTGCGCTCCATTTCCTCGAGCGCACGCCGGTATTCGACCGGCATGACCTTGCGGAATTTCGGGCGGTAATCGGCCCAGTTGTCGAGGATCTGCGTGGCGCGGGCCGAGCCCGTATAATGCAGATGGTTGGAGATCAGCTGGTAGAGGCGCTCCTCGTCATGGCGCGTCATGTCGCCGGAGACGTCGACGCGTCCCTTGTGCATGAGGTCCCCGCCGTGATGATGCAGCTTCTCCAGCATGTCGTCCTCCTCGGGCACCGGCTCGAGCTCGACCATCGCCATGTTGCAGCGGCTGGCGAAATCGCCGGTTTCATCGAGCACGTAGGCGACACCGCCGGACATGCCGGCCGCGAAGTTGCGGCCCGTGGCGCCGAGCACGACGACGACGCCACCGGTCATGTATTCGCAGCCATGGTCGCCGACACCCTCGACGATGGCGATCGCGCCCGAGTTGCGCACGGCGAAACGTTCGCCCGCCACACCGCGGAAATAGCATTCGCCCTCGGTCGCACCATAGAGCACGGTGTTGCCGACGATGATCGAGTCCTCGGCCACGAGCCTCGAATTCTCCGGCGGCCGGATGATGATCTTGCCGCCCGAAAGGCCCTTGCCGACATAATCGTTGCCGTCGCCGATCAGGTTGAAGGTGACGCCGCGTGCCAGGAAGGCGCCGAAGCTCTGTCCCGCCGTGCCGCGAAGCGTCACATTAATCGTGTCTTCCTTCAGCCCGCGATGGCGATAACGCTTGGCGACCTCGCCGGAAAGCATCGCGCCCGTCGACCGGTCGACGTTCTTGATGCCGACCTCGAAGGCGACGGGCGTCTTGGCCGTCAGTGCCGGCTGCGCCTGCTCGATCAGCACGCGGTCGAGAATGTCGTCGATCGGGTGCTTCTGCCGGCTCGTCCAGAAGGTCTCTTCCTTGGGAGCATCGACCTTGTGGAAGATGCGGCTGAAGTCGAGGCCCTTCGCCTTCCAGTGGTTCAGCATCTCGTCCTTCTCCAGCAGCTCCGAGGCGCCGATGATCTCGTCAAGCCGGGTGAAGCCCAGCGAGGCAAGGATTTCGCGCACTTCGTTGGCGACGAAAAAGAAGTAGTTGATGACGTGCTCCGGCGCGCCCTTGAAGCGCTTGCGCAGCACCGGATCCTGGGTCGCCACACCCACCGGACAGGTGTTGAGATGGCACTTGCGCATCATGATGCAGCCGGCGGCAATGAGCGGCGCGGTGGCAAAACCAAACTCGTCGGCTCCAAGCAGCGCCCCGATGATCACGTCGCGGCCGGTCTTTAGCCCGCCGTCCACCTGCAGGGCGACGCGCGAACGCAAGCCGTTCAGCACCAGCGTCTGCTGGGTCTCGGCAAGGCCGATTTCCCAGGGGCTGCCGGCATGTTTGAGCGAGGTCAGCGGCGACGCACCCGTGCCGCCGTCGAAGCCGGCGACCGTGATGTGGTCGGCGCGCGCCTTGGCGACGCCGGCGGCAACCGTGCCAACGCCGACTTCAGAGACGAGCTTGACCGAAACATCGGCGGTCGGGTTGACGTTCTTCAGATCGTAGATCAGCTGCGCCAGATCTTCGATCGAATAGATGTCGTGGTGCGGCGGCGGCGAGATCAGGCCGACACCCGGCGTCGAATGGCGGGTCTTGGCAACCGTCGCGTCAACCTTGTGACCCGGCAGCTGGCCGCCTTCGCCAGGCTTGGCGCCTTGCGCCACCTTGATCTGCAGCACGTCGGCATTGACCAGATATTCGGTGGTCACCCCGAAGCGGCCCGAGGCGATCTGCTTGATCGCCGAACGTTCCGGGTTCATCGAACCATTGGCCAGCGGTATATAGCGGTCGGATTCTTCACCGCCCTCGCCGGTGTTCGACTTGCCGCCGATCCGGTTCATGGCGATCGCCAGCGTAGTATGCGCCTCCCTGGAGATCGAGCCGAAAGACATCGCCCCAGTCGAGAAACGCTTGACGATATCGGCCGCCGGCTCGACCTCGTCGATCGATACCGGCTTGCGGCCGAGCGCCTCGGCGCTCTTCATCTTGAAGAGCCCGCGGATCGTGTTCATGCGCAGCGCCGAATTGTTCACCATGTCGGCGAATTCGCGGTAGCGGTCCTCTGCATTGCCGCGCACCGCATGCTGAAGGGCCGCGACCGCATCCGGCGTCCAGGCATGGCTTTCGCCGCGCATGCGGTAGGCGTATTCGCCGCCGATGTCGAGTGTCGTGGCAAGGAGCGGATCGGTGCCGAACGCCGCGTTATGGCGGGCGACGGTTTCCGCTGCGATCGCTTCGAGGCCGACGCCTTCGATCATCGTCGCGGTTCCGAAGAAATACTTGTCGATCAGTTCGGACTGCAGGCCGATCGCATCGAAGATCTGCGCGCCGCAATAGGACTGGTAAGTCGAGATGCCCATCTTCGACATGACCTTGAGGATGCCTTTGCCGACGGCCTTGATGTAGCGGTAGACGATTTCGGAAGCATCCACTTCCTTCGGGAATTCGCCCTTGGCATGCATGTCGAGCAGCGTGTCGAAGGCAAGATAAGGGTTGATCGCCTCGGCGCCGTAGCCGGCGAGCAGGCAGAAATGATGGACTTCGCGCGGCTCTCCGGTCTCGACGACGAGACCGACCGAGGTGCGCAGCCCCTTGCGGATCAGATGGTGATGCACGGCAGCCGTCGCCAGCAGTGCCGGAATGGCGATCCGGTCCGGCCCGATCTGGCGATCGGAGAGCACGATAATGTTGTAGCCGCCCTTGACGGCCGCTTCCGCGCGCTCGCAGAGCCGGTCGAGCATCTCGGGCATGCCTTCGGCGCCACGCTCGATATCATAGGTGAAATCGAGGGTCTTGGTGTCGAAACGGTCTTCCGTATGGCCGATCGAACGGATCTTCTCGAGATCGCCATTGGTCAGGATCGGCTGACGAACCTCGAGCCGCTTGGCGTTCGCCGCGCCTTCGTGGTCTAGAATGTTCGGGCGCGGCCCGATGAAGGAAACCAGGCTCATGACCAGTTCCTCGCGGATCGGGTCGATCGGCGGGTTGGTCACCTGCGCGAAGTTCTGCTTGAAATAGGTGTAGAGCAGCTTCGGCTTTTCCGACATCGCCGAGATCGGCGTATCCGTGCCCATCGAGCCGATCGCTTCCTGGCCCGTCGTCGCCATCGGCGACATCAGGATACGAGTATCCTCGAGCGTGTAGCCGAAGGCCTGCTGGCGATCGAGCAGCGACACGTCGCGGCGCAGCGCCCGCGGTTCCACTGGCTTCAGGTCTTCGAGGATGAGCTGGGTGCGGTTGAGCCAGCTGCGATAGGGATGCGCCGTCGCCAGCTGCGACTTCACCTCGTCATCGGAGATGATGCGGCCTTCTTCCATATCGATCAGCAGCATCTTGCCCGGCTGCAGGCGCCACTTCTGAATGATCTTCTCCTCCGGAACCGGCAGCACGCCGGCTTCGGACGCCATGATGACGCGGTCGTCATCGGTGACGAGGTAGCGCGCCGGCCGCAGGCCGTTGCGGTCGAGTGTCGCGCCGATCTGCTTGCCGTCGGTGAAGGCGACGGCAGCCGGCCCGTCCCAGGGCTCCATCAGTGCGGCATGATATTCGTAGAAGGCCTTGCGTTCGGCCGCCATCGACTGGTTGCCGGCCCAGGCTTCCGGAATCAGCATCATCACCGCATGCGCCAGCGAATAACCGCCGCGCACCAGGAATTCGAGAGCATTGTCGAAGCAGGCCGTGTCCGACTGTCCCTCGTAGGAGATCGGCCAGAGCTTGGAAATGTCTTCGCCGAACAGCGGCGAGGAGACCGACGCCTGGCGCGCGGCCATCCAGTTGACATTGCCGCGCAGCGTGTTGATCTCGCCGTTATGGGCGACCATGCGATAGGGATGCGCGAGCTTCCATGACGGGAAGGTGTTGGTCGAGAAGCGCTGGTGCACCAGGGCGACCGCGCTTTCGAAACGCGGGTCCGACAGGTCCTTGTAATAGGCGCCGACCTGATAGGCCAGGAACATGCCCTTATAGACCACCGTCGCCGACGACAGCGACACCGGATAGAAATTGCTCTCCTCGCCGTCGAACTCGTCATAGATGCGATTGGAGATCACCTTGCGCAGCGTGAACAGCCGCCGCTCGAACTCGTCGTTGTTTTCGGCATCCTCGCCGGCGCCGATGAAGACCTGCACGTGATGCGGCTCGGTCGCGGCAATCGCCGGCGCCTTTGAGAGCGAGGAATTATCGACCGGCACGTCGCGAAAACCGATGAAGACCTGGCCTTCCTCAGTGATGACGTCCTTGATCACCTTCTTGAAGTGCTCGATCTGCTTTTCATCGCGCGGCATGAAGATATGGCCGACGCCATATTCCCCGACCGGCGGCAGGGTGATGCCCTGCTCGGCCATCTCCTCACGGAAGAAACGGTCGGGGATCTGCACCAGGATGCCGGCACCATCACCCATCAGCGGATCGGCGCCGACGGCGCCGCGATGCGTCAGGTTTTCAAGGATGAAAAGGCCATCCTTGACGATCTGGTGCGACTTCTGGCCCTTCATATGCGCGACGAAGCCGACGCCGCAGGCATCATGTTCGTTGCGCGGATCGTAGAGGCCCTGTTTCTTCGGCAGGCCGGAGGCGGATTTGGAGAAATTGGCCGTCGCGCGCAGCTCTGCAGCAGCAAACCGGTCAACTTCCATGGATGGCGTCTTCGTCATCATCTTTCCTCCTGTCGAAGCCCGCGGGGCCGCGGGCGGCTTTTCGTCCCGCGCCGCAACCCGAAGATAGGTTCGGCGCATGACAGCGCTGTTGCATTGTGAAGATCGGCCGCAGACATCTGCTTTAAAGGAAAGCAAACCGTCGCGTTCCGCGCCTGCCATTCGCTTCCGCGCGCCGCCCCTTGAGGCTTGACGCTCGGAAGAACTATAGCGTGAAAGCCGGTCTGTTCCAGGGCTTTCGGCGCCTCTTCGGTCATAAAGGCCAAAATAGGACAGCAACACTGTCCTAATTCATCAGTTCTATGCCAGAAAGCATCCGGCTCTGCAAGAGCGCTCCGTCAAAAAACGTTAATTTGCGACGGAAGATTGCCTGGGTAGCGGCGATGACGAAATAAAATTACGTAGAGACGTGCGATTTTGTTTATTGATTGCGTAGTTCAATTTCCGTGATGTGTCGCGGGCGACAACCTTGATCCTGTGAAGCTTTGGCGTAATGTCCGCTGCGGATGCCAACCCCTCCTTCCCCACGGTTCCCCCCTATGTTCTTTGCTTCCGATAACTGGGCCGGCGCTCACAAATCCATTGCCGAGCGTCTGCTGACGGAATCGACCGGCTTTGCCGCCGCCTATGGCGCCGGCGATCTCGACAGAAAGGTCGAAGCCCGCTTTTCCGAGATCTTCGAGCGTGAGGTTTCGATCTTCTTCGTCGCCACCGGCACGGCCGCCAACTCCCTGTCGCTGGCAAGCGTCCAGCGCCCCGGCGGCATCACCTTCTGCCATTCGGAGGCCCATGTGATCGAGGATGAATGCGGCGCGCCGGAATTTTTCTCCGGCTCCGCCCGCCTCGTTGCCGTTGACGGCGAAGCCGGCAAGATCGATCCGGCAAAGCTCTCGGCGAAGATCGCAAGCTTTCCCGAGGATGCCGTCCATCACGGCCGCGCCAGCGCGGTGACCATCACCCAGGCGACCGAGATCGGCACCGTTTATTCCTTGCCGGAGATCGGCGAGATTGCCGCCATCGCCAAGAAGCGCAATCTGCCGCTCCACATGGATGGCGCCCGCTTCGCCAACGCCCTGGTCGCGCTCGGCGCCAGCCCGGCCGAGATGACCTGGAAGCGCGGTGTCGACATGCTATCCTTCGGCGGCACCAAGAACGGCTGCTGGTGTGCCGAAGCGATCGTCTTCTTTAATCCGGATCAAGCCCGGGAAATGCCCTTCATCCGCAAGCGCGCCGCCCAGCTCTTCTCCAAGTCGCGTTTCATCGCCACCCAGTTCGATGCCTATTTCGAAAACGGCCTCTGGCTCGATCTCGCCCGCCATTCGAACGGCATGGCCGACCGGCTGCGCGCCGGCATCGCCACCAGCAACGCCGCTCGCCTCGCCTGGCCGACCGCGTCCAACGAAGTCTTTGCCGTCGTCAGCAAAAGCGCTGCGAAAACCGCGGAGGAAAAGGGCGCGAAATTTTACGAATGGCCGGTCCCGGCGGCAACGCCCGAACTCGCTTCTGAAAGCGAGAGCCTGATCCGCCTTGTCACCAGCTTCGCGACAACAGAAGCGGATGTCGATGGCTTCCTGAAGTGCCTGGCCGCCTGATCGCCTGCCCGAAAGGCTTGCCGGCCCGGCAGGCCTTTCGGTGACGCAAGGATTCACGCCGACCTCAGTCCCCTCACCTTTTGCAGAATATCCTCGGACAGTGCTGAAACCAATGCCTGGTCCGCGCCCTTGCGCGGCACCAGCACGAATTCCACATCCTCCAGCACCGGAAGTCTTCCCGCAGCGATCTCCTTCAATCCTGAAGGCGCCATGCTGCGCGGCTGAACCAGCACGCCCATCCCGGCCCGCGCCGCCGCCGTCAGCCCGCTCAGGCTGCCGCAGGTGCAAACGATCCGCCACGGCACCCCGTTTCGCCCGAGTGCTTCGAGCGCGATCACCCGTGTGACGCTCGGCGGCGGAAAGGCGATCAGCGGCAGAGGGCCGGAGGCGAGCACACGCTCGGGATCGCGCGCCAGCCAGACGAGCGGCTCGCGATAGACGAGTTTTCCGCGCGCATCGCCGAGCCGGCGCTTGGCGAGCACCAGATCGATCTCGCCACTGTCCTGCATCTCGTAAAGAACACCGGAAAGCGCCACTGTCAGTTCGAGGTCGACCGAGGGGTGGGAACGCACGAAATCCTCGAGCACCGCCGGCAACTGGCTGGTAACGAAATCCTCCGACACGCCGAGCCGCAGACTGCCGCGCAGGCTGTTGTTCTTAAACAGCGACTGTACCTGCCCCTCTATCGAAAGCATGGCGCGCGCATGCGACAGCAGCGCCTCGCCATCACCGGTCAGCATCACTTTATGCGTGTCGCGCGCCAGCAGCCTACGCCCGAGTGCTGTCTCCAGCCGCTGGATATGCTGGCTGACCGTGGACTGCCCGAGGCCCAGCCTTTCGGCGGCAAGCGTGAAACTGCCCATCTGCTCGACGGCGACGAAACTGCGCAATTGCGAAAGGTCCAACATGGTCCAGCTTCTCGATAACTGTTATTCCTTGCATCCTGGATCATAATGGACGACAGAACAATGACTGTTTTATCAAGCCGCGAGACCGCCATGCGCCGCTTTCTGCCCGATACATTCACCATCCTGCTCGTTTGTACCGTCATCCTTGCCTCGTTGCTGCCGGCAAGCGGCACGTTCGCGGATTATTTCGGTATCGCCACCGATCTCGCCATCGCGCTGCTGTTTTTCCTGCATGGCGCCCGCCTGTCGCGCGACGTGGTCATATCAGGCCTGCTGCACTGGCGCCTCCATATCGTCATCCTGCTGACGACCTTCGGCATCTTCCCGCTGCTCGGCATGGCGCTCGGACTGATCCCCGACACGATCCTGCCGCAGCCGCTTTATCTCGGCATCCTCTTCCTCTGCGTGCTGCCGTCGACGGTGCAGTCGTCGATCGCCTTCACCTCGATGGCGGGCGGCAACGTCCCCGCCGCCATCTGCTCGGCCTCGGCATCCAACATCTTCGGCATGTTCCTGACGCCGCTGCTCGTCGGCCTGCTGTTTTCCATCGGCGGTCATGGCGGCTTCTCCTTCGACGCATTAGAGCAGATCCTGCTGCAGCTGCTTGCTCCCTTCATCGTCGGCCAGATTCTGCAGCCCTGGATCGGCGACTGGATTCGCGCCAAGAAGAAGATCCTGATGCCTGTCGACCGCGGCTCGATCCTGATGGTCGTCTACCTCGCCTTCAGCACGGCGGTCGTCGAGGGCCTGTGGCACACCTTTTCGATCGCCGATATCGCCGTCGTCATCGTCGCCGACATGGTTCTGCTGGCGATTGTCCTGGTGCTGACGATGTTCGGCAGCCGCTGGCTGGGCTTCAACAAACCCGACCAGATCACCATCACCTTCTGCGGCTCGAAGAAGAGCCTCGCAAGCGGCGTGCCGATGGCGAACGTCATCTTCGCCGGCCAGTCGATCGGCGCGATCGTGCTGCCGCTGATGCTCTTCCACCAGATTCAGCTGATGGTCTGCGCCGTCATCGCCCAGAAATACGCCGCCGCCGCGGCCCGCCGGGCAACGCAAAAAGAGATAGACGAAGCCGCCAGCCCGGCCTGAACAACAATAAAAACGGCGCCCCGATGGAGCGCCGTTCGTTTTATCCGACAAGGATGTGATTAGCCATTGATGATCTGTGCTTCGATGGCCTTCGGAGCTTCAACCGGTTCTGCGGCGATCGCAATCTTGCGGGGCTTCATGGCCTCGGGAATATTGCGCAGAAGGTCGATGTGCAGCAGGCCGTTCTTCAGCGAAGCGGCGGTCACCTCGACATGATCGGCAAGCTGGAAGCGGCGCTCGAAGGCGCGCTTGGCAATGCCGCGGTAGAGGAATTCGCCGCTTTCGGCAGGTTCCTCATTCTTTTCACCCTTCACGGACAGCACATGGGCATGGGCTTCGATCGAAAGTTCGGTCTCGTCGAAACCGGCAACGGCCATGGTGATGCGATAGGTGTTTTCACCGGTGCGCTCGATATTATAGGGCGGATAGGTCTGCGCCTGCTCCGGCTGGGCAAGGCTGTCAAGCATGGTGAAGAGCCGGTCGAAACCGACGGTCGAACGATAAAGGGGAGAGAAGTCTACGTGACGCATGATGTCCTCCTGTGGAAGCGACGTGTTGCGATGAAATGCCCCTGAGACCCCATTTTTGGCGGCCTTGGGACGGTTGCGCAGGCCCTGTTCGGCACCCGCAGAAAGGAGATGGTGATGGGATTCGAGGAGTTCAAGGCCTTTCCGGAATCGCCTTGATCGGCCCGTGAACCCCGCATGAACGGCCGGTTCGGAGCGCGTTCAGGCGCATTCGCTTAGGAATTTCGGCGTCGGGTGAATCTGGTCCCGATGGCTGAAGTGCATCGTCCCTTCTTCTTCAGTCTCAACTTCGGCCGGCCGCGAGCACCCTCATGCTCCTGCCGGCCCTTTTCCTGCAGCAGGCCTTGCGGGCACACCGCTTTCCAAGCCGGATGCCATGCGCTATCCCTGATGCGAAGCAGTCAGCAGCGGCGCATTGGCAAAGTCATGGATCAGGTTCTCTATTCGACGCCCGATAATCCCGCCCCGGAAAACCGCACGGAGGGGTTCTTCGAAACCCATGACGGCCAGCAGCTGCGTTACGCCGTCTTCCGCTCGAGTGGCCAGATTGCCAAGGGCACCGTCGTCATCCTGCACGGCCGAAACGAATATATCGAGAAATATTTCGAAACGATCCGCGACCTCACGGCCAAGGGTCTCTGGGTCGCGACCTTCGACCTGCGCGGCCAGGGCGGTTCATCACGGCTCATGAAGCGCCGCAACCATGGCCACATCCGCCGCTTTGCCGATTACGAGCGTGATCTCGATACCTTCCTGGAAAAGGTGGTGCTGCCGGATACCCGCCTGCCCTTCTATCTGCTCGCGCATTCCACCGGCGGCCTGATTGCGCTGTCGGCCGCGCCCTATCTCACCACCCGTATCGATCGCATGGTGCTCTCGGCGCCCTTCATCGGCCTGACCGGCCAGTCGGCCTCGCCCCGCGTCATCCGCGCTCTCGCCGGCACGCTGACCGCCCTCGGCCTCGGCTTCCTGCCGCTGACCTCGAAACTGAAGGAGCCGAACTTCAGCGACAACCCGCTGACCTCGGACGAAGACCGCTTCGAGCGCAATGTTGCAATGATGAAGGCCTATCCGGAACTGACGCTCGGGCCGCCGACGGCTCGCTGGCTGATCGAGGCCTTTCGCACCATGGACCGGGTCACCTCACCCTACCATCTCTTCTCGATCACCATCCCGACCATTGTCATCGCCCCCACGCGTGACGGTGTCGTGCCCTACACGGCGCAGGAGCGGCTTTCGCGTTATTTCCGCGCCGGCCAGCTGGTGCCGATCAACGGCGCCCGTCACGAGATCTTCCAGGAGCGCGATATCTACCGCGCCGCCGCCCTTGCGGCCTTCCACGCCTTCATTCCCGGCAGCGATGCCGAAGAAAACCAGGACGTCGCCGCCCTCGGCACGTGAGCCGGATCGGCTTTGCCGACCGGGGGATCAGCGCTGCAGGATGGCGATTGCCTGTTCGTAGACTGCCCGGCTGCCGGCAGCGATGATCGAGCCGCCGTTTTCCGGCCGTCCGCCGTCCCAGGTGGTGATGATGCCGCCCGCCCCCTCGATGACGGGAATGATGCCGCCGACATCATAGGGCTTCAGACTGTTTTCAACGACGAGATCGATATGGCCGGCGGCAAGCAGCGCATAGGCATAGCAGTCGCAGCCGTAGCGGAAGAGCCGTACCTGGCCTTCGATCTCGCGGTATTTCTCCATTTCCTCGCCGGCAAAGAGATGCGGTGAGGTGGTGAACAGGATGGCGTTCGAAAGCGTGTCGCACTGGCGCGTCGCCAGCCGCCGCTCGCCCTCCGGCCCGGTATAGATCGAGCCGTTTTGGTCGGCGAAATAACGCTCGCCGGTAAAGGGCTGTTCGATCATGCCCATGATCGCCCGGCCCGCTTTCTGCAGGCCGATCAGCGTTCCCCACACCGGCACACCGGATATGAAGGCGCGCGTGCCGTCGATCGGATCGATCACCCAGACAAATTCGCGGTCGAGCCCGACATTGCCGTGTTCCTCGCCGAGAATGCCGTGGCCGGGGAAATTCTCCTCGATCAGCGCCCGGATGGCGAGTTCGGCCGCCCGGTCGCCCTCCGTCACCGGATCGAAACCGGAGGGAAGCTTGTTCGTGACATCGAGGCCGGACCGGAATCGCGGAAGCGTCTCGGCTCGGGCGGCTTCCGCCAGGCGGTTGAAGAACGAACGGTCAGGAAACATGATGACACCGTTTGGCTGGCGGGAGTGGCGCTTTTCATAGCGAAAAGCAACGGGAATGCAAACACAGCAGGCAATTTGGATTTAACTGCCCAAAGATATCGCAATGCAATATATTGCTTGACATTTGTGCAATGCAATAGTAGGTTCTTCATACAGTCTTCTGACTGTAAATACCCTCCTTGGGTGTTTCCTCCCTAGACTTAGCCGCGCTCACAAGCGCGGTTTTTTTTGGCCGGGAAGGCCAGACGCCAGCGACATCGAAAAAGAGAGCTATTCGGCAGCCAGCGCCCGCTCGCCGGCAAATTTCTCGACGTATTCCGCCATCTGCTGCATGAAGTCCGTGACGGCGTCGGCCACTTCGGCGAAATCCGCGCGTCTCTCCAGCGTCACTTCATCGACATAGATCGCCCGGTTCACTTCGATTTGCAGCGCGTGCAGGCCGCGCGAAGGCCGGCCGTAATGTTCGGTGATGAAGCCGCCGGCATAGGGCTTGTTGCGGATCGCCGCAAAGCCCATTTCCTCGAGGATGGCGATGGCCGCGCGCGAAAGTTCGGCCGAAGCGCTGGTGCCGTAGCGATCACCGATGATGAAATCAGGTCGCGCTGTGCTGCCGGCGACGCGCACATTGCCGGGCATCGAGTGGCAGTCGATCAGCACGCCGAAGCCGAACTGCACATGCGTTCGCGCGATCAGTCGGCGAAGCGCCGCATGATAGGGCTTGTAGACCGCTTCGACGCGGTCGAGCCCCTCCTGCACCGGCAGGCGCCGCGCATAGATCTCCATGTTCTCGGCGACGATGCGCGGGATGGTGCCGAGTCCGCCGGCGACCCTGAGCGAATTGACATTGGCATAGGGCGGCAGCAGCCCGTCGAACATCCGCGGATCGAGTTCGTAGGGCTCGCGATTGACGTCGAGATAGGCGCGCGGGAAGTTGGCCGCCAACAGCGGCGCGCCGAGTGCGACGGCCGAGCCGAAGAGCTCGTCGACATAGTGATCCTCGGAACGGCGGATGGCGATGCCCTCCAGCCTCGACTGGGCAATAAATTCCGGTGGATAAATGCGGCCGCTATGGGGGGAGTTGTAGACGAAGGGAATGGTCTGCGACACGGGCTCATGAACCTCAAAAAGCTCGTATTCGCGTATTTCCGGCACTTTCGGCCCTCTTTACCATGTCATGAACTGACTGCTTGGCCCATGTTGCCAGTTGCCCGGCCGCAAGTCCATACTATGTAAACGGGATGGCGGTCACGCACAGGCAATTCACCGGTTGTTTACCGGGTAAAGACTAGTGTAAACGGCTGGCAGCCCACCAAAAACCTATGGATCGCGGTCTGGATTGATGACTCAGAAGATACTTCTCGCCGAAGACGACAACGACATGCGCCGCTTCCTGGTGAAAGCGCTCGAAAAGGCCGGCTACAAGGTCCTTTCCTATGACAATGGCGCCAGCGCCTATGACCGGCTGCGCGAGGAGCCGTTTTCCCTGCTGCTGACCGATATCGTCATGCCCGAAATGGACGGCATCGAGTTGGCGCGCCGCGCCACCGAGCTCGACCCCGACCTGAAGGTGATGTTCATCACCGGTTTTGCCGCTGTGGCGCTGAACCCTGATTCGAAGGCGCCGAAGGATGCCAAGGTCCTTTCCAAGCCTTTCCACCTGCGCGATCTCGTCGACGAGGTCAACAAGATGCTTGCCGCGTAAGGCTTGTCGGGCGGCGCGTCACAAAACTGAAAAAAGCCTATTGACGGCTCCAAAGGTTTTGTGATCTATGCGCCGCCATCGGATGGGCGTGTAGCTCAGCGGGAGAGCACTACGTTGACATCGTAGGGGTCACAGGTTCAATCCCTGTCACGCCCACCATCCGATCTCCATGACATCGTTGACAAATCCCCACCTTGGCACGCGCTCCAGATCCAGCACTTTGCGGAGCGAGGGCTTGCACGTGATTGGTCCGCGACCATGATCCGGGCCGGATTTTAATGGTCGTGGGATAGCCCCCACACGTGGGAAAGGGGGGACGTAGGACGCAAAGGACGCGGACACGGAAAGCGATATCCATAATCCTCGGCGTCACCCTAGCTGGGGCTGGCCTCCTCGGCTTCGGTTATATGCAGTTTCATGTCGTCGAACCCATTAGTATCAAGCTTTGGCTAATACCGATCACGATCCTCGCGGCTGGGGTGGCGATCCTCTGGGACGACTTCAAAAATCGCTGGCGAGACGACAGCTCTCCCCGTTCGACGCCCGAGCGGCCGCCGGCAAGCTGGTGAAAAGGGCAAATAGAGCGATTCCAGCAAAAGTGCATGCCAGATTTTCGTCGCTTCTCGTCGAGGCGACGTATCGTCAGCCACCGATCACTGCCCGTTAGAACCTGTGGCCAATATCGGCATACCCTGGCGGTCGCCTAGCCTTCCTCCGACTCGCGCAGATGGCTGTTACGGCGTGTTCACATATGAGAATACGCTCATTCGAGCATCAATTGCATACCGCTGCTGAACATTCAGCCCCTCGTTGCCTACCTATCCGGAAGCGCGGGTTTGTGACGGACAGATGACGGGTTTGTGACAAAACGCGTGTTATTTCAGCAACATAGCCACGACAGCCTTCTGTCATGATCGATATCGTTATTGCGGCGCAACATCCCTTATGTAATTTCCGCGGCGAGGCAGGCACCGAGCCAAAACGGTGCCGCTTCGGTCACACGGGTTGAAGATACGTAGGGACTGCCGAGGGCAGACGGTCTTCATCCTCTTGCATCTGAACTGGAGGTTTATTCCATGAACATCAAGAGCCTTCTTCTCGGCTCCGCTGCTGCACTTGCAGCAGTATCCGGCGCTCAGGCCGCCGACGCTATCGTTGCTGCCGAGCCGGAACCGGTTGAATACGTTCGCGTCTGCGACGCTTACGGCACCGGCTACTTCTACATCCCGGGCACCGAAACCTGCCTCAAGATCAACGGTTACATCCGTTTCCAGGTTGACGTTGCTCCGAACGCCAGCTCGATCGGCGCCGGCGGCGGTGGTTCTGTCCCCAACGACTCGGACTGGGATGCCCGTACGCGTGGTCAGGTTCAGTTTACGGCTAAGAGCGACACCGAATATGGTCCGCTGACCGGCGTCATCGTCATGCAGTTCAATGCTGACAATGCCTCGGCTCAGAAGGCCATCCTCGACTCCGCCTACATCGACATCGCTGGCTTCCGCGCTGGTCTGTTCTACTCCTGGTGGGACGATGGTCTCTCCGGCGAAACGGACGATATCGGTTCTCCCGTCACGCTGCATAACTCCATCCGTTATCAGTACGAAACCGACGCCTTCTACGCTGGCATCAGCGTTGACGAGCTGGAAGACAGCCCGTTCTACAATGGTGAAACCGCCAACAACGTCGGCGTTGCCGTCGGCCTCGGCGGCAAGGCTGGTGCATTCAGCTATCAGATCACTGCCGGTTACGACACCGACAACGAAGAAGGCGCCGTCCGTGCTATGGGTACGGTTGCTGTCGGTCCGGGCACGCTCGGCCTCGCAGTTGTCTACGCGAGCAACCCGAACGCCTACTACAACAAGGCTGAATGGGCTGTAGCTGCCGAATACGCCATCAAGGCGACTGATAAGCTGAAGATCACCCCGGCTGTTCAGTACTACAACAACTACGGCATCACTGCTGGCGAGTTCAACGACGACAATGATGCCTGGAAGGTCGGTCTGACGGTTGATTACCAGATCGTCGACAACCTCTCCACCAAGATTTCGGTTCAGTATCTCGATCCGGACAATGCTAGCGACGTTACCTCGGGCTTCTTCCGCCTGCAGCGCGCGTTCTGATAAAAGGCTGCCGGCTAGACAGTATGTCGTCCGAAAACCGTTCACACTTTTCGGCATCATGCTCTAGACCGGCAGCTACAAATTCCTGATCTGACTGACCTCCGATCGGGAAAGAATGGGCCTGGACTTCCCTGCCTGGGCCCATTCCCCTTGACCAGACGTGCGCCCAGGACGGCACGCTCGATGAGTGCCTTGCCACTGTCGTGTCAAATCGGTTCGCTGCCGATGTCCGGCAGCCTATGTCCGTTGCTGGACCTTGCAACCAGCAAGCTCAACCAACTTTTCATTCATCTGCCGCCGATCGCCGAGGGAGCCCGGCGGCCGACAAAAATTTTGCGCCTCAGCAATAACGGCGCCAAATTCGGACACAGAGCCATGCCATGGCGAACCGAGGGTGAGGTAGTGATTCGCCTCGCCACGACATAGGGCCACGACATGGGGTTTGAGATCGAAATGAAGTTATCCGCGTTAGCCGCTGCCGCCCTTTTTTCCGCCGTCCTCGCCTTGCCGGCCTCTGCCGCGCCGGCCGCGCCCGCCGAGACCTTTCCTGGTGCTCCCGGCGTCATTACGCTTTCAGGCAAATGCGCCAAGCTCGTCGTCGCCAAATTCGACGCCACCAAGGGCTGCAGGAATGAGCTTGCCAGTGTCACGCTGGCCAATGGCGTGGTGACCTTCATCTTCACCTCGGATGGCAAGGCGCTGGGCTTCCAGGGCGATGGCAGCGGCATCAAGCCTGCCTCCAATGGCAACGCCCGCCTGCCGCTCAGCCTCGTCACAACGGGTGTAGGCAACAAGATGACCGGAGAGGTCAAGGTCGCCGGTTTCTGCACCTTCGGCAATCCCTATGCCGGCAAGCCGATCGCGATCGAATGCACCGCCGAAAGCAAGGACTCCTCGTTTACCGGCAGCTTCCGCACCGGCGGCAAGCTGGTGAAGAAGGGTAAGTAGCCGTCCTCAGGCGCACCAGGCATTGCCGGCGGCCCCTGGCTTGCGTGCTAGGCCCTCATTGATCAGCTGCGCGCCGAAAGAGCGCCCGTTGCGCGAGACGACGCGCGGCGCGCCAGAGGGCTCGGCCTTGCCCGCCGCATTCATGACGAAGGGTCCGGCGTTCAGAAGCGCCAGCAGCCGCGACTTGGCGGCAAAAGCCACCCGGCGCTCGCCGTCACAGCGCGCCTGGTCGACCACCGGGCTTGCCATGTCGGCAATTACGATCTTCTCGCCTTTGTACCAGAAGACGCCACCGTCGCCGACGCAATTGATATGAGCGCCCTGCCCGCAATAGCCGAAGGCGACTGTCCCGGTTTCCGAAACGGCAGCGGGGGCCGGCGACGGCGCCGCCTTTATCGGCTGGATCATCGGCGTCGGGATCGCGGCCGGCGGCAGCGGCTGCGGCACTGCGACTTTCGGCGTGGGTGCGGCCAGCGCCACCTGCTTCGGCGGCGCGTCCTTCCTGACGACAGGCCTCGGCTCCGCAGTTTCCCGTGTGATCGGCGTCGATTGCCTTGCAAGCATCGGCTGGATGCTCTTCCAATGGTCGTGGGCGACGATGCCCCCGATCGCGGCAATGCCGATCACCGCCCAGGGCAGCAATCCGCCACCACTGCTGCGCGCTTTGCTCTTTCCTCTCGCCGGCGCCTTGCGGCGGCCGCGTGTCGCTGTCTTGGCCATCTGTCCGATTCCCGTGAGGCCGGGATTATCGCTGCCTAATCCTTTCCGAAAGGTTGGCACGGCGGCAGGATGATGCTTGGTTCGCCGAACTTTCCCTCCAATGACATGAACGCGCCGGCGCGCACCGGAGAGGCCAACGGGACTGCCAAAACGCACGAGGGAAAAAAGCTGAACAAATTCCGCGCTCAGACGTTAGCCAGCGAAAAACTCCGTCTGTTCTGGGGGAAAATTCATGGATCTTATTATGGCCGACATAATACCGGAGTCGCGTATCCACTATCCCGTCATTTTCGCCCGCCTCTTCGGCGCCATCGTCTTCGGCGGGCTGATCGGCTTCGAGCGTGAGGCACGCGACCGCCCGGCGGGCTTCCGCACCCATATTCTGATCAGTCTTGCCGCTGCCCTCTTCGCCATCATCTCGATCGAGGCAGTGCACATGCCGGGTTTCACCGATGACGAACAGGTGCGCATCGATCCGTTGCGCGTGATCGAAGCCGTGACCGCCGGCGTCGCCTTTCTTGCCGCCGGCATGATCGTCTTTGCAAGAGGTCGGGTGCACGGTCTGACGACGGGCGCCGGCATGTGGCTCTCAGGCGCGATCGGCCTCGCCATGGGCTTCGGCTATTGGCCGATCGCTTTCTTCACGACGCTCGTCGCCATCTGCGTACTCTTCGCCTTCGGTAAACTCGAACAGCGGTTCGGCTTTAATTCCGGACAGCGTGTCGATCGCGATGAACACAAATAGAAAAATAGAGCGCCCGGCATCATGCCGGGCGCTCGTGTCAGCGTGATTGTCTGTTGGTCATTCGGAGCGTGCGGCCGAAGGATTGTCTTTTCCAACCGATGCCGTGCCGCCGACGGAGGAGAGCGGCTTCTGGCGTTTGCCTATATCGATACGCTCGTCCGCCGCCTCGCGTACGGCCTGCCATTCATTTTCGTGCCGGATGAAGATCTCGCGGGGCACAAAGTTGATCGTCATATGTTTCTCACCCTGCTTCAAATCTACCGTCAGCGCGGGAGGCTTCCGGAACATCGTTATTTCTTGGTCTCTGCATTGCCTTTGATGTCGGGACCACCCCTGGAAAGATCGGCGCCGGTAACATGGGCCGGCACGTGAATGTCGTGGTAGACGCCGGGCGTCAGCGTCAGGTCAACATGATGCGGCGGCAGCACCTGCGCCTTCTGCATGCGGTTTGGCTTCGTCCGCTTCATGCGGTCCGATGCCTCCGTGCGTTTGTCAGGAATGTGGGTCGAGGTGTGCATCATCGGCCTCCTTCAAGCTCAACCAACGTCTAACGGGCGAGGGCGTCGTATAGTTCCCGGAAAATTGCGGATTTCAGTGTCGCAATTGGCCTTGACTGGTTTGGGAAGTTCATTACCTAGGGCCTATCCCGCAGCCTTCCAGACATCGGCTTCGGGGAACATTGGTGCCGGGCCCCTCTGGCGAGAGTTTTACGGCGCTCTCGTGATGTCGGTACCGCCTGCAGCTCAGCCGGCGGATTTTCATAGATGAAAAAGCTCACCATGCCTTATCCGCATGCCCATTATGGCATGCCGCGTTTTTCCCTCTTCACCCTCTCCACGAAAGTTTGCGGCTGCGAGGTGCGGCCATGAACCAGACCGGCACCGACAAATCCTCGCTCAGCTATTTTCGCTGGGCTTTCATCGTCACTGCCCTCGGCCTCGTTCTCGGCGGCGTGCTCGGATGGCAGACTACAGGCACGATCGGCGGCATGGCGACCGTCTTCTTCATCTGTGCCGTGCTCGCGGTGCTGGAGATTTCGCTCTCCTTCGACAATGCCATCGTCAATGCCAACAAGCTGAAGGAGATGACGCCGGTTTGGCAGAAACGCTTCCTCACCTGGGGCATCATCATCGCCGTCTTCGGCATGCGCATCGTCTTCCCGCTGGCGATCGTCGCGATCGCGGCACGGATCGGCCCCTGGGACGCTCTGGTGCTCGCCGCCCGCGAACCCGAGGAATATGCCCGGATCATGAACGATGCGCATCTGCCAATTGCAGCCTTCGGCGGCACCTTCCTGATGATGGTCGGCCTCAGCTATTTCTTCGATCACGAGAAGAAAGTCCATTGGCTCCGCGGCCTGGAAAAGGTGATGGCGCGCTCGGCCACCATCAGGGGAATCGAGATCGCCTTCGTGCTGGCACTGATGCTTGTGTTCTCCTGGTTGATCGGTGGCGAGGAAGCCAGTGTCTTCGTCCATTGCGCCATCTACGGCCTGCTCACCTTCCTCGCGGTCGAGGTTGTCGGTGAGCTGCTCGATGCGTCGCAGCAGACGATGAGTGCTGCCGCCAAGGGCGGCCTCGGCGCCTTCATCTATCTGGAGGTGCTGGATGCCAGCTTCTCCTTCGACGGCGTCATCGGCGCCTTCGCCTTGACGCAGAACCTCTTCGTCATCGCGATCGGTCTCGGCATCGGCGCCATGTATGTGCGCTCGATGACGATCATGCTGGTCGAGAAGGGAACGCTCGCCGAGTACCGCTACCTGGAACATGGCGCCTTCTACGCCATCTTGATCCTCTCGGTGATCATGTATGCGCAGACCTTGGTGCACATTCCCGAGGTAATCACCGGCCTCGGCGGCGCGGTCTTGATCGGTCTGTCGCTCTGGTCGTCCATTCGCCATAACAGGCGCGAACGGGTGGAAGATCAAGGCACCCGGCAGGAGGAACTTCACGCCTGAGGCTGATCACGGCGCGCCGCGCTGCGACATCCATCCCGACAAAATAAAGCCCGCGACCATCCGGTTGCGGGCTATTTCATTCATGCATTGCTTAAACGTATTAGCGGGTGACTTGACCGAAGGAGGTCGGGTCGATGCCAAGTTCCTTGAGGTCGTTGGCGCGCGGGCGGCGGCCGGCTTCAACGGCAGCACTGACGGCATTTGCGGCACCAAGCACGGCGAATGCGCGACCAAAGAAGCCTGTACGGACTGAATTGCGGATGGCGGACATTGTCCTTTTCCTCTTGCTCTGATTGACCACTTATAGATGGCATCGCGCATACACCGCCACAATGCTCAGAAAATCACCTCAGCCATGCAAAAACAGGAGGCCGGCGCATGTCTCCATGGCCGGCCTCGAGAGAGGGGGTGGGTCGTCTTTTTCTTCTAGCCTTCTTGTTCTAGTCTTCGTTTGCCGCCAGCTGCGACAACACCTGTCCCCTGCCGCGCAGCCGCAGGATCAGCGGAATGAAGAAGGCGGCGGCTGCAACAATGAGCAGGCCCGCCGCGATCGGCGACATCACCAGCGTCGTGACGTCGCCTTGGCTGATCGCCAGCGCCCGACGCAGCTGCTGTTCGGCAAGCGGCCCGAGGATCAGGCCGACGACGGTAGGCGCGATCGGATAGCCGAAGAGCCGCATCACATAGCCGAGCAAGCCAAAAGTGAGCAGCATGCCGAGCTCGAACACGGATGGATTGGCACCGATCGTCCCAAGCGTCGCAAACAGCAGAATGCCGGCATAGAGCCACGGCTTTGGAATGGTCAGTAACCGCACCCAGAGCCCGATCATTGGCAGGTTCAGCACCAAAAGCATCGCATTGGCGATGAGCAGGCTGGCGATCAGCCCCCAGACGAGCTGCGGATTGGTGGCAAACAGCAGCGGCCCCGGCTGCAGCCCGTATTGCTGGAAACCTGCAAGCATGATCGCCGCCGTCGCCGTCGTCGGCAGGCCGAGTGTCAGAAGCGGCACCAGCGTACCGGCGGCCGATGCGTTATTCGCCGCCTCGGGACCGGCCACGCCTTCGATCGCGCCATGGCCGAACTCTTCCGGGTTTTTCGCCAGCCGCTTTTCGGTCGCATAGGAGAGGAAAGTGCCGATTTCGGCGCCGCCCGCCGGCATCGCGCCGATCGGGAAGCCGATCAAGGTACCGCGCAGCCAAGGCTTCCACGAGCGCGCCCAATCCTCAGCGGTCATCCAGAGCGAACCCTTGACCGCCTCGACCTTCTCGGCGATCCGGTTGCCCTGCGCGGCGATATAAAGCGTCTCGCCGATCGCAAACATCGCCACCGCAAGCGTCGTCACCTCGACACCGTCCAGCAGATCGGGGATGCCGAAGGAAAGCCTGGCCTGCCCTGTCTGCTGGTCTATGCCGACCATGGCGAGAGCAAAACCGATAAACAGCGACGTCAGCCCTCTCAATGCCGAATCGCCGAAGGCCGAGGAGACGGTGACGAAGGCAAGTACCATCAGCGCGAAATATTCGCGCGGCCCGAAGACCAGCGCCAGCTTGACGATATAGGGAGCGATGAAGGCAAGCCCGAGCGTCGCGATCAGGCCGGCGACGAAGGAGCCGATCGCCGCTGTCGCCAACGCCGGTCCGCCGCGCCCGGCGCGCGCCATCTTGTTGCCCTCGAGCGCGGTGACGATCGAGGCGCTTTCACCCGGCGTGTTGAGCAGGATCGAGGTCGTCGAACCGCCATACATGCCGCCGTAATAGATGCCGGCGAACATGATCAGCGAGCCGCCGGGATCGAGCTTGTAGGTGACCGGCAACAGCAGCGCCACGGTGAGTGCCGGGCCGATGCCGGGAAGCACGCCGACGGCGGTGCCGAGCGTCACGCCGACCAGCGCATAAACCAGGTTCATCGGCTGCATCGCAACCAGGATACCCTGCCATAGGAATTCGAATGTGCTCATCTTGGTGTCCCAAGCGGCGTTCCCGACCATCCGATTTCGGGGTCAGGCGCCGCGCAAAATCAAAAGAGCTGACAGCGCGTTCGCGCGGTCAGAAGAACAGATGTTCGAGCGGGCCGGCCGGCAGCGTCAGTTGCAGCAGCTGCGAGAAGATCGCCCAGACGACGAAGCTGAGGACGATGCCAAACGGCAGCGAGATCCAGAGCTTGCGTTTGCCGAAGCCGCGTGCCGTCAGCGCGAAGAGGATGCCGGTCGCGATCGAGAAGCCGGCGACGCGCAGGAGCAGCATCTGGCCGGCAAGACCAGCGACGATCCAGATGACGGGTGCGACTTCCTGCCGGTCACGTTCCGGAAAATCGCCGCGCCAAGCTTCGAAGGCGGTCCAGATCCCGAGACAGAAGAGGCCGAATGCCACCATTTGAGGCGCTGTCGCCGGACCGATGCGGTCGTACTGCGCAATCGTTTTCAGATGCAAGGCATCCCAGGCCATCACGCCGGCGACGGCGAAGAGGAAAACGGCAATGATGAACGCCGCCCAATCAGGGCGGCGTTCGGTTGCCGAGGAGGTGTTATCCTCGCTCATTGAACAAGTCCGATATCTTTGAGAATGCCTTCAGTGGCGGCGACATCCTTTTCGAGCTGCGCCTTGAAGGCATCGCCGGACAGATAGGTGTCGGCCCAGCCCTTGGTCTTCAGCGTTTCCTGCCAGGTGGCGGAGCTATGCAGCTTCTCGAAATCGGCGGTGACGCTTGCCACCTGCTCTGCCGACAGGCCGGGGGCAGCGGCGACCATGCGCCAGTTCTGGATGGTGACGTCGGTGCCGGCTTCCTTCAGTGTCGGGGCATCGACACCATCGATCCGCTTTTCGCTGGATACGGCGAGAAGACGGAGCGTGCCTGACTTCACCTGCGATTCGAACTCGCTATAGCTCGAGACGCCGGCCGTGACCTGGCCGCCGAGAATGGCGGCGAGCGCTTCACCGCCGCCGGAGAAGGCGACATAGTTGATCTTGGTCGGATCGACGCCGGAGGCCTTGGCGATCAGGCCGACGGTGATGTGGTCGGTGCCGCCGGCAGAGCCGCCGCCCCAGGAAACCGAGCCCGGATCCTTCTTCAGCGCCGCGACCAAATCGGCCATGGTTTTGATCTCGGACGCAGCAGGAACGACCACGGCCTCATATTCGCCGGTCAGACGGGCGATCGGCGTAACATCCTTGAGCGTGACCGGCGACTTGTTGGTGAGGATCGCGCCGACCATGACATAGCCGCCTACGATCAGCGAATTCGGGTTGCCGGCAGCCTGGCTGCTGAACTGCGCAAGGCCGATGGTGCCGCCGGCGCCTGGAACGTTCTGGACCTGCACGTTGCCGGAGATCTTCTCCTGCTGCAACGCGGTCTGCAGCGATCGGGCCGTCTGGTCCCAGCCGCCGCCGGGAGCGGCGGGCGCGATGATGGTGTAATCGGCCGCATAGGCCGGCAGCGCGATGGTCGCTGCAAGAAGGGTTGCGATGAACGTATGCTTCACGATCTGTCCTCCGTCGGCGGCTGAGCAAACCGCCTGCTGTTCTCTGGGAATCGGGAGGAATGGCCGGCCAGCGGACGCAAGCGTCCTGAATGACGAGCGGAATACCTCCCAAGGCTTCAGCTCTCCGCCTCCACGGAGAAGAAGTAGCCAAAGCGACCACAACAACCTGTCATTTAGCTGACATCGGCGAGATATCCAGAAGGACAGGACACTTTTTTGCCGTAATTGGCAGGCGCGGACTAAATCCGGTTCTCCGCTGCCGATGGCAAGTGCATTATCCGCCGCCGAAGTAAGGCTGCAGGGCTTCGTCTGACGAGACCCTCGGACCGGCTCGTCCTCCCTGCATTGCTCTCAAATAGCTATGGTTTAATCCCTTGCACGCGTGACCCTAAGTTAATTACATCTTGCTCAATCCAGGGTTTTGGTTCCCGCTATCTCGATTTCTGCAGACTTTATTTCACTGATACCCACAGGAAACGATATGTCGTACTGCCTGCACACAAATCCCGACCGGATTTACGACGACATGCAATCGCTGCGTCCCGGCGCAACGCTGACGCTGGAAGGCGGACGATACGCAACGCCGCTTGTCCTCTCCTCGGTTAGCGGTTCGCAGGAGCACCCGGTCGTGATCGGCGGCAACGGTGCCGTTATCGATGGCGGCGAACCCTACGAAGACTATCGCGAGAGCGCCAACCGCCTCTCCGCCGTGCAGGAAGCCAACGGCCGCTTCCCCGGCATTTACTACCTTGCCGACAACGCAGCGCTCGTGTTGCGGAATTGCCAGTGGGTCGTCATCGAGGATCTCAACTTCGAAGGCTGCTGGCCCACCGCGATCTATCTCGACAACTGCCAGCATATCACGCTTCGCCGCCTGCATATTCGCGGCAGCACGATCGCCATCGGCACGGCCGGACCTTACACCCGCCATCTGCTGATCGAAGAGTGCGACTGGATACAGGATCTGCAGTCTCACGGCGAGGCGGACCTTGCAGCAATCCGAAAGACCGGCGCGGTCAATGCCAGACTCGATCCCGGCGATTGCAGGCTCTGGCGAAAAATCTCATGGGCACAGGTGCACGGCAATATCGAAGACACCGAGAGCCGCGTGGACGTCGAAAAGGATGAGCGCGGTTTCGACGGCGACTTTTTCCGGGCATGGACCATCGCCGGCTATGTCGTCCTGCGCAACAACGTCATTCTCGACGCCTTCAACGGCATCCATTTCTTCAACGATGCCTCCGATTCCACGGCGGAGGATTTCTGCCGCAACATCGTCATCGAAAACAACTGGTTCGTCCGCATTCGTGACAACGCCATCGAGGCGGAAGACTATGCCTGGAACTGGACCGTAAACGGCAACAGGTTTGTCAACTGCTACATGCCTTTTTCGCTGGAGATGCGACGGTCCGGCTATTTCTACATCTACGGCAATCTCGGCTGGAATCAGCATCGGCCTGGCCCCGATGGCGACGACCGCAATTTCGGCCAGCTTTTCAAGTTTCCCAAACAGCACGAAGCCGTCGGCCCGCATTATGCCTTCAACAATTCATGGATGCTGAGAGGTCCGATCAGCAAGCGCAACCGCCTCAGTCGGTTCCACCATCTGAACAACGCGATCGGCTATTACGGCACAGCAGGCCTGTCGACGCCGAAGGACTCCGCGCCTTTTGGTGCGAGTTGGCAGAACGTGCCGAAGCCGGGCCAGGGCGAAAATTCACTCGAAGGCAGATATTTCACCAAGCTTTGGCAAGAACTCGACATACGCTTCGATGGTGATCTGATCGATCACGAATATTTCCCCGACCTGCTGCGTCATGCGGGATATCCTATCGGCGTGGACGCAAATCCCGGCCCGGTCCCTTTCCGTTCGACCGCCTTCGGCAAGCCGGAAGAATTAAAGCTGACCGTGCAGGTTGCGGCAGTGCCTTTCCAGATGCAGCTTCCCGACGGACGCGAACAGTCCGTCGCCGGTGCGGACTATACCGTCGGCGCCTGGCAGGGCGAACGTCCCTTTACGATCGAAAAGCCGATGTTCTACGAATACTGGCTCTATCCGAGGCCTTGCGAAAAGGATGATCACGCTGAAAGCTGACGCCTTCACTGCGTCCGCAGAACCTCGTTCCAGTGCGCGATCAGCCGCGCCCGTTTCACCTGGTCGAGATAGACCATCAACCCAGGGCTGACCGGCACCGGCCGCAGTTGGGCGCCGAGCAGTTCCTGCAGCGTATTGGCGGTATTCTCCCCCGCCACCTCGGGGCTGACGGCCGGGATCTGCAGCTCGCGCGCCATGATCGTCTGCCCTTCCCTCGACATGAAGAAGGTGAGGTAACGCCGACCGAGCTCCGGCTCGGCGGCGGCCTGCGGCACCAGCCCGATCCGCGACATCACCACGGTATAATCCTTCGGCAGCACAATGCCGACATCGGGATAGCGCGAAGCCCAGTCGGCCGCATAGGAACCGAGAATATTGTAGCCGAGCACGAAGCGCCCATCGGCAACGCGTTCGAGGATCGCCGAACTCGTCGAATAGAGCTTGACGCCGGCAGCCCCCATCGCCCCGATCACCGACCAGATGTCGCCGAACTGCTCCTGGTCGCGCGCCATGAAAAGAAAGCCGACGCCGGAACGCTCGATGTCGTAGGTGCCGATCCGCCCATAGACCTCGTTGCCCTTGCGCTTCAGATAGTCGACGAATTCAGCCCGCGAACTCGGCACCGGCTCATGCGCGAAGCTCGGCTTGTGATAGACGAACACCGCCGGCTCGAAGGTGAGCGCATAGGCGGTGTTGCGCCAGTTCGCCCATTTCGGCCATGCAGCACTCATCGGCAGGTTGCTGACCTGTGCATATCCGTCGTTGGAAAGCTTCACCTGCAGATCCATCGCCGAGGAGAAGGCGAAATCCGCCGTCTTCTTGCCGGCATCCGTCTCCCGGACGATTCGGTCGTAGATGTCGCCGGTCAGCATATCCTCATATTTGACTGCGATATCGGGATTGGCGTCCTGGAAACCCCGGATCATCGGCTGCGCCAGGGGCTCGTCGAGCGAGGAATAAACCGTCAGCACCGGCGCATCGGCATTGCCCGACTTCGCAGGATAGAAGGCCTGATCGGCTAGCGCGAAGCCCGGCCAGAACGCCAGTAGCAAGATGAAAACTGTCCTCATGCAGCAACAATGCCTGAGCGCGCCGGGAGGAGCAAGGGCGCCGGATCTAGGCGATGACCCACTCCATCAGCGCATTTTGCGCATGCAACAGAAAGGCCTTAGCGGCGCGGCTTCGGCAGAGCGGATGCTCCATAGCCTCGGCCGTCACCTCCTCACCGCGCCGAACCGGCGGGCATGGCAGGAAGATCGCACCCTCCCGCAACCGATCGAGCAGATCGGTCCCGATCCGGTAGCCGGCGAGCGCGCCTCCGGCGACGTCATGCGGCCATGAATCGGTGATGACGATGTCGGCATCCAGTAACTCGCCCATATCGGTGCCCACGCGAAAATGCCTGTTGAGCAGCGCGGCGCCACTTATATGCCAGCGTTCGGGAAAGACCTGCACCACCTCGATCGGCAATGCGATCGACGCCTCAGCCCAGGAGCGCAGGATATTTGCGTCCGCTGCCACGCCAACGACCTTCAACCCGTCGATCGAGCCGCGCCGGCTGTTGATATAGGCAAGGTCGCCGAGCGTCTCGCAAGGGTGGTTGGAGCTTGTGCGCGCATTGATGACAGGCACCGGCGAGGCTGCCGCCACCGCCTTCAATGTCGAAAGCTCCTTCGTGCGGATCACCAGCATGTCGAACCAATTGCCGAGATAACCCGAGAGATCGCCGGTTTCTTCCCTGGCATCGAAACCGATCGGCACATGCACGCAGATACCACCCATCGCCTGGATGCCGAGATCGAAGGCGGTCGTATTGCGCCAGCCGCCGTCGTCGACAATCAGCGCGACGCGTTTGCCCGCAAGACTCTGCGGCATCGCACGCCCCTCCCAGGCCTTGGCGAGTTCACCGGCGCGAGTGATAATCGAGCGTAGCCCGGCCTCCGGAATGTCATGAAACTCCAGAAAATTCCGGGCCGAACCTGTCATTCAAATCCCCGCCAAGCATGAAACGTCGCCACAATACCCTTGGCTGGCCTCATGGCAATCGCCGAAGCAACCGCGAATCACATTTCATACCGCGCTGGATACTCTCGCGTTTCGTCTCCCAGCCATGCCCCTGGGTCCGGCTCAAGCCTTAAATCGATCGGCGATCGGTTTTATGATGCCGACGGAAGTGTCGGCCACAGCAGAACACTTCGTTTTCTCCGATGTGAATTGTCTTTTCATCACAAAGGATTAGGGATTGGCTCCGTCCTTCACCCGTTTAGAGTATTGATGAAGATCGACGACGTTATATGGTCGCGCTGCCGTGTTAAAAACGTCGATACCGCCCGAATTTATTATTCGGGGGACGACTCTACGCGACAAAAACTCTATAAAAAGCTAGACTAAACTGGGAAGATCCATGGAGGGGTCATGGAACGACGACTGAGCGCTATTCTCGCTGCGGATGTCGTTGGCTACAGCCGACTGATGGGCATCGATGAATCCGGCACGTTGCAGGCGCTGAACCGCCATCGCTGCGAGTTGGTCGACATTCGTATTTCGGATTACAAGGGCCGGATCGTCAAACTCACCGGCGACGGCATCCTTGCCGAATTCCAGAGCGTGGTGAATGCAGTCGCCTGCGCCGCCGAAATCCAGCGTAGTATGGCGGCCCGTAACGAGAACGTGCCCAAGGACGAGCGCGTCGAATTCCGCATCGGCATCAATCTCGGCGACGTCGTGGTCGAGAATGGCGATATATTCGGAGATGGCGTCAATCTCGCCGCCAGACTCGAGCGTATCGCAGCGCCGGGCGGCATCGCCGTGTCCGCCTCGGTGCGCGATCAGGTCGGCTCGCGCCTCAATCTCGGCTTCGAATTTATCGGCGAACATACGCTGAAGAACATCAGACAGCCCGTGCAGGTCTATACCGTCACCCTGACACCGCCCTCCTCGGCGAAATTGGTCGCGCAGAACCGCAATACCTGCTTCATCGCGGTGCTGCCCTTCACCAATATGAGCGGCGACGCCGACCAGGACTATTTCTCCGACGGCATCACCGAAGACATCATCACCGATCTCTCCAAGATCTCCAGCTTGCACGTCGTGCCGCGCAATACGATCTTCACCTACAAGGGCATATCGGTAAAGGTGAAGCGGCTCGCCCAGGAGCTTGGCGTGCGCTACGTGCTCGAGGGAAGTGTGCGCATCGTCGGCAATCGCGTGCGCATTTCCGGCCAGCTGATCGACACCGCGAACGGCGACCATCTTTGGGCCGAGCGGTACGACCGCGACATGACCGACATCTTCGCCATCCAGGACGAGATCACCCATGCGATCGTCGGCCAATTGAAGGTGCGTCTGCTGCCGGAAGAGAAGAAGGCGATCGCCAACGAGCCGACCGCCAATGTCGAGGCCTATACCTATTATCTCAGGGGCCGCCAGCTCTCCCACACCTGGACCAAATCCTATCTGCAACTCGCAAGGCGCATGTTCTGCAAGGCGGTCGAACTCGATCCGGATTATGCCCGCGCCTATGCCGGCATCGCCGATTGCGACGCGGCGATCCGCGATTGGGCACCTGACGACGTGCCGCTGAGGCGCATCCTCGACATGAGCGCTCGCGCCCTGGAGCTCGATCCTGACCTTCCCGAAGCCCACGCCTCCCATGGTCTCGCCCTGCATCAGAGCGGCTATGACGATAGGGCGGCGGCGGCCTTCGAACGCGCCCTGGCGCTCGATCCGAACCTCTTCGAGGCGAATTTCCACTATGCCCGGTTCTTCTTCATGCACGGCAACTTCGCCGAATCCGTGCAATATTTCACCCGTGCCGCCGCAATCCGCTCTGATGACTACGTCTCGCCGATCCATCTGATGTCCGCCTACCGCTCGCTCGGCCGGGTGGTGGATACGCAAAACTGGGCGCGCCTCGGCCTGCTGCGCGCCGAACGCGCCCTCAACCTCAATCCGGAAAATTCCGGCCCCGCCCATCGCGGCGCGCTGGCGCTTGCCCATATGGGCGACGCGGCAAGAGCACGCGACTGGGCGGCCCGTGCGATCGCCATCGATCCCGACGACATCGTCGCGCAGTATAATCTCGCCTGCGTCTACTCCGTCCTCGGCGACGTCGACCAGGCGATCGATCTGCTGGAGAAGCTGCTGCCGAACAGCTCCGTCTATCATATCAAATGGTTCGACAATGATTCCGATCTCGACAACATCCGCGACGATCCCCGCTTCCGGAAGCTGCTCACCGCCGCAATGATGCAGCGCGAACGGATCGAAAGGACCGGGAGCTGAGGTCGAACCTTTATCGGCCGTTCACTGGCGCATCGGCCCGAAAATCGGAATCGATTTTCGGAAAGCACGATGCGTAGATTCAAAGTGTTACAGCGTCCTTTGCGCGTCTGAAGGACGCGCGGCGCTGTAAGCTTGAAAATCGCTGTGACATCCCTGCTTCATCTCTGTAATCTCCCTTGAAAAACAGGGGAAACATCCGTGCGCATCCTGCTCACCGAAGACAATATCGCACTGGCCGACGGCCTGTCGGCGATCTTGCGCGGCACGGGCCATGCCGTCGATGTCGTCCATGATGGGGCGTCTGCCAATGCGGTCATCGCTGCGGAAAATTTCGATCTGGTAATCCTCGACCTCAACCTGCCAGAGATGGACGGGCTCGACGTGCTGCGCGCCATGCGCGCCCGGCAGAACCAGGCGGCCGTCCTCATCCTGACCGCACGCGGCACGCCGGAAGAGCGGGTGAAGGGGCTCGATCTCGGCGCCGACGATTATCTGATCAAGCCCTTCGATATCGCCGAATTCGAAGCCCGCGTGCGCGTGCTGCTGCGCCGCCAGGCCGGGCTGCGCTCGGCGACCGTCGGCTTCGGCGGCATCTCCTTCGATCTCAATTCCCGCACCTTTTCATCAGGCGCCACGCCGCTCGATATTCCCGCCCGCGAGCTCGGCCTGCTCGAAATCCTCTTCATGCGGGCCGGCAAGGTCGTCGCAAAGGAGGCGATCATTCAATCGCTGACGGCCTTCGACGACGACATTTCCACAAACGCCATCGAGCAATATGTCAGCCGCCTGCGAAAGCGCCTGTCGCCGCACGGCCTGACCGTCAAGACCGCCCGCGGCATCGGCTATTATCTCGACAAGCTGCCCGAGGCCTCATGAAAGCCGCCTATTCCCTCAGGCGTCGGCTGCTCTTCTGGTTGCTCGTCTCCACCGCCGTCATCGGCACGCTGGCACTCGCCGATACCTATCGCGAGGCGGTCCAGACCTCCAATATCGTCTCCGACCGCGTGCTCGCCGGTTCCGCGCTGGCGATCGCCGAGCGCGTCGTCGTCGCAGAGGACGGCACGCTGCAGGTCGATATCCCCTATGTCGCACTTGAGATGCTGACCTCGGCCGCGCAGGATCGCGTCTTCTACCGCGTCGACGGCCCGCCGGGTCAATTCATCACCGGCTACCAGTCCCTGCCGGTCCTGAAGAAGACACCGGGCGATGCCGCCGCCTTCGCCGACGATAGCTTCCGCGGGGAGCCGATCCGCATCGCTACACTCGAGCGCTCTGCCTCGACGGGCATCCGCTCCGTGCCTTTCGTGGTGACGGTCGCCGAAACCACCATCGCCCGCCGGCAGCTGGCGCAGGCAATCCTCGTCCGATCCGCACTCCGTCTCGCCTTCATGATCGCCGGTGCCGCCGTTATCGTCTGGATCTCGGTCACGGTGGCTCTGCGCCCGCTCTACAAGCTCGGCGACGCCATCGGCGAACGCAGCCCCGATGACCTGCATCCGATTAAGCAGACCGTGCCGAGCGAGGTCGAACCGCTGGTCGATACGGTAAATTCCTTCATGGTCCGCCTGCAATCGGCGCTGGATGCGCTCCGCCATTTCACCGGCAATGCCAGCCATCAGCTGCGCACGCCGCTGGCGATCATCCGCACCCAGCTCGCCCTTTCCGCCCGCGCCGGATCGCTTGACGAGGCGCAGGCGGCAGCACTGAAGGGCGACCAGGCGGTGGCGCATGCCGAACGCATTCTTGCCCAGCTTCTCCTGATGGCCAAGATCGACGCCGCCACTGCCAAGGAGGCGCTGACCGCTTCAGCCATCGATCTCGCCGCCATCGCCCAGGAAATCATCGGCGAGCAGATCCCGACGGCTGCCGTCGCCGGCATCGATCTCGGCTTCGAGGGCGAGAGCCCGGCAATGGTCCGCGCCGAGCCGCTGCTGATCGGTGAAATGCTGCGCAACCTTGCCGGCAATGCCATCGCCTATGCCGGCAAGGGAGCTGAGGTCACCGTCCGTATCATCGCCGTGTCAGAGACGGTCCGCCTCGAAGTCGAGGACAACGGCCCCGGCATTCCGCCCGAAAAGCTGGAGGCGGTGCGCCGGCGCTTTTCGCGCGGCAATGATTCTGGTGCGCCTGGCGCGGGCCTTGGCCTGCCGATTGTTGAAGAGATCGCCAATCTTTTCAATGCCGCACTGACGCTGGAGCCGGGTACGGACGGCAAGGGCCTGAAGGCGGCGGTTACCTTTGCCAAGGCGGCGTAAAAGCCTGCTGCAATTTAAAATGCGACAGCGTCCTTTGCGCATCTGAAAAGACGCGCGGCGCTGTAGACCTTTCCGCCTTGCTTTCTTTCGCTGCATTGCACACACTGATTTTCGGGAACAGCAAGCCGCACGACGATGCGAGCCGGATAAAAAGAGAATATGTCGATCAAAGCCAGCATCTATCATCTGACGCATTACACCTATGACAAGCCGGTTCGCCTCGGCCCACAGATCATCAGACTGAAACCTGCCTCGCATTCGAAGACGCGGGTGCTCAGCCACTCGCTGAAGGTCACGCCCTCCAACCATTTCGTCAACCTGCAGCAGGATCCATACGGCAACTACCTTGCCCGCTACGTCTTTCCGGATCCGGTGACGGAGTTCAAGATCGAGGTCGATCTCGTCGCCGACATGACGGTCTACAATCCCTTCGACTTCTTCGTCGAGGAAGAGGCAACCAAGTGGCCCTTCGGATATCCTGAAACGATTCAGGAGGATCTGTCGATCTACATGACGCCGGAGCCGGCCGGTCCGCGCCTCAAGGCGCTGCTGCCGACGCTCGACTGGTCGCCGGACCAGCCGACGGTGGATATGGTCGTCGGCCTGAATGCCCGCCTGCAGCGGCAGATCGGCTATGTCATCCGCATGGAAACCGGCGTGCAGACGCCGGAGGAAACGCTGGAAAGCGCCAAGGGCTCCTGCCGCGACACCAGCTGGCTGCTCGTCCAGATCCTTCGCCATCTCGGCCTCGCCGCCCGCTTCGTCTCCGGCTACCTCATTCAGCTGACGCCGGACCTGAAGGCGCTCGACGGCCCCTCCGGCACCGAAGTCGATTTCACAGACCTGCATGCCTGGGCGGAGGTCTATCTGCCCGGCGCCGGCTGGGTCGGCCTCGATCCGACTTCCGGCCTGCTGACCGGCGAAAGCCACATCCCGCTTGCCGCCACACCGCATTATCGCAACGCCGCTCCGATTTCCGGCGGTTATTTCGGCGAGGCCGAAACCGAATTCGCCTTCGACATGAAGGTCTCGCGCGTCGCCGAGCACCCGCGCATCACCAAGCCCTTTTCCGATGAAAGCTGGGAGGAGCTCAACGAACTTGGCGAGAAGGTCGATCGTGTCCTCGAAGCCGAGGACGTGCATCTGACGATGGGCGGCGAACCGACCTTCGTTTCGATCGACGATTTCCAGTCCGAGGAGTGGAACACCGCCGCGGTCGGCCCGACCAAGCGCGAAAAGGCCGACATCCTGATCCGCAAGCTGCAAGAACGTTTCGCCCCCGGCGGTTTCCTGCATTACGGCCAGGGCAAATGGTACCCGGGCGAAAGCCTGCCGCGCTGGACCTTCTCGCTCTATTGGCGCCGCGACGGCAAGCCGGTCTGGCAGAACCTCGATCTGGTCGCCGCCGAAGGCAAGGATACCGGCGTCACCGCCGAGGATGCCGAGAAGCTCCTGACGGCGATTGCAAAGGAACTGGCGATCAAGCCAGACATGGTGCAGCCGGCCTATGAAGATCCGGCCGACTGGATCATCAAGGAAGGCAACCTTCCCGAAAATGTCGATCCGGCGAATTCGAAGCTGAAGGATCCTGAGGAACGCAACCGCATCGCCCGCGTCTTCGCCCGCGGCCTGACCGTCGCGACAGGTTACGTCCTTCCGGTCCAGGCATGGAATGCCAAGGCAGCGGAAAGCCGAGTCTGGGTCAGCGAAAAATGGCGCACCCGCCGCGGCAAGATCTTCCTCGTCCCGGGCGACAGTCCGATCGGTTATCGCCTGCCGCTCGGCACGTTGCCCTATGTTCCCCCGGCGCGTTACCCCTATATCCACCCCGCCGATCCAACGATCCCGCGCGAACCGCTGCCTGATGTCTTCGTACCGGCCGGCCGGGCCATGCCGGAAGCCTCCTTTCATGCCGACGAGAGCAATCGCGGCCGGATCGAACAGACGCTCGGCGAGCTCCGCGGCGCCGTGCGTACCGCCATGTCGGTGGAGCCGCGCGACGGCAGGCTCTGCGTCTTCATGCCGCCGGTCGAACGCATCGAGGATTATCTGGAGCTGATCGCCGCTGCCGAAAACGCCGCCGCCGAGCTCAAGCTTCCCGTCCATATCGAAGGTTATCCGCCGCCGCAGGACGAGCGCATCAACGTCATCCGCGTCGCCCCGGATCCCGGCGTCATCGAGGTCAACATTCATCCGGCCTCGAACTGGAAGGACTGCGTCGACATCACCACGGCGATCTACGAGGAGGCCCGCGCCACCCGGCTCGGCGCCGACAAGTTCATGATCGACGGTCGCCATACCGGCACCGGCGGCGGCAACCATGTCGTCGTGGGCGCGGCCAATCCGAACAACAGCCCCTTCCTGCGCCGTCCCGATCTCTTAAAGAGCGTCGTCCTCCACTGGCAGCGCCATCCCTCGCTCTCCTACCTCTTCTCCGGCATGTTCATCGGCCCGACCAGCCAGGCGCCGCGCATCGACGAGGCTCGCCACGACAGCCTCTACGAGCTGGAGATCGCCATGGCGCAGATTGCCGCCCCCGGCAGCAGTCAGCAGCCGCTGCCCTGGCTCGTCGATAGACTGTTCCGCAACCTTTTGACCGATGTCACCGGCAACACCCACCGCGCCGAGATCTGCATCGACAAGCTGTTCTCGCCCGACGGCCCGACCGGACGGCTCGGCCTCATCGAGTTCCGTGGCTTCGAGATGCCGCCGAACGCGCGCATGTCGCTCGCCCAGCAACTGCTGGTGCGCGCGCTGATCGCCCGCTTCTGGGTCAATCCCGTCGACGGCAAATTCGTCCGCTGGGGCACGACCCTGCACGACCGTTTCATGCTGCCGCATTTCGTTTGGGCCGACTTCCTCGACGTGCTTGCCGACCTTCGCCAAAACGGCTTCGACGTCAGCCCGGAATGGTTCAAGGCCCAGCTCGAATTCCGCTTCCCCTTCTGCGGCGAAGTCGAATATGAGGGCTCGAAGCTGGAACTGCGCCAGGCGCTGGAGCCATGGCATGTGATGGGCGAGGAAGGCGCGCCAGGCGGCACCGTCCGCTACGTCGACAGCTCTGTCGAGCGCCTTCAAGTGCGGCTCGAAACCAGCAATACCGCGCGTTACACCGTCACCTGCAATGGCCGCACCCTGCCGTTGACGCCGACCGGCACGGCTGGCGTGTCGGTCGCCGGCGTCCGCTACAAGGCATGGCAGCCATCCTCCGGTCTGCATCCCGTTCTGCCGATCAACACGCCTTTGACTTTTGACATTTATGATACATGGTCGAAGCGTTCGATCGGCGGCTGCATCTATCATGTTGCCCATCCGGGCGGCCGGACCTATGACACCTTCCCGGTCAACGGCAACGAGGCGGAAGCAAGGCGGCTCGCCCGCTTCGAGCCGTGGGGACATACGGCGGGTGGTTATATCCCCCGCGCCGAGACGGGTTCGCTTGAATTCCCGCTGACGCTGGATCTGCGGCGGCCCGCCGGAATTTAAGGCCGAAGGTTAGGGCCGGGGGTTAGGGTTTCAATTTTGATGGGTAAGAGGCCGGCAGCGGAGCGCAGGGGAGAGGCAGAGGACCGCATCGGCAAGGGTGCGGCCTTCGACTATGCGCCGCTTCCCGGCACCGCTGATGAGATGGTCGACAACAAAGGCGCGGTCCGCCCGGTCTGGCAGCGTTTTCTCTCGCATCTGAGCGCAATGCCGGAAAAGGATCTCGCCGAGCGTTTTGCCCGCGCCGACCGCTACCTGCGCGATGCCGGCGTCTTCTACCGCGCCTATGGCAGCAAGGGCACCGGCGAACGCGCCTGGCCGATTTCGCATATCCCGGTGCTGATCGACGAGCGCGAATGGAAGACGCTGTCGGCGGGCCTCGTCCAGCGCGCCGACCTGCTGGAGGCGATCGTTGCCGATATCTACGGCGACAACCGGCTGGTGGAGGAAGGGGTCCTGCCGCCGGCGCTGATGGCCGCCAATCCCGAATTCCAGCGCCCGCTCGCTGGCATCCGGCCGGGCTCCGGGCATTATCTGCATTTCTGCGCCTTCGAGATCGGCCGCGGACCCGACGGCAACTGGTGGGTGCTGGCCGACAGGACGCAAGCACCGTCAGGCGCCGGTTTCGCGCTGGAAAGCCGCGTCGCGACGACCCGGGCCTTCTCGGATATCTACGCCGAAACCCCGGTCCACCGCCTCGCCTCTTTCTTCGGGGCTTTCCGCGACGCACTTCAGGGCATGAAACATTCGGGCGACGACCGTATCGCCGTGCTGACGCCCGGCCCCGCCAACGAGACCTACTACGAGCACGCCTATATCGCCCGCTATCTCGGTCTCATGCTGCTCGAGGGCGAGGACCTGACCGTCGTCAAGGGCCGCGTCATGGTGCGCACCGTCGCCGGCCTGAAGCCTATCGGGGTGCTCTGGCGCCGTCTCGATTCGGCCTTTGCCGACCCGCTGGAGTTGAACCAGAATTCGCATATCGGCACGCCCGGCCTGGTGGAAGCGCTCCGCGCCGAAAGCGTCACCATCGTCAATGCGCTCGGCACCGGCGTTCTCGAAACCCGGGCGCTTCTGGCCTTCATGCCGACCATCTGCCACCGTCTGCTGGGGGAGGATCTGCAACTGCCCTCGATCGCCACCTGGTGGTGCGGCCAGAAGGAAGAGCGCGAGCACGTCGCAAAGAACATCGAGAAGATGGTGATCGGCCCGGCCTATTCCCGGGCACCCTTCTTCGACGACAACGGCGAGTCCGTACTCGGCTCGTCGTTGCGTGCAGCCGCCAAGGATTCCATCACCGACTGGCTGAGTTCGGACGGCCCGAAACTGGTCGGCCAGGAGGTCGTCACGCTGTCGACGACGCCCGCCTGGGTGGACGGCAAGCTCGTGCCGCGGCCGATGTCGCTACGCGTTTTCGCCGCCCGCACGGCAAACGGCTGGCAGATCATGCCCGGCGGTTTTGCCCGCATCGGCTCCGGCGCCGATGTCGCGGCGATCGCCATGCAGTCGGGCGGAGCGGCCGCCGACGTCTGGATCGTCAGCGACAAGCCGGTCGAGCGCCACACGCTGCTGCCGGCCGAGGGCAGCTTTACCCGCAACATGCCGGGCAGCCTGCCGAGCCGGGCAGCCGACAATCTGTTCTGGCTCGGCCGTTACATCGAACGCGCCGAAGGCGCACTGCGCATCCTGCGCGCCTGGCATGCGCGTTACGCCGAAGCTGCCGATCCGAGCCAGCCGCTGCTCGCCGACGTCTCCGATTATCTCAAGGCCGTCGATATCGATACCGCCGACGCCGTACCGGAAACCCTGCTGCGCAATATCGACAGCGCCGTTTATTCGGCAAGCAACATCCGCGACCGTTTCTCGCCCGACGGCTGGCTGGCCCTCAACGATCTCGCCAAGACTGCCCGCCGCTTCCACGTCACCGTCGCTGCCGGCGACGACGCCAGCCATGCAATGACGATCCTTCTGCGCAAGCTTGCGGGCTTCGCCGGCCTCGTGCACGAGAACATGTACCGCTTCATGGGCTGGCGCTTCCTCTCGCTCGGCCGCTATATCGAGCGCGGCCTGCACATGACCCGCCTGCTCGGCCACATGTCCGGCCCCGAAGCGCCCGACGGCGCGCTCGACATGCTGCTCGAGATCGGCGACAGCGTCATGACCCACCGCCGCCGCTACAACGTCAACACGGCGCGACTGACCGTCACCGACCTCTTGGCGCTCGACCCCCTCAACCCGCGTTCGGTCCTCTTCCAGGTCAACGAGATCCACCACGAGGTCGAGCAACTGCCGAACGCCCTGATCAACGGCCAGATGTCGCCCTTCTACCGCGAGGCGATGCGACTCCATTCCGGCTTGGCGGTGATGACGCCGGAGGGCATGGGGGTCGAGGTCTATCAACGGCTCGAACGCGAATTGGAGCAGCTTTCCGATCTGCTCGCCCAGACCCATCTCGGGTGACGGCGATGCTCTACGATCTCTCGCTCCACATGGGTTACATCTACGACGTGCCGGCCTCCGGCGCCCGCCACGTCATGCGCCTGATGCCGCTGTCGCTGACCAATCGGCAGCGCCTGGTCGCCGGCTCGATCACCGTCTCGCCGACGCCGGACGAGCAGTCGCATTTCGTCGATTTCTTCGATCATCCGGCCACCGCCTTCATGCTGCGCGCGCCGCACGAGACGCTCGACATTCGCATGCAGGCCCGTGTGCAGGTGGAAAGCCAGCCGATCGCCGCCGATTTTTCGCCGCTGCTTGCCGACTTGCCGGAGGAGATCGCCGGCATCTGGTCGCTGGCGCCGGATTCGCCGCATCATTTCCTTGGTGAAAGCCCGCGCCTAACCCAAGCCCGCGAGATCGCCGACTATGCGCGAAACTGCGCCATGCCTGGTCTGACGGCGATGCAGATCGCCCATGCACTCTGTGCCCGCATCAACAAGGATTTCACCTACGACCCCGATGCGACGACGGTGGACACGACGCCGCTCGAGGCGTTCAGATTGAAGCGCGGCGTCTGCCAGGATTTCACCCACATCATGATCCTGGCGCTCCGAAGCCTCGGCATTCCGGCCGGCTACGTCTCCGGCTTCCTGCGCACCATCCCACCGCCCGGCAAGGAACGGCTGGAAGGCGCGGACGCCATGCATGCCTGGGTCAGGATCTGGTGCGGTGAGACGAATGACTGGATCGAGCTCGACCCGACCAACAACATCCCCGCCGGCACGGACCATATCGTCGTCGCCTATGGCCGGGACTATTCCGACGTCGTTCCCGTCATCGGCGTCTTAAAAAGCTATGGCGGCCAACGCACCGTTCAGGCGGTCGACGTCGTTCCGTTGAAATAATCCCAAAACTGGAAAAATCCGACGATTCGTTAAAATTGTATTGACGCCCTAAGGACCGCGGAAAGGAGGAGCGTGCGTAATGTCACCTCACAGGGCCTCCTATACGGGTGAACATGATGAGCACCTCCTATTTTTACAATTCCTGCTTGCGTCGCTTGCTTGGCGACCGCAGCGGCAACTTCGGCATTATGACGGCGATCATGATGCCCGTCCTGCTCGGTGCCGCCGGCCTGGCGATTGACTATTCGAACATGGCGCTGTCGAAGCGCGAACTGCAGGAAGCCACCGACTCGGCCGCTCTCGCGGCAGCGACCGCACTCGCCAGTGGGGCGGCTTCGACCACTGCTGACGCGGAGGCCATAGCCAAAGACTTCGTAAGCGGCCAGATGGCCAATTATGTCGACACCGACGCCATCAGCAGCATTAAGGCTGGAACAAGCGTCGACATCGACGTCAGCACGACGGCAACAAGCAAGAGCTATAAGGTTACCGTCGCGACCTCTTATGGGATCGCCGCCACGCCATTCATGAGCGTTCTTGGCTACAAGACGCTGAATATCGGCGCCTCGACTTCGACTTCGAGCGGCACGAGCGATACCAAGACCGCTCTCTCGATGGAACTGGTGCTCGACCAATCGGGTTCGATGGGCGAAAAGACGACCACCTGCGCAACTTATAACGGCAAGAATTGCAAAACCTACGTCACGAAGATCGACGCGCTCAAAAAGGCTGCCGATGCCCTCTTTGATGCATTGGACACCGCCGATCCGGATCACAGCCTCGTACGCACGGGTGCCTATTCTTATAATAACGGTCTCATTTATAAGGACTGGCAAAAGACCCAGATCAAAAGCATGAGCGGTATGGCCTGGGGTACGGCGACGACTGCAACTTATGTAAGCGGAATTACAGCAAGCGGGGGCACCGACGCCACCGAACCGATGAGACAGGCAACTCTTTCTATTGCCAAAGCCTCGGACGGCTCGGATGTTGAGACTCAAGCGCATGCTGTCAAAGGCAACACAATTGTATCTCGCTACATCATCCTAATGACCGACGGCGAAATGACCGGCAACACAGGCGTATGGCAAAGTACGTTCGACCAGAACGTGCGCAACCAGTGCGACGCGACCAAAACAGCCGGCATCAAGATCTTTACCGTCGCCTTCATGGCACCGGACAAGGGCAAGCAGTTGCTCCAGTACTGCGCTTCGCCGGGCGGAAACTATTATGAAGCCGAAACGATGGAGAAGCTGGTGGCGTCCTTTACCAGCATTGCAAAAGAGGCGACGAAGGCTGTCACACTGCTGACCAACTGATTGCTCAGCCCAAAGTTCAACGTAGAAAAAAGCCGCACCGGAACAAACCGGAGCGGCTTTTCGTTGTGCTCGTTCGGCGCATCAGGTCGGGAAAAACGATTGAAATCAAGCGTCTCGACCCGCGTGAATATGAAGGTTTCGCAAATTTTTCGTTTGTCCAAATCCTTTGTTGCAAGTGCTTAGTAACGATGCATAAACTGTCGCTGGCGCAAGCGACAAATTGATTGAATCAGGCATAACATCCTGAAACCAAATTAAAATTGGCGAGACCTGACGATGAACACTGTTTCCAAGCCGATCATCCCCTCCCCCGCCCCGCGCAGCTCAAAGCCGGAAATTCTCGCCGAAGAAATCATCGAACGTCTGACCTACCGCATCGGCAAGGATGCCAAGGTGGCAAAGCCGCATGACTGGCTGACGGCGACGATCCTGGTGGTGCGCGACCGCATCATCGACAAGTGGATGGCTTCCACCCGCGAGGTTTATGCGACCGGCGCCAAGCGCGTCTATTATCTGTCCCTCGAGTTCCTGATCGGCCGCCTGATGCGCGACGCCATCTCGAACCTCGGCCTGATGGAGGAGGTGCGCGATGCGCTCGCCTCGCTCGGCGTCGACGTCAACGTCATTGCCGGCCTGGAGCCGGATGCTGCACTCGGCAACGGTGGCCTCGGCCGTCTGGCCGCCTGCTTCATGGAGAGCATGGCAACGGTCGACGTGCCCGCCTATGGCTACGGCATCCGCTATGTCCACGGTCTCTTCCGCCAGCAGATGGCCGACGGCTGGCAGGTGGAACTGCCGGAAAACTGGCTCGCTCACGGCAATCCCTGGGAATTCGAGCGCCGCGAGAGTTCCTATGAAATCGGCTTCGGCGGCGCCGTCGAATTCATCACCACCCATGACGACCAGCCGCGCTATGTCTGGAAACCGGCCGAGCGTGTCATCGCCGCCGCTTTCGACACGCCGGCCGTCGGCTGGCGCGGCAAGCGCGTCAACACGCTGCGCCTCTGGTCGGCGCAGCCGATCGATCCGATCCTGCTCGATGCCTTCAACGCCGGCGACCACATCGGCGCGCTACGCGAAAGCAACAAGGCCGAAAGCCTGACCCGGGTTCTCTATCCTGCCGACGCCACCCCGGCCGGCCAGGAACTGCGCCTGCGCCAGGAATTCTTCTTCTCGTCGGCCTCGCTGCAGGACATCCTGCGTCGCCATCTGCAGCAATATGACGATTTCACCTCGCTGCCGGACAAGGTGGCGATCCAGTTGAACGACACTCACCCCGCCGTCTCGGTCGCCGAACTCGTGCGCCTGCTCTGTGACGTTCACGGAATGGATTTCGATCAGGCCTGGGAAATCACTCGCCATACCTTCTCCTACACCAACCACACGCTGCTGCCCGAAGCGTTGGAAAGCTGGTCGGTGCCGCTGTTCGAGCGCCTGCTGCCGCGCCACATGCAGATCATCTATGCGATCAATGCCAAGATCCTGATCGACGCCCGCAAGGGCAAGAACTTCTCCGACGGGGAAATCCGCTCGATCTCGCTGATCGATGAAAGTGGCGACCGCCGCGTGCGCATGGGCAACCTCGCTTTCGTCGGCTCCCATTCGATCAACGGCGTCTCGGCCCTGCACACCGACCTGATGAAGGTCACGGTCTTCGCCGATCTGCATAAGCTCTATCCCGACCGCATCAACAACAAGACCAACGGCATCACGCCGCGCCGCTGGCTGCAGCAGTGTAATCCCGGTCTCACCGGCCTAATCCGCGAGGCGATCGGCGACGAATTCCTCGATGATGCCGAAAAGCTGCGTGCACTCGACGTGCATTCCTCCGATCCGGCTTTCCAGCAGAAATTCGCGGCGATAAAGCGCGCCAACAAGGTTGCACTCTCCAACCTCGTTGCCAGCCGCATGGGCGTGAAGCTCGATCCGTCGGCAATGTTCGACATCCAGATCAAGCGCATCCACGAATACAAGCGCCAGCTACTGAACATCATCGAGGCCGTCGCGCTCTACGACCAGATCCGCTCGCATCCCGAGCTCGACTGGGTGCCGCGCGTGAAACTCTTCGCCGGCAAGGCGGCGCCGAGTTATTACAATGCCAAGCTCATCATCAAGCTGATCAACGACGTCTCCCGCACGATCAACAACGACCCGTCGGTGCGCGGCCTGCTGAAGATCGTCTTTGTCCCAAACTACAATGTCTCGCTCGCCGAAGTCATGGTTCCGGCCGCCGACCTTTCTGAGCAGATCTCGACCGCCGGCATGGAAGCATCCGGCACCGGCAACATGAAGTTCGGCCTGAACGGCGCGCTGACGATCGGCACGCTCGATGGCGCCAATGTCGAGATGCGCGACAATGTCGGCGAGGACAACATCGTTATCTTCGGCCTCAAGGCCGACGAGGTGTCGAAAGTCCGCAGCGATGGCCACAATCCCCGCGCCATCATCGAGGGATCGCGCGAACTCGCCCAGGCGCTTGCCGCCATTGGCTCCGGCGTCTTCTCACCCGATGACCGCAACCGTTACACGGCGCTGATCGACGGCATCTATTCGCACGATTGGTTCATGGTCGCGGCCGATTTCGACGCCTACGCCCAGGCCCAGCGCGACGTCGACCAGATCTGGACCAACCAGTCCGCCTGGTACACCAAGACGATCAACAATACGGCGCGGATGGGCTGGTTCTCTTCCGACCGTACGATCAGGCAATATGCAGACGAAATCTGGAGAGCCGGATGAAAACGCCGAAAACCGTCCCTGAAGTAAAGCTTTCCTGGGAAATTTCGGCAGATGAAATCACGGCGATCCTTGCCGGCTCGCATTCCAATCCCTTTGCCGTCCTAGGTGTGCACCAGGCCGGCGACGCTTTCGTCGCCCGGTGTTTTATCCCGGGCGCGGAGGAAGTGACCGCCATGACGCTCGATGGCGGCGTCATCGGCGAACTGAAGCAACTCCATGCCGACGGCGTCTTCGCCGGCCCGGTTTCCCTCACAAAGCTCCAGCCGGTGCGTTACCGCGCCCGGCGCGGCGATGCCGAATGGGCTGTCACCGATCCCTACAGCTTCGGTCCGGTGCTCGGACCGATGGACGATTATTTCGCCCGCGAGGGCTCGCATCTGCGCCTGTTCGACAAGATGGGTGCCCACCTCATCAAGCATGACGGCGCGCAGGGCATCCATTTTGCCGTCTGGGCGCCGAATGCGCAGCGCGTCTCGGTCGTCGGTGATTTCAACAATTGGGACGGCCGCCGCCACGTGATGCGCTTCCGTGCCGACAGCGGCATCTGGGAAATCTTCGCCCCTGATGTAGCGATCGGCGTTGCCTACAAGTTCGAGATCCGCGGCCAGGACGGCGTATTGCTGCCGCTGAAGGCCGATCCCTTCGCGCGCCGCAGCGAGCTGCGGCCGAAGACCGCCTCGGTCACCGCCGCCGAGCTGGAGCAGGAGTGGGAAGACGAAGCCCATCTGAAGCACTGGCGCGAGACCGACAAGCGCCGCCAGCCGATCTCGATCTACGAGGTTCATGCCGCCTCCTGGCAACGCCGGCAGGACGGCACGATGCTGTCCTGGGACGAGCTCGCCTCCAGCCTCATCCCCTATTGCGCCGACATGGGCTTCACCCATATCGAATTCCTGCCGATCACCGAGTACCCCTACGATCCCTCCTGGGGTTACCAGACGACCGGCCTCTACGCGCCGACTGCGCGTTTCGGCGAGCCGGAAGGCTTTGCCCGTTTCGTCAACGGCTGCCACAAGGTCGGCATCGGCGTTATCCTCGACTGGGTGCCGGCGCATTTCCCGACCGACGAACACGGCCTCGGCTGGTTCGACGGCACGGCACTCTACGAGCACGAAGACCCGCGCAAGGGCTTTCACCCGGACTGGAGCACGGCGATCTACAATTTCGGCCGCACCGAGGTCGTTTCCTACCTCGTCAACAACGCGCTCTACTGGGCCGAGAAATTCCATCTCGACGGTCTGCGCGTCGATGCCGTCGCCTCGATGCTCTACCTTGACTATTCGCGCAAGCACGGCGAATGGATCCCCAACGAATATGGCGGCAACGAGAACCTCGAAGCCGTCCGTTTTCTGCAGGATCTCAACATCCGCATCTACGGCAACCATTCCAACGTCATGACCATCGCCGAGGAATCGACCTCCTGGCCGAAGGTCTCACAGCCTGTCCACGAAGGCGGCCTCGGCTTCGGCTTCAAGTGGAACATGGGCTTCATGCACGACACGCTGAGCTACATGAGCCGCGATCCCATCTATCGCGGGCACCATCACAACGAACTCACCTTCGGCCTGCTCTACGCCTATTCGGAAAATTTCGTCCTGCCGCTCTCGCATGACGAGGTTGTCCATGGAAAAGGCTCGCTGATCGCCAAGATGCCGGGCGACGACTGGCAGAAATTCGCCAATCTGCGCGCCTACTACGCCTATATGTGGGGCTATCCCGGCAAGAAGCTGCTGTTCATGGGCCAGGAATTCGCCCAGTGGAGCGAGTGGAGCGAAGAGAAGGCACTCGACTGGAACTTGCTTCAGTATCGTATGCACGAGGGCATGCGGCGTCTGGTGCGCGACCTCAATTTCACCTATCGCAGCAAGCCGGCGCTGCATGAGCGTGACTGCGAGGGCGAAGGTTTCGAATGGCTGGTCGCCGACGACCACCAGAATTCCGTCTTTGCCTGGCTGCGCAAGGCGCCGGGCCAAAAGCCGGTCGCCGTCATTACCAATTTCACCCCTGTCTATCGTGAGAATTACTCGATCCGCCTGCCGTCCGCAGGTCGCTGGCGGGAAATCCTGAACACCGATGCCGACATCTACGGCGGCAGCGGCAAGGGCAATGGCGGGCGCGTGCAGGCCGTCGATGCCGGCGGCGACATCACCTGCTCGATCACCTTGCCGCCCTTGGCGACAATCATGCTTGAACCTGAAAATTAGTGACTGGTGGGAGGAGAAAATGGTAGAAAAGCGCGTTCAGCCCCTTGCCCGCGATGCAATGGCTTATGTCCTGGCAGGCGGCAGGGGAAGCCGTCTCAAGGAACTCACCGACCGGCGTGCCAAGCCGGCCGTCTATTTCGGCGGCAAGGCCCGCATCATCGATTTCGCCCTGTCGAACGCCCTGAATTCAGGCATCCGCCGCATCGGAGTCGCCACGCAATACAAGGCGCATTCGCTGATCCGCCACATGCAGCGTGGCTGGAACTTCTTCCGCCCCGAACGCAACGAGAGCTTCGACATTCTGCCCGCCAGCCAGCGCGTCTCCGAGACGCAATGGTATGAAGGCACGGCCGACGCCGTCTATCAGAACATCGACATCATTCAGGATTACGGCGTCGAATACATGGTCATTCTTGCGGGCGACCACGTCTACAAGATGGACTATGAATGGATGCTGCAGCAGCACGTCGATTCCGGCGCCGACGTCACCATCGGCTGCCTGGAAGTGCCCCGCATGGAAGCGGTCGGCTTCGGTGTCATGCATGTCAACGAGAAGGACGAGATCATCGCCTTTGTCGAGAAACCGGCCGATCCGCCACCCATTCCCGACAAGCCGGATTTCGCCCTCGCCTCGATGGGCATCTACGTCTTCCACACCAAGTTCCTGCTCGATGCGCTGCGCCGCGACGCCGCCGATCCGACCTCGAGCCGCGACTTCGGCAAGGACATCATCCCCTATATCGTCAAGAACGGTAAGGCTGTTGCCCATCGCTTCGCCAAGTCCTGCGTCCGTTCCGATTTCGAGCACGAGCCCTACTGGCGCGACGTCGGCACGATCGACGCCTATTGGCAGGCCAATATCGATCTGACGGCGATCGTTCCGGAGCTCGATATCTACGACAAGTCCTGGCCGATCTGGACCTATGCCGAGATCACCCCGCCGGCAAAATTCGTCCATGACGACGAGGATCGCCGCGGCTCGGCCACCTCCTCCGTCGTGTCGGGCGATTGCATCATTTCAGGCGCCAGCCTCAACAACAGCCTGCTCTTCACCGGTGTCAGGGCCAATTCCTTCTCCAAGATGGAGGGAGCGGTCATCCTGCCGAACGTGAAGATCGGACGGCGCGCGCAGCTCAAGAATGTGGTGATCGACCATGGTGTCGTCATTCCGGAAGGCCTGGTCGTCGGCGAGGATCCCGAACTCGATGCCAAGCGCTTCCGGCGGACGGAAAGCGGCATCTGCCTGATCACGCAACCGATGATCGACAAGCTGGATATCTGACTTATGAAAGTTCTTTCGGTTTCGTCCGAAGTCTTCCCTTTGATCAAGACAGGGGGTCTGGCCGATGTGTCCGGCGCCCTGCCGATTACTCTGAAAGCCTTCGGGGTCGAGACCAAGACCCTCCTGCCCGGCTATCCCGCCGTCATGAAGGTCATTCGCGACGCCGTCGTCAGGCTCGAATTCCCCGACCTGCTCGGTGAGCGGGCAACCGTGCTGGAGGTTGAGCACGAGGGCCTCGATCTGCTCATCCTCGATGCGCCGGCCTATTACGACAGGCCGGGCGGGCCCTATCTCGATCCGCTCGGCAAGGACTATCCGGACAACTGGCGTCGTTTCGCCGCCCTGTCGCTGGCCGCCTCCGAGATCGCCGCCGGCCTGCTGCCCGGCTGGCGGCCGGATCTCGTCCATACCCACGACTGGCAGGCGGCACTGACGTCGGTCTATATGCGTTATTACCCGACGCCGGAACTGCCGAGCGTGCTGACCATCCACAACATGGCCTTCCAGGGCCAGTTCGGTTCCGAGATCTTTCCCGGCCTGCGCCTGCCTGCCCATGCCTTCGCCACTGAAAGCATCGAATATTACGGCACTGTCGGCTTCCTCAAGGGCGGCTTGAAGACTGCCCATGCGATCACGACGGTCAGCCCGACCTATGCCGATGAGATCCTGACCTCGGAATTCGGCATGGGGCTCGAGGGCGTCATCGCCAGCCGCATCGACGATCTGCACGGCATCGTCAACGGCATCGACACCGATATCTGGAACCCGGCGACCGATCCTGTCGTCCACACCCATTATGGCCCGACGACGCTGAAGAACCGCGAGGAGAACCGGCGCTCGATCGCCGAATTCTTTGGTCTCGACAATGACGACGCCCCGATCTTCTGCGTCATCAGCCGTCTTACCTGGCAGAAGGGCATGGATATCGTCGCCAACGTCGCCGATGAGATCGTCGCCATGGGCGGCAAGCTCGTCGTGCTCGGCTCCGGCGAAGCCGCCCTTGAAGGTGCGCTGCTCGCCTCCGCCAGCCGCCATCCCGGCCGCATCGGCGTTTCGATCGGCTATAACGAGCCGATGTCGCACCTGATGCAGGCCGGCTGCGATGCGATCATCATCCCCTCGCGCTTCGAACCCTGCGGCCTGACCCAGCTTTACGGCCTGCGTTACGGCTGCGTGCCGATCGTCGCCCGCACCGGCGGGTTGAATGATACCGTGATCGACGCCAATCACGCCGCACTTGCGGCGAAAGTCGCAACCGGCATACAATTTGCCCCCGTGACAGAAACAGGCATGCTACAGGCAATCCGCCGTGCGATGCATTTTTATCAGGACCGAAAACTCTGGACCCAATTGCAAAAGCAGGGCATGAAATCGGATGTCTCCTGGGAGAAGAGCGCCGAACGCTACGCTGCCCTCTATTCAAGCCTCGTCTCGAAAGGCATGTGACCTAAAATGATCAAGTCCGTATCCACCACGCCCTATCTGGACCAGAAACCCGGCACATCGGGACTGCGCAAGAAGGTTCCGGTCTTCCAGCAGCCGAACTATGCGGAGAACTTCATCCAGTCGATCTTCGATTCGCTGGAAGGCTATCAGGGCAAGTGCCTCGTCATCGGCGGCGACGGACGCTACTACAATCGCGAAGTCATCCAGAAGGCGGTCAAGATGGCCGCGGCCAATGGCTTCGGCAAAGTCATGGTCGGTAAGGGCGGCATCCTGTCGACGCCGGCCGCCTCCCACATCATCCGCAAATACAAGGCTTTCGGCGGCATCATCCTCTCCGCCAGCCACAATCCCGGCGGCCCGACCGAAGACTTCGGCATCAAATACAACATCAACAATGGCGGCCCGGCGCCGGAAAAGATCACCGACGCGATCTATGCGCGCTCCAAGACGATCGACAGCTACAAGATCGCCGATTTCGCCGATGTCAATCTCGACCGCATCGGCAAGGACGAGCTTCCCGGCGGCACGATCCTCTCGGTCATCGACCCGGTCGAGGACTATGCCGCGCTGATGGAAGAGCTGTTCGATTTCGGCGCCATCCGCAATCTGATCAGCCTCGGCTTCCGCATTGCCTTCGATGGGATGAGCGCCGTCACCGGCCCCTATGCCAAGGAAATCTTCGAAAATCGTCTCGGCGCGCCCTCGGGTTCGGTGCGCAACTTCATGCCGCTGCCGGATTTCGGCGGCCATCATCCGGACCCGAACCCGGTGCACTGCAAGGAACTCTTCGATGAGATGATGGGCGATGACGCGCCCGATTTCGGCGCTGCTTCCGACGGCGACGGCGACCGCAACCTGATCATCGGCCGCGGCATCTTCGTCACGCCTTCCGACAGCCTGGCGATCCTTGCCGCCAACGCCAATCTCGCCCCCGGCTATTCCGGCGGCCTTGCCGGCATCGCCCGCTCGATGCCGACATCGGGTGCTGCCGACCGCGTCGCGGAAAAGCGCGGCATCGGCATGTACGAAACGCCGACCGGCTGGAAATTCTTCGGCAACCTGCTCGACGCCGGCATGGCGACGATCTGCGGTGAGGAAAGCTCCGGCACCGGTTCCAGTCACGTCCGCGAAAAGGACGGCCTCTGGGCCGTGCTGCTGTGGCTGAATATTCTTGCCGTGCGCGGTGAGAGCGTCGCCGACATCGTCACCCAGCACTGGCAGACCTACGGCCGCAACTATTATTCTCGCCATGATTATGAAGGCCTCGACACCGATGCGGCGAACGGCTTGGTGGACAATCTCCGCAGCCAGCTTCCCACTCTGCCCGGCAAGAGCTTCGGCATCCTGAAGGTGGAGAAGGCCGACGACTTCGCCTATCACGATCCGATCGACAAATCGGTGAGCGAGCATCAAGGTGTCCGTGTGCTCTTCGAGGGCGGCTCGCGCGTCGTCTTCCGCCTGTCCGGCACCGGCACGTCTGGCGCAACCTTGCGTGTCTATATCGAACGCTACGAGCCGGATTCGACTCGCCACAACATCGAAACGCAGGAAGCGCTCGCCGATCTGATCGCCGCCGCCGAAAGCATAGCCAGCATTCGTGAACGCACGGGACGCGATGCGCCAACCGTGATCACCTGATCCGGGGGGAACATGCGGGGGAACAGTTCGGCGCAAGCCGGCGCGATCGTCTTCGAGACCGGCGTCGAATTTGCCGTGTGGTCGCATCATGCCGCACAGATCGAACTCTGCCTCTTCGAGGATGACGGCAACAGGGAATTCGCGCGTCTGCCGATGGCGCGCGACAGCAACTACTTCCATCGTCTGTTTGTCCACGGGCTGAAGGAGGGCGCACGCTACGGCTATCGCGCCGACGGTATCTATGCGCCCGATAACGGCCTCTGGTACGATCCTTCCAAACTGCTGATCGATCCCTACGCCAAGGAGATCGACAGGCCGTTCCGCTACGATCCCCGCCTCGGCATCTATGGCGAGGACAGCCAGGATCTGATGCCGAAGACGATCGTCACCACCGATACCCGAGCCGCGATCCGCAAGCCGCTGTTCAAGCCGGGCGGCTTTATCTATGAGGTGGCGGTGCGGCCCTTCACCATTCTCCATCCCGACGTGCCGGAGGCTGAGCGTGGCACGGTCGCAGCCCTTGCCCATCCCTCCGTCGTCGCGCATCTGAAGCGGATCGGCGTCGATGCCGTTGAACTGATGCCGATCACCGCCTGGATCGACGAACGCCATTTGCCGCCGCTCGGCCTCACCAACGGCTGGGGCTACAATCCCGTCGCCTTCATGGCGCTCGATCCGCGGCTCGTCCCCGGCGGCATGACGGAACTGCGCGAGACGGTCGCGGCCCTCCATGCCGAAGGTATCGCCGTCATCCTCGACCTCGTCTTCAACCATACCGGCGAGAGCGACCGCTATGGCGCGACGCTGTCGCTGCGTGGCTTCGACAACCTGCATTATTATCGCCACGCCCAGAATTGCCCGGGCGAACTCGTCAACGACACAGGCACCGGCAACACGCTCGCCTGCGATCATCCTGGGGTTCGCCGCCTCGTCGTCGACAGCCTGCGCCATTTCGTGCTCAACGCCGGCGTCGACGGTTTTCGCTTCGATCTCGCCCCGGTGCTCGGCCGCACCGCAACGGGCTTCGAACGCGACGGAACACTGGCCGCGATCCTCTCCGACGATGTGCTTGCCGACCGGATCATGATCGCTGAACCCTGGGATATCGGCCCGGGCGGTTACCAGCTCGGCAATTTCCCGCCGCCCTTCCTTGAATGGAACGACCGGGTTCGCGACGACCTGCGCTGCTACTGGCGCGGCGACGATTGGAAGACCGGCGCGCTGGCAACCGCACTCGCCGGCTCCTCCGACATCTTCTCCCGCAACGACGGCAAGGAGACGCGCAGCGTCAATTTCCTCGCCGCCCATGACGGCTTCACGCTGATCGATCTCGTCTCCTATGCCGAAAAGCACAACGACGCCAACGGTGAACACAATCGCGACGGCCATAACGAGAACCACTCCTGGAACAACGGCGTCGAGGGGGAAACCGTCTATCCGACGATCCGCAAGCGTCGCCGGGACGATGCGATGGCGCTGATCTCAACGCTTTTTGCCACTCGCGGCAGCATCATGCTGACGGCGGGCGACGAGGGCGGCCGCAGCCAGCACGGCAACAACAACGCCTATTGCCAGGACAACGAGATCACCTGGCTGGACTGGAAGGCGTTGGACGGAGATCTCATCGCCCACACCGCCTTCGTTGCGGGGCTGCGCCGCCGCTTCACCGTCTTCTCCGAAACGGGCTTCCTGTCAGGAAACGGCGATGTCGAATGGATTTCGCTCTCCGGTGAGCCGATGACCGTTGCCGAATGGGAGACGCCGTCGCTTTCCACCCTCGGCATGCTGTTATCGACCGGTGACCGCTCCTCTCGCGGCAGGCAGACCCGGCTCGGTGTGCTTTTCAACCGCTCGGGGAGCCGCCAGTTTTTCACGCTGCCTTCTGAGGGCGAACCGGGCTGGCGCCAGCTGATCCCGGATGGAACGAAGAAAACCGGTGGCCGCGCAACCGTCGAGCCGCGCTCGATTGCCTTTTTCGTAGAAAATTGACCGCCTCCCCTCCCTCGCACAAATCCTTGTCGCAATCGTCACAAATGCACGATAAGGCTTTGCCGCGGCGGCTTATTTCACGAGGAATTCATGGTCACGGAAATTTCACTCTCCGACGTGCGGGGATTGATCGGCATGGAAACGGGCCTTTCGGATTGGGTCACCGTCGACCAAACGATGATCGACGCCTTCGCGTCGGCGACCGACGACCATCAATTCATCCACGTTGATCCCGCACGCGCGGCGGTCGAGAGCCCCTTCGGCGGCACCATCGCCCACGGCTTCCTGACCCTGTCTCTGCTGTCGACGATGAACTACAATTGCCTGCCGAAAGTGCGCGAGCAGACACTGGGCATCAACTACGGCTTCGATCGCGTCCGCTTCATGACGCCGGTGAAAAGCGGCGCCCGCGTCCGCGGCCGCTTCCTGCTTTCCGAAGCCCGCTTCCGCGGCGCCGGCATGCTGATGACCACCTATGACGTCACAATCGAGATCGAAAACGAGAAGAAGCCGGCGCTGACGGCAAAATGGATCACCATTATCCAATTCGACCCGAAGGACCGTCCCGAGGACGTCTGAGCAAAACTGCTTTTGTTACTCGGCCGAATTGAACACAGCTTCGAGAGCGTGTCCGTCGGGATCCATGACGAACGCCGCATAATAGTGCTCATCGTAATGAGACCGCAGCCCGGGACGGCCATTGTCGCTGCCGCCATGCGCGATTGCCGCCGCATAGAACCGATCGACCGCCTGGCGGTTCGGCGCAGCAAACGCCAGATGAAAGCCCGGGCCGGGCGCACGCTGGCCGTCCGGGCGATGCTTGATCGCCAGTTTGTCCCCACCACCAGGAGGACCGTAGCCGACTGCCTGCCCTGTTTGCCCCGGCCTGATATCGTCCCAGACCCTGATATAACCGAGCGCAGCAAGGGCAGCATCGTAAAATGCCGCCGACCGCTCGATGTCGGAAACGCCGAGGGAGGCATGGTGCAGCATCCGCTTACCTCTTGAACGGGCGCACGCCCGCGACTTGCTGAGACTCAGTGCCCGGCGTCATGAGCCGCCTCGTTCAGCAACCCGAAGACATAATCCGAAAACGACCGCCAGCACTCCACCCGGAACGTGTCTTCTTCCGTACGGAAAATCACGATTTCAGCCTTGCCGAAAATCGTGCGTGATGCGGCGCCGACCGGAAAGGACGAAAGCGACAGATCCTGCGGGCAGCCGGCCGAAAGCGTCGCCTCCGCACCCGGTCCCGAGACGATGATCGCGACATTGCGGTGGGAAACGTCGGTCGCCGAATGCAACGTGCCGGCGCCGGAAAGTGCTGCCATCAGATCGGCGCCGGCCTCGTCGATCACCAGCCACTCGTCCGGGCCAATCCAGAGCGCCGATCGGTCGCCGGCCCGGCCGGATGTCTTCGGGGCATCCGGCAGCGCCAGGCCGAGAGCAGAGGAAATTGCTGCAAGCGATCCCGCCGGCGCGCGCAGCGCCACCCGGCTGACGGTGGGAGCGGTCGTCAGCCGCACCGCCGCGGAGCCGCCGAGACGTCCGGCAATCGCCGGTTTGCGAATTGCGACATCAGCCATGGATACGGCCCCCTTCCTTGTCAAAGGATACCAGATCCGTCACTTCGACGGCGATTGTCCGGTCCGGCATCGGCACATAGAGCGTCTCACCCATCCTCGCCCTACCGCCGGCGACGAGCGCGAAGGCGATCGACCTGCCGCAATTTTCCGACCAATAGGCTGATGTGACGTGGCCGAGCATGGTCATCGGCTTCGGCTCGTTCGGGCTCGCGACGATCTGCGCGCCTTCTTCGAGCACCAGCTTCGGGTCCTTGGTGATGAGGCCGACGAGCTGCTTGCGCCCGTCCTTGACGAGATCCGGCCGCTTCAACCCGCGAATGCCGACGAAATCCGTCTTTTTCTTCGAAACCGCCCAGGAAAGCCCAGCGTCATCGGGGGTTACCGTCCCATCCGTATCCTGCCCGACGATGATGTAACCCTTCTCGGCGCGAAGAACGTGCATCGTCTCCGTACCGTAGACGCAGGCGCCGAGCGGCTGGGCATTGGCCCAGACCGCTTCGAGCACCGATTGGCCGTAATCGGCCGGCACGTTGATTTCGAAGCCGGTTTCACCGGTGAAGGACACGCGGAAGAGCCGCGCCGGGACGCCGCAGACCGTGCACTCGGCAACGCTCATATGCGGGAAGGCCTCGTTCGAAAGATCGAGCCCTTCGACCAGCGGCGCGACGATCTCGCGCGCCTTCGGCCCCTGCACGGCGATGACAGCCCATTGTTCGGTCACCGAGGTCAGCCATACCTTCAGATGCGGGAATTCCGTCTGCAGGTAATCTTCCATATGATGGAGAACGCGCGGCGCGCCACCGGTCGTCGTCGTGACGTGGAAACGGTCGTCCGCCAGGCGTCCGACGACACCGTCGTCATAAACGAAGCCGTCCTCGCGGGTCATGATGCCGTAGCGGGCCTTGCCGGGCTTCAGCGTGTCCCAGGCATTGGTGTAGATGAGGTTGAGGAACTCCGCCGCATCCGGCCCCACCACCTCGATCTTGCCGAGCGTCGAGGCGTCGAAGATACCAGCCGCCTCGCGTGCCGTCCGGCATTCGCGAGCGACCGCCTGGTGCATGGTCTCGCCGGCCTGCGGATAGAACCAGGCACGCTTCCAGTTGCCGACATCCTCGAAAACCGCGCCATGGGCTTCTTCCCAGTCGTGCAGCGGCGTCTTGCGTGTCGGATCGAACAGCTCTCCGCGCGAATGGCCGATCAGCGTACCGTAGGTGACCGGCGTATAGGGCGCACGGAAGGTGGTGAGTCCGACCTGCGGGATTTCCTTGCCGAGCATTTCGGCGGCAATCGCCAGGCCATGCATGTTGGACAGCTTGCCCTGGTCCGAGGCCATACCGTTGGTCGTGAAGCGCTTGATATGCTCGATCGAATGCATGCCCTCGCGCACGGCAAGGCGGATATCCTTGGCGCAGACGTCATGCTGGAAATCGATGAAGGCCTTGGCGTTGGTCTTTGGCCCGGCGCCTTCGGCAGCGCCGATCATGCCGCCCGTCCAATCATAAGCCTGCTCAGCCGAAATTGCGATCTTCTCGCCGCCACTTCTGCCGGTGGCCTGCGCCATCAGCTCGCCAGCGGCAAGCGATTCCTCGATCGTCCGCTGCAGGTCGTCGGTGCCGTTGCAAGCGCCGACCGAGAGGCAGTCCTGGGCATAGGAGCCGGGCAGGAAACGCTGGCTTTCGGCATCGAAGGCCACTTTGCCGCGCGACTGCGAGAACAGATGGACCGACGGCGTCCAGCCGGCCGAAACCAGCAGCGCATCGACCGCGATCTTGCGTGGCGAACCGCCGCCGTTGCGCGCCACCGTCATCGACGAGATGCGCAGGCGCCCCGACGTGTTGACGACCGATTGGCCGGCCAGAACATCGATGCCGAGCGCCCGCGCCTCTGCCAGCACAGCCGCTCCCGGCGCCTGCCTGCTATCGACGATGGCGGCGATCGAAACACCCGCCCGCTTCAGGTCGAAAGCCGCCTCATAGGCCGAGTCGTGCGCCGTGTAGATGCCGACCTTGGCCCCGACCGCGACGCCGTAATGATTGAGATACATCCGCCCCGCCGAGGCGAGCATGATGCCCGGCCGGTCGTTGTTCGGAAAGACCATGTGCCGCTCGATCGCGCCGGTGGCAAGGATGACCCGCTTGGCCCGGACCTGCCAAAGCCGCTCGCGCGGCAGATCGCGGGAAGGCTTGGCGATATGATCGGTGACGCGCTCGGCAAGACCGACAAAATTGTGGTTGTAGTAGCCGAAGGCGGTCGTGCGGGTGAGCACCTCGACATTGTCCATCGCCTTCAGCCGCGCCACGGCCTTCTGTGCCCAGCTATTGCCGTCCTGTCCGTCGATCGTCACGCCGGTATCGTAGCGCAATGCGCCGCCCGCTTCCGCCTGCTCGTCGCAAAGGATTACCCGCGCGCCGGTCTCGGCCGCAGCCAGCGCCGCCGAGAGCCCGGCAACACCGGCGCCGACCACCAGCACATCGCAATGGGCATAACGGCTGGCATAATGGTCCGGATCCTCCTCCGTCGGGGCGACGCCGAGGCCGGCGGCGCGACGGATAAGCGGTTCGTAGACGTGTTTCCAGGCGGCGCGCGGCCACATGAAGGTCTTGTAGTAGAAGCCGGCGGCGAAGAACGGCGACATCAGATTGTTGATCGCGCCGACATCGAAGGCAAGCGAGGGCCAGCGGTTCTGCGAACTGACGATCATGCCGTCGAAGACTTCCTGCACGGTGGCGCGCACGTTCGGCTGCTTGCGCGCCGTATCGCGGGAAACGTCGATCAGCGCGTTCGGCTCCTCGGCCCCTGCCGACAGAATACCGCGGGCCCGGTGATATTTGAACGAACGTCCCAGAAGATGCACGCCGTTGGCGATCAGCGCCGAGGCCACGGTATCGCCTTCGAGCGCCGTATAGTTCTTGCCGTCGAAGCTGAAGCGCGCGGTCCTGGCCGGTGTCAGGCGCCCTTTGCCGGCGATACGGTTCGCGCCGCTCATTGCGCCTCTCCTTCCACGGCTTCATATGTCTCGACAGGCCCATGCTGCGCTGCCGCCGCACCGATCTCAGGCTTTGGTTCGCCCGCCTTGTAGGTCACGATGAACTTGTCGGTCACCGTATCGCGAGCCGCGTTGAAGAAGCGCCCGCAGCCGTGAATGTGCCGCCAGCGTTCGAAGATCAGCCCCTTCGGATTGTCGCGCAGAAAGAAATAGGCCTCGAATTCCTCGTCCGAGATCGAGGCGATCTCGGCGGGCCGCGCGATATGCGCGTCACCCGCGCCACGGAATTCGAGCTCGGAGCGCTCTTCCTGACAGTATGGGCAATAGATCAGCAGCATGTGTTACCCGTCTTAGAGTTCCGACCCGGAAACATTGGTTCCCGGAGGTTGATTGCAGAGACGCTTTCCCATCGCACATAGGGAATGAGGCGCTTGAGAAGCTGTTCGAAATTGTCATAGGGCTCCAGCACATCGGTCATGCCGATATTCGCAAAAGCCATCTTGGTGAGATCGTTGTCGATCACGAAGGCACGTCCCGGCGCTCCGCCGACCCCAGGCACGAAATAAACGGCTGGCTGGCGCAGGACCAGGGCACAAAGCAGCGTGCCGCTCTCGGCGACGAAGGGCCACTCGCTTTCGCCGGCAGCCCTGTGGATCTTCTGCAGGCGGAAATCCCCGACGCCGGGAAAGACGTCACTGGCCGGCATGGCCGCGCCGTCGATCCCGATTGCGAGGAGAGCCGCCGTCCACATCAGTGCGCCACCGCCGCCGCCGCCGCTTCGTCGATCAGCCGGCCGCTGCGGAAACGATCCAGCGTCAGCCCGGCATTGAATTTGTGCGGCTCATCGCGGGCAATCAGATGCGCGAAGAGATTGGCCGAGCCTGGCGTCGCCTTGAAGCCGCCGGTGCCCCAGCCGCAATTGACGTAGAGCCCGGGAACCGGCGTCTTCGACTGGATCGCCGAACGATCCGGCGTGTTGTCGACGATGCCGCCCCATTGCCGCATCATCTTGACGCGCCGGAACATCGGGAAGAGCTCGCAGATGGCGTCGAGCGTGTGGGTGATAATCTGCAGCCCGCCGGTCTGGGAATAGGAATTGTACTGGTCGGTGCCGGCGCCGATGACGAGTTCTCCCTTATCGGACTGGGAGATATAGGCATGCACCGTGTTCGACATGACGACGCAGGGAAAGATCGGCTTCAGTGGTTCGGAAACCAGCGCCTGTAGGGGGCTCGATTGCAGCGGCACGCGCACCCCAGCCATCTGCATGACCGTTGTCGTATGGCCGGCCGCCGACACCGCCACCTTCCTGGCGCCGATGAAGCCGCGCGAGGTCTCGACCCCGGTCACCCGTCCGTCCGGACCGCGCCGGATACCGGTCACTTCGCAATTCTGAATGATGTGCACGCCGCGGTCTGAAGCCGCCCGCGCATAACCCCAGGCAACCGCGTCGTGCCGCGCCGTGCCGCCGCGCCGCTGCAGTGCCGCCCCGTTGATCGGGTAGCGCGCGCTGGCCGAGATATCGAGCGGCGGACAATAGGCCTTCGCCTGCTCCGGTGTCAGCCATTCATTGTCGATGCCGTAGAGCCGGTTGGCGTGGATATGCCGCTTGAAGGATTGCTGGTCGTGAATATTGTGCGAGAGCATCATCACGCCGCGCGGCGAATACATCACATTGTAGTTGAGCTCCTGGGAAAGCCCCTCCCAGAGCTTCATCGAATGCTCGTAGATGTGCATGCTCTCTTCGTAGAGATAGTTCGAGCGGATGATGGTGGTGTTGCGGCCGGTGTTGCCGCCGCCGAGCCAGCCCTTCTCGATCACCGCCACATTGGTGATGCCGTGCTCCTTGGCGAGATAATAGGCAGCACCCAGCCCGTGGCCGCCGGCGCCGATGATGACGACGTCGTATTCGGCGCGCGGCTCAGGCGAAGTCCACTGCTTCTCCCAACCCTTGTGGCCACGAAGGGCCTCCCGTGCCACGGCAAAAACCGAATATTTCCGCATCCGCCTTCTTCTCCTTGGGGAAAGGGCTTGTTCTCCGCGCTCATACAAATCGCAAATCCAAATGCGGCACAACGGTTCTTTTGCGACGCGCGAGAGCTTTGGTTTCGACACGCTGAAGAGAATGTCGCTTCAGGCGGAAGACGCAAGCCGCGGCATTTCCGCTTTGCCGCCAGCCGGTCTTCTAACCCAAGAGGGTTAGAAGACAAGCAATTGCTAAAATGTTAACAATCGCCTGTTCCCGGGGGTACGTGTATCATGTGGGGTTGGCGCGCAGTATCAGTCGCGATGCTTTGCATCGCGTTAAACGGCGCATGGCCGGCGCTCGCCGCCGAGCCGGTCGGCCAGGCCGTCGTCATCAAGACGCAGGTGACGGGACAGAGCGGGCCGATCGAGGTCGACACCCGCGTTCATCGCAATGAGCGGATCAAGACATCGCAATCGGGGCTTGGCCAATTCGTGTTTCGTGACGGCACGAAGCTCGCGGTCGGCTGGGGCTCGTCGGTCGTGATCGACAAATATGTCTTCGATGATTCCCAATCGGTCAAGAAACTGACTATCCGGGCGGCAAAGGGCACATTCCGTTGGGTCAGCGGTAATTCCAATTCTTCAGCCTACCAGATCCTGACGCCGGCCGGCACGATCGGCGTTCGCGGCACCGCTTTCGATTTCTACGTCGGCCCTGATGGCACGACCGCCGTCGTGCTGCTGAATGGTGCTGCCCGTTTCTGCGGCCCGGGCGGCTGCCGGCAGTTGCAGCAGCGCTGCGATTGCGTGGTGGCCAAGCCGAATGGCGATATGTCCGCGGCACGCCGGGTCGACCCCAGCATCCTCGCGACGCTCGGAAATCAGCGCGCCCTCCCCTTCCTCTCCGGCAATCAGCGACTTGCGGGCGGCATCGGTATGCTCGGCGGCTGCAATATGGCCTCAGTCGCGCCGGAAAGAAAAGACAGAACTCGGCCTCCGCCGGCAGTTGCTCCGCAAAGGCAGGATCCGCCACAGAGACAGGCCGAGCCGCAAACGGAACGGCCGAACAAGCCCGACAAGCCGCATCATGACAAGCCGCATCATGACAGGCCGCATCATGACAGGCCGCACCACGATAAGCCGCATCATGACAAGCCGGATAGGCCCGACAAGCATGATGGCCATGGCCGGCATGACGATGACGGCAAGCCCGGAAATCACGGTTTGGATCATCGGGGGCACGAGCGCCACCATGATCGAGATCGCGATCACGACAACGATCGGAACCGCGAGAGGGGTCAGAATTTCAATCGCGGTCGCTGAGGCCTGTCAGTCTGCAACGCTTTTTTCGACCTCCTCCGGCACCTCGCGGAAATGATCGGCCCTGCGGGATATGCGCTCGTAGAATTCCGCCAGACCGCCGATCACCTGCACAGCCCTGAGCTTTGCCGTACCGATAAGCTTCCGGCTATTCCTTGAGTGTGATTGCAGGGCCTGCATCAACTGGTTATGGACAACCTTTAGCGCGGCAAATTCCTGAGATGCCGCGACCCGCTCATCGCCGACAACGGCGAGGATCTGTGTCCGGCTGCTCTTCCCCTTCAGCGGGAGCGCGCCGGCCTCGATCAGCGCCATTCCCGGTACTGACCGTGCCGTGCTGTCGGAAATGAGGATATCGAAGCCGACCTCCTTGCAGGAGGACTCGATTCGAGCCGCAACGTTGACGGCATCTCCGACAGCCGAATAGTTGAAGCGGGTCTTGGCGCCCATATTGCCAACGCAGGCAAGGCCAGTATGAATGCCGATGCCGATGCTGACTTCCTGATCAGGCCCGAAGCCAAAGGCGTCGCCGGCGTTCAATTCGGCGAGTGTCTCGCGCATGGCAAGCGCTGCGCGAACAGCCTTGGCTTCGTGATCCGCCACATCGACGGGCGCATTCCAGAATGCCATGATCGAGTCGCCGATGAACTTGTCGAGCGTGCCCTCATTTGCCACGACATGGCGGCTCAACGCATCGAGCAGCGTGTTCAGGAAGGCGACGACATCCGTTGGCGCCAGCCGCTCGCTCATTTCGGTAAAATTCCTGACGTCGACGAACATCATCGTCAACTCACGGTCGTCTCCGCCGAGACGCAATGCGTCGCGATTATGCTCGATACGGTGGAGCAGCGACGGGGAAAGATAATGCCCGAAGGCGCGCCGCACCGCGCGCCGCTCCCGGTCGATCACCAGGATCCGGAACGAGGTCGCGGCAAAATGGATGATCGATCCGCTGACGATCGGAGCCAGTGGATCGAAGAGAAGCCCTGCATACAGAAACGAAAGCCAGGACGCCACCAGCGCCATGGCCGTGATCAGCAGGCCGCAGATCAGAGCGACGGCAGGGCTGACGAAGGTCGTCACCACGACGAGCAGGCAGCCGAGCACCGCAATCAGCAGGATTTCCAGCCCGTCGGCCCAGTCGGGCCGCGACAGGAAATGGCCGGAGAGGATCTGCTCGACGGCCTGCGCATGCAGCGAAACGCCGGGAACGTTCTCGCCGAGCGCGGTGACGCGGATGTCCTGCAGGCCGGCCGCCGATGTGCCGACGAAGACGATGCTGCCGTCGATGGCGGCCGCGACCTCGGGAGAGGGCCCTCCGGCCGCGAGCACCTGACGGGCGGATATGTATCGCTCGGCCCGGTCGGGGCTGACATAGAGCCAGAGTTCGCCCGCCGCCGTCAGCGGCACGACGAAATCCCCGATCTTTGCCGATGTCATGATGCCGGCGCGATCGGGCGCCCCCGATAGCACATAAGTCGACGCCCCTTGCGCGACGCGCAGGGCCTCGATCGCCAGATTGGGATAGAGCTGTTCGCCGTCTGTCAGGAACAGCGGCACCGCCCGCACCACCGGCGAGGGATTACCGGGGTTGAGGCTGATATGGCCAAGCCCCGCCGCATTGGCCTCCAATTGCGGTCTGAGCGGCGTCGAGGCGCCGAGATAGGGCGGGGCCGAGACGGGGCTTTCGCCGGTGAAGGCGAATCCCGCCTTTACCGGCGGCCGGTAATTGCCCTCGTTGGAAAGTCCGAAGCCGAGCACGACGGGTTTTTCGGTAATTGCACGGGCGAATATCTCGTCATTGTCGGGCAGCTTTTCGGCGAGGGAAGGGTCCACGCCGGCAACGTCGCGCACAACATTGCGCGGCGACAGCCGGTCCGGCTCGGCGAAGAGAACATCGAAGGCAATGGCCGACGCACCCATCTCCGAAAGCCGGTCGACCAGCAGAGCCATCCGGTCCCGCGGCCACGGCCACTGGCCGAATTCGCGCAACGACGTCTCGTCGATGTCGATCACGCGGACCGGCATCGGCTCGAAGGTCCTCGGAACCAACCGCTGATACTCGTCAAAAGTCACGCCGCGGATCAGCTTGAAAATCCCGGGATCGCCTGCCCGGAGGATCGTCAGCATAGCCACGATCGCCAAGCCGATAACGACACCGATTTGCTGCACGCGCGTCATGATCTCACCGGCTGTCCCCTCCGACGGCCCACAGAACGGCCCGCACCTGCCGGCAGACAGGCTACGCCGCTTTCGGTCCAAACGCCATTCGCAGATGCATCAGGGGCGCTGTCTTTTCAGCCTCCCGCTTTTCGATTTCCGGCGGACGGCGGGCAACCGTCTTCAATCAGGCCACGCCTCCAGTTTTGGCCGGGCTTTTGCCTGGATGACAAGGCTTCGAGCTTGCCCGGCGCGCGCCGAGATGTTCTTGTAACGATCGAAAATCGGATAATTTCGAGAGAAGGATGAAAGTCGCCGTGATTTCCGAATCTGCCGCACGCCGCAGCGGCTACTGGCTGATTGTCGTCGTGCTGGCAATGCTCGCAGGGCTGCCGCTTGCCGTCTGGCTTGATATCAGCGATCTGTCGGGGAATACCCTGCGCCGTCAGGCGCGCGACATGAGCTCGCTGATATCGAGCATCCGCTCCTATTATTCCGCGAATGTGGTGGGGCGTGTTCTCGCCGCCCATGCCGGCGGCGCGACTGGAGGCACGGTCGTCTCTCACAATTATGCGAATATTCCGGGTGCCATCCCGCTGCCGGCCACGCTTTCCCTCGAGCTCGGCGACGTCATCAAGGAGCAACAGGCCAATATCACCTACCGTTTCGTCTCCGACCTGCCGTTCAAGAGCCGCGCATCCCACGAGCTCGACGATTTCGAGAGACAAGCGCTCGCCGCGTTGCGCGCCAATCCGCAGCAGACGCTGAACGATCTCACCCGCGTCGGATTGACCGATACCTTGCGGTTCATCACCCCCGTCGTCATGGGCCAGGCCTGCGTTGCCTGTCACAATACCCATCCGGAAAGTCCGAAGACCGATTGGAAAGTGGGCGATGTACGCGGCATTCAGGAAGTCGTCATCAGGCAGCCCTATGCGAGCAACGTCTTCGCCTTCAAATACCTGCTCTGCTATTTTCTTTTCGTCGCCGTCATCGGCATCAGCTTCATTGTGCTCCAGCGGCAGCAGGCGCGCGCAATCCATAGCGCCAACCAGGATCTGGAAGCAGCGAACGAATTCCTCGCCAGCGTTTCCATGAAGATTTCGCGCTATCTCTCGCCGCAGATCTACAAGAGCATCTTCTCCGGGCAGAAGGACGTCGTCGTCCATACCGAGCGCAAGCGCCTGACGATCTTCTTCTCCGACATCAAGGACTTCACGGCGACGACCGAGCGCCTGCAGCCGGAAGCCCTGACGGAGATGCTCAACGAATATCTGACCGAGATGTCGAACATTGCCCTGGAGCACGGCGGCACGGTCGACAAGTTCATCGGCGACGCGATGCTGGTCTTCTTCGGCGATCCCGAAACCAAGGGACCGGAGGAGGACGCGAAGGCATGTCTGCGCATGGCCGTCGACATGCAGCGCCGTCTCGGCGAACTCAAGGACAGATGGCGCAGAAACGGCACCGAAGAACCTTTCGTCGTGCGCATGGGCATCAACAGCGGGTATTGCAACGTCGGCAATTTCGGCAGCAGCGACCGCATGGACTATACGATCATCGGGGCGGAGGCCAATCTCGCAGCCCGGCTGCAATCGATCGCCCAGGGGGGAGAGATCGTCATCAGCTACGAAACCTATGCGCTGGTAAACGAAATCGTCGACGCTCATCCCTTGCCGCCGATCACGATGAAGGGCATACAGCGCGAGATCGTGCCCTATGGGGTGGATGGGCTGACACTCGGTGTGGACCACAAGAGCCGCGTTCTGAGCGAACATCTCTCCGGCCTCGACCTGCACCTGGATATAAGCCGGCTGGAGCCTGCCGATCGCCCAAGGGTCAGGACGGCTCTCAAGGAGGCAATCGCCGCGCTGGATGAAGCCGCGCCCGAACCGGCCAGATCATGACTGGATCAGGGGAAGCGTGATTTTTCAGCGTGCCTTCCATATCCATCTGGACTTCCCGTAGCCAATCTGCTATCCCGCATCACCAATCGCAAGGCTGCGGCCGCGCGAACGTTATTGTTTTGCCTCTGGCCGCTGCGCCGCCTCCGGCATCAACCAACCAAAGGAACGTGATTCTCGTGCAGGTACTTGTCCGCGATAACAATGTTGATCAGGCTCTCCGCGCTCTCAAGAAGAAGATGCAGCGCGAAGGCATTTTCCGCGAAATGAAGATGCGCGACTACTACGAGAAGCCGTCGCAGAAGCGTGCTCGCGAAAAGGCCGAGGCTGTTCGTCGTGTTCGCAAGCTGGCCCGTAAGCGCGCCCAGCGCGAAGGTCTGGTCGCACGCTGAGCGTTGCCGTCGTTTTTTCGACGTTTTCAGATGCATTGTGGCGGGGGCGATGGGTTCGCCGCCGCCTTTTTTAGTTTGCCGCTGAAGATCGCATATCCGCGCACCGGATATGCCGCATGGGGAAAGCGAGCCAGAATGGCTGTCAACACCTTTTATCCGTCCCGCGCTTTGCGCTTGCAGAAAACGGCATTCCTGCCCGCTTTGGCGCTGGCGGCAATGTTCGGCCTCGCCGGCTGCGAGACGACCAATACCACGGATGCCGTGATCCGCATCGATAAGGCGCAGGGTTCGGAAGAGAATATCGCGTCGCTGACGGCGGTCATCAACGCCAATCCGAGGGATCCTGAAGGTTACAACGTCCGTGGTTCCGCCTATGGCCGCGCCGGCCAGTTCCGCCCGGCGCTAAACGACTTCAACACGGCATTGCAGATCAATCCGCGGTTTTTCCAGGCTTACGCCAACCGCGCTCTCGTCTATCGCAATATGGGCCAGCAAGCCCAGGCGATTGCCGATTACAATGCCGCCCTGCAGATCAATCCGAGCTATGACGTCGCCTATATCGGCCGCGGCAATGTCTATCGCATGGCCGGCCAGGATGACCAGGCTTTCAACGATTTCGACAGGGCGATCCAGCTCGGCACCACCGATGGCCGCGCCTATCACAATCGTGGCCTGATCTATCAGAAGCGCAATCAGCAGGATAAGGCGATCGACGATTTCTCGAAAGCCATCTCGCTCGCGCCGAATTCGGCCGAGCCCTATAATGGCCGCGGCATTTCCTATATCGCGCTGAACGACGACGACAACGCCTTTGCCGATTTCAACCATGCGATCGAGCTTAACGGCAACATCGCCGAATCATGGGCCAACCAGGCGCTCGTCTACGAACGCCGCGGCGACAAAGCGAAGGCTGCCCGCTCCTATCGCCACGCGATCGGCCTCGATCCGAAGTACCAGCCGGCTCGCGACGGCCTTGCTCGCGTCGGCGTCGCCCCAGCCGGCTAAGGACTTGGTCGGGCGGCAGGAGCCATACTGCCGCAAAAGCGGCCGTACGGCCTCAAAACGAGACGCCGCAAAAGATCCGCCGCTCTCGACGACCTGTCATAGTATGTTGCAACCTGCTCTTGCTCCCCCTAACATGGCGCTGCTTCGATAGCCTGCTATCAGGCATTCTAAAACGAGTTGAGGGCGGTTTGCGAGAGATGCGGATCTTTGCTTTCCTGGCCGCAAACGAAAACCGTTGCGGGCCACGTGCATTACAGCGCCGCGCGTCTTTTCAGACGGGCAAAAGACCCTGTAACACTTTGTGGCGCAACAGATGAAGATTGTCGCGCTGTTCTTTCCCAAAGCCTCGATCGGCACCTACCTCGTCGCCATGGCGGTGGCGATCGCGCTGCCGATCTTCGCCTTTGTGACACTGCTTCTGCTGCAGCTGGAAGACAACCAGCGTTCGACGCTGCGGCGCGAGACGGCCCAAGATGCGCTCGCCCTTTCGCGCATCATCGACCGCCAGCTTCAGGATATGGCAACGACGCTGAGGCTGCTTTCAAGTTCGCCGGAGCTGGAAAACGGCAATCTCGCCTCCTTCCACGAGCGCACCGAAACGGCCCTCAGAGACAACACGCTTTTCGTCATCGCCGTCGATCGCACCGGCCAGCAGCTCCTCAACACCCGTCGGGCATTCGGCACGCCGCTCGGCAAGACGGCGAACATCCCTGCCCTCGAAGCGGTCATGGCGTCCGGTCGCATCGAGGCCTCCGATGTCTTTCGCGGCCGAACCAGCGGCGAATGGGTCTATAACGTCACCCTGCCGCGGAAGAACGATCCGGTCGCAGCCCTCATCATTACCCAGAATGCCACTGATCTGCGCAAGCTCGTGACCACCGAGGGCCTTGCCCCCGGCTGGTCGGCCGCCGTCATCGATCAGAGCGGCCACGTCGTCGCCGCCACCGGTCCCGCCAATCTCGAACCCGGCACGCCCTTCGATCCGCGCATCCTGCCGGCCTTCACTGCTTCCCGCGGCGTCTTCCAGGACGAGACAATCCTGCCGCACATGCTGCTCGGTTATGCCCGGATTCCCGGCTGGTCGTGGAAGACGGTGATCTGGGGACCGATCGCCCAGGCTTCGATCCTCAGCACCTGGCGTTTCCTCATCATCGGCGGCGTGGCCCTTGTGCTCGTCGCCGTGCTGGGCGCCTATGCCGTCGCACGACAGGTGCGCACCACCATCCGCGATATCGCCGACATGGCGAACCGCATGGGCGAAGGCCATATCGTCTCGCCGGTCGAGACCAGCGTCATCGAGGCGAACCAGGTGGCAATTGCCCTTTCGAATGCCTCTTTCGATCGTAGCCAGACCGAGGACCGGCTGCGTTTCGTCATGCACGAGCTCGTCCACCGCACCAAGAATCTTCTGACACTTGCCCAGGCAATGATGCGCCAGCTCGCCAAGCAGTCCGACAGCGTCGAGACCTTCCGCGCCGCCGTCGCCGACCGCCTCGAAGGGTTGGTGCGTTCGATCGAGCTCCTGACCAGCGAACAATGGGGAGGCGTGTCGCTGCGGCGGGTCGTCGACATCCATTTGCACGCCTTCCCGCAATCGCGTGAGCAGATCGACATCAGCGGCGAAGATTTCGTGCTGAAACCGGATGCAGTGCAGAATCTCGGCCTCGCCTTGCATGAACTCGCCACCAATTCGGTGAAATACGGTGCGCTCTCCGTACCGCAAGGCCGCGTCCGTTTCGAATGGCGTGACGTCAGCGAGAAGGACAAGCCGGATGCCCTGCTCCGCTTCACCTGGGAAGAGCGCGGCGGCCCGCCGGTCACCGAGCCATCGCGCTCGGGCTTCGGCACGACTGTTATCAAGGCTCATGCTGCCTCCGCCTTCCGCGGCACGGTTGAGATCGATTTCCGGCCCGAAGGCCTGTTATGGGTGCTGACGGCGCAGCGCGCCACGCTGGAGCGGGAATAGAGCGCCGCGTGTCTCTTCAGACGCGCTAAGGACGCTCTATCACTTTGAATCTGCATCCCGGAACAATCGCTACCTCCACCCGTTTCCGACAGGTCGTTCCAAAGGAGAAAGACCATGTTCAAGCAATCGATGATCGCAGCCGCGGCACTGACAGCCGCTGCCTGGGCGAGCCCGGCGGGCGCGGAAAACTATGTCACGCTTGGCCGTCTGGTTTGTGGATCGGATGGCGGCCAGGGTCTGATCGTCACCTCGCAGAAGAATCTTATTTGCACCTATACGTCGGCGGCCGGCGGCGCCAAGGCGGTCTATGCCGGCAAAATCGAGAAATTCGGCCTCGATATCGGCCAGACCGGCAAGAGCGTCATGATCTGGCAGGTGCTGGCAAAGACCGGAACGGATATTCCGCAATTCGCCCTTGCCGGCGAATATTACGGAATCGGCGCCGATGCAAGCATCGGTGCAGGCGCCGGCGCCAAGGTCATCGCCGGCGGCACCGACAAGGCCTTCATGCTGCAGCCGTTAAACGTCCAGGCTCAGGAAGGTTTGAACCTGGCGATCGGCGTCGAGAAGATGACACTCGTGCCGGGCGAGACTTGACGAAAGCGCAGACAGCGATTGCCGACCGTTGAGGCATGGGGATGCAGCCTATGAATCAAACAGCCGTCCGAAAGGCGGCTGTATTGGCGTTGATCAATGCGCGAGCGCCTTGTTGATATCTTCGGTCATCTTCTTCGCGTCCCCCAGCAGCATCATCGTCCCGTCCTTGTAGAACAGCGTATTGTCGATGCCGGCATAACCCGAGCCGAGTGAGCGTTTGACGAAGAGGCAGGTCTTTGCCCGGTCGACGTCGAGGATCGGCATGCCGTAGATCGGCGAGGTCTTGTCGTCACGCGCCGCCGGATTGGTCACGTCGTTTGCGCCGATGACATAGGCCACGTCGGCCTGGGCGAATTCCGAATTGATGTCCTCAAGCTCGAACACCTCGTCATAGGGAACATTCGCTTCGGCGAGCAACACATTCATGTGGCCCGGCATGCGGCCCGCGACCGGGTGGATCGCATATTTCACCTCGACACCGTTTTTCTTCAGATTGTCGGCGAGTTCACGCAGCGCATGCTGGGCCTGGGCGACCGCCATGCCGTAGCCCGGCACGATGATGACCTTCGACGCATTCGCCATCAGATAGGCCGCATCCTCGGCCGAACCGAGCTTGACCGTCTGGTCTGATGAGTCAGGTCCGCCGGACGCCGTCTCGCCGCCGAAACCGCCGAGGATGACGGAGACGAAGGAGCGGTTCATGCCCTTGCACATGATGTAGGAGAGGATCGCGCCGGAGGAGCCGACGAGCGCGCCCGTAATGATCAGCGCCAGATTGCCGAGTGTGAAGCCGATGCCGGCCGCAGCCCATCCTGAATAGGAGTTCAGCATCGAGACGACGACGGGCATATCCGCCCCGCCGATCGGCACGATCAACAGAACGCCGAGCGCCAGCGACAGCGCGACGACCGCCCAGAAGTCAAAATGGCTCTCGGTGGCAGCAAGTCCGATGATGAAGAGCACGATCAGCACCAGCAGGCTCGCATTGATCACATGCCGGTAGGGCAGCAGGATCGGCTTGCCGGACATGCGTCCGTCGAGCTTCAGGAAGGCGATGATCGAACCGGTGAAAGTCAGCGCTCCGATCGCCACGCCGAGCGCCATCTCGATGCGTGCCTCGGTGTGGATGTGACCGATCTCACCGATGCCGAAGGAAGCAGGCGTGTAAAGCGCCGAAGCCGCGACCAGCACGGCGGCAAGGCCGACCAGCGAATGGAAACCCGCGACGAGCTGCGGCATCGAGGTCATGGGAATGGTGCGGGCGACATAGGCGCCGACGCTACCCCCGATGGCAAGGCCAAGGACGATCAGCACGAAGCCGCCGAAACTCGGCGTCGCCAGCACCAGCGTCGTCAGGATCGCGATCCCCATGCCGATCATGCCGTAGAGATTGCCCTTGCGGCTGGTGGCCGGATGCGACAGGCCGCGCAGCGCCAGGATGAAAAGCACGCCGGAAACGAGGTAGAGGAAGGCTGCGATATTGGTCATCAGTCCTCACCGGTCCTTCTTGCGGTACATCGAAAGCATCCGCTGCGTGACGAGGAAACCGCCGAAGATGTTGACCGAAACGAGCACGAGGGCGACAAAGCCGAAGCCGGTTGCAAGCCCGCTGGTCGAGATGCCGACCGCCAGAAGCGCGCCGACGACGATGACGGAGGAGATCGCATTGGTGACGGCCATCAGCGGCGTATGCAGCGCCGGCGTCACCGACCACACGACGTAATAGCCGACGAAGATCGACAATACGAAGATGGCGAGCTGGAAGACGAAGGGATCGATCGCCCCGCCGGTCGCAGCACTTGCCGCTTCCGGTGCCTGGGCCGCTGCCGTGATGACGGCGGTCACCGCGTGGTCGAGCTGCTCCAGCGCTCTGTCCATTGCTTCACTGGCCATCAGATGTCTCCCTTCTTCGCGCCGCCGAAGGCGGGATGAACCACATCGCCGGCATAGGTCAGCATCGTCGCCTTGACGAGCTCGTCGTCGAGATTGACGACGACGCTCCGGGTTTCCTTGTTGACCATGGTCTCGAGGAAGGTGACGAGGTTCTTGGCATAGAGCGCCGAAGCGCTGGCTGCAACCCGACCCGGCACGTTGGCGAAACCGATCACCCTGACGCCTTCGACATCGGCGACCTCGCCGGGGACGACGCCCTCGATATTGCCGCCGCGCTCGACCGCAAGGTCGACGGCAACCGCCCCTGATTTCATCGAAGCGAGCATGGCGCGCGAAACGAGGCGCGGCGCCGCACGACCGGGGATCAGAGCGGTGGTGATGACGATATCCTGCTTGGCGATGTGTTCGGCAACCAGAGCCGCCTGTTTCGCCTGATAGTCGGCGGACATTTCCTTGGCATAGCCGCCGGCCGTTTCCGCCGCCCTGAACTCCTCGTCCTCGACGGCAATAAACTTGGCACCGAGCGAGGCGACCTGCTCCTTGGCGGCGGGGCGAACGTCGGTGGCCGAGACCGCCGCCCCGAGACGGCGCGCGGTCGCGATCGCCTGAAGACCGGCAACGCCGGCGCCCATAACGAAGACCTTGGCAGCCGGCACGGTGCCGGCCGCCGTCATCATCATCGGCATGGCACGGTCATAGACCGCCGCCGCCTCGATGACGGCCTGGTAACCGGCGAGATTGGCCTGGGACGACAGCACGTCCATGGACTGAGCGCGGGTAATGCGCGGCATCAGTTCCATCGCGAAAGCCGAGAGCCCGGCACTTGCCAGTGCCGCGATCGCTTCGTCATTGCCGTAAGGGTCCATGATGGCGATGATCACGGCGCCGCTTTTATAGCCGGAGATTTCCGATCCGCTGGGACGGCGCACCTTCAGCACCACATCGGCGGAGGCTGCATCCGCAAAACTGCCGATCCTGGCACCGGCGGCCTCGAATTCCCCGTCCGGAATGCGCGAAGCCGCACCGGCACCGGCTTCGACGATGACGTCGAAGCCGAAGCTCTTCATCTTCTTCACGGTCTCGGCGGAGGCGGCGACGCGCGTCTCCTCGCCCGTGTTTTCCCTTGCAACGAAAACGATATTGCCCAACTGCCCCCTCCTCCGGGTCAGCCAGACCGCCGCAGGCTTCCCTGTGCGGGCCAAGCACCTCATTCAAAAAGCTTCGGAGAAGCTCTCCTCCCCTCAGAGCGCCGTGCGTCCTTTCGGACGCCAAAGAACGCTCTGACCCTCTGAATCGACGCGATCAGCGGAGCAGGAAGATGCCGGCAGCGAGTAGAATGATGAAGACGAAGAGACCGCCGAGAAGGCCGGCGCCGCCGAAGAAACCGGCGGTCATTGCAAGCAGGAGGACAATGAGAAGCATCGAGCCGTATTTCGCGCTGGCGATGAACATGTCGTAGGTCTTTTCATGTTCCTTGTAATCCATTGGCGCGCCGGTCTCGACCGGTCCGGTATGATGTTCGGCCATAAATATCGTCTCCCTGAAATGCCTCTGCGCTGCCTAATTTCCCTCTAGGCGAGGGAAATCCCTACGTGCAGGGATTACACAATGACAGGCGAAAGCGCAATGCATGAGAATGCCGCAGGCGCGCTTGGCAACCGCGATGTCAGAGGCTCGGAACGGGACCTGAAGGACGGCTGATATCGCCTGTGTCTATCGCCACCTCACCTGCCCCGGCGGACACCGTCTCTCCGTCGGGGACAAGGGAAAATTACAGCGGCAGGTCGGTGCCGAGTTCGCCTTGCGGCACGAAACGCGCCGTCGGAATGATGGTGAGGGGCGGCAGCGTGTCGTTGGGATTGCGAGAAAACATCATGCGCTGCTCGCTGGCGCTGGAGATGAAGAAGGGATAACGCGTCAACAGCTTGCGCCCGACCTCGATCACGTTCGTGGCCATCAGCGTCACGTCAACCCCGTAACTCTCCGCCAGCCGACCGGGCACGATGGTATCGGCATAGAAGACCCGCTTATAGAAGGCGGCATGCGGGGGCCGGACGGACTGAATAACGCGGTCCGCCCGGAAATACGCTGCCGCAACGATGGCAGGTCTCAGCGTCAGATAGGGAACCCATGGCATGTCGGCGGTGAACTCCGGATCGACCGCGAAGCGCGCCGGGTCGATCAAGGTCAGCCCGGCGTCCAGAAGCTCATCCATCGCCTCGGGAAAGGCCTCTCCGGACCGGCTGATACGATGCTCCGGTGTCACATAGTGAATTCGGATCGTACTGACCAGTTCGCCATAATAGTACAGACCGAAGATATAGGCATGACTGTCGAAATCGACATCGTCCAATAGCCCTTCCGGGGCAAGCGACAGCGCGTCGTGGGCCTTGTAGGCCTTGTAGCGCAGCCGCTCCACTTCCTCCATGTCTTCGCCGCTTTCGACGCGGCGATACTCTACATTATCCAGAATTTCCAGGATTTTCCTGCTGAAATCGCCACGCGTAAAAAGTGTGTCTGACATTCTCTCGATCCGCTCGTTAACGGATCATTAATCATACGCCGGCGGCATATAGGCAAGAAAATCTAAGAATTTGCGTTGGATTTAAATTATTAAGGTTAACGGGGCGCAAGATTTTCGGCTGGATAACCAGTCACTTGCAGGCGGCTCAGGCGACCTTGTTGCGACGGCGGGGGACGGTGCGGCGGCCGATTCCCTCGTGCAGCAGCCTGATGTTCTGGGAAGGCACCGGTTGCGAGAAAACATAGCCCTGTACCAGATCGGCGCTGCGGTGTTTGTTGAGCAGGGCCAGCTGTTCCTCGGTCTCTACGCCCTCGATCACGATCTTCAGGCCGAGTTCCCGGGCGAGATGGACCGTACCGCGCAAGAGCTTGAGGCGGCGGGTATCCTCGACGATGTTGCGCACGAAAGAGCGATCGATCTTGACGATATCGAGCGGCAGCGTGTCGAGATAACTGAGGCTGGAGAAACCGGTGCCGAAATCGTCGATGGCAATGGTGATGCCGCGGGACCTGAGCTCCGCCAGGATGGCGCGCACTGCCGCCGGCTCGTCGATCAGGCAGCTTTCGGTGACTTCGAGATGCAGCCGCGCCGCATCGAGGCCGGAATGGGCAAGCGCTTCGGCGACCACCGAGAGAATATCGGCATCGCGCAGATCCCGCGCCGAGAGGTTGACCGAGACGGCGATATGTTCCGGCCAGGTCATGCATTCGCTGCAGGCCTTGAACAGCACGAAGCGGGTGATGTCGGAGATGATGCCCATATCCTCGGCGAGCCGGATGAAGACGTCGGGCGGGATCGAGCCCCTCTCCGGATGCACCCAACGCGCCAAGGCCTCGGCACATTCGATCTGCGAGCCGTCGGCCCGGAACATCGGCTGGAAGACGAGATGCAGCGCCTGCGCCGAGACCGCGTCGCGCAGATCCGCCTTCAGCTTCTGCTGCTCGATATAGCGGCCGTCCATCTCCCGCTCGAAGCCGGAAATGCCGCCCTTGAAGCGAGACTTGCTTTCGAACAGGGCAAGATCCGCCTTGACGCTCCATTCGTCCATCGCGAACGCGTCGCTTTCGAGAATCGCATAACCGGCGCTGAGCGAAACGAGAAAAGTCACTTCGTCGACCTCGTAGTGGCCTTGGATCGCAGCGTGAACGCGGCGGATTTCGCGGTCGAGCGAGGCCTGCTCCTTCGCACGCGGGAAGAACAGGATGAACTGATCGCCCATCAGCCGGCCGAGGATGGCATTGCCGGAGGCCTGCTTGATGCGGGCGGCGATAGCGCAGAGCAGATGGTCGCCGGTCACATGGCCGCGCATGTCATTGACATGTTTGAACTCGTCGATATCGAGCACCATGAAGCCGAGCGGCCCGTTCTTCTTCGGATACTTGGCAAAATACTCCTGCACCAGCTGGCCGAAATATTCCCGGTTGGGCAGGCCGGTCAGCGCATCGAAGCGCACCATGTGCAGGATCTTCTGCTCCGCCTTCACCCGGCTCGACACGTCCTCGAAGATCAGCACGGCGCCGCCGTCGGCCCTGCGGCTGGCGGAGAATTCGAGCGACAGGCTCTCGGGAAAATGAATGAGCGTGCGCGACAGGCTGCCCTCGGCGACCTGGGTGAGCTGGCGCAGGATGAGCTCCGGCTGCGAGGCATCCATGAAGCTGTACCGCGCGCCGTAGCGGAGCACGGCGCCGAGATCGCGGTCCTTCAGCCGCTCCGGCGCACCGATCTTCAGAAGCTCGCAGGCCTTGCGATTGACCACCTGGATGCGGTTTTCGGCATCGACCATGACGAGGCCGTGCGGCATGTTGTTGAGCGCCGTATCGAAACGGTCGGCGATGATGGTGATCTCCCGGCGCGCAATGACATTCTCATAGAGAAACTCGCGCACGCCGTTCGCCATGGCCCGCGTCGTCAGCCAGAAAGGAATGAGGAGGATCGACAGCACGCCGCGATAGAAATCCAGCACCAGCAGGCTGCAGACGATCATCGGCAGGCAGCAGAAGAACGTCTGGAGGTCGACTGCGAAACGCGAGCCGTAGTTGCGGCCGACGACGGAAACCATAGTCGCCATGGTGACGGAAATGCAGGCAAGCTCCGCAAAGGAATCACGCACGACGAAGATGGCGTAGCCGCTGGCGATGCCGAGGAGCGCGGTAGTGCAGGCTCCAGTGGCAACGAGAATCCGCTCCCAACGCTCGATTCCGGCACGCGACAGGCTCTGCTTGTCGACACGATCGAACTGCCGGAAGATGGCCATGCGACCGCTGAAGACCAGAAGGAAGGCGACCGACAGCAGGATGTAGATGGAGTACTGCGTCTTGGCAGCCACTGCAAGGCACGTCGCAACATGCACGATCACGCCAACAAGAAGCGTCATGCGGTTCCCGGAAAGGGAACTCACAAACGACAGATAAACATCTATAGGGACCCTGTTCGGGTTATCTGGCTTCATCCACACTTTCCCTGTGCGCGGGAATTCTAAGCCCAACCCTTTAAAAATTGATTTCAATGGAATCAAACATTTGGTCAAATTTTCTAAAACCACAGGATGAACTGCACAGCCTACGCGAGTTAATGCAGCCTACCGGCGAGATTACTGAAATAATTTATCCACGCTTGGGTTGTTGAAATATTCGACGGCCATATGGTCCGACCTGCGCATCTAAGACTATACTCCAACGCGAGGCATTTATCCTTCCAATTTCAAAGGCCGTGGTCTACATCGATTGCAAGAGGGAAAAGCTGCCGGAAAACCGGCGGGACAAGAACAAGGGGAGGCGAATGTCGGTACTTCTGGCCGCAAGCCGGCTGATCGATTCGATCAGTCAGTTCATGGGCAAACTTTCCGAATATATGGTGCTGTTCTGCTGCCTGATCAGCGCCGGTAACGCCATCGTCCGTTATGCCTTCAACTACAGTTCGAACGGCTGGCTGGAGATCCAGTGGTATCTCTTCGCCTTCGTCGTCATGCTCGGCGCCTCGCATGCGCTGCGCAACAATGAACATGTCCGTGTCGATCTGATCTATGGTTCGGTTTCCGACAGGGCGAAGATCTGGATCGACATCGTCGGCCTCATCGTCTTCCTCCTTCCCGCATGCGTCTATCTCACCTGGCTGTGCTGGCCTTTCTTCGCGCTCTCTTACCATCAGGGCGAAATTTCGGGCAATGCCGGTGGGCTGATCCGCTGGCCCGTCAAGCTGATCCTCGTCGCCGGCTTCGCGTTGCTCTCCCTTCAGGGCCTCTCGGAACTGGTCAAGCGGATCGCAGCGCTCACCGGCTATATCAGCATCGATACGAAATACGAAAAACCGCTGCAGTAAAGCGGGCTGGGAGACACGGATTTGTTTGATTTCGGCATCATCCCGCCGGCCATGTTCCTGGGCATGGTCATCTTCATGCTCTACGGCTTTCCGGTCGCCTTTTCGCTCGCCGCCGTCGGCTTGTTTTTCGCCATCATCGGCATCGTCACCGGCCATTTCGGCGAGGTCTTCCTGCAGGCTCTGCCGCTGCGCTTCTTCGGCATCCTTTCCAACGACCTCCTGCTCGCCATCCCCTTCTTCACCTTCATGGGCGCGGTGCTGGAGCGCTGCGGGCTGGCCGAGGACCTGCTCGAAGGCACCGGCAAGCTCTTCGGTGGCATACCAGGCGGCCTCGCCTATGCCGTCATCCTCGTCGGCGCCGTGCTCGGCGCGATCACCGGCACGGTGGCCGCCTCCGTGATCACCATGGGGGTGATCTCGCTGCCGATCATGCTGCGCTACGGCTACAACCCGCGCCTTGCCACCGGCGTCATCGCCGCCTCGGGCACGATCACCCAGGTGATCCCGCCCTCGCTCGTGCTCGTCGTCCTCGCCGATCAGCTCGGCAGGTCGGTCGGCGACATGTATCTCGGCGCGATCGGCCCCTCGATTCTGCAGGTGACGATCTTCGTGCTCTTCATCCTGGTGACGTCGATCGTCCGGCCGAAGTCGATGCCGCCGCTGCCGAAAGAGGTACGCGGCGATTTCAGCTGGGCTCTGCTGGTGAAGGTGCTGATGGGCATGGTCCCCTCGATCGTGCTGATCTTCCTCGTACTCGGCACGATCTTCATGGGTCTTGCAACGCCGACCGAAGCAGGCGCGCTCGGCGTCGTCGGCGCCATTGTGCTTGCCGCCATGAATCGCCGCCTCACCTGGCCGCTGATCCGCGAAGCCATGTCGTCGACCACGCACATCACATCCATGGTGGTGATGATCCTGATCGGCTCCACCTGTTTCAGCCTGGTCTTCCAGGGCATGGACGGCTCGCGCTGGATCGAGCACATGCTGTCGGGTATTCCCGGCGGGCCGGTCGGTTTCCTGATCTTCGTCAACATCTTCATCTTCGTGCTCGCCTTCTTCCTCGATTTCTTCGAGATCGCCTTCATCGTCATTCCCATGCTCGCTCCCGTCGCCTCCAGTCTCGGCATCGACCTGATCTGGTTCGGCGTCCTGATCTGCGTCAACATGCAGACCAGCTTCATGCATCCGCCTTTCGGCTTCGCACTCTTCTACCTGCGCTCGATCGCCAGCAAGGACGTCAAGACCTCGGATATCTACATGGGCGCCCTCCCCTGGGTCGGCATGCAGCTGATCCTGGTGGCGATCGTGATCTTCTGGCCGCAATCCGTCACCTATTGGCTGGATCACGGCCCGAAGGTCGACCCCAACTCGATCAAGATCGAAATCCCGGGCTTCGGCGGCCAGCTCGGCCTGCCGCCAATGGGCGGCGGCGACAATGGCTCACCGCAGATCCCAGGCCTGACCCTGCCGCCGTTGAACGGCCTGCCGGGAGCACCGCCGCCACCGGCCAAATAGAGCCTTTCCGGGTTAGATTGAAGCATTCTGCCGGAGCAGGTTTTCGTCAGGGCGAAGGCGATTGGCGAAGGGCATACCTCTTGGTACGTCCGAGCCGATCGCCTTTGATCCTGGCGGAAAGATGCCCGGCCCTTCGGGTTGGCTGAAACGGGCCGGCTGATCGACCGGCCGGCTTGGCCGTAGAGCCGGGCTACGACACGCGCCGGCCGGTCGACCATCCAACTCCGTTTGAGCTAACAGAATGCTTCAATCTAACCCGGAAAGGCTCTAGTCCAGCAATAACAAAACCCCGGATCGAGATCCGGGATTTGTTATTGCGCTCGTCTGAAGCGTCGACGGCGGAGAGCTTAAAGCTTTCCGGCCCGCTGCTGGATCATCATGAACGTATCGAAGGTGTATTCCGACAGCTGCATCCAGAGATAGGCATCCCGCTTGAAGGCGGTTTGATCGTCGTAGATCTTCTTGAAGTACTGGTTCGTGCCCGAGATTTCGCTGTAGATGCCCGTCGCCGCCTGGAAGCAGGCTTCCATGATCTCCTGGCTGAACGGCCGCAACGTCGCGCCCTCCGCGACCAATTGCTTCAGCGCGGTCGGGTTCTTCGTATCGTATTTCGCCAGCATGTTGGTGTTGGCGAAGGCACAGGCGTCGGTCAGCGCTGCCTGGTACTGCTTCGGCAGAGTGCTCCACTTTTCGAGATTGAAGAAGGCATGAACCGTCGGGCCGCCTTCCCACCAACCAGGATAATAATAGTATTTCGCCACCTTGTGGAAGCCGAGCTTCAGGTCGTCATAAGGGCCGACGAATTCGGCCGCATCGATCGTGCCTTTTTCCAACGCCGGATAGATGTCGCCGCCGGCGATCTGCTGCGGGATGACGCCGACCTTTTCCATGACGCGGCCGGCAAGGCCGGCAATGCGCATCTTGACGCCCTTGAGGTCATCGAGCGTATTGATTTCCTTGCGGAACCAGCCACCCATCTGGGCGCCTGTATTGCCGGCCGGCAGGGCATACATGCCCTGCGTGGCGTAGAACTCGTTCATCAGTTTGTTGCCATTGCCCTCGTAGAACCAGGCATTGGTCAGGCGGCTGTTCAGTCCGAACGGAGTAGCCGTTCCGAAGGCATAGGCTGGATCCTTGCCCACAAAATAGTAGGAGGTGGTGTGCGCTGCCTCGACCGTGCCGGCGGCCACCGCATCGACGGCCTGCAGGCCGGGTACGATTTCACCGGCCGCAAAAGGCTGAATCGTGAAATTGCCGTCGGTGGCGGCGGCAACATGCTTGGCGATGTCCTCGGCGCCGCCATAGATCGTATCCAAGCTCTTCGGAAACGACGATGTCATGCGCCACGCGATCTTCGGATTCTCCTGCGCGATCGCAGGCGCTGCCAATGCCGTTGCGGCAACCGCACCAGCGCCGGCGGTTCCCGCCTTCTTGAAAAACGAACGACGATCCATCAAAAACCTCCCGTATAGATGGTACTGCGCGGCGATCTTCACCCCTACCCGCAGCAAGGGCAAACCTAAGCATGGCGGGGGCCGCGATTCAAGCTTTAGTCTATTAGCCTTTGGCATCAAGACGGCAATAAGGCAGCCCGTATGCGCCTATCAAAATCAGCGGCTTAGCCGCAAATTGGAGAGCTTCGGCACCGCTTCCGCCGCAATTTGGCCACCTCACGAAGCCAAGCGTTGACTTGACGACCGTTCTGGCGGCAGAAACGGTAAACACAAAGAATTCACCGGGGCTGATATGACGAAACCGATCGTTGCCATTCCTGCCGATATCCGCAGCTTCGACGGCGCAACCTGGCATGCCGTGCAGCATCAATATCTGCGTGCCACATTGAATGCTGCCGGCGTCATGGCCTTCATCATCCCCGCCTTCGAGGAAGGCTACGACACGGATGCGATCCTCGACCGCGTCGACGGCCTGCTGGTGTCCGGCTCGGCCAGCAATGTGCACCCCTCGCTCTACGGCACAGAGGTGAATGACAAGGACGGGCCCTTCGACCCCGCCCGCGACGCCACCAGCCTACCGCTCATCCGCCGCGCCATCGACCGCGCCATCCCGCTGCTTGCTATTTGCCGCGGCATCCAGGAGCTGAACGTCGCCCTCGGCGGCTCGCTGGCAAGTGAGATCCACGAGCAACCCGGCATCTGGGACCACCGCCGGCCGGAAGGCGTCGATCGGGACGGCATGTACGCCATTCGCCAGACCGTCCACGTCAGGGAAGGCTCCTGCATCGCCGGCATTCTCGGTCCGGGCGAGATCCGCGTGAATTCCCTGCATCGCCAGGCAATCGCCAGGACCGCCCCACGCCTGCAGGTGGAAGCGATCGCCGAGGACGGCACGGTGGAGGCCGTTTCCGTCATCGACGCCAAGGCCTTTGCAGTCGGCGTGCAATGGCATCCGGAATATTGGGCTGAAACCGACAAGTCTTCGAACCAGCTGTTCGCCGCTTTCGGCGACGCCGTCCGCAGCTATGCCGCGGCCAAGCTGCCGGTCATCCCCGCGCAGGCGATCGCCTGACTCCAGGCGCCCGCGAAGCGCTATGTCTGTGCTTGGCAGAAAGCATTGTCCGCCGAGCCAATCCGCGCCTAAGCCTTCTGCGGCGTCTCCGGCACCGGCGTCAAAGCCGCACCCTTCTCGAACCAGGCAATGAGATTGTCGGAGACGAGATCGGCCATTGCATTGCGTGTCGGCACGGACGCGGAGGCGACATGCGGCAGCAGCACGGCATTGGTCGGTTTCAGCAGGTCGGCCGGCACGGTCGGCTCTTCATAGAAGACGTCGAGACCGGCAGCCCCGAGCGCGCCGGAAGCAAGCGCGGCACTCAACGCCTCCTCGTCCACCGTCCAGCCGCGGCCGACATTGACGAGAATGCCGTCAGGGCCGAGCGCTGCCAGAATATCGGCATCGATCGTCTTGTGCGTCTGCGGCGTCTTCGGAACGATGGCGATCAGCGTATCCACAGCATTCGCCAGCCCCTTCAGCGTCGGGTGATAATCGTAGGACACATCGGCATGGCGCGAACGCGTGTGATAACTGATTTTCACCTTGAACGGCTCCAGCCGCTTGGCGATTTCGAGCCCGATGCGGCCAAGTCCGTAAAGCCCGACATGGCGGCCCCTGAGCGAGAAGCGCGACAGCGGATAGGCCGTGCCCGGCTTCCAGTTGCCGGATCGCAGCCAGGCTTCGGCCCGCGGCAACTCGCGGACCGTGTTCAGCAGCAAGCCGATCGCCGTGTCGGCGACCTCATCGTTCAGCACCTCCGGCGTATTGGTGACGACAATGCCTTTTTCGGCGGCATGTTTCACATCGACGCCGTCATAACCGACACCGAAATTGGCGACCACCTCGACATTCGGCAGCTGGTCCATCCAGGCGCCCGGGAAGGAACCAGACACGGCGACGCCGCGGATGCGGCCGGCAATCTCGCCGTCGAGCGCAAGCTTCTCCTCGCGCGGAACAGCGATAATCTCAAAACGATCCTTCAACCTTTCGAGAACACGCTCGTGTATCTTCCCAGGAACGAGAATGGCGATGCGGGACATGGCTTTTCCTCTTGGATGGCGGTCGTGGTTCAGGCGCGCGGCCGATGGGGACTGGTGGACTGGCGAATGCGCATTTCCGGTTTGATCAGATGCATGCCGTCAGGCTCATGGCTGCCGGCAAGGCGATCGAGCAGCGCCCGGGCGGCCAAGCGCCCGACCTCGGCCTGACCATTCCAGACGGTCGTCAGCGCAGGCGTAGCGATCGACGCCTCCTCGAGATCGTCGTAGCCGGTGACGGAAATATCGCGTCCCGGCACCAGGCCGGCGCGCGCAATGCCGTTCATCAGGCCGATCGCCACGAGATCGTTCCAGCAAACGGCGGCGGTCGGCTTCTGCGGCAGCGAAAGGAAATGCACTGCAGCCTCGAAACCGCCCTGCTTCGAGCGCGGACCGGGAATCCGCAGGTTCGGATCGACCTCGATGCCGGCCTTGCGCAGCGAATTGACATAACCCTGGTAGCGATCGCGGCCGGTGGATGTCTGGTCGGTGCCGCCGATCATGGCGATCGAGCGATGACCGAGACCGATCAGGTGGTTGGTGGCAAGCGAGATGCCGTAGCTGTCGTCGCCGCGATAGGTCGGCAGGTCCTGCCCATCCATCGAGCGCGCGACCAGGATCGCCGGCATGCCGTTGTCTTCTGCCAGTTGCACATCTTCCGGCGGCGTACCGATCGCCGGCGACATGATGACGCCGTCGCCGCCGAGCTGCAGCAGCGTCTCGATGAAAGTGCGCTGCTTTTCGACATTGTCGTAATGGTTGGAAAGGATGAAGGTGTGGCGGCTGCGGTCGAGCTCGCTTTCGATCGCTTTCAGGATCTCGCCGTAGAAGGGGTTCATGATGTCGTGCACGACGACGCCGATGATGCCGGAGCGCGAGGTGCGAAGGCTGGCGGCGCGGCGATTGTAGATATAGCCGAGAGCGCGCGCCTGTTCCTTGATCTTCTCCCGGGTATTGCCGGCGACAAGTGGACTGTCGCGTAAGGCAAGCGATACGGTCGCCGTTGAAATGCCGAGCGTTTCGGCGATTGTCGAAAGCTTGATCTTCTGGACCACGTGTCCTCCTCCAGGCAGCACGCAAGACAGTCAAGACCCCGCCGTCAAACCGGCGCGGCCCTTAAAATGTTTAATTAAAAGATTTAATCGATGGAAGCAATTCGTCTTTCAGGGAAATTTCAGTCTTCGTCCGGTTCTTCGATATGAATGGCTTCGGCCTGCAGATTGGCATCGATCGCCTTCAGCAGGCGGACGAGATTGCGAATTTCCTTCTCGGAGAACTCCTGCGTCGCCAGCCTGTCGCAGGCCGAGGCCGCCATCTCGATCCCCTGCACGCTGCCGCGGCCGAGTTCGGTGAGATAGACCTTGGTGAGGCGCGCATCCTCCGCATCGGGCTTGCGCTCGAGAAAGCCCTGCGCCTCCATGCGGCCGATCGTGCGCGTCATTGTCGGCGCCTTGACCCCAAGCTTCTGGGCAAGACCACCAGCCGTCATGCCGTCGCTCTCGGCAAGCGAGAGAATGACGCCGTCCTGGCCGGCATAGAGGCCACTTTCGAGCAGGTTGCGCGAAAGCACCGTCCGCATGGAACGCGCCGCCTGGGTGAGCGCCGGGGAGAGATCGACGAGCGTATACTCGGTCTGGTCCTTCTTCTTGGACTTGTTCTTTTTGCCGTCCTTATGCTTCTTTCCCATAGCCATCCCTTTGATCTTTAAGCCCCGACGCCGCTGCGATATGACATTGCCCAGGATCTCGTCATAAACAAGAGGCAACGACCGGATGATGACACCTTCGCCGCGCTTCGAGGACCGCAACCCGGCCTTTGCACCTGACGGACGCCATCTGATCGTCGTGCTGCCGCTCGGCGCCCATGAACAGCACGGCCCTCACCTGCCCTTCGAAACCGACACTCTGATTGCCGAAGGTATCGCCGGGCGATTGAAGATGGCCTTGCCCGCCGGCCTGCCGGTCACTTTTCTGCCCGCCGAACCTGTCGGCTATTCCATAGAGCATGTGGATGTTCAAGGAACGAAGACGCTTGCCTTCGACGAAGCGGTAAACCGCTGGCTCGGCATCGCCGAGGGGCTGGCAAAGCAGGGCATCCGCAAATTCGTGATGCTGAACGCCCATGGCGGCAATTCGCCCGTCATATCAGTCATTGCGACCGAGGCACGTGTCCGCTTTGCCATGCTGGCGGTGGCGACGAGCTGGACCCGTTTCGGCGTGCCGGATGGCGTGGTCACGCCGGAGGAAAAGGCGATCGGCATCCATGGCGGCGATATCGAGACCTCGGTGATGCTGGCGCTTCATCCCGATAAGGTGAATATGGCGAAGGCGACGGACTTTTCCTCGCGACAGACGGAATTCGCCGAGCGCTTCAAGCATCTGCGCGCCTACGGGCCGCACGCCTTCGGCTGGAAGATGTCGGATCTCAACACGCAAGGCGCCGCGGGCAACGCCGCGGCCGCGACGGCAGAGAAGGGTGAGGCACTGATTGCCCATGCGGTGAAGGGACTGGTGGAACTGCTCGAAGATGTCGATGCCTTCGACGTCGAACAGCTCCGGTGAAGGCGGGCCTGCGCCGCGCAAACGATGTGATCTTATAACATTATAAAACCCTTTGAACTGCCACGCTCAAGCCATTATATGAGACCAACCGTTCAAGCAGCCGATCCCAAGCCGCTCGGCCGCACGCCTAATCCTAGAGGTTCTCATGACCGACGCGATCTCCACCCAGAAGCCTATTCCCGTTACCGTGCTCACCGGTTATCTCGGTGCCGGCAAGACGACATTGCTCAACCGCATCCTCTCCGAAAATCACGGCAAGAAATATGCGGTCATCGTCAATGAATTCGGCGAAATCGGCATCGATAACGACCTGATCGTCGAGTCGGACGAAGAAATCTACGAGATGAACAATGGCTGCGTCTGTTGCACGGTGCGCGGCGACCTGATCCGCGTCGTCGAGGGCCTGATGCGCCGCCCCGGCCGCTTTGACGGCATCATCGTCGAAACGACCGGCCTTGCCGACCCGGTGCCGGTCGCCCAGACCTTCTTCATGGATGACGATGTGCGCGCCAAGACCGAGCTCGACGCCGTCGTCGCCCTCGTCGATGCCAAGCACCTGCCGCTGCGCCTGAAGGACAGTCGCGAGGCCGAGGACCAGATCGCCTTCGCCGACGTCGTCATCATCAACAAGAGCGACCTCGTGACCCCGGAAGAACTTGATGTGATCGAGGATATCGTCCGCGCCATCAACCCGGCCGCCCGCGTCTACAAAACCAGCCGCTCCGGCGTCGACCTCGCCCGCGTGCTCGATCAAGGCGCCTTCAACCTGGAACGCGCGCTCGAAAACGACCCGCATTTCCTTGAGCACGGGCATGACGACCATGTCTGCGGCCCCGACTGCGATCATGACCACCACCATCATGACCATGATCATCACGGTCATCAGCATGGTGACCACGGCCACGACCATCATCACCATGGCGCCCATCAACATGGCGCGATGTCGGCGATCCACGATGTGACGGTGCAGTCGGTGTCGCTGCGCGGCGGCGAGATGAACCCGGAGCGCTTCTTCCCCTGGATTCAGAAGATCACCCAGACGCAGGGGCCGAATATTCTGCGTCTCAAGGGCATCATCGCCTTCAAGGACGATCCCGAGCGTTACGTCGTTCAGGGTGTGCACATGATCATCGAGGGCGACCATCAGCGGCCGTGGAAGGAAGGCGAAAAACACGAGAGCCGTCTCGTCTTCATCGGCCGCGAACTCGACCGTGAGAAGCTCGAAACATCCTTCAAGGCCTGCGAGGCAGCCGCCTGATGCCGACAGTTGCACCGCTTGATCTCGACGGCCACGTTCTGGCCGTCGAATTTTTAGGTGATGTTCCCTTCTTCGCAAGCGCAAACGGCACGTTTCACCGGCTGGACGGCGGCGACAGGGTTTCTGAAGCCCATCAAGGCATGCTCACCGCCATCCGCGATCCCTACAGCGAGAGCCTGATTTCGGGCGGCGAAGACGGCAAGGTGCTACGCATTGCCGCCGACGGCAGCGTCAGCGAGATCGCAACCGCGCCGCGCAAATGGATTTCGCAGGTGGCAGCCGGCCCGCAGGGCGCCGTTGCCTATTCCTACGGCAAGAGCTCGCTCGTCCGCCTTGCCGACGGCACGACCAAGGAATTCCCCGAAGAGCGCACGGTCGAAGGCCTTGCCTTCGCACCCAAGGGCCTGCGCATCGCGGCCGCACGCTACAACGGCGTGTCGCTGCACTGGATCGGCATGAATGCCAAGCCGATCGATCTGGAATGGAAGGGTGCGCATACCGGCGTCACCTTCTCGCCTGATGGTAATTTCCTCGTCACCACGATGCAGGAAAACGCACTGCACGGCTGGAAGCTCGACATCAAGCCCGGCACCGAAGCCCGCCACATGCGCATGACCGGCTACCCCTCCAAGGTGAAATCGCTCTCCTGGTCGGTCAAGGGCAAGTGGCTCGCGTCTTCAGGCGCGCCCGCGGCAATCGTCTGGCCCTTCCAGGGCAAGGACGGGCCGATGGGCAAGGCGCCGCTGGAACTCGGCACCCGCGCCAATATCATGGCGACCGCGGTGAAATTCCATCCGCTCGAAGACATCCTCGCCATCGGCTTCATCGACGGCATGATCCTGGCCGTGCGCATCGCCGACAGCAAGGAAGCGCTGCTGCGCCGACCCGGCAAGGGCGCGATCACGGCGATGAGTTGGAGCAAAAACGGCAAGCTGCTCGCCTTCGGCTCCGAAGTCGGCGACTGCGGCGTCATCGATATTTCGGCTTGAGGCCCGTTGCCGGCGATGGACGACGCCTTGACGGAACCCGAAATCATGGCGCTCACGGCCGGTCACATGCAAGCCGCGGCCGGAATCAGACGTGTCGCCCTGTGGCAAAGGCTGCCTTGGCTGCCGGATGTGCATACGCCCGAGGAAGAGGAGCAGTACTGGCGCATGCATCTGCTGCCGAATTGCTCGATTTTCGGCGCCGCCATGGGCAACCGGCTCGTCGGTGTCATCGCCTATGGCGACAACTGGATAGAGCAGCTTTACGTTCTCCCCGGTTTCCAGGGCATGGGCATCGGCTCTGCACTCCTCGGCTGCGCCAAGGAGGAGATGAACGAGATCAGGCTCTGGACGTTTCAGCGTAATGCAAGCGCTCGCAGCTTCTACGAACAGCACGGTTTTACCGCCGAGGAGGAGACCGATGGCGCCGACAACGAAGAACGGGAGCCTGATGTGCTCTATCATTGGCGCCGGCTTCCGGAGCTGACACCTCGCCTGCAGCCATCCGGGGGTTAGAATATGCTATCGGACCCAAGGCCGTAGTATATCGGGGATTGCCAAACGCCGTGCCCGGGCGAAACATGAACCACGAGCAGGAAGCGCTTTGCGCTGCCGTGGCTGACAGAGGAAACGGAAATGTCGAAATCGACCCGCCTCGGTTTAGCCGGGCCACAGCCGCAGCCTTTGGCCGACGCATCCGTCTGGGCCGTGATCCGCGCCGAGGCGGCCGAGCTCGCCGCGCGCGAGCCGATATTGCAGCGGCTGCTTGCCGCTCAGGTAACGGACACTGCCAACAACGATGAGATCATCGCCCGCGTGCTGGCCGCGCGGCTCTCCGTAGCGCAGGTGGAAACGGGTGATCTGTTCGATCTTATCCTGTCAACACTTGATGACGATATCATGCGGAAGGTCGAGGCCGATCTCATCGCCGTGCGCGAGCGCGATCCGGCCTGCACGACATTTCTGCACGCGCTTCTCAATCTGAAGGGCTTTCATGCGCTTGAGACGCATCGCATCGCCCATGCGCTCTGGATCGCCGGCCGTCCGGAGATCGCCAGTTGGCTCGCCAATCTCGTTTCGTTGGTCTTCGGCCCGGATATCCATCCGGCGGCATGGATCGGCGCATCCATCATGCTCGACCACGGTTCGGGCATTGTCATCGGCGAAACGGCTGTCATCGAGGATGAAGTGTCGATCCTGCAGAACGTCACACTTGGGGGCACCGGCAAGGAGACCGGCGACCGCCACCCGAAGATACGCCACGGCGTGATGATCGGCGCCGGCGCCAAGATCCTCGGCAATATCGAAATCGGCGCCTTCAGCAAAGTTGCCGCCGGTAGCGTTGTGCTCAAATCGGTGCCCGAGCATTGCACGGTCGCCGGCGTGCCAGCCGCCGTCGTACGCATCCACCGCGCCGATGAAATACCCGCCGAGACGATGGACCAGAACATCTAGGATCGCTCCGAGATAAAGAGTTCGGCCCTTTTCGCTAAGCGGCCTGCTGATTTTCCCAGAAGACTTCGACCCGGTTACGGCCTTCGCGCTTCGAACGATAGAGCGCCTCGTCCGCCTTCTGCATCAGCCGTTCAAAATCTCCGCCGCTTTCCGCACGCGCGGCAACACCGACGCTCAGCGTCGGAAAGACGGCCAGATCCGGCCGCTGCATGACGGCTGCGGCGAAGGCGAGACGGATGCGCTCGGCAATCGCCACCGCATCCTCCCGGGAAACGTTTTTCAGCACCGCCAGGAACTCATCTCCACCTTGACGGGCAAGCAGATCGTCCGAGCGCATGATGCCCCTCGAAACACTGGCGAAAAGCCGCAGGATGTCGTCACCGGCGGCATGGCCATGCCTGTCGTTCAGTTGCTTGAAATGGTCGATATCGATAATCAGCAACGATACCGGCTGGGAACCGAGAGCCGGCAGATGCTGGGCAAGGCCGCCGCGATTGAGCGCGCCGGTCAGCGGATCGTGGTGAGCGAGTTCGGTCAGCTGATTTCGGCTGCGCTCGGCGGCCATCAGCACCATGGCCATGCTGCGCAGCATGATGAACGCGACCGCCGATACCGCCATCCAGCTGTGAATTGCACTGCCGCCGAAAGGATCCGGCCCACCGATCTCACCGATCGCCGCGAGAATGCTGCGAACCGCAAAGATCGCGGCAGTGCAGGCGTAGAGGCCGACAAGCAAGGCTGCTGAATAAAGCCTCTCGCGCCGGACAATGCTGATCGCCTCCCTTGCGACGGCAAGATCGCAGAGGCAGCAGATGACGGAGACGTAGAGGAGCCTCGCCGAGACCGCCGATGGATCGCTGACGATGAGGACGACAGGAATGCTGACGAGGAAGGTGGCAAGCCAGAAAGTGCGCTGGTCGAGCGCTCGTCCCGAAAACACACGCACGGCAAAGAACATCAGCATGTAGCCGGCGATGGTGACGATATTGCCGCCGTCGACCGAGACCGAGTAGGGAACGAGATTGCGCAGCGCGACGAGGAAGGACCCGACGCCGACAAGAAGGTTGCTCAAGCCCCACCACAACGGCCACCTCTCGAAGCGACCCGTCGCATAGGCTGCAAGCTGGAGAATGCCCAGCACGAAACAGCTCACGGCAACAATGAAATAGATTGTCCTGAGATCCAGCAGCATGGCGCTTTCCCGAAATTCTCGCGGAACTTACAGGAAGCGTTTTGCGGTTTGATTGGAGCCTTCGCTAAAAATTTAACAATCGCGGGTTTTTCCCTGCTGCATCATTCAAAATCCTACAGCACCCTTGGCGCGTCTGAAAGACGCGCGGCGCTGTCGTCAGGCGGCCCGCACCGAGCCGATGATGTCCGCCAACAGACCGTGCAGCAAGTCCCTGTAGCCGTTTCGGGCAGACGGACCGCTCTCTTCCGAGGTCATGACGACGGTGAGATCGAGCGACGGCACGATGTAGAGCATCTGCCCGCCATATCCCCAGGCGAAATGCACCTGCTCGCCGCCGATCTGCCGTGTGAACCAGCCATAGCCATATTCATCGCCGGAGAAGCGCGAGTTGGTGCGCTGCTGCCACGACTGAGCGATCCAGTCGGCAGGGACGATCTGGCGGCCGTCGGCGGTCTTGCCGCTGTTGCGGTAGAGTTCGCCAAAGGCAAGCAGGGACCGGGCGCTCATCGCCATCTGATTGCCGCCGAGATAGATGCCCTGCGGATCGCGCTCCCATGCGCCAATGCGGAAACCTTCGACAGGACCCAGCCATTCGCGCGCCAACACCAGCGTCGGCCGCCGGCCGACCTTGGTGAGAATGGCCGACAGCAGATGCGTGGATGCGGTGGAATAGAGCATCTCGCCACCGGGCTGATCGACGAAAGGCTGCGACAGCGCAAAGCGCACCCAGTTGCGCGAGGAGACCCAGCGGCCGTAGTTCGCCCCCGACATACGATCGAGCCCAGCCTGCATCGAGAGAAGATTGCCGATGGTGATGTCGTTGATGCGCGGGTCGGGCGTTACAGGGAGATCGGCCTTCAGGATCGGCGCGATCTTCTGATCCGGCCCCGTCAGCATGCCTTTGTCGATGGCGATACCGACCAACGCCGAGATGATCGACTTCGAAGCGGATTTGATATTGGTCGATTCCGAGGGCGAATGACCATGAAACCCACGTTCGCTGAGCACGCGTCCGTCGCGAGCGACAATCACCGTCTTGAGAGGCCTCATCGCCGGGTCGCGCGCCGCGCGATCGAGACGCGGGCCAAGCCCGCCGACGCCGGAAGCCGTGCTCTGAGCAGTCGCCGGCCCCGTTGCGGCAAGCGGCAGGCAGAAGAGAAGCAGAAGGGAAAGAAGGCGGATCATGCGATGCAAGATAGGATATCGTCGCGATATGTTCGCGTGCCGGCGACCCTTTTCACGCGATTGTGTTTCCGCGTGCTGCCGGCGCCCTTTCGAAACTTGATGCCAGAAAGACAATCCGCGCCGCAACCACACCAGGCCCGCCTGCCTGCGTGGTCAAACGGCGCGGATATTACCAGCCGGGGGAAAAATTCCCAACCTGGCCGGCCGGTCGGCGCAGCCTTACGGCTCCGCGCGTTTTTTCGGGTCGATGCGCTAGGCTGCGCGGCGAACCGGCGCGCTGGCCAGCATGCGTCCCGAGGGGACGATCATGCCGGCCGCGCCGTCAAGCCAGCCTTCCGTGAGCTCAAGCGCAAGAAAGCGCGAACGTTCGAATGGACCCGGCATGACGAGATGACGGGCCTTTTCGGCAAAGAAGCCGAAGCGCTCGTAATAGGCCGCATCGCCGACGAGCAGGACGGCGCCGTGCCCGCGATTCTTCGCTTCGAGGATTGCCGCGCGCATCAGCGCCGCACCGATGCCTTTGCCGCCATGCTGCGAGGCAACAGCAAGCGGCCCGAGCAGCAGTGCATTGATCGGCGTGCCTTCGTCATTGACACCGGCCTCGATGTTCCAGAGCCGCACCGTACCGATGAGACGGCCGTCGCGATCGCGCGCGACGAGCGCAAGACCCTCGGCCGGAACGCGGTTGCGGCGGATCTTCTCCGACGACTTCTTGCGGCGACCCGCGCCCATGACGCGGTCGAGCAGGTTTTCACGCGCAACGACATCCGAGGGATTTTCGGCGTCGATGGCGAAAGTGGTAGGCGCAAAGAATGCGCGGACAGAATCAAGAACAGCGGCCATCTTGGCCTCCCGTACCCAATACCGTTATCAGCGGCGATGAAGGAAAATTGTGAAGTTGCCGCCCCGGCTGGTTACGGGGCCGGCGGAAACGACCTTAGATGACGTAGGCTTTCAACGGGTCGAAACCGTTGAAAGCGACCGCCGAATAGGTCGTCGTATAGGCGCCGGTGCCTTCGATCAGGACCTCGTCGCCGATCGAAAGGGAGATCGGCAGCGGATAGAGGTTCTTCTCGTAGAGCACGTCGGCCGAATCGCAGGTCGGACCGGCGATGACGCAGGGCTCCATCTCATCACCATCGTGTTCCGTGCGGATCGGATAGCGGATGGCTTCGTCCATCGTCTCGGCGAGACCGCCGAACTTGCCGATGTCGAGGAAGACCCAACGGGCATCGTCATTGTCCGACTTCTTCGAAATCAGAACGACTTCCGCCTTGATGACACCGGCATTGCCGACCATGCCGCGGCCCGGCTCGATGATCGTCTGCGGGATCTGGTTGCCGAAATGCGTGCGCAGCGCCTGGTAGATCGACTTGCCGTAAGCTTCTGCGGACGGAACGTCACGCAGGTACTTGGTCGGGAAGCCGCCGCCCATGTTGACCATCTGCAGGTGGATGCCCTGCTTGGCAAGCGATACGAAGACGCGCTTGGCATCGGCGAGCGCCGAATCCCAGGCATCGACCTTGGTCATCTGCGAACCGACATGGAACGAGACGCCATAGGACTGCAGGCCAAGCTGATGGGCGTAGACGAGAACGTCGACAGCCATCTGCGGAACGCAGCCGAACTTGCGCGACAGCGGCCATTCGGCGCCTTCGCCATCCGTGAGCACGCGGCAGAAGACACGGGCGCCGGGAGCGGCGCGGGAAATCTTCTCGACTTCCTCGTGGCTGTCGACGGCAAAGAGGCTGACGCCCAGCGCATGGGCGCGGGCAACGTCACGTTCCTTCTTGATCGTGTTGCCATAGGAGATGCGGGCGGCGGTCGCACCGGCGTCGAGCGCCATTTCGATTTCGGCAACGGATGCGCAATCGAAATTGGAGCCGAGGCCTGCGAGCAGCTTCAGCACTTCGGGAGCCGGGTTGGCCTTGACGGCATAGTAGATGGCGCTGTCCGGCATGGCGTGACGGAAGGCGTGGAAATTGTCGCGAACGACGTCGAGGTCAACCACGAGGCAGGGACCATCGGGACGTCGGGTTGCGAGAAAGTCGCGGATGCGCTGGGTGGTCATATCGATTCCCTCTTCCAATTCCAGAGCTCCGGCATGAACCGGAGGACAAAGGGCATACGATAGCTCGCATTGGAACCAGCCGGTGGAGACCCCGGAACCATAGCAAGCGCTCGATGCGCAGATAGTGAACCAACGCCGCGATGCGGTGTAAGTTCGGCTTTGTCTGCCATGGATTGGAGGGAGAATCCCAACCGCACTTCCGGCAATGATGGTGTGCCTCTTCAGTAACCCCCGCTGATGGAAAGCAGGGAGAGAACAAAAAGGCCCGCACCGTCGTTGCTTCAGGCGTCCTCGCATTTTCCGGTTGGCCGGAATAGCGACTGGAGGGGTTAATTCCAGGTACCTTACCGATTTCCTCACCAATTCGAGGGTTCGGCGGACACCCATGGGCACGTGCGACTTTGGGCTGAGTGGGAAATAAGAATATTCGCCTTCATAATCAAGCGATTTTTTGATCTCAGGGCTAAAAAAATTATTGAACAAGACGAGCCAATTTGTTCAACATTCCGAAACAGCCTGAGGGGTGCCATGGATACCTTGACCCGCATACGCGCCTTCATCGATGTCGTCGAGGCCGAAGGCTTCTCCGCCGCGGCACGGCGCACCGGTCGCTCCAAGGCGCTGCTCTCCAAATATGTGCGCGAATTGGAAGACGAGCTCGGCGCTCTGCTGCTCAACCGCACCACCCGGCAGTTCTCAATGACCGAAGCCGGCCACACCTATTACCGCACCGCCTCCGATATCTTAAAGGAGATCGACAACCTCGCCGATCTCGTGCGCGAAAACAATGCACAGCTCAAGGGACGGCTGCGCATCTCGGTGCCGCGCACCTTCGTCGATGCCGATGTCGGCCAGTCGCTGATCGATTTCGCCAAGGAGAATCCGGACCTTTCGCTGGAGATCGCCGCCGATGACCGGTTCGTCGATCTGATCGAGGAAGGCTTCGACGTGGCGATCCGCATCACCAAGCTCGAGGATTCCGGCATGATCGCCCGCAAGATCTCGGATTTCCGCATCCATATCTGCGCCACCCCCGAGTTTCTCGAGCGTCATCCCAACCTCGAGCATCCGACGGACCTTTCCAACGTCCCTTTCATCGTCGATACCAATGCGCGCACCCAGGCGAGCATCCGTTTCCACAATCCCGACAACACCTCGTTCGCCGTCGCCGTATCCGGACCGATAGAGGTCAACAGCCCGCATGCGACATTACGCGCAGCACTCGCCGGCATCGGCATAGCCTTCATCCCGGATTTCATCGCCCGCAAGCCGATCGAGAGCGGCGAACTGGTGACGCTGTTCAACGATTACATCCCGACCGACCGCGGCATCTATGCCGTCTACCCGCACCGGCGCTACCTGCCGGCCAAGGTAAGGATCTTCGTCGATTACCTGCACAACTGGTTCAAGAAGCATCCGTAATGCATGTCGCCCAAAAGTGCGCAGCGGTTTTGGGGCAACGACCTGCATAAATCAAAGACTTAAAGCGCGTCGCATGAATCCGGTTTGACGCGACGCGCTTTAATAGTACCCCTGCGCACAGATGCGACATCCCGTCCCACGCCAACCACCACTAGGTCCGGTCCCAATTCCGTCCCAATTTCTGGCAAAAAGTCAGGATCACCGAACAGGGCAGCGGAATAGATGAAACATTCGACGATACTGATGGCCGCGCTTCTTTGGCTGGCGCCGGCCGCCGCCTTTGCCCATCCGCACATCTTTGTGGAGGCGCGCCTCGAAGTCGTCGCCGGCAAGGACGGCAGCGTCGAGGAGCTGCGCAATGTCTGGCGCTTCGACGAGGTCTTCTCCTCCTCCGTCGTCATGGATTTCGACAAGAACACCGATCTGAAGCTGGAGCCGAATGAGCTCGCCGAGGTCGGAAAAACGGTAAAGCAATCGCTCGCCGATTACGACTACTACATGAACCTCACGATCAACGGGAAGAACATCACCGTCCAGAAGCCCGACCTCATCCATGTCGACTATAAGGACGGCCAGCTGCTGATGTTCTTTGCGGTGAAGCCGGTGGAGAAGATGCCGCTCAAGGGCAGGCTCACCTTCGGCGTCTACGACCCGACGCTCTATACCTCGATCGATTTCCCCACAGACGGTGAACTGGCAACGGTCGGCGACGGCTTCGCGGCCTGTAAACATCAGGTGGTAAGGCCTGATGCCGACCAGGTGATCTCGGAAAACAAGCAGTCGCTGACGGACGCCTTCTTCAACGATCCCACCGGCACCAACATGTCCAAACTCTTCGCCACCCGGCTGGAGGTCACATGCTGACGAAACGCCTGCCTCTCTTCCTTTCCGCTGCGACCCTTGCGCTGGTGACGGCTGCAAGCCTCGCTCATGCGCAATCTCCGCTCGGCATCGGCACGGCGGAGCCGAGCTTCCAGCCGACCGGCGGGCCGTTGGCACCGCTTTTGCTCTATGTGAATTATGAGCAGCAGGCCTTCTACCGGGCGCTGACCGGTGCCTTGAAGGCGATGCGCCAGGACCCGTGGCAGCTGGCATCGCTGATCGGCCTTTCCTTCGCCTACGGCGTCTTCCATGCCGCCGGCCCCGGCCACGGCAAGGCGGTCATCTCCTCCTACATGATCGCTAACGAGGTCGAGCTGAAGCGCGGCGTGGTGATTTCCTTCATTTCGGCCTTCGTCCAGGGCGTGATGGCGGTGGCGCTGGTCGGCGGCGCCTGGCTGGTGCTGCGTGGCACCGGCATCACGCTGACGGCAGCGACCCACGCGATGGAGATTGCCAGCTTCATCATGGTCATCCTCTTCGGCGGCTGGCTGCTGTTTCGAAAACTGCGCTCGATAGCCGGCAATATGCCACGGCGCCGGCTGATGGCGACGCCTGCCGGCCCGGTCAGCATGATGCTCGACTGGAAGGATAATGCAGCCGAACGCCAGGCCTATGCCTTCAACGGCAAGGCGCAGGCTGTCGAAGCCGGCCACACCTTTGTTCCCGGCATGGTCTGCGAGACCTGCGGCAATGCCCATGTGCCCGACCCGGCCCTGCTCGGCGGCGACAGGTTCAGCGTCCGCGAGGCCTGGTCGGCAATCGTTGCCGTCGGCCTGCGCCCCTGTTCCGGCGCGCTTCTGGTCATGACCTTCTCACTGCTGAACGGGCTCTATCTCGGCGGCGTGCTGTCGGTCGTCGCCATGTCGCTCGGCACGGCGATTACCGTTTCCCTACTTGCCACACTTGCCGTCACTGCCAAGAGCGCGGCCGTCCGCCTCTCCGGACGCGGCTCGACCGCCTCGATCTGGGTCGGGAATGCCATCGAAATCCTCGGCGCCGTGCTTGTCATGCTGATGGGCGCCCTGCTGCTCGGGGCCTCGCTGCAGGGGTAAACCTATTTCCCCCGGCCGCGCTGGTAACGTGCCCGCAGCCAGAAGACCGCGAAAAACGCCATGATCAGGCAGACGCCGACGACGATCGCCAACGTCGGCGAGAAGTTGCCGATCCACAGAACGATGGTCGGCAGGAAATAGATGACGAGGGCAGCGCTAAGCAGGATGATGCCGGCGGCGATTGCCTGCGAACGGCTCTCCGGGCTCATACGAGCCTTTCCTTTTCGAGATCGGCGCGGATATCCTGCAGGCGGCGAACCTGGTTGCCCTCGGAATCGAAATTCCCGGGCGAAAGCCAGGCTTCGAAGGCATCGTTGATCACCGGCCATTCGGCATCGATCATCGAGAACCAGGCGGTGTCGCGGTTGCGATGCTTGGAGATCATGTGCTGGCGGAAGACCCCTTCGAAGCTGAAACCGTAACGCGCCGCCGTCGTCTTGCTCGCCTCGTTCTTATTGTCGCATTTCCATTCGTAGCGGCGGTAGCCGAGATCCTCGAAGACGTGCTTGGCCATCAGATAATGCGCCTCGGTCGAAAGCGGCGACCGCTTCATCTCGGCCCCGTGCGCCACCCCGCCGATCTCGACGACGCCGTTTGCCGGGTCGGCGCGCATGTAATTCGCCATGCCGACAATCTTGCCGGTGGCGTTGTCGCGGAAGATATGGGTGAGCCAGCCGGACTTGGTATTGACGGTTTCCAGCCAGTTGGCGAAATCGTCGATACCGGAGAAATCGTCCTGCGCGAAATAGAGAAGCAGCGGGTTGATGCCCATGCCGCCGAGCCCGTCCCACAGCGCATCGAGATGTTCCGCGCGCCGATAGGGCTCGACGGTGACGAAACGGCCCTTCAGCGTGACCGGCTTCGGCGCCGGGCAGCCCTTGAAATTTGCAAGATCGCGCATGATCACTCCCCTTGTCTAGGAGTGGATAGGCCAGCCGCCCGACAAAGGCAACCGGCCTAAAGCGCGTCGCAATCTTTCAGATTCGCTCCTCGCGCTTTAGGTCTTTATTTCCAACGCATGTCGTTATCACGCGACATGCTTTAGATGTCACTGTGACAAGGTCACCTTGGCGGAGGAGACCGTCGCCTCGATATGGTCGACCAGCTGGTCGGCAAGGCCGAGGCGGCCGGCGAGCAGATCGAGATAGCCGCGTTCGGCGCGCGAATCCGGCTCGATGGTGAGCCGCGAGGCGGTGTAGAGCTCGACGCGCTGTTCTTCCGTGACCGCCGCTTTGACGAGCGCATCGATATCCGTCGGCGAGGCGAGTTCACGCTCGATGAAGGCCGCAGCCTCGCCGCTGACATCGGCGGCCTTGACCTTTTCCATGATGAGGGCGCGTTCGGCATCGTCGATATGGCCGTCGGCCTTGGCGGCGGCGATCATCGCGCGGATCAGCACCAGCACGAATTCATTGCTGCCGGCAGGTGAGGTCGGCCCGAAACCGGATTCGACAGGCGGCGGCAGGAGAACTGGATTATTGGCCGAGGGCGCGTCCGAGGGAGCCGCTGGCGCCTGCCCGGCCTGGTAATTCTTGTAGGCCTGGTAGCCGAGACCCGCGATGGCGGCAAGACCGCCGATCGCCAGCGCATTGCCGGCAATACTGCGGCCCGTCTTGGTGCCGAGAAGCGCGGCTGCGATCGCACCGGTCTTCATCGGATTGTTCTTCGCCGTCTGGACGGCATCACCCGCCCTGTCGCGGACCGAACCGCCGAGACCCGGCACCTGCGAACCCAAGAACTGGTCGAGAAGCTTCTTTGCGTCGAACATTCCTCGTCATCTCCCTGTTTGAAGCTGGAGGAGTACATAGGTTTGCGACGGCTGAAATACAAATTGAGGGGTGGGGATTGTGGCCGAAGGCCGACCCACCCCTGCCGAACTCAGGCCTTCAGCGCCGCCGCCTCTGCCGCGAGCTTGGTGATGCCAGCCCAGTCGCCGGCTGCGACCAGTTCTTTCGGCGCCACCCACGAGCCGCCGACGCAGATGACATTCGGCAGCGAGAGATAATCATTCGCGTTCTTCAGCGAAATGCCGCCGGTCGGGCAGAACAGCGTGCCGGCAAGCGGCGAGGACAGCGCTTTGAGATAGGCGGCGCCGCCGGCCTGCTCCGCGGGGAAGAATTTTAGCACCTGGTAGCCTTCTTCGCGCAACGCCATGACTTCGCTGGCGGTCGCAGCCCCCGGAAGCAACGGCACGTCGGAATCGGCGGCGGCATCGAGCAGTTCCTGCGTCGTGCCCGGGCTGACGATGAACTTCGAACCGGCCTCGACGGCAGCTTCCCAATGGGCGACATTCAAGATCGTGCCGGCGCCGACTTCTGCGCCCTCGACCTCGGCCGCGACGGCGCGCACGGCCTCGAGTGCCGCCGGCGTGCGCATGGTGATCTCGATCGCCTTCAGGCCGCCCGCAACGAGTGCGCGGGCTAGTGGTACCGCCGACTTCGCATCGTCGACGATCAAGACCGGCACGACAGGCTGGAGTTTCAGGATGGAAAGGAGCTTCTCTGTTTTCTCGCCCATGGTCGCGCGACCTCCTTGAAACGATTGAATTCGGTCCCCGAATAACGCCCCCGCGGAACCTTGTCGAGATAAAACCGGACCGCATGACAAGAAGGGTATGAAATGCGTGGAAATTGGGCTACCGTGCCGCAATCGTCACAAAAGGTTCACCGATATGGCGAAAGAGATCGAGCGGAAGTTTCTTGTACGCAGCGATGGATGGCGTACCGCCGTCGAGACGAAATCCGTCCTCAGGCAGGGTTATATTGCCTCGATGGACGATCGTTCCGTGCGCGTGCGCATCCTCGACGGCAGGAAGGCGAAACTGACGATCAAGATCGGCCGCAGCACCATCACCCGTGACGAATTCGAATACGACATCCCGATCGCCGATGCCGAAGAGCTGTTGCAGAACGCGATCGGCGTCGTCATCGAGAAGACGCGCTATCGCGTTCCGCATGAGGACTTTGTCTGGGAAGTCGACGTCTTTACCGGCGAACATCGCGGACTGGTGATTGCCGAGGTGGAAATGACGGCGGAAACCGATGATCCGGCCTTGCCTACCTGGCTCGGCCGCGAAGTGACCGGCGATTTCCGCTATTCCAACCAGGCCCTTGCCACAGAATACGGGCACGACAGGCATGGCCTATCGCATTCGGCCTGACGCCGACTTCACGGAAGCGTTCCGTAACGCTGCGACCAAGCAGCTGGAACACGCTATCACTGTCCTCGGGGAACGCCCGCACGGCGCGCATGAGGCGATCCATTCTTTCCGCAAGAACCTGAAGCGACTACGCTCGCTCTACCGCCTCGTGGCCCGCGAGGTGCCGGATTTTCAGGCCCAGGAAAATGCGAGGCTGCGCGATGCCGCACGCTCGCTTTCGGCGATCCGCGACGCTGCCGCCCTCATCGGCATCGCCCAATATCTGCAGCATGCAGCCCGCGGGATCGAGGAGAGCGAGGCGCTCGGCCGCATCGTCACCATTCTCGAAGGGCGCCGCGACTGGATGGTGGAAGCCGAAAGCGGCCTGGAACAGCGGCTCGCAGAAACTTCGGACCTTCTGAAGGAGGCGATCACCGCCCTGGATGCCGTTTCCTTTGATGGCGGCCACCGCAAGAATGCCCGTATGCTGGCGAAGAGCTGGCGACGCACCGCGCGGAAGGCCAAGACCGCGCTTGCGGCTTGCCATGGCGAGGCATCGGCCGACGATTTCCACGATCTGCGCAAACGCACCTACGACTATCGGCTCTACCATGCCCTTTTGCGCGACGTCTGGCCGGGCGCGATGAAGGCCAAGCGCGATGCCGCCAAGGAACTCGTCGAGGATCTCGGCCACATCCACGATCTCACCGTGCTCTCCGAACTGGTCGAAGCCGAACCGCAGCTCTTCACCCGCAATGACGACCTGGCGCATCTGCTCGACATCATCATCTTCCGCCAGCAGGAAGACCGGCGGCAAGCGCTGGTCAAAGCCGAAGCCGTCTTCACCGATGATGCCGACGAGGAAGCCCAGCGCATCGAGCTTCTCTGGCTGATGGCTGGAAACTGAGAGAAGGCCGCCGCTGGCGAAGGTAATTGCGCGGCTCGCCGATTTTCTGTATTTCCGGCCCATGACCGACAGCCCGACACACACCAGCCCGTTCCTCGTGGCGGCACTCTACCATTTCGTTTCCGTGCCGCGCTTTGCCAGTCTGCAGGCACCGCTGCAGGTGCTTTGCGAGGAGAACGGCGTCAAAGGAACGCTGCTTCTGGCGCATGAAGGCATCAACGGCACGATCGCAGGCCCGGATGCCGGCATTCACGCCGTGCTTTCCTTCCTGCGCGCCCAGCCGGAATTTTCGGGCCTGGAGCACAAGGAAAGCCGTGCCTCGAAAATGCCCTTCCTGCGCATGAAGGTGAAGCTGAAGAAGGAAATCGTCACCATGGGCGTCGAAGATATCGACCCCAACAAGGTGGTCGGCACCTATGTGGCGGCCAAGGACTGGAACACTCTGATTTCCGATCCCGACACCATCGTCATCGACACCCGCAACGACTACGAGACGGCGATCGGGACCTTCCGTGGCGCGCTCGACCCGAAGACCAAGAGCTTTCGTGAGTTTCCGGAATGGGTGCGTCAGAATCCGGGTCTGCACAACAAGCCGAAGATTGCCATGTACTGCACCGGCGGCATACGCTGCGAGAAGGCCACCGCCTTCATGAAGGCTGAGGGCTTCGACGAGGTCTATCATCTGAAGGGCGGCATCCTGAAATATCTGGAGGAAGTGCCGCAGGAGGAGAGCCTCTGGGATGGCGCCTGCTTCGTCTTCGACGAGCGCGTGTCCGTCGAGCACGGTTTGAAGGAAGGCGAACACCGGCTCTGTCACGCCTGCCGCAACCCGATCACTGCCGAGGAAATTACGTCGCCGCTCTATGAAGAAGGCGTTTCCTGCAGCCACTGCTACAACACGCGCACGGAAGAAGACCGGCTGCGGTACCGTCAGCGTCAGCACCAAATCGCGCTCGCAAAAAAACGCGGCCAGCGGCATATCGGCAGCTGAGCCGGATTTCTGTGTGGATCAACTTTGCTTTCTGAAGATCAGGCTGCGTCGATACGACGTCGGGCCACCGGCTCCGCTGCACGTCGTTCGTGCAGCATCTCGGTGATAAGCTCTGATGTCACAGGCTTTCCGAACAAATAGCCCTGCAGGCAGTCGCAGCCGAAAAGGCGCATGGCTATCGCCTGCTCCTCGGTCTCGATGCCTTCGGCCGTCACCGGAATGTCGAGCGAGCGGGCGAGCGCCACCGTCGCCTGCAGCATCTCGCGCTGGCGTTTGTCGTTGACACCCATGACCAGCGAGCGGTCGATCTTGATGCGGTCGAAGCCGAACTGCCTGAGATAACCGATCGAGGAGAAGCCGGAACCGAAATCGTCGAGCGCCACCTTGACCCCCAGCGCCTTCAACCGTTCGATCGACTGGCGGGTGCGCTGCGGATTCTGGATCATGTAGCCTTCGGTGATCTCAAGCGTGATGCGGCCGGCCTCGATCTCCGTCTGCTTCAGCACGTAACGCACATAGTCGGTAAAGGCGGGATTGCGGAACTGGCCGGGCGAGACGTTGACCGAGACGTTCAGTTCCGGCCATTGCTTGGCCGTCTCACAGGCCTTGCGCAGCACGAACAGGCCGAGCGATTCGATGAGGCCGCTGGTCTCGGCGATTGGGATGAACAGCTCGGGCGAAACAGGACCATGGCCTGGACGGTTCCAGCGCACCAGCGCCTCGACACCCGTCATCGCATGCGTCGCCGCATCGATCAGCGGCTGGTAGGCGAGCGTCAGGTCGCCGCTTTCGATGGCGATCCTAAGATCGAGCTCCAGTGCATTGCGCTGCTCTCGATCGGCGTCCATCGACGGATCGTAGAGCGTCATGCGCGCGCGGCCGGCCTCCTTCGCCTTGTACATGGCAAGGTCGGAACGGCGCACCAGCTCCTCGCGCCCGACCGTCCCGGAAGGCGACATGGCAATGCCGATGCTAGCCCCGACGACGACGACACGGCGACCGATCTCCAGCGGCTCGACAAGAAAATCGAGGATCTGCTCGGCAAGCTGCAGGGCGGCGGCATTCTCACTGTCGGAGAGAAAGGCAATTGCAAATTCATCGCCGCCGATGCGGGCGAGAACGGCACCCTGCGGAATGAGCACGTCGAGCCCAGCCGCGACGGCACGGATCAGCTGGTCGCCGGTGCCGTGGCCATAGCTGTCATTGACTTCCTTGAAGCCATCGAGGTCGAGATAAAGGAGCAGCACGTTGCGCTTGGTCTGGCGTGCCTCGGCGACAAAACGATCGACGGCGAGCCCGAGACCGTCGCGATTCGAAAGACCGCTCAGCCTGTCGCGTAGCGCCTCCTCGCGAGCGCTGTTCTCCTCCGCCTTCAGGCGGCGTCCGGCAAGCCAGCCGATGACCAGCAGCACCACGAAGAACAATCCGACGAGGCCGAGCGCCTGGATGACCATCGGCCGCACCTGTGCATAGCCAATATCGCCGGGTGAACGCGAGATCCACACGAGCTTGCCAAGCGTTGCCCCTGTCGGATCGACGATCGGCACGAGATAGTCGGCCGCAAAGCTCGGCGGCGCCAGCCTCAGCCCGCCGATGACATAGGTCTGGCCGAGATCGGTCACCCTGTCGTCGTCGAGATGGCGCGCGAAAACGAGATAGCGGTGCTGGCCGGCGGGCACATCCAGCGCACCGGACTTTTTCCGCACCAATGCCACACCGACGGCGGCTATGCCCCGTTTGGTGGTGACGAAACCGATTGCCTGAGGACGATCGGCCGGGCCGGCCGCCTTCACCGTGTCGAAGAGCGTCCAGAGCGAAGGCGCGAAGAAATCCGTGAGCGGCTCCCCCATCGGCTTGCCATCGCGATACGCCATGATCGCCTTCTTCTCGGCATCGATGACGATCGCCATGTCGAAAAGCGAACTGTTGACCGACATCTCGCCATAGTTGCTCACCGTCCAGGCCATACCGTCGGCTGCGTAGATGTTGACGGCGGCGTCATCCCAGGCGGCGTAATCGTCAAGCGTCGCGCTGAGCTGATCCTCGAAGGTCTTTAACGCGCCGATCGTCGTTTCGCGCGAGCGCTCGTCATCGAGAACATTGGAATTTTCGGCCACGCGTTCAAGCGCCGTCAGCACCATGATGGTGGCGACCGCGACGATGACCGCGAAGGAGAAAAGCACGCCGGTAACGGTGATGTGACGGCCTATTCCCAATCCCTTGCTCTGCGACTTCCCGACTGTCTGCATTCCGGCTCCCTGACCATTGGACTTTGCCAGTCAAGGGTTCAAAAACGTTTAAGCAACCGCCTGTTGCAGGTTCCTGACGATCTATTTTTGTGCCTGCCGCCGGTCGTTGCGAAAATTATGGCAAGCAGCGTCAGCTTGCCATGCCGACCGGAAGTCCGCGCCCAGATGGCGCGCAATAAGCGTCAGACAGGTGCCTCTCTCAAGTGTCCGCCGGGCAGCTGCGCTAAACCGCCTTGTGATTGCCCTTCGGGAATTGCGCCGCGAGTTGGCGATACCACTGGCCGCTCTTCTTCACGGTGCGCAGCTGGGTTTCATAATCGACATGGACGAGACCGAAGCGCATGCGGTAGCCTTCGGCCCATTCGAAATTGTCCATCAGGCTCCAGGCGAAATAGCCGCGCATGGGATAGCCGTCCTTGATGAGGCCGGCAACGATGTCGAGATGATCGCCGACATAATCGAGGCGCATCGTATCGTCGACCGCGCCGTCGACGACATCGGTGTTGTCGCAGGCGCCATTCTCGGTGATGTAGCATTCCGGCAGCTCGTAACGACGGTAGAGATCCTCGACCGAGAGCTTCAGGCCCGGCGCATAGATTTCCCAGCCGATATCGGTCTTGACGTCGCTTGCCGGGGGCGCTTCCACCGTCCAGGGAAAATCCCCCTTGCGTTCGGGGTCGTCGGTGACCCGCTCGGGCTTGTAATAGTTCAGGCCCCACCAATCGAGTTTCTGGCTGATGAGCTTCAGGTCGCCATCCTCGATGACGGGCATGCGGTCGCCGAGCGCCTCGACAAATTCCTTCGGATATTCCCCCTTGAAGACGGGATCGAAGAAAGCGCCGTTGTGGAACTGATGCGCACGCTCGCCGGCGGCAAGATCCGCCGGACTGTCTGAGCCGGGAATGATCGAGGCGGCGTTGAGCACGAGCCCGACCGGCACGTTGGGTGCTTCCGAGCGGATCGCCTCGACGCCGAGACCGTGGGCAAGGTTCATGTAATGCATGGCGTAAAGGGCGGCCTGCATGTTGCGCTCGCCGGGAGCATGGATGCCGTAGAGGTGGCTGAGCCAGACGATGCACCAGGGTTCGTTGAAGGTCGCGACCCGGTCGAGGCGATCGCCAAGCCGGCTCATCACCGTCTTGGCATAGCGCTGAAAGGCATAGGCAGTCGAGCGCGCAGTCCAGCCGCCCTCGCCGGCGAGCAACAGAGGCAGATCCCAATGGTAGAGCGTTGCGAAGGTCTTGATGCCGCGCGCCTTGCAGCCGTCGACCAGCCGGTCGTAGAAATCGAGGCCGGCCTCGTTCACCGGACCGGTACCGTCGGGGATAATGCGCGGCCAGGCGATCGAGAACCGGTAGGCTTCGACACCCATCTCCTTGATCAGATCGAGGTCCTGCTCCAGGCGATTATAGTGATCGCAGGCAATATCGCCGTTATCGCGATTATGGACACGGCCGGGCATATTGCAGAAAGCATCCCAGATGGATGGCTTGCGGCCATCGGCCTTGCTGGCGCCTTCGATCTGGAAGGCGGCGGTGGCGACGCCGAAGGTGAAGTCGCCGGGAAAGCGCTCTGCCAGTTTCTTCGGATCGATCATCTGTAAATCCAATCTCTCAGGTTGAGCCGTTTGCGCCGGATTTAGCCAAGCCTGAGGGTAAAGTACAGGTCGGCGGCGAGAAAAACTGCAACGTTGCAGGAGGAAAGACAGAACAGCTGCAACGCCGCTCCCTTACCTGCAGCCATCCTCATAACGGCAATGTCAGGAGTCGTGACTTGGCCGTTGCGACGGAGATCCTTACACGGGAAATGGCATCACAAATGTGAAAGGAATCCAATGCTCTCTTCGATCCATTCGCTGCAGCCTCATCTGCTGAGCCTGTTGCGCATCGTCTCGTCACTTGTACTTTTCAGCTACGGAACACAGAAAATCCTGCATTTTCCGGCTGCGGCAAGCGTGCCGCCTGCGGGCTCGCTCTCCTGGATTGCCGGGCTGCTCGAACTCACCTTCGGTTTCCTGGTTCTGGTGGGATTCCAGACCCGTATCGCAGCCTTCGTGCTCTCGGGCCTGATGGCCTTCGCCTATTTCATCGGGCATGCGTCGAAGGGCATCTATCCCGCCCAGAACGGCGGCGTGGCGGCAATCCTGTTCTGCTTCGTGTTTCTTTATCTGGTAGCGGCAGGCGCAGGACCGTTGAGCGTCGACAACCTGCTAAAGCGTGGCCGCACTGCAGCGGCCTGATCAGAAATATAACCAAAGCCGAGGCGACTTCAGACGAGGCCGCCTCGGCGTTTTTCATTGAGCGACTGCAATGACGCGGATCATTAAATTCAGAGCTTGACCCAGGCGCCATTCTTCTTCGAAGACGCGACGCAGGCTTCGACGAAAGCCACACCCTTCACGCCGTCATCGACGGTGGGGTAGACCACTGCCTTGTCGACGGCCTTGCCCTTCTTGCGCGCATTGATCGCATGCGCAGCTTCCGTATAGATCGTTGCGAAGGCTTCGAGATAACCTTCCGGATGTCCTGATGGCACGCGCGTGACACGGCCGGCAGCAGCCCCTGAACCGGCGCCGCCCCGGGTAATCAGCCGCTTCGGCTCACCGAAAGGCGTGTACCACAAGTAGTTCGGGTCCTTCTGGGTCCATTCCAGCCCGCCCTTGGTGCCGTAGACGCGGACCATCAGGCCGTTTTCATGGCCGGGTGCCACCTGGCTGCACCAGAGCATGCCCTTGGCCGGCTTCTCCGAGCCCTTCGCCTTGAAGCGCAGCATGACATGCGCGTTATCGTCCAGCCGGCGGCCCGGAACGAAACTGTCGAGGTCGGCGGCGAGACTGTCGAGCTCGAGACCGGTGATGAAGGCGGCAAGATTATAGGCATGCGTGCCGATATCGCCGGTCGAGCCGCCGACGCCGGATTGCGCCGGATCGGTGCGCCAGGCGGCCTGTTTCTGCCCGGTTTGTTCGACCGCTTCCGTCAGCCAGTCCTGCGGATATTCGGCCTGGACGACGCGAATGTCGCCGAGTTCGCCGTTCGCGATCATCTCCCGCGCCTGGCGGACCATCGGATAGCCGGTGTAATTATGCGTCAGCACGAAGAGCGCGCCGCTCTCGTCGGCGATCTTCTTCAGCTTCTTCGCATCGGTAAGGTTGGATGTCAGCGGCTTGTCGCAGATGACATGAATGCCGCGCTTCAGGAATTCCTTGGCTGCATCGTAGTGAACATGGTTCGGCGTGACGATCGCCACCGCTTCGATGCCGTTCTTCAGCTTCGCCTCGCGGATTGCCATCTCGCGATAGCTGGAATAGGTCCGCGACGGATCGAGGCCGAGGTCGCGGCCGGATGCGATCGCCTTTTCGGGCGAAGCCGACAGCGCGCCGGCGATGAGATCGTACTGATCGTCGATGCGCGCCGCGATACGGTGTACCGCGCCGATAAATGCGCCCGCGCCGCCGCCCACCATGCCGAGCCGAATGCGCGGCTCGCGGGTCTGTTCGGATGATGCTTCAATTGCCATTCTGTCCTCCTGAATCTTTTTTTCCCTTCTCCCCTCGGGGGTTCGAAGGACGGGTTAAGCACCGTGGCTTAACCCCGGTCGGTGGCCCGAAGGGTCGGATGAGGGGCTTCACGGCAGATTTGCCTTTCGCTTGTCGCTCGAGGCATTTCGTCGCTATCGCTCCTCATCCCCCTCATCTGCTCTTACGGGCATCTTCTCCCCGGCGGGGAGAAGGGAATAGAAACCTAGAGCCCCAGCATCCGCCGGTTCGCCGCCTGGTCCGTACCGCTGCCGGCGAAATCGTCGAAGGCTTTCTCGGTGACGCGGATGATATGGGCGGCAACGAATTCCGCGCCTTCGCGGGCGCCGTCTTCCGGATGCTTCAGCGCACATTCCCATTCGACCACGGCCCAGCCGTCGAAATTATTTGCCGTCATCTTGGAGAACACCGCGCCGAAATCGACCTGGCCGTCGCCGAGCGAACGGAACCGGCCGGCGCGTTCGACCCAACCTTGATAGCCACCGTAGACGCCCTGGCGCCCGGTCGGATTGAACTCCGCATCCTTGACGTGGAACATCTTGATGCGGTCCTTGTAGATGTCGATGTTGTCGAGATAATCGAGGCACTGCAGGACGTAGTGCGAGGGATCGTAGAGCATGTTGGCGCGCGGATGGTTCTTCACCCGCTCCAGGAACATCTCGAAGGTGATGCCGTCATGCAGGTCCTCGCCCGGGTGGATCTCGTAGCAGACGTCGATGCCGTTCTCGTCCGCATGGTTGAGGATCGGCGTCCAGCGACGGGCGAGTTCGTCGAAGGCAGTCTCGACCAGGCCGGCAGGACGCTGCGGCCAGGGATAGATGAAGGGCCAGGCAAGCGCGCCGGAGAAGGTCGCATGCGCCTTGAGCCCTAGGTTTTTGGATGCCGTCAGCGCCATCTTGACCTGCTCGACCGCCCATTCCTGACGCGCCTTCGGGTTACCGCGCACGTCCGGTGCCGCAAACCCGTCGAAGGCTTCATCATAGGCCGGATGCACGGCGACGAGCTGGCCCTGCAGGTGAGTGGAGAGTTCGGTGATCTCGATGCCGTTTTCGCAAGCCTTGCCGGCGAATTCGTCGCAATAATCCTTGGACGTGGCAGCTTTCTTCAGATCGATCAGCTGGCCGGCCCAGGTCGGCACCTGGACGCCCTTGTAACCGATGTCGGCCGCCCATTTGGTAATCGCGTCCCATGAGTTGAAAGGAGCGGTATCGCCCGCGAACTGGCCAAGGAAAAGGCCGGGGCCCTTGATCGTCTTCATGTCAGATTCCTCCCTGAATATCGACCGTAAACGTTTCTGAAGTGTTGTAGCACGCTATTTGGCGGGAGCAAGGCGCCTCCTCGCCCTTGCGTCGAATTTGGCGCGAGGCCAAATGCGATATGGCTGCGAGCTAATCATGATGGGCTTTGGCGGGCAAGAGGTACGTGCAGCATTTTCGGCTAGCCGCTGTAGTGGAAGCATAAAAAATGCGCCCATCCTTTCGAATGGGCGCATGTCTCAAGTCGATGGATCAGAACGGCGAATCCGGGAAATAGAAGTCCTTGGCATTCTCCTTGGTGACAAGCGTCGCATCGAGAATGTAGCTGCCATGAACCGGAACCTGATCGTAGAGGGCCGCAGCAGTCAGCTCCATTGCCGTGCCGACCATTGCCGGCGGATAGAGAACGTCGACCGGGATCAGCTTGTCGCCGTCCATGACCTTCTTGACCATGTCCTTCGAGCCGGCGCCGGCGACGACATACTTGATGTCGGTGCGCTTGGCCTGCTCGATCGCCTGCAGAACGCCGACGGCCATGTCGTCATCCTGGCACCATACGACGTCGATCTTCTGGTACTTGGTCAGGTAGTCCTGCATGACCTTGAAGGCATCGTCGCGGTTCCAGTTGCCGTACTGGCGGTCGAGAACCTTGACGTTCGAGCCGGCAATGCCCTTGTCGAAGCCGTCCTGGCGCTGCTGGTCGATGGGGATCGGCAGACCGCGGATGATGACCACTTCTGCGTCTGGCGTCGTGTCCTTGATGTACTTGCCGGCGACTTCGCCGAGAGCCGGGTTGTTGCCGGCGACATAGAGGTCGCGCACGGAATTGTCGTTGTTGCTCGGCGCGCGGTCGACGAGAGCGACGAACTTGCCCTTGCCCTTGACTTCCTTGATGGCGTTGACGAGCGGATCCGGGTCCGACGGCAGGATGACGAGGGCGTCGATGCCCTGCGTATCGAGATCCTGCACCGCGTTGGCCTGGCTTGCAGCGTCCGGCGACGTCTTGACGATGACGTTGAGACCGGGATGTTCGGCCATCAGCAGCTTGGCGACACGTTCGGCATGGAACACTACGCCCGACGTCCAACCGTGGTCGGCAGCCGGAATGGATACGCCGATTGTGAATTTCTTGTCCTGGGCGTGAGCGACGCCAGCGAACGTCACCGCCGCAACCGCCAGGCCAAACATCAATTTACGCATTCTATTTCCTCCCAATAACTTCAGGGACTTTTCCATACGGGACCGGACGCCCTGTAAGCCCGATCAATTGTAACCCCGGCCAATTACAAGCCCGGTCAATTCGTGATTTGCCAATTCATGATTTGCGTACCAGCGAGCGCTGGACGAACATGGCGATGATGATGATCGCACCCTGGATGGCGCCGATCAGATACTCGCTGATGAAATTCGAAAGCAGCATGATGTTGCCGACCAGTTCAAGAATGAAGGCGCCGCAGATCGTGCCCCAGACCCTGCCCGCGCCGCCCTTGAGCGCCGTGCCGCCGACGACGACGGCCGTGATCGCCTGCAACTCCCACAGGATACCCGTCGTCGCCGATGTCGAGCCGAGACGCGGAACGTAGAGCAGCACGGCGATGGCGACGCACAGTCCCTGGATGACGAAGGCAATCGTCCGCACACGGTTGACCGCGATGCCCGAATAGCGGGCGACATCGCTGTTTGATCCCACAGCGACGACGTGGCGCCCGTAGCGGGTGCGGTAGAGGATGAAGGCAGCAACCGCCGTCACCGCCAGGATCACCACGATCGGCACAGGCACGCCGGCGATATTGCCGAAATAAGCAGGGCGATAGAGCGTCTGGATATCGGCGGAGCGAAGTGTGATCGCGCCTCCCTGCGACAGCCATGTCGTCAGGCCGCGATAGATGCCCATCGTGCCGAGCGTCGCGATGAAGGGCTCGATCCTGCCCACCGTCGTGATCAGGCCGTTCGCCAGGCCGCAGAGTGCGCCGGCGACCATGGTGAAGACGACCGCGACCGTCAGCATCAGGGCCGGGTTTTCGATTGCGCCCGAATTCATCAGCAGGATCATCAGGCTGGCAACGAAGGCCACCATCGAGCCCACCGACAGGTCGAGATCGCCTGCAGATATCACGAAGGTCGCACCGACCGCGATGATGGCGATGAAGGCGCTGCGTGTCGCGACATTGGCAAGGTTGGTGATGCCGATGAAATTAGGATTGACCAGGGCTCCGACGATCAGCAGCAGTGCCAGGGCGACAAAAGGCGCGACCGCACGCAGGTCGACATCCCGCCAGGATCGGCGCCGGATTTCCCTGGTCTCCTCGTTGACACTCATTTCCAAAATCAACCTCCCGCCCCATATTTTCTGGGCATCTTATGTGTCGCCTGATCGGCGAAGCCTGCTTCAGCCCTCAGGCGGCCGCCTTCTTCTTGAGCCCGGCGGCGTAACGCATGATTTCCTGCTCGGAAATCTCGTCGCCCTCGAGCACGCCGACGATGCGCCCTTCGCGCATCACCGCCACTCTCGTGCAGAGGCCGATGACCTCCGGCATCTCCGACGACACGACGATAATTGACCGGCCGTCTCGGGCGAGTGCCGAGATGAAATGATAGATCTGCTGCTTGGTGCCGACATCGATGCCGCGCGTCGGCTCGTCGATGATGATGATGTCAGGCTCGGTCTCCATGACCTTGGCAAGCAGCAGCTTCTGCTGGTTCCCGCCCGACATGCGGCCGGCGACGATATTGCCGTCACGAACCCTGATGTCGAAGCGGCGCTTGGCCTTTGCCATTGCGGCCGCCTCGCTGCCCGGGCTGAGATAGCCGTGACGCGCATGCCTTCCGAGCGATTGCAGTGTCAGATTGGTCACCATGCCGGAGCGCAGCAGCAGGCCTTTCGACTTGCGGTCCTTTGTCATATAGGCGAGCCCGCAGCGATTGGCGGCATGCACGTCGCCGGAGGGAACCGTTTCCCCCTTGATGATCACCTCGCCCTCGAGACGGGTCCGCAACCCGGCGATCGCTTCCATCAGCTCGGTGCGACCAGAGCCGATCATGCCTGAAAAACCGATGATCTCACCCTTGCGCACCTCGAAGCTTGCATCCTTCACATAGCCCGTCGACACCGAGGCGACGCTGAGGACGATCTCCTCGTCGACATCAGGCTCGACCTTGGCGGGATAGAGGCTGGAAAGTTCGCGACCGACCATCAACTGCGCGATCGATTCCCCGTCCAGAACGGATGTCGGCGATGTCTTGATCCACTGGCCATCACGCAGCACGGTGACGCGGTCGGTCAACTCCATCACCTCGTCGAGCTTGTGGGACACGAAGACGAAGCTCGTACCCTGGTCGCGCAGCTTGCGGACCTGCTTGAACAGCATGCTGGTCTCTTCCCGCGACAGCACGGCGGTCGGCTCGTCCATGAACACCACCCGCGCGTCGCGGCTGATTGCCTTGGCGATTTCGACCATCTGCTTGTCGGCGATGGAAAGCGTGCTGATCAGCGCATTCTCATCGACATGCGAACCGAGGACATCGAGAACCTTGCGTGTTTCGGACCGCATAAATTTGCGGTCGAGCATCCCGAAGCGCGTGACTTCGCGCCCGAGGAACAGGCTCTCCGTCACGGTCAGATGGTCGGCGAGGTTGAATTCCTGGTGAATGATCACGATGCCGAGCGCCTCGGCGGCGCCGTTGGGCGGCAGGACGACGGGCTTCCCATCAAGCAGGATTTCGCCGGAACTCGGCTGTTCGAAACCGGACAAAACCTTGACAAGCGTGGATTTGCCGGCGCCATTTTCGCCCATCAGCGCATGGATTTCGCCGGCGCGGAGATCGAAGTTCACGCTGAAGAGGACCTGCACTCCACTGAAGGATTTGCATATGCGCCTGGCGGACAGCACCACGGGTGCGGTGTCGGCGGTCTCCACGGTCATCTGGTCCTCCCCAAAGCGGCTCCCGGTCCGCTCTGGGGCCTTATGTAAACCTTTACATACATCATGTAAAGGTTTACATCGTTGATTTACACAGATCAGTTGAAGCCTGCCTTTGACCTCTCGACAAGTCTGTGTAGTGTCGCGGCGAAGACAGCCCAAGGCAGAGCTCAGTGTCGAATTCCACGCCCGCAACCATCGAAGACGTCGCCCGGATCGCCGAGGTCTCCATCGCGACGGTTTCCCGGGCAATCCACATGCCGGAAAAGGTCGCCAACTCCACGCGCCTCAAGGTCAACCAGGCGATCGCCATCACCGGCTATACGACCAATGCCATGGCGCGCAGCCTGAGGCTCGGCCGCTCCAACATGATCCTCGTCGTGGCGCCCGATATCGGCGATCCCAATTTCTCCAACATTCTCGTCGGGCTGGAAAACGAAGCGCGCGCGCACGGCTACGGCATCCTGATAGGCCACACGCAAAACGACGCCCAGCGCGGTCTCGAATATCTGAAATTCTTAAATTCCAACCAGGCTGCCGGGCTGATCCTCTTCACCGGCATCCTGCCCTTCGGGCATCAGACGATGACCGCGCGGCTGCCGCCGAGCGTCGGCGTTTTCGAGCCCGTCTTCAACGGCGGCATTCCCTATGTCGGCGTCGACGATACCGAGGGCGCTCGCAAAGCGGTGGACCTGCTGCTGGCCGAAGGGCATCGCAAGATCGCCTTCATCGGCGATTCGCGCACCCGGCTTGCCTATACCAGGCGCCGTATGGGTTACGATGCCGGTCTCGATGCCGCCGGCATCTCGCCCGACAACAGAATCGTGCTTGAAGGCGACGGCACGATCGAAAGCGGACGGCATGCGGTCGAACAGCTTTTCATGCGCGACACGCTTCCAACCGCCTTCATGTGCGTCAACGACCAGACGGCGATCGGCGTCATGGTCGGGCTCGGCGCGCGAGGCTACGACATTCCGCGGGATTTCTCGGTGACCGGTTTCGACGACGTGCCGCAGGCCGTCTTCATATCCCCGCCGCTGACCACGATTCGTCAGCCGAGAACGGCGATCGGCAAGCAGGCGATGGCGCTGCTGCTCGAACTCCTGTCCGATGGCCGGCCAACCGAAACGGAAATCCTGCTGCGGCCGGATCTGGTGGTTCGAAACTCCGTCTCGGCGCCCTCGCGCAACTGGTCGAAACGGTAAACCAATAGAGGCCGAAGGTTTTGCGCCGTCGCCGGCCGGAGAGGGTTGCGCCGGCGACCAATGGCCGCCGGCGCTGATCGTCAGACGTAACGGTTGACGACGTTCTCGAGCAGTTCCTGCTTGCCCGATCTTGGCTGCGGGTTGACGTCCTTGCTCTCGACCCAATGGGCGATCTCGTCCAGCGAATACTCGCCGCGGAAGAGCTTCTGCGCCTCGGCAGATTCCCAGCCGGCATAACGATCGGCGAGCGGCTGCGACAGAGCCTTGTCCTCGATCATCTTGGCTGCGGCCTTCAGGCCGCGGGCGCAGCAATCCATGCCGCCGATATGGCCGATCAGCAGGTCCGCCGGGTCGAGCGACTGGCGGCGAAGCTTCGAGTCGAAGTTGGTGCCGCCGGTCTTGAAGCCGCCGCCTGCCAGAACATGGTAGTAGGCGAGCGCCATTTCGGGAACATTGTTCGGGAACTGGTCGGTGTCCCAGCCGGACTGGTAGTCGTTGCGGTTCATGTCGATCGAGCCGAAGATGCCAAGCGCATTGGCAAGCGCCAGCTCGTGCTCGAAGGAGTGGCCGGCAAGGATCGCGTGGCCCTGCTCGATATTGAGCTTCACCTCGTTTTCAAGGCCGTGCTTCTTGAGGAAACCATAGACGGTCGCGACGTCGTAATCATACTGGTGCTTGGTCGGCTCCTGCGGCTTCGGCTCGATCAGGATCGTGCCCTTGTAGCCGATCTTATGCTTGTATTCGACGACGAGGTTGAGGAAACGGCCGAGCTGGTCGAGCTCACGGCCGATATCGGTGTTGAGCAGCGTCTCGTAACCTTCGCGGCCGCCCCAAAGTACATAGTTCTCGCCGCCGAGCTTCTGCGTGGCGTCGATGCAGGTCTTGACCGTCGCAGCTGCGAAAGCAAAGACATCCGGATCCGGATTGGTGGCTGCACCCGACATATAGCGGCGGTGCGAAAACAGGTTCGCCGTGCCCCAGAGCAGTTTGGTGCCGGTTGCAGCCTGCTTCTCGGCGAAATAATCGACGATCTCGTTGAGGTTTTTGGTGTTCTCGGCGAAATTCCTGCCTTCCGGGCGCACGTCGGCGTCATGGAAGCAGTAATAGGGCGAGCCGAGCAGCGAGAAGAATTCGAAGGCCACGTCAGCCTTGAGCTTGGCGGCCTTCATCGTGTCTTCGAACCAGGGACGCAGGAAGGTCTGGCCGCCGAAGGGATCGCCGCCCGGCCAGGTGAAGGTATGCCAATAGGCCACCGCAAAGCGCAGATGGTCTTCCATGCGTTTGCCCATGACGATCTCGTCGGGCTGGTAATAGCGGAAGGCCAGCGGATTGGTGCTGTCGGGGCCTTCGTATTTTACTTTCTGGATATCGCCGAAAAATCCGGTGCTCATGTTGGTTCTCCTTGGGTTCGTATTTTTTCGAAGTTCTGAATTGTTGGCCTACGCCAGCGACTTGATCGCCGGATAGAGCGCCCGGTAGCGCTTGTAGGCGTCCTCATAAGCGCCGCTCAGTGCCGACACCGGCTCGATCGTTCCCGCCGTCACCGGCGGCGTGCAAACCGCAATCGGATCCGCGCCCGTTGCCGCGATCAGGCCGAGGCGGGCGGCGCCGAAGGCCGCACCGAAATCGCCGTCGGCCGGCAGATCGACCGGAACGCCGAGGGCGGTCGCGATCGACGCCAGCCAGTAACGCGAGCGCGAACCGCCGCCGATTGCCGTGACGCGGGATATGCCGGTGCCGGCCGAACGCAGCGCTTCGAGATTGTCGCGGATGGCGAAGGCGACGCCTTCGAGCACCGCCTGGGTAAGAACGACACGGCTGCTTTCATGTTCAAGGCCGATGAAGGCGCCGCGGATGACGGCATCATTGTGCGGCGTGCGCTCACCGGAGAGATAGGGCAGGAAGGTGACGCCGGTGGGCGCCTTCAGCGTCTCGCCGAGTTCGCCGGTGAGATCGGCGGCCGATTTGCCGGTGACACCGGAATGCCAGTTGAGCGCATCGGTCGCCGACAGGATGACGCCCATCTGGTGCCAGGTGTTCGGCAACGCGTGGCAGAAGGCATGCACGGCGCTTTCCGGCTTCGGCAAATAGGAAGCGTTGGCGGCAAAAAGCACGCCCGAGGTGCCGAGCGAGACGAATGCGGCGCCATCGCTGACCGTGCCCATGCCGCAGGCCGAGGCCGCATTGTCGCCGGCACCGCCGGCAACGACGACATCACCTGATATACCCCATTGCGCCGCCAGTTCGGACCGCAGCTTACCGGCCTGTTCGGTGCCTTCGACGAGCGCCGGCATCTGCTCCTCGGACAGGTTGGTGGCGGCGAGCAGTTCCGAGGACCAGACGCGCTTGCCGGTATTGAGCCAGGAGGTGCCGGCCGAATCCGACATTTCCGAGATATATTCGCCGGTCAGCCAGAGACGCAGATAGTCCTTCGGCAAGAGCACCTTGGCGATCTTGGCGAAGACATCAGGCTCATGCTTCTCGACCCAGGCGAGCTTCGGCGCCGTGAAACCGGGAAAGACGATGTTGCCGGTGAGTGCGCGAAAGCGCCGATCGGCACCGAGTGCAGCGGCCTCGACGTAGCTGCGTGTGTCGTTCCAGAGGATGCACGGGCGCAGCACCTTGTCGGTCGCGTCGATAAGCGTTGCGCCATGCATCTGGCCGGAAAGGCCGATGCCCTTGACCGCGGCAAGCTCCTTCGGATGTTTTGCCTTGAGGCCGGCAACGGCCTCCTCCGTGGCGCGCACCCAGTGGGCCGGCTCCTGCTCCGACCAGCCGGAATGTGGACGCGAGACGTCGAGCGAACCGTTGGCCGAGCCGACGATCTTCTGATCACCGTCGATCAACATCGCCTTGACGCCGGAGGTTCCGAGATCGAGACCCAGATACATGTGGTATTTCTCCCTTTGCCGTTACGGCAGATTGTCTTTCAGAAATATGTCGAGGCGGATGCGCTCCTGCGCCTCGATGACGGCAAGCCCGTCCGCCTTGGCTTTCAGCACGCGGATCGCGCTGCGCACCTCATGGCCGGCGTCCTGGTTGAGGATCGCATCGACCGTATTGTCGATGAGTGCTGCGCGCGTATGAGCGGTCAATTCGTGAGCAATCACAGTCAGCATGCGGTCGACGGCCTTCTCCTTCAACGCGCGGATGAGGCCGCGATTGCCGGCGCCGAGGCTGTAGACGCCGATGATGCCGGCATTCCTGGCGAGCGCATCGGCAACGAGCATATGGGCGATCTCGGGGTCGTCGCGACCTTCAAGAACCGGCAGGATCGCCAGACCAGGAAACTCCTCGGCCATGACTGCGCTAAAACCCTCCAGGCGCTCGCGATGGTCGCGCACCAGCATGGAGCCGGCGAGCACGGCGATTTCACCCTTTCGCGGCCCCAGGAATCGTCCGAGCAGGCGGGCGGCTGTTCGGCCGGCTGCGATATTGTCGACGCCGGCATAGTGATGGCGCAGCGACCCCGTGAGGTCGGAAACCAGGGTGACGATGGGAAAGCGCTCGCGCACCAGCCTGTCGACGGCGGCGCGCACGTCAGGCGCATCGGTCGCCACCAGGGCGATGCCGCAAGGCTTGTCCCGGGAAAGCTCCTCGAGCACCGAGACGAGGGCGGCTGGATCGAAGGCCGGCACCTCGATGGTGCGGATATCGGTGCGCTCGGCCGACGAGCGGAGAACTGCCTGGCGGATCTCGGCATTGAGCCCGTGCATGAAGGAATTGTCGCTGGCCGGAAGGATGAAGACCAGCGGATAGGTGCGCCCCTTGGCAAGATTGGCGGCGGCGACGTCTCTGACATAACCGAGCTCTCGGATCGCGGTCTCAACCTTTTCCCGCGTGACGTGGCGCACACCGGGACGCTGGTTGAGAACCCGGTCGACAGTCGCCAGACTGACACCGGCGGCGGCAGCAATATCGTGAACGGTTGGCCTCATCATTCCTCCTGCCGAGACCATTACCGCCAATTTTGATGTACGTAAATCAAAAAATCGAAGGGGCCGGTTTCCGCGTCGTTTTCCCGGCCTTGCCCGTTCGCTTCGGAACACGCCGGCCGGCCATGATCGAGCTGATGACATAGCGACCTGGAAACAGCAACAAAAAGGCCCTCCGAAGAGGGCCTTTTCAAGGGGCGGCAGGCCGGAGGTCAGTGGCCGCCACCGCCTCCCCCGCCTTGCGGCGCGGGTTTCTTGATCATGGCGACACCGAGGATCATCGCCAGGAAAAGCGCGGTCAGGATCAGGAATATGTCGCTGAAAGAGAGGATGATCGCCTGCTTGGTGGCAAGGCCGACCATCTGCTTGATCGCAACCGAGGCGCCGTCCATGCCATAGGTGTTGAAGTTGGCGGCCATGTTGTTCATCTGGTCGATCGCCGCCGGATTGCCCCAGTCCATATTCTCCCGCAGCCGCTCGTAGTGCACGTCCTGCCGGTTGGTCAGCACGGTATTGATGACGGCAAGACCGACGGCGCCGCCGAGGTTTCTGGTGAGATTGAACAGGCCGGATGCGCCGCGGATGCGCGAGGGCGGCATCGTGCCGAGCGCGATATTGTTGATCGGCACCATGCACATCATCAGCCCGAAGCCGCGCAGGATCTGCGGGATGAAGAGCTCGTAGAAATCCCAATCCGCCGTCAGATGCATCATGATGAAGGTGCCGGCGGCGAAGCTGACGAAGCCGATCACCATCATCAGGCGCAGATCCATCTTGGTCGAGAGCCGCCCGGCGATAGGCGCGGTGAAGAACATCGCCAGCCCGGACACGAACATCGTCTCGCCGATCATCAATGAGTCATAGCCGCGGATGCGCCCGAGATAGACCGGGTAGATATAGGTGAGGCCATAGAGGCCGATGCCCATGACGAAGGAAAACATCGAACCGAAGGAGAAATTTCGGTTCGCAAAGGCCTTGAGGTCGACGACCGGGAAATCCACCGTGAAGGCGCGATAGAAGAAGACGATGGCTGCAGCGCCGGAAGCGACGGCCGCTATGGTGATGTAGCTGTCGTTGAACCAGTCGTTGGAATTGCCCTCTTCGAGCACATATTCAAGGCCGCCGAGGAAGACGCCCATCGAGATCAGCCCCCACCAGTCGAACTTCTTGAAGAGCGACAGTTCCGGCTTGTCGAAATCGATGAAGTTCCAGCTGACGATCGTGACGATGATGCCCGGAATGATATTGACGAGGAACAGCCAGTGCCAGGAGAAGGCGTGGCTGAGATAGCCGCCGACGGTCGGGCCGATGGTCGGCGCCAGCGTGGCGATCAAGCCGATGATCGGCGAGACGATGCTGCGCTTCGACGGCGGGAAGATGGTGAAGGCTGCCGCGAACACCGACGGGATCATGCCGCCGCCGATGAAGCCCTGGATGACCCGGTAGACGATCATCTGGTCGATATTCGTCGCGGTGGCGGCAAGCGCGCTCGCCATGGTGAAGCCGGCGGCCGAGATCGCGAAAAGATAACGCGTCGAGATGATGCGCGCCAGCGTGCCCGAGAGCGGGATCATGATCACTTCGGCGATCAGATAGGACGTCTGCACCCAGCCGATCTCGTCGCTGCCGGCCGAAAGGCCGGCCTGGATCTCCGCAAGCGAGGCCGAGACGATCTGGATGTCGAGGATCGACATGAACATGCCGAGCACCATCGCGAAGAAGGCGATGAGCTTCTTCGGATCCATGCGCTCGTTGGCATGCGCGGGTGCCGCCGGCATCGTTCCCGCCGTTGCTGTCGCGCTCCCGGCCATCAGATCACCTCTGCCTTTCCCGAAGGCCTACTTGCTCGGCGCCGTACGGGTGTCGACGTCGACGACGACGCTCAGGCCCGCGCGCAGACGGCCGCTGTCCAGCGCATCCTGCGGCAGCGCGATGCGCACCGGCACGCGCTGGATCACCTTGGTGAAGTTGCCGGTGGCGTTTTCCGGCGGCAGCAGCGAAAAGACCGAGCCGGAAGCCGGCGAGATCGATTCGACGGTGCCGACGATCGGATGATCGCTATAGGCATCGACCTGGACGTTGACCTTCGAGCCCGGCACCAGATGCTGGATCTGCGTTTCCTTGAAATTGGCGTCGATATAGAGCTGGCGCACCGGAACGAGCGCCATCAGGCGCTGACCGGGAGAGACGAGGTCGCCTTCCTGGACGGAGCGGTTGCCGACAATGCCGTCATAAGGCGCCTTGAGCACGGTGAAGGAAAGGTCGCGGGCGGCCTTGTCGCGTGAAATTTCCAGCGAACGGACCGAGCCTTCGGCTTCCTTGCGCTGGGCCTGGAGGATGGTGATATTGGCCTGTGCGGCGGTGATGTTGGCGTCGCCGCCAGCAAGATTGGCCTTGGCCTGGTCGAGGGCGATATTGGCGTTGTCGAGATCGGCGGCGGTGCCGACCGACTTCGCCTGAAGGTCGCTCTGGCGCTTCTGGGTGATCTCGGCACCGCGAACGGCCGCTTCGAGTGCCACCTTCTGCGCCTGCGCCTGCACGAGGCTCGCATTCGCGCCTTCGATCTGCGCGTCGATACGCTGCAGCGAAAGCTGTTCGGTGACGATCTGGGCCTGGGCCAAGTCGAGGGCGTTCTGATAGTCGCCATTATCAAGCGTGGCAAGCACGTCGCCCGCTTTGACTTCCTGGTTGGCGACAACGTTCACCTTCGCGATGTAGCCCGTGACCTTCGGCGAAATCGTTGCGATATCGCCTTCGATATAGGCGTCGTCGGTCGACACCATGAAGCGGCCGTTCGTCCACCATTCGTAACCATACCAGCCGCCGCCCGCGAGAAGGGCGAGCACGACGATCGGCAGCACCGGGCTGCGGCGCTTCTTCGCAGCCGCGGGTGCGGCGACAGCAGCCGGCGCCGACTGCGCGGGCGCGGAAGGGACTTCGCGGGCTTCCGCCGTCGGAGCTTCTGCAACAGCCGCGACCTCGGCGTTGACCTCTTCGGTCTCGGCGTTTTCGCTGACAATCCGCGCGACGTTGCTCTTCTGATTGCTCGACATGGCCACTTTACCGATCTGGAGTAAATAATCGAACTGAACGGTTCGGTTCAGTTGACTTAAACCTGTTTTATCGTCATATCAAGACGTATAGAACCAAGCGGTTCGATTTCTTTTAAAGAACATGCGAAACCGTCAACACAGTTAAGAGGACATGACGCTGACACCCGACCACGCCGCCGTATTCAGTCCTCCCGCTGCCGGAGGCCGATTTGCCGCAGGCGAAGATCCGGCCAAGCGCCAGCAGATCCTCGCCGGTGCCAAGCGCGTCTTCATGAAGATGGGTTTCGACGCCGCCAGCATGAACGACGTGACGCGCGAGGCCGGAGTCTCCAAGGGAACGCTCTACGTCTATTTTACCAACAAGGAAGAACTGTTTTCGGCGATGATCGAGGCCGAGCGCGCCGCCTTCGTGGCGGCCGTACGCACGGCGCTTGCCGAACATGACGACCCCGAAGCCGGCCTGTACGAATTCGGGATAAGCTTCGTCACCCATATGACCGATGAAAAGGTAATCAGCGCGATGCGCACCGTTCTCGGCGTTCGCGACCGCATGCCGGTGCTCTGTCAACGCTTCTTCAAGGGTCCGGTAAACTTGCGCACCATCATGCGCGATTTCCTGGAGCGGCACATCGCCGAAGGCAGGCTGGAAATCGACGACATCGATCTGGCCGCCGGCCAATTTCTCGATCTCGCGAGCGGTAGTTTCTTCAAGCTCCGCCTGTTCGGAAGCATGGAAGAGCCGCCGCCGCGTGACGAAATCGAGCGCGTCATCCGTGGCGCGATCCGGGTTTTCATGGCCGCCTATGGCGCGCGCCGGCACGAGACACACCCTTGACCGCCGCGCTCCATCGGCCAAAATCCCGCAATAGCGATCAAATCCGGCTGCCGGCCTTCCTCTAAGGAAGAAGCTGCAACCAGGAGAATGAGGATGAGCGCCGTCGGACGGGCGATCTGGTTCATCGAGAGCCATTTCGAAAGCGATATATCGCTGGAAGAGATATCGGAAGCAGCCGGATTGTCGCGCTACCATCTGTCGCGCGTCTTCGGGCTCGTCACCGGTCACTCGATCAGCGGCTATATAAGAGGGCGCCGCCTCAGCCGCGCCGTGCCGGCCTTGGTCGGCGGTTCATCCACCATTCTCGAGGTTGCGCTTTGCGCCGGCTACGGCTCGCACGAAGCCTTCACCCGTGCCTTCCGCGACCAGTTCGGCATGACGCCGGATGTGGTGCGCAGACAGGGGCACGCCCGTAACCTTGTCTTGCTGGAGCCGATCAGAATGGACCCCGCCCACCTCAACGACCTCGAACCGCCCCGCTTCGAAACCCTTCAGCCGATGCTGTTTGCCGGCCTGCAGGAGACCTACCCCTATGGCGGCAATGCCGCCATCCCCTCCCTCTGGCAGGAATTCAATGCCCATTTCGGTCATATCTCCGGCCAGAAAGGCAACGTCGCCTACGGCATCTGCACCCATATCGATGGTGAAGCAGAGAACTTCCGCTATATGGCCGCGGTCGAAATTTCCGATGCCGGCGATCTGCCGGCCGATTTTGCAACGCTCAAGCTTCCGGGCCAGCGTTACGTCGTCTTTGCTCATCGCGGCCATGTCTCCGGCATTCCGGCGACGATGAACCGGATATTTGGCGCATGGTGGCCGACCTCCGGCCTGGAGCACGGCGAGACACCCGACATGTTCGAACGCTACGACGAGCGCTTCGACCCCTATACCGGCATGGGCGTCACCGAAATCTGGTTGCCGATCAGAGCGTGATGCCGAAAAGTGTGAGCGGTTTTCGGACGACATCATGCTCTAACTCTTTAATTTAGAACAGGATGATTTAAGGCCGACCCCGCCTTAAATCATCCTGTTCCAGGGAATAAAAGTCACATCGGTTTCGTATACCCCCTTACTGCGCTTGCCTGACAGGCCGGCAACATTACATTGCGGGCGTCATTCACGCATGTGACGCGAAGGGGATATATGCTGATGCAGGAAATCATGACGCTCATTCAGGATCCGGCCGCCTGGGTGGCGCTCATCACGCTGGTGGTGATGGAAGTCGTTCTCGGGATCGACAACCTGATCTTCATTTCCATTCTCACCAACAAACTGCCGCCCGAGCACCGGGAGAAGGCCCGCAGGATCGGCATCGGCCTTGCGCTCGTCATGCGTCTGGTCCTGCTCGGCACCATCGCCTGGATCGTGCAACTGACCGAACCGCTGTTTGAAGCCTTCGGCCACGGTTTCTCCTGGAAGGATCTGATCCTGATTGCCGGCGGTCTGTTCCTCGTCTGGAAGGCCACCAAGGAAATCCATCACACCGTCGATCCGGAAGACCATCAGGAAGATTTCATCGCCAAGTCGGCCACGACAGGCTTTGCATCGGCCATCGGCCAGATCCTGCTGCTCGACCTCGTCTTTTCCGTCGACAGCATCATCACTGCCGTCGGCATGACGCCACATCTGCCGATCATGGTGGTCGCCGTCGTCGCCGCCGTCACCGTCATGCTTGTTGCCGCGACCCCGCTTGCCAACTTCATCGAGAGGAACCCGACGATCGTCATGCTGGCGCTCGCCTTCCTGCTGATGATCGGTACGACGTTGATCGCCGAAGGCATGGGCTTCCATGTGCCGAAGGGCTACGTCTACGCCGCCATGGCCTTCTCGGCACTGGTCGAAGTGCTGAACATGTTCGCGCGCAACGCCCGCAAGCGCAAACGCGACGCCGCGCATTGAGGCTTGGGCAGGAGGACGCGGCGGAACCGGCGCGCCCTCCGCACCGCTATCAGGCCTTTGCAGGCGTGGTTTTTCTTGACGCGCCCGGTTGAATATGGCCTAAGGCCAGCCGAACGGACGATCGGCGGATAGTGCGGGCGCATGCCCTTTTTCCGGCCGGTTGGCCGATGAAGCTATCTGCATCCTTCCGGCCGAACGTCGCTTTCCCATGAAAGCCGTCCGGCATTCATTGACGGGCACACACAATGACAGTTTCCGGGACAGCCACCGGCGTCCGCGTCCGCATCGCTCCCTCGCCGACCGGCGAGCCGCATGTCGGCACCGCTTACATCGCTCTCTTCAACTACCTTTTCGCCAAGAAGCACGGCGGCGAGTTCATCCTGCGCATCGAGGATACCGATGCGACGCGCTCGACCCCGGAATTCGAGACGAAGGTGTTGGACGCACTGAAATGGTGCGGGCTGGAATGGAAGGAAGGCCCTGATATCGGCGGCCCCTACGGCCCCTATCGCCAGTCCGACCGCAAGGACATGTACCAGCCTTACGGGCAGGAATTGCTGGACAAGGGCCATGCCTTCCGCTGTTTCTGCACGCCCGCACGGCTGGAGCAAATGCGGGAAACCCAGCGCGCCGCCGGCAAGCCGCCGAAGTACGATGGTCTCTGCCTCAACCTCACGGCCGAGGAGGTCACCTCGCGCATGGCCGCCGGCGAAACGACCGTCATCCGCATGAAGATCCCGGCCGAAGGCTCCTGCGACTTTACCGACGGCGTCTATGGCGACGTGTCGATCCCGTGGGATTCGGTCGACATGCAGGTGCTCGTCAAGGCCGACGGCATGCCGACCTATCATATGGCCAACGTCATCGACGACCATCTGATGAAGATCACCCATGTCGCCCGTGGTGAAGAGTGGCTGGCTTCGGTGCCGAAGCATATCCTGCTTTATCGCTATTTCGGCTGGGACCAGCCGGTCTTCATGCATCTGTCGTTGATGCGCAATGCCGACAAGTCGAAGCTGTCGAAGCGCAAGAACCCGACCTCGATCTCCTATTACTCCGCACTCGGCTACATCCCCGAGGCGCTGATGAACTTCCTCGGCCTGTTCTTCATCCAGATTGCCGAAGGCGAAGAACTGCTGGATATGGACGAGCTTTCCGCGAAGTTCGATCCGGAGAACCTCTCCAAGGCCGGCGCGATCTTCGACATTCAGAAGCTCGACTGGCTGAACGGCCGCTGGATCCGTGAGAAGCTCTCCGAAGAGGAATTCCAGGAACGTGTGCTGACCTGGGCGATGGAAAACGACCGCCTGAAGGAAGGTCTGCGGCTGTCGCAGACGCGCATTTCCAAGCTCGGCGAGCTGCCCGATCTCGCAGGCTTCCTGCTGAAGTCCGATCTTGGCCTGCAGCCTTCCGACTTCGCCAAGATCAAGTCGCCGCCGGAAGAGATCCTGGAGATCCTCAACACCGTTCAGCCGGATCTCGAAAAGATCCTGGAATGGAATGTCGAGACGATCGAGGCGGAGCTGCGCGCGATCGCCGACCGCATGGGCAAGAAGCTGAAGGTCGTGGTCTCGCCGCTTTTCGTTGCCGTGTCCGGCTCGTCGCGCTCGCTGCCACTCTTCGATTCCATGGCGATCCTCGGCCGGTCCGTTGTGCGTCAGCGCCTGAAGCTCGCCTCGCAGGCGGTCGCCGCCCTCGTCGGCTCGAAGTAAGAAAAGTCAGAGGATTTCGACAGTGGCTGACAACAAGACCGAAAACACCCTTTCCTCCGACGCGACGGAAGTGCGCGCCCAGAAGCTGAAGCTGCTGCGTGAGCAGATCGGCGAGGTCTATCCGGCGCATTTCCACCGCACGATGACCAATGCCGAACTCATCGCGAAATATGAGAACCTGGAACCTGACGTCGAGACGCAGGATGTCGTCACCGTCGCCGGCCGCGTCTACTCGTCGCGCAACTCCGGCATGTTCATGGACATCCACGATGCCGGCGGCAAGATCCAGATTTTCAGTCACAAGGACACGACCCCGGAAGAAGCCCGCGTGCTGCTGCCGATGATCGACATCGGCGACATCATCGGCGTCACCGGCATCGTGCGCCGCACCAAGCGTGGCGAGCTGACGATCAACGCACAGACCATCACCATGCTGACGAAGTCGCTGCTGCCGATGCCGGAGAAGTGGCACGGTCTCTCCGATATCGAACTGCGCTACCGCAAGCGCCATCTCGACATCATGACCAACGAGGATTCGAAGCTGCGCTTCCAGCAGCGCTCGAAGATCCTCTCCGGCATCCGCCGCTTCATGGAAAATGACGGCTTCATGGAAGTCGAGACGCCGATGCTGCATTCGGTCTATGGCGGCGCCACCGCCGAGCCGTTCAAGACGCATCACAACACGTTGAAGCTCGACATGTACCTGCGCATCGCGCCGGAACTATTCCTCAAGCGCACGCTGGTCTCGGGGCTGACCGACAAGGTCTTCGAGATCAATCGGAACTTCCGTAACGAAGGCGTTTCCACTCGGCACAATCCCGAATTCACCATGATGGAGTGTTACTGGGCCTATGCCGACTACGAGGACATCATGGACCTCGTCGAGCGGCTGTTCGAAACCTTGGCGCTCTCCATTCACGGTTCGACGGAATTCCCCTTCGGCGACAAGACCATGTCCTTCAAGGGTCCGTTCAAGCGCGTGCCGATGCCCGACGCCGTCAAGGAAGCGACCGGTATCGATTTCCGCGCCATCAAGACCGATGAAGAGGCCCGCGCCGCCGCCAAGGCTGCCGGCTTCGCGGTCGAGAAGGATTGGACCTGGGGTGAATGCCTCGCCTTCATCTTCGAAGAGAAGGTCGAGCAGACGCTGATCCAGCCGTCGCATGTCACGCATTTCCCGAAGGACATTTCGCCCTTCGCCAAGGAAGTGCCGGGCGAGCCGCGCCTCGTCGAGCGCTTCGAGACCTATTGCAACGCCTGGGAACTCGGCAACGCCTTCTCGGAACTCAACGATCCCGAAGAGCAGCGCCGTCGTATGGTCGAGCAGCTCGAACAGGCGCATGCCCGCGGCGAAAAGGAAAAGCAGCTCGACGAGGAATTCCTCGACGCGATCGACCAGGGCATGCCCCCGGCAGGTGGCCTCGGCATCGGCGTCGACCGTCTCATCATGCTGCTGACCAATGCGCCGTCGATCCGCGACGTCATCCTCTTCCCGGCCCGCCGCAGCAAGGCCGACTGACAGGAAGAAGCTCACAAAAACAAAGCGGGGGGCCGGCGGGCACTCCGCTTTTTTCATGCCCGCTGTTCAGTGGGTTTTGGCGGCTTCAGCCGGCGGCTCTTCGGCCGGTGCATCTGCGCCGTGGCCGCCTGCAGCCGGCGCGGCTTCGCTTTCGGCTGCCGTCGCTGCGCCATGCCCGCCGCCTGCGGCCTTTTTGCCTTTTTCCTCGCTTTTGGTCGAGGCAACGGCGACCGGGTCGACGCAATCCTCGGGGTCCTTGAAAGCGGCGCTGATCATGGCGATTTCGTCGGACGGCATCTCTATCCGCTCGCCGAAGAACAGCCCGTTTTCGCTGGCCTTTCCGTCGTAGTAGCGCGCTGTATAGGACTTGTCGTCGAGGCCCGGAACGGTCTTGTCGGGATGCGGGATATAGACGACATCGGCGCCGATCGCCCGACCGCGAATATCGGCACGCATCGTCGGTCCGTTTTCGTCGAGCACCACCACCTGCACCAGATCCGGCTTCTGCGCGGCATAAACCGCCTGAGCGACACGAAGCGCGGTCTTGACCCGCGTCATCCCGTCGGTCGGTGCGGTCTTGATGTATTTGCGCACCCAGACGTGGTCCTGCTTGCGGATCGTCACCAGGTTGACGTCACTGCATTCGAGCCCGTAGCCACCACCAGTTGCACCGATCAGCCTGTCCTTGCCGACATAGACCGCCGCACCGCCGGACACGCCCGCCAGAAGAGCGACTCCGCCAATGATGATTGCCAATTTCCGGGAAGGCCGGAATATGCGCAGTAAGGCCTTCACGCCAACTGCTCCGCCATCTGAAACTCCAACGCAGGACAAGTGCTGAGAAAGCTAAGGAAATGACGTTTCCGAAAGTTTAAGTGGGCATGCTAAGCCCGCTCCATTTTAGGAAAATACCAAAAAAGGTCCGCTTTTTCCGACCGCTTGCCACGGCCCGTTCCGCCATGCTCTAAAACGCCATGGCCTTCACGCTTCGCCAGGTTCAATATTTTGTCGCCGTCGCCGAACAGGGTTCGGTGACGCGAGCCGCACAGAACCTTTCGATCTCGCAATCCTCGGTGACGGAAGCGCTGAAGGAGCTCGAAACCGACCTCGGCGTCGAGCTCTTCGAGCGCCATCCGCGCGGCCTGACGATCACCCACAACGGCCACCAGTTCCTGCGTCATGCGACGAAGATCCTGGCCTCCGTCTCCGATGCGCGGACCAGCTTTTCCGGCCAGCAAAGCGCCCTCTCCGGCACGCTGAACATCGGCGTCACCTCGCTTGTCGCCGGCTACGTGCTCTCTGATCTCCTGGCGCGATACCGGCGCGCCTGTCCGGGCATCGAGGTCAGCGCCATCGAGGACAATGGCGGTTACCTCGAACATCTCCTGGTTGGCGGCGAATTGGATGTCGCCGTGATGGTGATATCGAACCTGCGCGACCGGATGGCGCTGCAGGCGGAGATCTTGGAAACCTCGCCCTATCGACTATGGCTGCCGATGGGCCATCCGCTGGTATCGGCCGACATCATCTCGGTCGCCGACATCGCCCGCGAACCGCTGATCATGCTGACGGTCGACGAAATCGAGGAGAATACCGGCAAGCTGCTCTCAGCGCTCGGCGCCCGCCCGCATGTCGCCTTCCGCACCCGTTCGGTGGAGGCGGTGCGCAGTCTGGTTGCAACAGGCGCCGGCGTAGCCCTGCTTCCCGATCTCGTCTACCGACCATGGTCGCTCGAAGGCGACCGCATCGAGAGCCGTGACGTCTCGGGTTCGCTGCCGGTCGTCCAGGTCGGCATGGTCTGGCGCAAGGGCTCCAGCCTGCCGCAGGCGGCGCGCGATTTCGTCGGTATCGCCGAGAGCTTAAGATCCGGCCGCATCCGCTGATATCGGAATTTCCGATATCGTCTTTCTGATAAATGAATTTGCGAAAGCGGCTTTTTCGCGTCACCTTTTCGTCCGGGAACAAACCGCCACACAAGTGGCAAACCGGGAGACGGATGATGACGACTCTGTTGAAATCCTGCACGGCAGCGCTCGCCTGCCTGAGCTTCGCGACGCAGGGAATCGCCGCCGAACCGCTGAAGGCCTTGGGGAAAGGCGAAGGTGCGGTCAGCATCGTCGCCTGGGCTGGCTATATCGAACGCGGCGAAACCGACAAGAACTACGACTGGGTCACCGATTTCGAAAAGGAGAGCGGCTGCAAGGTTTCCGTCAAGACCGCCGCCACCTCGGATGAAATGGTGTCGCTGATGAACGAGGGCGGCTTCGATCTCGTCACGGCATCGGGCGACGCCTCGCTCCGCCTCATCGCCGGCAAGCGTGTCCAGCCGATCAACACCGATCTGATCCCGAGCTTCAAGACCGTCGACGAGCGTCTGCAGAACGGCCCGTGGTATACGGTCGGCGGCGTGCATTACGGCGTGCCCTATCTCTGGGGGCCGAACGTGCTGATGTACAATACCGATGCCTTCAAGGACAAGGCGCCGACCAGTTGGAACGTCGTCTTCGAGGAGCAGACACTGCCCGACGGCAAGTCGAACAAGGGCCGCGTCCAGGCCTATGACGGCGCGATCTACATCGCCGATGCCGCCATGTATCTGATGGCCCACAAGCCGGATCTCGGCATCAAGGATCCCTACGAATTGACCGAGGACCAGTACAAGGCCGCCCTCGACCTTTTGCGCGGCCAGCGCAAGCTCGTCTCCCGCTACTGGCACGATGCGATGATCCAGATCGACGACTTCAAGAACGAAGGCGTCGTCGCCTCCGGCTCCTGGCCTTTCCAGGTGAACCTGCTGCAGGCCGACAAGCAGAACATCGCCTCCACTTTCCCGGATGAAGGCGTCACCGGCTGGGCCGACACCACCATGCTGCACGCTGACAGCGAACATCCGAACTGCGCCTATATGTGGATGGAGCATTCGCTGAAGGCCAAGGTTCAGGGCGACGCCGCCGCCTGGTTCGGCGCCGTGCCCTCCGTTCCCGCCGCCTGCAAGGGCAACGAACTGATGGGCGATAGCGGCTGCGCCAACAACGGCTTCGATCACTTCGACAAGATCAAGTTCTGGAAGACCCCGGTCGCCAAATGCACGACGCAGAGCGAATGCGTGCCCTATCATCGCTGGGTGTCGGATTATATCGGCGTGATCGGCGGACGATGAACCGGGCTGGTCCGGTGGGGTAAAGTCCCCTCGCCAACCCCTCCCCACAAGGGGGAGGGGCGCTGAGTGGCACCGCCGAATCCTGCCGAAACACCAAGGTATTTGCGAAAGGGTACGGCAGGTTAAGCCCCTCCCCCTTTGTGGGGAGGGGTTTGGGCGGGGTCTTTGTTGGCCAAGACCGTGCCCCCTCTGAACACACACGACCCGGAGCCCCCAATGACATCCGCCGTCCGTTTCCAGCAGGTATCGCGCCATTTCGGCCAGGTTCGCGCCGTCGACGGCGTCGATCTCGAGATCGCGCCCGGCGAATTCTTCGCCATGCTCGGGCCGTCTGGTTCTGGCAAGACGACGTGCCTGCGATTGATCGCTGGCTTCGAACAGCCGACCGCGGGCCATATCCAGATCTTCGGCGAGACGGCCGACGGCGTTCCGCCCTATCGCCGCAACGTCAACACCGTGTTCCAGGACTACGCGCTCTTTCCGCATCTGAACATCCTCGACAATGTCGCCTATGGGCTGATGGTCAAGGGCGTCGGCAAGGCGGAGCGGATGAAGGCGGCAGGCGATGCCCTCGAACTCGTCAAGCTGCCGGGCTACGGCGCCCGCCGCCCCGGTCAGCTGTCCGGTGGCCAGCGGCAGCGCGTGGCGCTCGCCCGCGCGCTCGTCAACAAGCCGAAAGTGCTGCTGCTCGACGAGCCGCTCGGCGCACTCGACCTGAAGCTGCGCGAGCAGATGCAGGAGGAATTGAAGAGCCTGCAGCGCGCGCTCGGCATCACCTTCGTCTTCGTCACCCATGATCAGGGCGAGGCGCTGTCCATGGCCGACCGCGTCGCCGTCTTCAACGATGGCAACATCGTCCAGCAAGGCACGCCGCAGGATATCTACCGCTGCCCGAAGACCCGCTTCGTCGCCGATTTCGTCGGCTCCTCGAACGTCATCGCGCCTGATCTCATGGCCTTGCTCGGCGGCGAGAAACGCTGGGCGAGCCTGCGCCCCGAAGCGATCCGGCTGGCAAGCGATGGCGTCGAGGCGAAAGTTGAAAATGCAAGCTTCCTCGGCGCCGCCACCCGTCTCAGCGTCGACCTCAAGGGCAGCCGGCTGCATGTCATGCTGCCGGCGGGCGCGCCTGTACCGGATGTCGGCGCCGGTATCCGTCTCGCCTGGCAGCCGGCCGATATCCACTACATGGATGATGCGGCATGACGACGCTCACCATGTCAGGCGGCAAGACATCGATCCTTCCGGGACGCGGCGGTTTCTTCGGCCAGCTATCGGATGCCTTCTGGCGGCACCCGAAGCTGCTGCTTTTCCTGATGCTGACGCCGCCGCTGCTCTGGCTCGGCATCATCTATATCGGCTCGCTGATCGCCCTGCTTCTGCAGAGCTTCTTCTCGATCGACGATTTTTCCGGGCTGGTGAATTACGAATTCACCCTCTCTACCTACGCCCAGCTTCTCAGCCCGACGAATTTCGACATCATCATCCGCACCGTCGTCATGTCGGCGCTGGTCACTATCGCTGCAGCTTTCATCGCCTTTCCGATCGCTTACTACGCAGCGCGTTATGCGCACGGCAAATGGAAGGCGCTCTTCTATCTCGGTGTCATGCTGCCGCTCTGGTCGAGCTATCTCGTCAAGATCTATGCCTGGAAGCTGATCCTCGCCAAGGAAGGCATTCTCACCTGGATCTTCGAAAAACTCCATCTCTCCTGGCTGCTTGACGCCATCCTGAACCTGCCCGTCATCGGCGGCAACTCGCTTTCGGTGAGCTACCTCGGCACCTTCATCGTCTTCGTCTATATCTGGCTCCCCTACATGATCCTGCCGACTCAGGCAGCCCTCGAGCGTGTGCCCGGCAACCTGATCGAGGCCTCGGCGGATCTCGGCGCCACGCCGCGCCAGACCTTCCGCACCGTGCTGCTGCCTTTGGCGCTCCCCGGCATCGTCGCTGGCTCGATCTTCACTTTCTCGCTCACATTGGGTGATTACATCATCCCGCAGATCATCGGCTCGTCCAGGCTCTTCATCGGCCAGGCGGTCTATGCCCAGCAGGGAACGGCCGGCAATGTGCCGCTCGCCGCCGCCTTCTCGGTCGTGCCGATCGTCATCATGGCGCTCTATCTCTGGCTCGCCAAGAAACAGGGGGCCTTCGATGCGCTCTGACCAGAAGACATCTCCGTTTGCCCTGAAGATCACCGCCGCCGCCGGACTGCTTTTCCTGCATCTGCCAATCCTGCTGATCTTCGTCTACGCCTTCACCACGGAGGAGAAGAGCTATCAATGGCCGCCGCCCGGGCTGACCCTGCAGTGGTTTACCGTCGCTTGGAACCGGGCGGACGTCTGGTCGGCGCTCAGCCTTTCCGTGCAGGTCGCCGTCATCGCCACGGCGATCGCGCTGGTCCTCGGCACGCTCTGTGCGGCAGCTGTCAGCCAGACGAAGTTCTTTGGCCGCGAGGCGATCTCGCTGCTGGTCATCCTGCCGATCGCCCTTCCAGGCATCATCACCGGCATTGCACTCCGCTCCGCCTTCAGCCTGTTCGACATCCCGTTTTCGGTCTGGACCATCGTGCTCGGCCACGCCACTTTCTGCGTAGTCGTTGTCTACAACAATGCAGTCGCCCGCTTCCGCCGCACCTCCGGCTCGCTGATCGAGGCCTCGATGGATCTCGGCGCCGACGGCTTCCAGACCTTCCGCCATGTCATCCTGCCGAATATCGGCACCGCCCTTCTTGCCGGCGGCATGCTCGCCTTCGCCCTGTCTTTCGATGAGGTCATCGTCACCACCTTCACCGGCGGCCAGCAATCGACCTTGCCGATCTGGATGCTCGAAGAACTCATCCGCCCGCGCCAGCGCCCCGTCACCAATGTGGTCGCCATGGTCGTGGTGCTCGTCACCTTCCTGCCGATCCTGGCAGCCTATTACCTCACCCGCGATGGCGACCAGATCGCCGGCGCCGGCAAATAAAGGGAGAACATCATGGATATCCAAATGCTGATCGGTTCCCGCTTCGAAAAAGGCACGGAGACGGAAGAGCACATCTTGAACCCGAAGACGGGCGAGACGGTGATCGACCTTGCCGAAGCGTCGCTCACTCAGGTCGACGCCGCCGTCGATGCCGCCGAAAAAGCCTTCACAAGCTGGTCGCAGACGACGCCGGGCGAACGTTCCAGCTACTTATTGAAGATCGCCGATGCGATCGAGAAGGACGCCGCCGGCTTCGCCACATTGGAGGCTTTGAACTGCGGCAAGCCTATCAATGCCGTGCTGAACGACGAGATCCCGGCGATCGTCGATTGCTATCGCTTCTTCGCCGGCGCCGTGCGCAACCTGCACGCACCGGCGGCGGGCGAATATCTGCCCGGCCACACCTCGATGATCCGCCGCGATCCGATCGGCGTCGTCGGCTCGATCGCGCCGTGGAACTATCCGCTGATGATGATGGCCTGGAAGCTGGCGCCGGCCATTGCCGGCGGCAATACCGTCGTCTTCAAGCCTTCGGAGCAGACGCCGCTGACGTCGCTGAAGATGGCGAAGCTGCTCTCCGAAATCCTTCCCGAAGGCGTCGTCAACGTCATCCTCGGCCGCGGTGAAAGCGTCGGCAACGCCCTGATCAATCACGCCAAGATCGGGATGGTCTCGATCACCGGCGATATCGCCACCGGCAAGAAGGTGCTGCAGGCCGCTGCCAAGACGGTCAAGCGCACCCACTTGGAACTCGGCGGCAAGGCCCCGGTCATCGTCTTCGACGATGCCGATATTGATGCGGTCGTCGCAGGCATCCGTACCTTCGGCTATTACAATGCCGGTCAGGATTGCACCGCCGCCTGCCGCATCTATGCCGATGCCAGGGTCTACGACAATTTCGTCGCCGATCTCTCCTCAGCCGTCTCGAGCATCCGCTTCAACCAACCCGACGATACCGAAAACGAGATCGGCCCGCTGATCTCCAAGCGCCAGCGCGACCGCGTCGAAAGCTTCGTCGCCCGCGCTTCCGAGCACAAACACATGGAGATCACCGCCGGCGGCAAGGTTTCCGGCGACAGGGGCTTCTACTTCACGCCGACTGTCGTTGCGGGCGCCCTGCAGGACGACGAGATCGTCCGCCGCGAGGTCTTCGGCCCGGTCGTCTCGGTCACCCGCTTTTCCGATGCCGACGAAGCCGTTACCTGGGCAAACGACAGCGACTACGGCCTGGCCTCCTCCGTCTGGACCAAAGATATCGGCCGCGGCATGAAGACGGCTGCCCGCCTGCAATATGGCTGCACCTGGATCAACACACATTTCATGCTGGTCAACGAAATGCCGCATGGCGGCCTCAAACAGTCGGGCTACGGCAAGGACATGTCGGTCTACGCGCTGGAGGACTACACCGCCGTACGCCACGTGATGATCAATCACGGCTGATTGGTAAAATGAGCAAGGATCCGGGAGGCGCGTCTATAGCAGCCAGACGCCCTTTGTTGCTGCAAAACAATAGATACGGATGACGGCGGCGGCCGCGATACCGACGCCGATTGCCTTGCCGTGCAGCTCGCTGACGCGGCCGGCCGCGGCCATGCCGATGACGGCGACATTTCTCTCCCGGCAGCAGGAGATTGATCATGAGGATCTCGAAGTAAGCGAAATTGCATGCCCGGCAAAGTTGGCGTGATGATCGGGCTTCACCGATGGGGCAAATCGATCGCCCCTGGAAATAGATCATACAGGCTTTGAAAGGCCGCTTTCTCCAAGGAGAATGCCATCCCATTCCAACGAACTGGAACAATTTCCAGGTTGCTGCGTCATTCCCAGGCAAAAGCAAAGGATGATGTCATGCTGAAATGGGCTCTGATATTTTTCGTGATTTCCATCATCGCTGGCTTCTTCGGTTTTTCCGGAGTCTCCGCGGCCACCGCGACGATTGCCCGCGTTCTCTTCGGGATTGCACTGGTGATCTTCCTGATCTTCCTGGTCCTCGCGCTGATGGCCGGCCAAGCGATCTTGTGAGCAGAAACGCAGCCCCTCCGTCACCTGGTTCCTAATGACGGGGGCGCGGTGGGCGTCTGGGGCGGCGTCCCTTTACGTGGTCTTTCAAGATGATATCGCTTCGGCGCATGCTTACGACAATACTGCTCTGAGCCAAGGACGCATTCTGTTCGTTCGCTTTCTCAGCAGCTTGTCGATCGATATCGATCCCGCACCCGAAGCTGAGAGCACGAACATGCCGCCGGCAATCGCCAGGTCCTTCTCGAAATGCAGCAGTTCGTTCTGGCTCGCAAAATTCGTGTGAAAGAGCAAGGCGGTCGCCAGGCAGAAGAGTGCCAGTGCCAATGCGCCAAGCCGGGTGAAGAAACCTGCCGCGACGGAAAGACCGGCGCCGATCTGAAGGGCGATGGTGGCAAGTGCCAACGGCGCCGACAGCCCCAGTTTTGCGAAAATGTCGATGGTCGCCGGGATATCTACCGCGAGCGTCCAAGCTTCGTGCAGGAAGATCAGCGACAGCAGAAGCCTGCCGAGGAGAAGAACGAGATCGGCCAGTTGGGGCCGGCTAGAGGCGTTTACCATCATACCCTCCGGTTTGAAGAGCAGGCGGTTCGGCCCGCTCATGCAATCAGTTCCTCAGATCCTCGCAGCCCCGCGAGCACCGCACATTATAGCAGGCTCGCCCCGACGTTGATCGCAAGCGCCAGGATCGTCGTATTGAACAGGAACGACAGCACGGCATGCAACAGCGTGAGCTTGCGCATGCTGGTCGAACTGACCGCGACATCCGCCGTCTGTGCGGCAACACCGATGGTGAAGGAGAAATAGAGGAAATCCCAGTAGCCGGGCTCTGCGATCCCGTCGGGAAACTTCAGCCCGCCCTCCTCGTCCGCCCCGCCATAGAAATAATGGGCATAGTGGATGGTGAAGAGCGTATGCAGGAAGATCCAGGAGATCAGGATCGTCAGAACCGCAACACCTGCCCGCGCCAGCGCGACGTCAGGTGCGGCCTCCTTGATCGAATGAAGCTCGAGGCCGATCCCGGCAATGCTGGCAAGTGCGGCACCGATTGACAGAGCCAACAGGACGGTGTCGGAGAAATCGAGATCCGCCGAGCGTTTCCGGATGCTTTCAACCGTCGCCCGCAGCATCTTGCGCCAGCTAAGCGCGACAAAAACGCCGGCGCTGACATTCCAGCCGAACAAGATATTACCGGCGCTGACTTCGCGCGAGGTCAGAGCCAAGAAGACCACCAGTCCGGCAACAACGGCGATGATGAAGCTCGCATGCTTGTAGGCAAATGCCGCAAGCGAATTTGCCCGTTCCTCACCCGCCATATCGGTCTCCGACAGCATATGCCCTTGATAACAGCATGAAAAAGGCGCGCCTGCCAGCCGGCAGCCGCGCCTCCGATTGCATGCCGCGCCCTATCAGGCGGCGGCGAGCTGCAGTTCTTTCTGCACCATGGTGCGCAACGTTCCGAGATCCTTGGCGAAGGCGCGGATGCCTTCGGCAAGTTTTTCCGTAGCCATCGCGTCTTCGTTCATCATCCAGCGGAAGGTCTTCTCGTCGACGGAGACCTTCGGATCCGGCTTGCGGCTCTCCGGCGAGAGCTTGCGCTCCAGCTTGCCGTCATCCTTGGCGAGTTCGTCGAGCAGGTTCGGGCTGATGGTCAGGCGGTCGCAGCCGGCAAGGGCTTCGATTTCGCCGGCGCTGCGGAAGGAGGCGCCCATAACGATCGTCTTGATGTCGTTCGCCTTGTAGTAGTTGTAGATTTCACGGACGGAGATGACGCCCGGATCTTCTTCGGCAGTGTAGTCCTTGCCGGTCGACTTCTTGTACCAGTCGAGGATGCGGCCGACGAAGGGCGAGATCAGGAACACTTTGGCGTCGGCGCAGGCGATCGCCTGCGCCTTGCTGAAGAGAAGCGTCAGGTTGCAGTCGATGCCTTCCTTCTGCAGCACTTCCGCAGCGCGGATGCCTTCCCAGGTGGAAGCGAGCTTGATGAGGATGCGGTCCTGACCGATGCCACGATCCTTGTAGGCGGCGATGATTGCGCGCGCCTTGGCAAGCGAAGCCTCGGTATCGAAGGAAAGATCGGCGTCGACTTCGGTCGAGACGCGGCCCGGGACGAGCTTCACCAGGGCTGCGCCGACGGAAATGGCGAGACGATCGGCGACGGCGGAAGAAACGGCTTCGGAATTGCCGCCCTGCTTCTTGCCCCAGGCGACGGCTTCCTTGATGGCGTCGGCGAACATCGGCGTGCCGAGAGCCTTGAGCACGATGCTCGGGTTCGTCGTGCAATCGACCGGCTTCAGGCGGGCGACGGCCTCGATGTCGCCGGTATCGGCGACCACGGTGGTAATCTCGCGGAGTTGGTCAAGCTTGGATGTCATGGTCAATAATCCTTGTTGAACTTGGGCTGCGACCGGCGCGAGTTCCGCCGGGCAAAGGTGATCTACCGACAGGTTGTTTGTATGCTGCAGGCGAAAATGCGCGCATCCGTCACGGATGATTCATAAACGTGAAGGACAGTGGCCGTGTTCCGGCCGCGAACGAACAGCTGCTCGCACGCAAGCAATACTGCTTGCGGCTGGAAGGCCGGTCGTGACTTTCGGCATGCCCGCACTATGTCCTCCTCGGACGGACAAGAACGACGTATGTCACCCGGACTATCGCCATTTGCCTTACGAAAAGTCAAGGACATTTGTGCATTTCAATTGACATAAGTGTCACACCCGTCATTATCCCCGGCAACAAAAGCGTCGTTAAGGCCTTTCATCCTATCAGGGATTACAGCGCCGCGCGTCTTTTCGGACGCAAAGGACGCTGTAACACTTTGAATTACTGCATAATTTTATCCTTAACTCGATCCCGATTTAAGGAATTATGCAGGAGGCAGGCAATCGTGCGGAGGAGATGTGGTCAAGCTCAAACGCGGCACGCACACGGCCTATTCGGAGGCATCCTCGCTACGGCTAAGGGCGGCATGGCTCTATTACAACGAGGGCCTGACCCAGAAGGACGTCGCCGAACAGCTCGGCATAAGCCGCACCACGGTGATCCGTCTGCTCGACGAGGCGATGAAGCGCAGCGAAGTCCAGATCTGGATCAACGATTCGATCGGCGACTGCGTTGAACTTTCGGTGAAGCTGGAACGCGCCTACTGCCTCGACGAGGCGATCGTCGTCCCTGCGCCGGTCAATGGTGACGTTAATTCGCTGGCTAAAAATGTCGGCCTGGCGCTTGGCCAGTTTCTCTCCGAGGCCATCCCCGACGACTACACCATCGGCGTCGGCTGGGGCCGCACCATGACCGCCTCGCTGTCGAGCTTCCGGCCGCCGCGCCGCGCCAATTGCAAGGTCGTCTCGCTGCTGGGCGGCATCGTCGCCGTGCATCAGACGAACCCGATCGATTACACATGGCGGCTGGCAAATCAGCTCGGCGCCGAGTGCTACATGTTCCTGGCGCCGCTTCTCGTCGATTCCATCGAGACCAAGCGCAATCTGATCGAGAAATGCGGGCTGGACACGATCTACCGCCTCGCCGAGAATCTCGATCTGGCGATCGTCAGCTGCGGCGATATCGGCCCGCATTCGACCTCGCTGTCGGAGGGTTGGATCTCGAAGGCCGAGCTGCAGGAATTGATCGATGCCGGCTGCGTCTGCGACACGATGTTCAACTTCCTCGACAAGGACGGCAATTCGGTCGACCACTCGATCAATCGGCGCGTGATGTCCGTCGATCTCGATACGCTGAAGGAGGCAAAACACATCGTGCTCTCCTCCGGCGGCGCCCATCGGGCCGTGGCGATCCGTGCGACGATCAAGCGCATCGGCTGCAACACGCTGATCACCGATGAAAGTGCGGCACGGGCGTTGCTGGAATTGGCAGAAACCTCGGCACCCGTCTCTTCTCCCCAGCGGGGGTCCGAAGGACGGGTCGAGACCCCTGGCTCGACCCCGGTCGGCACTGACAAGCAGTTGGGGTTGAGCGACGAAAGGACCAACCGGTCGGGGCGATAAGCCACGACCGACTCACCGCTCTACCCGGGGAAACCCCTCAGGCGTTCGCCGATTCCCAGCCGAGCATCGCCCGCTTGCGGGTGAGGCCCCAGTGGTAGCCCGTCAGCGCCCCGTTCTTGCCGAGCGCCCGATGGCAGGGCACCACGAAGGAGATCGGGTTTGCCCCGACCGCCGCGCCCACGGCGCGCTGCGCCGTCGGCCGGCCGATATCGTTGGCGATATCGGAATAGGTGGCGGCCTTGCCGAACGGAATTTTCAGCAGGCTCTGCCAGACGCGCACCTGAAAGTCCGTGCCGATCAGCACGACACGCAGCGGCTGGTCGGAGGACCATTTGCCGGGCTCGAAGATGCGGGCGGCGTAGGGAACCGTCGCCTGCAGGTCTTCGACATATTCGGCGTTCGGCCAGCGGCAGGTCATATCCTCGAGGCAAGCCCTCTCGTCGCCGGAATCGCTGAAGGCAAGGCCGGCAAGGCCGCGGTCGGTCACCATGATCAGCGCCACGCCGAAGGGGCAGATGTGGAAGCCGTAGCGGATGATGAGACCACCGCCCTTGGCCTTCCATTCGCCGGGCGACATCGCCTCATGGGTGACGAAAAGATCGTGCAGGCGGCTCGGCCCGGAGAGGCCGACCTCGATCGAAGTCTCGAGCAGCGGCATGTCTTCCTTGCGCAGCAGCCGCTTGGCGTGGTCGAGCGTCACCGCCTGCAGGAAGCCTTTGGGCGATAGCCCGGCCCAGCGGGTGAAGGTCTTCTGCAGCTGGGTCGGCGACTGGTTGAGCCGCGCCGCGATCGCCTCCAGCGAAGGCTGGTCGCGGTAATCCTCGGTGATGAGTTCGATCACCCGCCGGACAATGTCATAATCAGGGCCGTCAGGCGTGATGTCTGTCTGCAGGTTGGCAATCATATTCATCGTCTTTCTCCTTGTAACCAGGAGATAGTCAATAGGCGGTGAGCAAACCACCCGATTCTTGCGTAGCCGCCGGATAGAGCAATGCCAGGCAAAGCGCGAAGCGCTTTTGCCGGGAATTGCGTAAAGACAAAAGCTAGAGCGGTTCTGCGCTTTCGTGAAAGCTGAACCGCTCTAGCTCAGATCCGCTGCTTGACCGTCGCCAGCGCTCCCTTGAAGGCCTTGGCGAAGCTTTCGCGATCATCGGGATTGAGGAAGGAGCCGATATCCGTGCGCCGGCCTTCGCCGAAGATATGCATGGAAAGGATGCCGATCTCCTGGTGCCGGCGAACGAGGAAGCGCGTCCAGAACGGATTGAAATGATGCTCCACCATCCGTCCCGAGGGCGCAAACTTGCGCACCGACACGTCCGTACGCGATACCGTCACCTGTTCGCGCGCTTTCCCGGAGCGGTAATTCAGCCAGAAGGCGCCGTAGAGAAGCGCGAAATCCAGTCCGAAGAACAAGCCGATCGGCCAGGCCCCCGTCGCGATGAAGAAGGTGCCGTAAAGCAGGCAGACGGCACCGGATAGGACAAGCAGCACCTTGAAGCCCCGGCGGCCGAGCGACCGGTGGGGAAAGAGCTCGGCAGCGAAAACAGGCTGCTCATTGAAGCTGTCGGCGTTGCTTTCCATCATGGCTGCCGATTATAGAGTTTCCATGGCGAATTCGAAACTCAAATCCGTTGCCAAGACGCCGCAGGATGCGAATGTCATCGCCCGCCGCAAACCGGCGGCAGCGGTGCGCACGGCCTATTCGCTGGCCGAGCGCGAGGAAATTTTCCGCCGCTTCTCGGTGCAGCGGCCGGAACCGAGAGGCGAACTCGAGCACACCAACCCCTTCACGCTTGTCGTCGCCGTGGCGCTTTCGGCGCAAGCGACCGATGTTGGCGTCAACAAGGCTACGCGCGCGCTCTTCAAGGTTGCCGATACGCCGGAAAAGATGCTCGATCTCGGCGAAGAGCGGCTGCGCGACTACATCAGGACGATCGGCCTCTACCGCAACAAGGCGAAAAACGTCATCGCACTCTCGCAGATGCTGGTCGACCAATTCGGCGGCAAGGTGCCGGAGACGCGCGACGAACTGGTGAGGTTGCCGGGCGTCGGCCGCAAGACCGCCAATGTCGTGCTTTCCATGGCCTTCGGCCAGGCGACGATGGCCGTCGACACGCACATCTTCCGCATCGCCAATCGCATCAGGCTTGCCCCCGGCAAGACGCCAGACGAGGTCGAGGCGCGGTTGATGAAGGTGATCCCGAACCACTACCTCTATCACGCCCATCACTGGCTGATCCTGCACGGTCGCTACACCTGCAAGGCGCGCCGGCCCGAATGCGAGCGCTGTATCATCGCCGATCTCTGCAAATCGCCGGAGAAGAGTTGGGATGTGCAGGCGCCGCTGGTCGAGCTACCGCCGCAAGTGATCGGCGAGGCCGTCGAGTAGGACAGCGATCGCCTGCTCGTAATGCCGCCTTTCAGCGCCTGTCTCGATCGCGATCGCCGCGCGATCGAAGGCCGCCGATAGCAGCGACGACAGCGGTTCGAGCATAGCGCCGGCCTCCGGAAGCATCGCTGCCAGCCCTGCCCGCAGCGTCGCTTCCGCAGTCTCTGCATCGATCGTCGCACTCGCCAGCGGGCCGAGAACGGCAGGTGCCTCGATCAGCAGCAGCCGCGTGCGCCCTGGCGCCGCCATCGCATCGAAATAGGCCGATGCACCGGCGATCAGCATGGCACGCGGCGCGTCGTAGGACGCCGAGCGCGCCTCGATCGCCGCGGCCACCGCGCGCGCCTCGCATTCGATAACCGCCCGAAAAAGCGCCTTCTTGTCTTCAAAATGATGGTAGAGCGCGCCACGCGTCACTCCCGCCGCCGCGACGATCTCCGGCGTCGCGGTTTCGGCATAGCCTTTTTCCACGAAGAGACGCCGACCGGCCTCGATCAGTGCCTGTCTCGTCTGCTCCGTTCTCTCGCGATTGCTGCGGCTCATGCACATCTCTTTACATACAAACAGAATGTATGTTAATGGTGAAAAACATACAGATTGTATGTAAACAAAAAAGGAGGAAAAAGAGATGAAATCGACGAGCTATTATCCTGTCATCATGACCGACGACATTGCCGGCACCGCCAGCTTCTATTGCGCGCATTTCGGCTTCAAAGCTCTGTTCGAAAGCGACTGGTATGTTCACCTGCAATCGGCAGAGGAGGAGCATATTGCGCTTGCCATCCTTGACGGCAGCCACGAGACCATCCCGGCCATAGCCCGCGGCAGGGTGTCCGGCCTGCTCTTGAATTTCGAGGTCACCGATGTCGATGCGATCTATGCGGCCTGCCGGAACGCCGGCCTGCCGATTCTGAGAGAAATCCGCGACGAGGATTTCGGCCAGCGGCATTTCATCACCGCCGATCCGAACGGCGTGCTGATCGACATCATCAAGCCGATCCCGCCGAGCGCCGAATTTGCGGCGATGTACGACGCCTCCGCCCTGCCCGGCTGAGCCTTAGTTTAGGCGCGCAAACCGGGATCCTTAGCGGAAACCAACTTGTGCAGATGCACCATCATGCCGGCGGCAAAAAGCGGCGTCAGAAGATTGACGATCGGGATCGCCAGGAAAAGGGCGATCATCAGCCCGCCGAGAAAGACGGTGGAGGCATGCTTGGCGCGGAAGAGCCGCGCCTCATCCGGCGAACGGAAGCGCATGGCGGCGAATTCGAAGAATTCCCGTCCGAGCAGATAGCCGTTCACCAGAAAGAACGCGACCAGATTGACGCCGGGGATGAACAGCAGCAGCAATGCCACGATATTGCCGAGAATCACCACGCCGAGGAACTTGATCGAGCTTGCCAACGCCGGACCGAGCGGCATGGCGGTGCCCGGCGCGTCCTTGGGATAGTCGCGCTTTTCGATGACATCGGCCACGTCGTCGAGAAACAGGCCGGCGATCAGCGCCGTCACCGGCGACAGCAGCAACGCCAGCATGAGGGCAAGGCCGATACCGGCAAGGATTGCGAAGATGAGAGCGAACCACCCCGCCCAATCCGGCATATCGGGAAAGAAGCTCGTGAGCCAGGGAAAGAGAAAGGCCATGAAGGCCCCGCGTAGCGCGAACCAGAGGCCGACGAGCACGAGGATCGTCAGGCCCAGCACCTTCCAGAAGACAGTGCGCGTTTCCGATGCGAACAGATTGGCGAGCGAAAGTCGAGCGGCGTCAAGAATCATGTCTCAGGCGTCTCCGGTTGCGCCGAAGATGTAGGAAAGATGCAGGCCATCGACAAGAGAGAATAAAATTGCATTCAGTAATAGAAAACTTGTCGAAAACTAAATACTAATATAATATTGTGGCATATATGAAATACGCACGGGCCTGAGAAGCAGCTTCCGAAATAGTTGCAAAGACAAGGGGTCGCAACAGCGCATCCACGGAACGCCTCTGAGGAAGACGGGGAGGCTGACGTGGAAGACTTTGTGCAAAAACTCAGGCAATACGCAAAAACCGGCACACCGGCCGAACGCCGTATCGCGAAATATTTCACCGAACATCTGAACGACCTGCCGTTCGAGACGGCTGCGTCCGTTGCTGACAGGCTGGATCTCTCGCCGATGACCGTCGGGCGCTTCCTGCGCGCGCTCGGTTATCAGGGATTGGACAGCGTCAAGGTGGAGATTCGCGAGACCGTGACGACATCGCCGGCGCAGTTGCAGAGCGCCATGAGCGAGCTGCATGCCGACGCCGCGGAGGGCAAACCGCTCGCCGTGCTGGTTGCCGAACAGATCCAGGCCCTCCATCATATCTATCATCTGACGGCGCAGCCGAACTGGTCGGAAGCCGTCGGCATGATCAGCACTGCCCGCGAAGTGTCGATCGCCACGCATGCGCGGCTCGCAAGCCTGGCCAATCATTTCTGCCAGCGGCTGACGCAAGCCCGGGACGGCGTGCGCACGCTCGACGCCGCCGATAACCGTTTTGCCGAACTCTTCGCCCGGCTGGCGGTCGACGACGCGCTGCTCGTCATCATCGACTGCCGCCGCTTCGCCAAGGCGCGGCTGCTTGCCAGAACGGCGCGGCGCTACGGCTATAAGGTCGTGCTCATTTCGCCGCAGCAAGCGGACTGGATGGCGGACCAGTCGAACGTCATGCTGCCCTTGCCGCCCGCTCGCGCCCCCGATCTCGACAATCTTCCACCGCTGATCGCACTGCTCGATTGCCTGTCGGAATCCGTCATCCTCCAAGTCGGAGAAGAGGCGGCACTTCGCCGCCGCCGCATGATGGAATTCGCGACCGTTCTCGGCGAGACGGCGAACCACTGATCTATAAAGATTAGGCGCAGATTCAAATGATAGAGCGCTCTTAGCGAGTCTGAGACGCGGCCCTCTATTGCATCGTTTCCAATTCGGCGCGGTGCCGGTGCATGGCGAGAAGACGACGGTAGTCGCGGTCGTAGAGCGCCTGCTTCGCCTTGTCGGGAAACCGTTCGTCGGTGCCCGGATACATCGCCTCGCCGGCCGCCGCCAGATCCTTGTACAAGCCGCAGGCGACAGAGGCTGCGATCGCCGTGCCGAGCAGCACTGCCTCGTTCATCTTCGGCACCACGACCTTGCAGCCGGTCGCATCGCTATAAAGCTCCATCAACACTGGGTTCTTCACGTGCCCGCCAGCGATATGCAGCGTATCGGGCATGTAGCCGTATTCCTTCATCATTTCCAGAATATGGCGGATGCCGAGCGCAATCCCCACCGCCGAGCGCCAATAGAGCGCGCAGAGCCCGTCGAAGGACGTATCGAGCGTCAGCCCGCTGACGACGCCGACCGCATGCGGATCGGCGAGCGGCGAGCGGTTGCCATGGAAGTCCGGCAGCACGAAGATCCGCGCACCGAAGGCATCGCCCTCCTCGGCCCGCAATTCGGCGATGCGCGCGACGATCCTCTGATGCAGCGCCGCCGTCGGCTCACCGCCGGCCGCATGCATGCGCACGATGTGGTCGAGCAGCGCGCCGGTCGCCGATTGCCCGGCCTCCACCAGCCAGGATTGCGGGAAGACTGCCTCGTAATAGGGACCCCACATGCCATGGCTCGGCTTGCGCTCCCGCGAGAAGGTAACGATGCAGCTCGACGTGCCGGCAATCAGCGCCAGCTGATGCTCGCGTTTGACAGGATCTGCGGCATAGCCGCCGAGCGCGCCGAGTGCGCCGGCATAGGCGTCGATCATCCCGGCAGCGACTCGGCAGTCCACAGTCAGCCCCAGCGCTTCTGCCGCTTCCTCAGTCAGCCGGCCGACGCTGTCTCCGACAGGCGTAGTCTCCTCCGGCAGGTGGCCACGCGCCTGAAGATCCTCGAGGCCGATCTTCTCCAGGAAGTCCTGCTGCCAGCCCCTTTCGAGATGGGCGAGATAGTTCCACTTCGCCGTCAGCGTGCAGCGCGAACGGGCGGGCGATCCGGTCGATTTCCACGTCATGAAATCGGCGAGATCGAAGAAGTAGCCGGCCTTTTCCCATGTGGCGGGCAGCTTTTTCTTCAGCCACATCAGCTTCGGCATTTCCATTTCCGGCGACATCACGTGGCCGGAATGTTCGAGCACCCCGTGCTGCGTCGCCGTGCAGAAATCGGCTTCCTTCAGCGCCCGGTGATCGAGCCAGACGATCGTGTCGAAATGCCTCTCGCCGCCTGTGGAAACGCTGAGCTGCCGGCCCTCGATGTCACGGACGACGAGCGAACAGGTGGCGTCGAAGCCGATCGCTCCGACCGAGGCGGCGGCGATGCCGGATTGCTCCATCGCCCTGCGCACTACCGTGCAGGCGGCCGACCAGATATCTTCGGAATCGTGCTCGGCATGGTTTTCGCGCGGCCGGTTCATCACGATGGGATGCTCGGCTTTGGCGAGGAGACGGCCGCGTGCATCGAAGACGCCGGCGCGCGCGCTGCCCGTGCCGATATCCACCGCAACCACATGATCACGCATCAAGTCTTGGTCCCGTCCAGCTTATGGTTGCGGACAAGGTGTATCAAATCCGGCATGGCGTCAAACACGACTTCCGGCGAAAGGCGGTCGAGTTCGGCACGGTATCCGGCGAAATTGGCGTGTGATCCGCCGGTGAAGGCAAAGACCGTCATGCCTGCCGCCTTGGCGGCAGCAATGCCGGCCGGGCTGTCTTCGACGACAAGGCAATGAGCCGGCTCGACCTGCATTTCACGCGCCGCATGCAAGAAGAGATCGGGCGCCGGTTTGCCGCGCTTGACCATCGTTGCGCTGAAGATGTCGGGCAGCTTATCGAGAAGCCCGGTCACCGACAGCGACAACCGGATCCGTTCCATCTGGCTGGAGGAGGCAACGCAACAGCGAATGCCAAGCCCATCGATCGCCGCGGCGATACCGTCGATCGGCTTCAGTTCCGTGCGAAAACGGGCGTAGAGTTCGATGCGGATACGCTCGAGGAATTCCTCGTCGGCATGGACGTTGAATTCGGTTTCCAGCGTATCGATGAGGGTCGACAGGCTGCGGCCGAGAAAGCGCCCATAGGCCTGGTCCTCGGTGATCGAGACGCCGAGATCGTTCATCGCCCCGACGAGCACGCTGATCGAGATCGGCTCGCTGTCGACGAGTACGCCATCGCAATCGAAGATGACCAGCCGTGTTTCAGCATCAGCCATGGAAGACCCAACCTGAGTTCAATTCGGACTCGTTGCCGTCCCGCTTCACTCGCAAGGCCGGATGAATGGCAGCAATAGGTACCGCCATCCGGATTCCTTACACTGCGAGCTTGCCATCGAGATAGAGCTGTAGCGTCTCCCGCGTGCCCTTTTCCCACAGGGTTTTGAGAGCATGGGCGAAACGCTTGCGGAAAAGTTCGGATTTCGCCACTTCGCCGAAAATATCGTCGAAGACGAGGAAGGCCGAAGGATCGTCCTTGGCTTTCAGCGCTGCGGCATGCAGGCGCGCTGCGCTCGCATCGTTGAAGACGATATCCTTGCCGCTGTCGGTCTTGCCGGCGAAATAACGGCACCAGAGTGCCGAAACCAGCGCCAGGCCGACGACGTCCCTGCCCCGACTCAGATTGTCGAGCGTCGACGGCAGGATGAATTTCGGTTGGCGGTTCGAGCCGTCCTGCGCCAGCCGCGGAATGGTGTCGGCAATCTTCGGATTGAGCAGGCGATGTTCGATCAGCGCAAAATAATCCGTCAGCGACGTGTTCGGCACCGGCGGTACGATCGGAATGATCTCGTCTTTCTCGAGTTTGGCTAGGAAGGCGCGGATCAACGGGTCTTCCATGGAATCATGCACAAAATGAATGTCCATCAGCGCCGCCGGATAGGCGATCGCGGCATGCCCGCCGTTAAGGATGCGGATCTTCATATGCTCGTAAGGCGTGACATCGGCAACGAAGGTGACGCCGACCTTTTCCAGCGCCGGCCGGCCGGCGGTGAACTTATCCTCGAGCACCCATTGCTTGAATTCCTCGCAGTAGACCGGCCAACTGTCCTCGATCTGGAAATTGTCCCTGAGGAAATCGATCTCGCGCTGGCTGGTCGCCGGCGTGATACGGTCGACCATGGCGTTCGGGAAGGCGACATTCGCCCGGATCCAGTCGGCAAAGGCAGAGTCCGAAAGGGCCGCCGTACCGACCACGGCATTGGCGGTGACGATGCCATTATGGGGAATGTTGTCGCAGGACATGACGGTGAAGGGCCTAATGCCCTTGTCCTTGCGCGCCTTCAGGCCGGCGACGATCAGGCCGAACACCGTCTTCGGCGCGTTGGGGTTCTCTCCGTCAGCGGCGATTGCCGGATGGGCTGGATTGAACGTGCCTGATGCATCGATGAAGTAACCGCCCTCGGTGATCGTCATCGAAACGATGCGGATTTCGGGGTCGGCAAGCCTGCCGATGATCGCAGCGGCATCGCCGACCGGCAGGATGTCGATCATCGGCGCGGTGACGCGCGCCGCAGTCTTGTTGTTGTCCTGTTCGACGACCGTCGTCAGGAAATCCTGCGCCGCAAGCTTTTCGCGCATTGCGGCATCCGACGGCAACACGCCGGCGCCGACGATCGCCCAGTCGTGATCCGTTCCCGCGTTTAAGAGATCGTCGAGATAGATCGCCTGATGGGCACGGTGGAAGTTGCCGACGCCGAAGTGCACGATGCCGGCTTTCAGCGATGCCCTGTCATATCCAGGAATGGCAGCAGTGCGCGCCACATCCGAAAGCGTTGCCAGCGATAGTTTGCACGTCATATTTCAGTCCTCTTGAAGGTCTTGCCGAGACGGCCGGGGCGCCATCGCCCGGCTCGCATGCCTGCCCCCAGCCCGGCCGCCTGCCTCAGATGGCAAGGCCGCCCTCGTTGAATTTGTGAATACGCGAACGGTCCGGCGTCAGGAAGACGGTATCGCCCGCTTTGGCGGCGAAATCGCCGCTGCCGCGCGCCGTCAGCATGCCGATGCCCTCGGCATCGATGTGCAGGAAGGTGTCGGAACCGAGATGTTCGGCGACCACGACCCTGCCCTTCCAGTCGCCACTTTCCATCGACAGCAGCACATGCTCGGGCCGGACGCCGATGGTATGGGCGTTCAGCGCGGCGGCGTTTTGGCCGGTGATGAAGTTCATCTTCGGCGATCCGATGAAGCCGGCGACGAAGAGGTTGCGCGGGTGGCTGTAGAGCTCGAGCGGCGATCCGACCTGCTCGATATTGCCCCTGTTCAGGACGACGATCTTGTCGGCCATGGTCATGGCTTCCACCTGGTCGTGGGTGACGTAGACCATCGTCGTCTTCAACTGCTGATGCAACTCGCTGATTTCGAGGCGCATGTTGACGCGCAGCGCCGCATCGAGGTTCGACAGCGGTTCGTCGAACAGGAAGGCCGAAGGCTGACGGACGATAGCGCGGCCGATCGCAACACGCTGGCGCTGGCCGCCCGACAGCTGGCGCGGCTTGCGTTCGAGATAGTCGGTGAGGTTCAGCACCCGGGCGGCATCGCTCACCTTGCGATCGATCTCCGCCTTGTCGATGCCGGCCATCTTCAGCGGGAAAGCGATGTTGTTGCGCACGCTCATATGCGGATAAAGCGCATAGGACTGGAACACCATGGCAAGCCCGCGCTCAGACGGCGCCTTTTCGGTGGCGTCCCTGCCGTCGATGACGATCTTGCCGGCGGAGACGTCCTCGAGCCCGGCGATCAACCGGAGCAGCGTGGACTTGCCGCAGCCCGACGGGCCGACGAAGACGACGAACTCGCCGTCCTTGATATCGAGATCGATCGAAGGGATGACCTTGGCTTCGCCGAAGACCTTGGAAACCTTCTGAAGGGTAATGCTGCCCATGTTTCTCTCCCTTTTATGTTATTTCACAGCGCCGAAGGTCAGGCCGCGGACGAGTTGTTTCTGGCTGAACCAGCCAAGGATCAGGATCGGCGCGATCGCCATCGTCGATGCCGCCGAGAGCTTGGCGTAAAACAGGCCCTCGGGGCTGGAATAGGAGGCGATGAAGGCCGTCAGCGGCGCTGCCTTCGAGGCGGTGAGGTTGAGCGTCCAGAACGCCTCGTTCCAGGCAAGGATGATGTTCAAGAGCAGCGTCGAGGCTATGCCCGGCACCGCCATCGGCGTCAGCACGTAGACGATCTCCTTCATCAGCGACGCCCCGTCCATGCGAGCCGCTTCGAGAATCTCGCCGGGGATTTCCTTGAAGTAGGTGTAGAGCATCCAGACGATGATCGGCAGGTTGATCAGCGTCAGCACGATCACCAGGCCGGTACGCGTGTCGAGCAGGCCAAAATTGCGGAACATCAGGTAGATCGGGATCAGCGCGCCGACCGGCGGCATCATCTTGGTCGACAGCATCCACATCAGCACGTCCTTGGTCCGCTTGGTCGGCGAAAACGCCATCGCCCAGGCGGCCGGAATGGCGATGATCAGGCCGATCAGCGTCGAGCCGAAGGAGATGATCACCGAGTTCATGAAGTGGCCGAGATAGTTCGAGCGGCTCTGCACCTCGGCATAGTTCTCCGTCGTCCAGTGGAAGAACAGGAACTGCGGCGGCGAGGCGATGGCGTCGGCTTCCGACTTGAAGCTGGTCAGAAACGTCCACAGAATCGGGAAGAAGATCAGGATGCCGAGCGTCCAGGCGATCGCGGTAACGATGAGCTTACGCTTGGTTGTGACTTTTCTGGCCATCTCAAGCCTCCAGATTCTTGCCGACGAGGCGCACGAGGAAGATCGCGACGATATTGGCGAGGATAACAGCCACGATGCCGCCGGCCGATGCGCCGCCGATATCGAACTGCAGCAGCGCCTGGGCATAGACGAGATAGGTGAGGTTGGTGCTGTCGGTGCCAGGTCCGCCATTGGTGGTGACGAGGATCTCGGCGAAGACCGAAAGCAGGAAGATCGTCTGGATCAGGATCACCACGGTGATGGCGCGCGCCATATGCGGCAGGATGATGTAGATGAATTTCGAGATCGGCCCGGCGCCGTCCATCTCGGAGGCTTCCTTCTGCTCCTCGTCGAGCGACTGCAGCGCGGTCAGCATGATGAGGGTGGCAAAGGGCAGCCATTGCCAGGCGACGATCAGAATGACGGAAAACAGCGGCGCATTGGCCAGCCAGTCGATCGGCTGCAGGCCGAGCGCCTTGGCAAGATGGGCAAACAACCCGTTGACCGGGTTCATGAACATGTTCTTCCAGACCAGCGCCGCCACCGTCGGCATGACGAAGAACGGCGCAATCACCAGAATGCGCACGATGCCCTGGCCGTACATCGGCTGGTCGAGCAACAGCGCAAAGGCGATGCCGCCGATGACGGTGATCAACAACACGCCGGCAACAAGCAGCAGCGTGTTGATCAGCGCGGCGAAGAAGGCAGGATCCGTCAGGAAGTACTGATAGTTCAGAAAACCGACGAAGCTTTCCATGCCGGGGCTGAGCAGATTGTAGTTCAGCAGCGAGAAGTAGATCGTCATCGCCAGCGGGACGATCATCCATGCAAAGAGGAGCAGCACGGAAGGCGCAATCATCAGGCGCGCGGAGGAGCGGGTATGTAACGTTGCCATGGCAATCACCGATCTGGACTGAAGCGGGGAGCGGCCGCAAGGCAGCTTTGTCTGGAAAAAAAGCGGCCGCCGATGCAGTTCGGGCAATCGGCGGCCCAGAGAGGCGGATTGTCAAGGATCCGCCTCTTGCTCGGGAGGCTTTATTTGATGTAGCCGGCCTTGGTCATTTCGCGGGTGGCCAGCTGCTGTGCGCTCTTCAGGGCCTGGTCGACCGAAAGCTGGCCGGCAAGGGCTGCCGAGAACTGCTGACCGATCGCCGTGCCGATGCCCTGGAATTCCGGGATCGCCACGAACTGGACGCCGACATAGGGGACCGGCTTGACGGTCGGCTTGCTCGGATCGGCCGCGTTGATCGAGTCGATCGTCGTCTTGGCGAAGGGAGCCGCCTTCTGGTACTCGGCATTCGCATAGAGCGAGCTGCGGGTGCCCGGAGGTGCATTCAGCCAGCCTTCCTTCTCGGCAACGAGATTGGTGTAGTCCTTGCTCGTGGCCCAGGCGACGAACTTCTCGGCGGCTTCGGCCTTTTGCGAACCTGCCGGGATGGCAAGGCTCCAGGCCCACAGCCAGTTGCCGCGCTTGCCGAGACCCTTGTCGGGAGCCAGCGCAAAGCCGACCTTGTCGGCGACGGTCGATTCCTTCGGGTTGCTGACGAAGGATGCGGCAACGGTGGCATCGATCCACATGCCGCACTTGCCGGTCTGGAAGAGCGCCAGGTTCTCGTTGAAGCCGTTGGAGGATGCGCCCGGAGGGCCGGCATCCTTCATCAGCTTGACGTATAAGTCGAGCGTGTCCTTCCATTCGGGCTGATCGAACTGCGGCTTCCAGTTTTCATCGAACCAGCGGGCGCCGAAGGAGTTGGACATGGCCGTCAGGAAGGCCATGTTCTCGCCCCAACCGGCCTTGCCGCGCAGGCAGATGCCGTAGACTTCCTTGTCCTTGTCGGTGATCTTGCGGGCAGCGTCGGCAATGAAGTCCCAGGTCGGGGCGTCCGGCATCTTCAGGCCGGCAGCGTCGAACAGGTCCTTGCGGTACATGACCATCGAGCTTTCGCCGTAAAACGGCGCCGCATAGAGCTTGCCGTCCATGGTCAGGCCGCTGCGGATCGCCGGCAGCAGGTCGTCGACGTCGTAATTGGCGCCGAGATTGTCGAGCGGTACCAGCCAACCCTGCTTTGCCCAGATCGGAACTTCATAGGTGCCGATCGTCAAGACGTCGTACTGGCCGCCCTTGGTCGCGATGTCGGTCGTGACCTTCTGGCGCAGCACGTTCTCTTCGAGGGTTACCCATTCAAGGTCGATGCCGGGATTCTTCGCCTTGAAATCATCCGTCAGCTTCTGCATCCGGATCATGTCGCCGTTGTTCACGGTTGCGATTGTCAGCGTCTCGGCCGAAGCCATGCCGGCAAACGCCAGTGCTGAGCAGGCGCCCAGCAGAAAAGTTTTCAATGTCATAATCTTCCTCCCAGAAGATGGGGTGTGAGCATTCGCTTCGCTCATGGGCAATTACTCAACAAATGATAAAGAATGTCAATCGGCAATCGTTGCTGCGATGCCGAAGAGATCACTCATCCAATTGATTTGACTATGATATTTTTTGCTCAACTCCTGAGCAAAAACTCAGCAGTCTCTTCATCGGTGATCAAAGCATTGATTTGATGACCGACAACGGCAGCCTTGATCGCCTTGAATTTGCGTTTGCCCTTGGCCAGCCCAATGACCATCGATGCGTCGCGAGACGGGATCGGCGCCGACGCGACGCGCTCGTTGATCGGGTTGTCGATCAACCTGCCGTCGACATCGAAGATCCAGCCGCAGATTTCGCCGACAGCACCCCCGCGCATCAGCTCCATCATCTCGTCCTTCTCCAGAAAACCGTCGACGCAGAGCGGCCCATCGATGCCGAGCTCGCCGATGCCGACGAAGGTGACATCGGCTTGCGCACTCATGTTAAGCGTCGAGCGCACCAGCTGTTGGCCGTGCAGCAGCTCCCGCTCCTCAGCCGAGGTGACGAGCACCGGCAGCGGCATCGGATAGTGTCGCGCCTTCACAGCATCGGCCATGCTGAAGATGACGTTGTAATAGGCCGCAGATCCGTCCGGGGCGATATTGCCGGTCAGCGAAACGATGCGGTGATTGGGACATTCGATCGCCGGAAGCTGGTCGACGGCCGCCTTCAGCGTGCGGCCGGTCCCGATGGCGAGGACGATCGGCTCCGGCCGTTTCAGCCACCGCTCGATCTCCGCCGCGGCCGCCTCGGCGATACCGACCGTCGTCGACGACGACGCGGGATCACTCGGCACCACCTCCACATGTTTCAGCCCGAACTTCCGCCGCAGCTGACTGCCGAGCTCCAGGCAGGCGGCGATCGGATGATCGAGCCGCACCTTGATCAGGCGCTCGGCGACCGCCAGCGACACCAGCCGCTGCGCCGATTGCCGCGAGATGCCCATCGCCGCGGCGATTTCATCCTGCGTGCGCCCGGCGACGTAATAAAGCCAGCCGGCACGCGCTGCATCGTCGAGCCGTGCGGGGGTCTCGGATCTTTTTACCATCAATGCCTACCGCGCAAAATGAGCCGGCGTGCCGCCGCCGAACATGATTTCGAGTTTCTATCGCGCCAGATCAAAACAAAATTCCGGCAAATGTCGAGCCTGTTGCAAGGAGCCTCGCCAAATAACCGTCATCATTGGGGCAAACCCGCTCAGGCAAACCATTGCACGACGATATAGATCGCCGCCTTCACGAGACCGTAAATCACCCCGCCGGCGATGACGAGCGACACGGCCGTCATCACGAAGCCAATGAGCGCGAAGAGCCCGTCACGGCCCAATATGCCGAACGCAAAGACCGAGATCGTGATCGCCGGCAGGATGTTGCCGAGCGGGACCGGCAGCAGCAGCACGATCGACAGCAGCAGGCATGCCGCCCCGGCGAGATATTCCGCCGGCGGCTCGGCGAAGATCGCAAGCCGCGGCTTCAGCATGCGCTCGGCCCAGGCGAGCCAGCGGTGGATGCGGCCGACGATGGTCTCGAAATCCTCCCGCCGCATCGAACGGTTGGCAATCACCTTCGGAAGCCAGGGTTTCAGCCCGAAGGTCAGCTGCGCTGCCAGGAAGACCAATGGCGCGCCGAGCACGGCCGAGGTGCCCGGCGGAGTGGGAAAGGCGTTCGGAAGCGCGAAGATCAGCATCAACGCGCTGATCGCCCTGTCACCCATCGTGTCGAATAGATCGCCGATCGAGATCCTTTCGCGGCTGTGATCGGCGGCCATCTGCCGCAAAATGGATGAGAGGCGGCGGCCTTTGGGACGTGCTCTTCGGATGGTACTGTTTTCTCTCGTATCGATGGTCGTGGGTCCGGCAGTTGATGAAAGTGTAGGGCCGGATTTTGGCGATGCAATATGCCAATTGAATGACTTGCGGGGTTAGAAATTGCGGCTGCGATCGGAGCCGATGGGCCTGGGCTCACCAGATTTCTCCAACGTCTTGCCATGACGGAAGGGAAGATGGAAACCTGTCCCGCCTATCCGATCTCCCCACCTGTGGGAGAGATGTCCGGCAGAACAGAGGGGTGGCACACGGCACGACCATAAAGCCGGTGACACCTCCGCCGAATGAGCGCTTGAAATTCCCCGCCAACAATGCAAGCAGACGCGGGAGACCAGAAAAGCGGCAGAGTGGCAATGATCATTTCATTCGACATCGGCGGCTCCGCCATCAAGGGCGGCATCGCCCGCTCCGAGACAGACATCCTTCCCCTCGGCCGCCGCCCGACGCCCAGGGATGATTTCGCCGCTTTCGTCGAGACCCTGCGCGGCATCATCGCCGAAACCGGCGAACAACCGAGCCGTATCGCCCTCTCCATCGCCGGCGTCGTCGATCCCGATACCCAGCGCCTGATCTGCGCCAACATTCCCTGCATTCACGGCCGCACGCTCGCAGCCGACCTCGAAGCGGAACTCGGCCTGCCGGTGCTGATTGCCAACGACGCCGACTGTTTCGCCATGGCCGAAGCCGGCCTCGGCGCCGGCCGCGGTCACCGCATCATCTTCGGCGCCATCCTCGGTACCGGCGTCGGCGGCGGCCTGGTTGCCGACGGACGCCTCGTCAACGAGGCCGGCGGCTTTGCCGGCGAATGGGGCCACGGCCCAATCATCGCATCTGCGGCCGGCAATCCGCCCGTCGCCATTCCTGCCTATGCCTGCGGCTGCGGCCAGAAGGGCTGCGTCGACACCGTCGGCGGCGCCCGGGGGCTGGAGCGACTGCACAAGACGCTGCACGATCTAGACATTGCCAGCGAGGAGATCATCGCTCAGTGGCGGCAGGGAGAGGAGAAGGCGACACGGACGATCGACGTCTATGTCGATCTCGTCGCCTCGCCCTTGGCGCTGACGATCAACATCACCGGCGCGACCATCGTGCCGGTCGGCGGCGGGCTTTCCAATGTCGAGCCGCTGCTTGCCGAGCTCGACCACGCCGTGCGCGCCCGTATCCTGCGCAAGTTCGACCGCCCGCTGGTGGTGCGCAGCGAATGCCGCATCGAACCCGGCCTGATCGGCGCCGCGCTTTTGGGGCTGAAGGCCGAGGCGGCCTGAAGCAGTTCCACGAAAAGTGCGAAGCGATTTTCCGTCCGGAATTGCGATTCCTTAAAGCACCGGCCACATCCGCACGATCGCTGCGAAGCGATCCCAGTCCTTGCGCGCCGAAGGCGTCCAGGCAGCCTCGGCAACGGCCGAAAGGCGCGGAAAAACCAGCCGGTTGAAATAGGCGCGGGAGAGGAAGTTCTCGGTCCAGATGCAGGCCTGGATGCCGCGCATCTTCTCCTTTAGCGCCTCCGGCAGCTCGCCCTCGGCCTCGTAAGCATAGGTGTGTTCCGGCGGGCTGAACCCCGCCCAGGCCGCGCCAGGCTCGGCCCAGGCTTCAGCCTGCGCCATGTCGAGATAATAGGCTTGCCCCGGTGTCATCACCACGTCGTAGCCTTCCTGTGCCAGCTCGATGCCGACGGCGGGCGTTTCCCAGGCCATCAGCAGCGTGCCGTCGCGATCGACCCCGCCGCCATGCGAGACCTCGTTCCAGCCAGCGAGCTTCCTGCCGCGCTCAGATAGCATGGCTTTGATACATTTCATGAAATAGGATTGCAGCTCGGCGGTGCCGGCAAGTTTCTCCCGCTCCATCAGTGCCTTGCAGAGCGGCGAAGAGAGCCAGGAGCCGTGCGCCACTTCGTCGCCTCCGATATGAAGGTACTCGCCTGGAAACAACGTCACCATCTCGTCGAACACCTTGCCGAGAAATTCATAGGTGAATTCCACCGCCGGATTGAGAGCGTTGTTCGGATAACCCTGCACCGAGCGGTAACTGTCCGGCGCCTCCTGCCCGTCAACGAGGTCGGGCAGTGAGAATAGCGTTGCCATGCTGTGGCCCGGAATATCGATTTCCGGCAGTACCTCGATATGCAGCGAGGCTGCATGTGCAACGATCCGCCTGACGTCGTCCTGGGTGTAATGGCCGGAGCGCGGTTCCGCCCCGTCGCCAAGCTGCGGCACGAGCACTTCATCCGGCCCACGCCGGGCGCCGATCTCCGTAAGCGCGGGATAGGCTTTTATCTCCAGCCGCCACGCTTCGTCATCGGTCAGATGCCAGTGGAAGATGTTGAGCTTGTTCCAGGCGAGAATATCGATCAGCCGCACGACGTCCGCCACCGGATAGAATTGCCTGGACACATCGAGATGGCAGCCGCGCCAGTCATAACGCGGCTGGTCAGCGATCGTGCCGAAACTGGGGAATTTGAAGCGCTCGGGATCGGCGCGGGCGCCGTGCAGCAGTTGCGCTAGGCTGATCAGCCCGTAATGCCGCCCGGCGCTATCCGCACTCGAAAGCACGATCTCATGTGCGGTAAGACGCAATTCGTAGGCGAAGGCGGCGATCGACGATTCGGTGACGAAACGAATGGCCCGCCCGCCTTCGACGGCGCTGAGGGAAAACGGCATATTGTCGGCCGGATAGAGCCGCTGGTAGAGCGCGAGAACCAGCGAGAGCGCCTTGACCGCATCGGCCCGCGTCCGCTCGGCCGGATAAAGGACGACCGGCAGCTCTCCCGCCTTCAGCCCGAGCGCCAGCGGCCATGGCAGCAGCGAATACGGTTCCTCGGCCCGGCCTGGCGGCAGAAGCGGCGGCGCCACGGCACCATCCCGTCCTTCGAGCATGAGATCGCCGAAACCAACAGGAACGTAGCGTCCATCGCCAAGTGTCAGATAGGCCGATTTGACGCCGGCCGTCCTATGTTTCGGCGCCCTGGTCAGCCCCTCGACGGTGAACCGCCAGCGCCCGCCGGGCGGCACGCTCAGGTCTTCGGGCGGCAGGAATTCGTGGAAATGCGCGACCTGCCGCTTGAGGCTGCCGCCGTCGCAGACATGTTTGTCGGCAACCCGCGTCTCTGACGTACAGGCGAGCGAGAAGCCGGACAGCGGCTCGGTCGAAAGATTGAAAAGCGTGAAGGTGAGGCACCCGAAACTGCCCTCGATCGGGCTCCAGCTTGCTTCCAGATGGTAATCGGTCACGGTCGTGCCCTGCCTCGTCAATGGGTGGCCGGGATCGCGGTTGGTCTGCCGGCATGCTTTTGCAGCTTAGCTTTTTCGAGGCGGCAATGGAATCGGCGCGCAGCTCCAAGACGGAGCAGGCAGTAAAGACTGCGCGGCGCTGTGGGCAGCGACGCGCTTTGATGAGGAAGCTGTGACCTGCAAGGAAAACGGCGCGGCTTTCGCCGCGCCGTCCTCACTCTGCTGCCAACGCCGGCGGATGTCTGTCATCCGCCTCTTCCTGGATGGCGTCGGCATGCTGGCCTGGCTCGCCCTTTGTCTTCGGCTCCCGGCCGAAGAAAAGGGCGTAACCGGCGGGCAGAACCAGAATGGTAAGCACGGTCGCAACCAAGATGCCGCCCATCATCGCGTAGGCGAGCGGACCCCAGAAGACACCGCGGGAGATCGGGATCAGCGCCAGCACGGCGGTCAGCGCCGTCAGCATGATCGGTCGGAAACGCCGCACGGCCGCGCCGACGATCGCCTCCTGCCGGTGCATGCCCGCCTTGATATCCTGGTCGATCTGGTCGACCAGGATGATCGAGTTGCGCATGATGATGCCGAGCAGCGCAATGACGCCGAGGATCGCCACGAAGCCGAAGGGGGCGCCGCTGATCAGCAATGCGGCGGCCGCACCGATGATCCCGAGCGGTCCGGTGGCGAGCACCAGCATCGCCTTGCCGAAATGCTGCAGCTGCACCATCAGCAGCACGATGATGACGGCGAGCATGATCGGCGCCTTGGCGGCGATCGACATCTGGCTTTCCGCCGCATCCTCGGCGCCGCCCTGGATCTCGACATTGTAGCCGGCCGGAAGGCTGTCGCGCAGGTCCTTCATGTCGGCATACATCTTCATCACCACGTCATTCGCCTGCACATCGTCAGGCAGCGTGGCGCGCACGGTGATCGTCGGCAGGCGGTTGCGCCGCCATTCGATGCCCTGCTCCATGACAGGCACGACCTTGGCAACCTGCGAGACCGGCACGAAGCCGCCGAAATCCGTCGGCACATAGACCGAGTTGACCGCCGACAGCAGCGAGCGGCTGGCATCCGGCTCGCGGGCGACGATCGAGACCGTCTCCTCGCCGTCGCGGAAATCGTCGAGCGCAGCCCCCGACATGGCGGTCTGCAGCATCTGGCGGACGCGCTGCGAGGTGACGCCGAGTGCCCGGGCGCGGTCCTGGTCGATCACCAGCTTCATCCCCGGCACCTCTTCCAGCCAGTCGTCATGGATGGCGCCGAGCATCGGATTGGCCTGGAAGCGCGCCTTTACCTGATCGGCGATCTCCCTGACTTCCTGGCGGTCAGGCCCCATGACGCGCATTTGCACCGGCCAGCCGGTCGGCGGACCGAGGAAGAGGCGGTCGACCTTGCCGCGAATGTCGGGGAAGTCTTCCGCAAGGATCGTCCGCAGCTTGCCGATCAGCCGCTCGCGTGCCGGTTCGTCATTGGCCATGACGAGCAGCTGGGCGAAGTTCGGATTGCGCAGCTGCTGGTCGAGCGGCAGGAAGAAACGCGGCGCGCCTTCGCCGATATAGGTGGCGATGAACCGCTTGTCGGGATCATCCATCATCTTGGCTTCGAGCGCCTTTGCCTGCACTTCGACTTCCTTGATGCTGGTGCCCTCGGGCAGCCAGAGATCGACGAGAATTTCCGGCCGCGAAGATTGCGGGAAGAAATTCTGCGGAATGAACTGGAAGGCCCAGAGGCTGGTGACGAAGGTGCCGAGCGTCAGCAGCAGCACGATGACGCGGTGGCGCACCGCCCAGCCGACCGTGCCGCGCAGCCGACGGTAGAAGCCTGTGTCGAAGGCGTCGTGATGCTCGCCGGCGTGATGGCGCTGCTTGAGGATCATATAGCCGAGCCACGGCGTGAAGTAGACCGCGACGAACCACGAGGTGACAAGCGCGATGCCGACGACGTAGAACAGCGACCGCACATATTCGCCGGCCGTCGAGGCGGCGAAGCCGACGGGAATGAAGCCGGCCGTGGTGATCAGCGTACCCGTCAGCATCGGGAAGGCGGTCGAGGAATAGGCGAAACTTGCCGCCTCGATCTTGACGAGCCCCTCCTCCAGTTTTCGCTCCATCATCTCGACGACGATCATCGCATCGTCGACGAGCAGGCCGAGCGCGATGATCAGCGCGCCGAGCGAGATGCGCTGCAGGTCGATGCCGAGTTCGTACATCAGCGCAAAGGTGGCGGCGAGCACCAGCGGAATGGCGATGGCGATGACGAGGCCCGATCGCCAGCCGATCGACACGAACGAAACGACTAGCACGATGATGAGAGCTTCGCCGAGCGCATGCATGAATTCGCTGACCGCATCCGTCACCACGTCGGGCTGGTTGGCGATCTGATCGACGGCGACGCCGTAAGGCAGCGCCTCCTCGAAGCGCTGATAGGTCGCCTCCACGCCCTTGCCGACATCTGTGACGTTGAAGCCTTTGGCCATGACGACGCCGACCTGAACGCTGTCGTGACCGTTGAAGCGGTACTTGCGTTGGTAGGGATCTTCGAGCCCGGAACTGACGGTGGCGATATCGCCGAGGCGCGTCACCTGGCCGCCGGCGCGAAGGCGCAGTTCGCGGATATCGGCCGCCTTCTTTACGTCGCCTTCGACAGAGATGCGCACCGAGCGCAGGCCGGTATCGACGGAACCGGCCGGATCGACGTTGTTCTGGCCCTTGATGGCGTTCTGCAGATCGAGGATCGTCAGGCCGCGCTCGGCGAGCGCCTTGGACGAGACGTCGACATAGATCTTCTCAGGCTGGTCGCCGATGATGACCGCCTTCTCGACGCCCGGCGTCGTCAGCAGCATGTCGCGCGCCTGGATCGCGAATTTCTTCAGTTCCGGATAGGAATAGCCGTCGCCGCTGATCGAATGCAGCGTGATGAATGTATCGCCGAACTCGTCGTTGAAATAGGGGCCGAGCAGGCCCTGCGGTAGCTCGCTGGAGATGTCGCCGACCTTCTTGCGCACCTGGTAGAAGGCATCCGCCACTTCTTGCGAATTCGTGTCGCCCTTGACCTGCAGGGTGATGATCGCGCTGCCTGCCCGCGTATAGGACTTGACCCAGTCGATATGCGGCGTTTCCTGCAGCTTGCGCTCGATCTTGTTGACGACCTGATCTTCCATTTCCTGGATGGAGGCACCTGGCCAGATCGCCTGAACGACCATGACGCGGAAGGTGAATTCGGGGTCCTCGCGCTGGCCCATGCGCATCAGGCCGAGCACGCCGGTAATGATGATCAGCCCGAAGAGGAAGCGGGCGATGCTCGGATGGCCGATCGCCCAGCGCGACAGATTGAAGGGCCGCTTTTCAGTGGTGGCGTCCATGGTCTTGTTCCCTATCCTATGGCGCGATCAGCGGACGGCCTGGTCCGTGGCGGCCAGGGCCGACTGCTGGTCCGGCACCTTCACCTTCAGGTCTTCGCTCATGAACTGCGTGCCAGCCGAAACGACGAGATCGCCGGCATCGAGGCCCTCGGTCACATGCACGCCGTCGCCGGTGAAATCGGCGACCTTGATGTTGCGGCCATGCACGGTCGCCGTGTCGCGGTCGACGGTCCAGACCATCTGCTTGCCGTCCTTTTCAGCCAGGGCGCTGAGCGGGATCGAGACATAGCTGTTGCCGTTGCTGACGTCGGCCTCGATCGTCGCCGTCATGCCGAGCAGGACGCGCGGATCGTTCGGCAGGCTCACCCGAACCGCAAAGGTGCGCGACTGCTGGTCGGCGCTGCCGGAAACCTCGCGCACCTTGCCGTCGAGCACCAGCCTGTCGTCAGCCCAGAAGCTGGCCTTGACTGCCTTGCCCGGCTTGAATTCGGCAATGTCGTTTTCCGGGACCGCAATCTGCACTTCCTTTTCGCCGTCGACGGCAACGGCGACGACGGGAGTGCCAGACGCGACGACCTGGCCGACATCGGCATTGATCGTCGTGACAATCCCGTTGTGGTCGGCCTTTAGCTCCGCATAACTCACCTGGTTCTTCGCCTGATCGAGCGCCGAGACGGCGGCATCGCGGCTTGAAACGGCCTGATCGTAACTGAGCGACGCTTGCTCGAGCTGGGATTTCGGAGAAACATTCTTGTCGAAGAGCTGCTGATTGCGCTTGTTCACGAGATCGGCGGTTTCGACGCCTTTTTCAGCGGCTGCAAGATTGGCTTCCGCCGTTTTGACCGCCAGCTGGTAATCGGTTGAGTCCATCCGAGCAAGCACGTCGCCCGGCTTCACCTTGTCGCCAATATCGACGAGGCGTTCGGTGATCTTGCCGGCGACGCGAAAGCCGAGGTTCATCTCCGTGCGTGCCTTGACCGAGCCTGAATAGTCGAGCTTGCGGGTGTCGCCGGCCTTGGCGATCTCGACGACCTTCACCGGCCGGATGACTTGCTTGACCTCAGCCTTCTCTTCTGAGCAGGCGGAAACGCCGATGCCGATGGCGCCGACGAGTATGAGACTGGCGACGGACGGCATGCGATGGCTGAGGGTCTTGAGCGAAAACATCTTCCGCACTCCTGGATTGTTTCGGGATTCGACGGCGGCTGCCGCCCATTATTTCTTCAGCGCCCTGATCACGTAATTGATCAGCTCGTCGACGCTTGCGCGGTTGGTTTTGGCAAGACATTGCGCCACCATCTGCGGATGGCAGAGTGTGTTCGTCGCAGCACCAAAGCAGCGTGAGGCAACGACCGGGTCCTGCTCGGCAAATTCCCCGGCTGCAATGCCTTCGGCGATGATTTCGGCGATCAGGTCATGAACACGATCGATGTGTTTTTCGATGACATGCCAGTCGCGCTCGATGGCGACCACGATCATCTCGTGCACCTTCATCTCGTCCAGCATCAGATCCAGCGTCAATTGATGCTGGGTCTCGACATAGCGGCGCAGCCGCTCGCTGGCGCTGATCGGCTGGTGGCGGATGTCGTAGGCGATTTGATAGGCAGTCGCGAGCATGCGCCCGCAGAGTGCTTGGTGGATTTCCACCTTGGAGGCGAAGAAACGATAGATATTGGCCGGCGACATGCCGAGATCGCGGGCAATGTCGGCCACCGTCGTCTTGCTGTAGCCATAGTGCCGAAACAGCCGCTCGGCTGCATCGAGAATGCGCGTGACATTCTCCTGCCGCGCGATGTCGAGCGTATTTTCCGCGATGTCGTTCATAAGTTTCGGACCTGAATTACGACTGACGATTTTCGAATTTCGTCAGTCGTAAAATATCAGGCGTCACTTGTCAACATGCGATAGCGCAGCACAAGGTGTCGCGGGACGAATGTATCCGGCGGAGGCGATACGTCCTCCCGGCGACCGACGGCATCGGAATAGGTGGGACCCTGGAATGCGGGCGCACAAATGGAAAGCGCCGCGGCGACAAGCGCGCGGCACTTCGTCCATGGAGTGACGGGTCAGACGACCTTGACGTCGAGTGTGATCGGAACCGACGCAAGCGCCTTGGAAACCGGGCAGCCGGCTTTCGCCTTGTTGGCAAGTTCGGTGAAGGTCGCTTCATCGGCACCGGGAATACGGCCGGAGAGCGAGAGATGGATGGCGGTGATGGCAAAGCCGCCCTCGACGCTTTCGAGCGTCACCTTGGCGGAGGTTTCCATATGCTCGGCGGTAAAGCCGGCTTCACCGAGGATCAACGACAGCGCCATGGTGAAGCAGCCGGCATGGGCGGCACCTATCAGCTCTTCCGGGTTGGTGCCGGGGATGCCTTCGAAGCGGCTTGCGAAGCCGTAGGGATAGTCCTTCAGAGCGCCGCTCTGCGTTGAGATCAGGCCTTTGCCGTCCTTGAGACCACCGGTCCAATGAGCCGAAGCCGTGCGATTGATCTGCATGCCGTCCTCCTGTTTTCAATTGTGTTTTCAGAAAGCGGCAGGGCCGCTCCATGCCTGCGGGAGATCAGATAGCCTTCCCGATGGGCAATATAATGCTCTATCCCGAGAAGACGACAGGCTTGTAAAAATAGCGGGATCGAAGCCTTCAGGCGGGATGCTGCAGGACGCTGAGGCCGCCGTCAATTGTCAGGCAGGTGGCATTGATGAACGGGCACTCGTCGGAAATCATGAACACGGCCGCCATGGCAATCTCTTCCGGCGTCGCGATGCGCCCGCCGGGATGCAGTCTCATCGTTTCGGCCTTTGCCGCCTCCGGATCAGGGAAGCCGTTCCAGTAATCGATCACCTTCTGCGTCGAGACATAGCCCGGCGCCAGCGCGTTCACGCGGATATTGCGGGCGGCATATTCCAGCCCTAAGGATTTCGTCATTCCGAGCAGGGCGTGTTTTGCCAGCGGATAGGGAAATGTATGCGGGATGATGGTGAAAGCGTGCGTCGAGGCGATGTTGAGGATAACGCCGCCGCCCTGTTCGATCAGGCCCGGCAGCACCGCCTTGCAGCAGTTCCATGCGCCCTTGAGATTGATGTCAAAGCAGCGGTTCCATTCCTCGTCCGTCGTCTGGAGCGGTTCGGCGAAGACATTCACCCCGGCATTGTTGACGAGCGCGTTCAGCTGTCCGATCTCTTCATTCGCCTGAGCGACCAACGTCGTGATCGTTCCGGCATCGGTAATATCGGCCGGCAGATAACCAAGCCGGCCGCCGCTGCGCTGGAGCTCTTTCGCCGCCTGCGCCAGCAGCGCCGCATCGCGATCGACGAGGAAGACGGCGGCATCCTCCCGCATGAAAGCCTTTGCGATCGCAAGGCCGATACCCTGCGCAGCACCTGTTATCAGGATGTTCTTGCCCTGCAGACGGCTGCCCATCTATCCCTCCTTCGGTTGAGCCGGCAGCGCCGACATCAGGATCGTCACCGTGCCGGCAAGAGCCTCCCCCGGCGCAAGCGGGGTGAGCCCACCGAAATCAGGAAGGTGATGGCCGTTCGGCAGATGGCTCATCGGCTCGAGGCAGAAGAAATCGCTCCGGTTGACCGGCATATACAGCATGAAGCGATTGAGCGCACCGTCGGCTTCCAGCGCCGCCTGAATCGCAAGTTCCGGCCAGGCGATTGCCGCCCGCCCATTCCACCCCTCGAAGGCATTGTTCATCCATCTCTGCGGCAAAAGCTTTTCGGATCTGAAATCGAAATAGTCCGGCACAGGGCCAGGCATCTCGGGAAGATGGTCGGGCCGCTCGTTCCAGTAACGATCGGCCGCGATCGTCAGCCTCGTCTTTGGCGTCCGCGCAAAGAAGGGATGTTGACCGAGCCCGAAGGGAAGAGCGGTTTCGCCGCGGTTTTCCACGGAAAGTGTCAGCACCAGCGCGTCGCCGGCGAGACGGATCTCCTGCCGGGTAAGGTAGGCATAGGGTGAAACCTTGTCGGAGCTACGGGAAAAGGAGAACTGCGCATGCTCCGCACTAGCATCTTCAAGCTGCCAGAGGCTGAGCCAGCCGTCGCCGTGGAGATAGAGCGGATCGGAAGCATTCGCTTGGAAGGCATAGTCTTGTCCGGCAAAGGACATGGCGTTGCCTTCAACGCGATTGCCGAACGGCACCATCGCGAAATTCGCCATCATTCCTTCAGGGCCGCCGGCCGCCACGAGAAAGGGCATGCCTCGATACGTCGCGGCGGTGACGGCCGCACCCCGACGGCTGACCCGGACAGCGAGATCACCGTGCCTCAGTTCGATGTCATCGCCGGCTTGTCCCTGGTTCATCCGCGCCGTCCCGCAGCCGAAGACCTCAAATTGTCGAGCAACACTGCGATCAGCAGGATCAGCCCGCGGACCACATACTGATAGAACGCCTGGATATTCAAGAGGTTCATGACGTTTTCGGCAATGCCCATGATCAGCACGCCGACGATGACGCCGCTCATCGCCGCCCGGCCGCCGGCCAGCGAAACGCCGCCGAGAACGCAGGCCGAAATCACCGAAAGCTCAAGCCCTGTCGCCGCATTCGGCTGGCCGGAGGTGATGCGAGAGGCAAGCAGAATGCCGGCAATGCCGCAGACAAGCCCCTGCAGCGCAAAGATCCAGACCCGCATGTTGACGACATTGACGCCGGCAAGCCGCGAGGCCTCTGGATTGCCGCCGATCGCCAGGGTGTTCTTGCCGAAGACGGTGCGATTGAGCACGAAACCGAAGAGGATGAAAAGGATCAGCATGATCCAGATCGGCGTCGGCACGGTGAGAAATCGCGACAGGGCAAGCTGGTAGAAGGCGGGATCGTTGATGCCGACGGCGCGACCATCGGACGCGATCAGCGCCAGCCCGCGCACGATCTGCATGGTCGCAAGCGTGGTGATCAGCGCATTGATGCGAAACCGCGCAATGACGATACCATTGACGAAACCGACGACGGCGCCGCAAAGCAGGGCGGCGAGCAGCCCGACGGGAATGGAGCCTGTCGCGTTCGACACCATCACCGCGATCATGCCGGAGAAGGCGACGATCGATCCGACCGAAAGGTCGAAATCGCGCGACGCCAGGCAGAACATCATCGTGCACGCGACGATGCCGATCGTGACGACCGACTGCAGCAGCCCCAGCATGTTTCGCTCGGTCAGGAAGTTCGGAACGAAGAGCGAAACGATCACGAAGGCGGCAGCGAAGATCACCACCAGCCCCTGCTCGCCAAGAAGAATTTTTTTCAACGAATTCATCGTCCGTATATTCCTGGTCCTAGAGCAATTCCAGGAAAAGTGCGAAGCGGTTTTCCGTCCGGAATTGCGTAAAAACAAAAAGTTAGAGCGGTTCTGCGTTTCCATGGAAAGCTGAACCGCTCTAAATGGTGCCTGCGGCGTTCTTGTCGGGAAGTGCTGCCGTCAGGATGTTGCGCTCGTCGAAATCCTGGCGGGCGACATTGGCCGCAACCCTGCCCTGGCACATCACCATGATGCGATCGGAGATGCCCATGACTTCGGGCAACTCGCTGGAGATCACCACGATCGCCATGCCGCCGGCCGCAAGCTCGTAGAGGATTTCATAGATTTCCGATTTCGCCCCGACATCGATGCCGCGCGTCGGCTCGTCGATGACGAGGACCTTGATCCCCTGCTCGGACAGCCAGCGGCCGAGAATGACCTTCTGCTGGTTGCCGCCGGAGAGGTTGATGATGTCTTGTTTGCGCGACGGCGTCCGCACCCGAAGCTTGGCGATGAACCGGTCTGCCAGCGCCGCCTCTTGTCTCGGGCTCAGAATGCCGAAGGGCGAAAAATGCCGGCGCGATGAGATCGCGATATTTTCTTCGATCGATCGCCCTTGGACGATACCGTCGAACTTGCGATCCTCCGGGCAAAGCACCATGCCGGCATTGATCGCCGCTTTTGGATTGTTCGGCGAAACGGCAACGCCGTCGATCGTGACCTGGCCCTGATGCCTGGCATCGGCGCCGTAAAGCAGCCGCGCCATCTCGCTGCGGCCGGCGCCGATCAAGCCGAAGAAGCCGAGAATTTCGCCCGCACGGACGGAAAAGTTGATCGGATGGCGCAGCCTCGGTCCCGAAAGGGCCTTGACCTCCAGCCGAATGCCGCCGAGCGGACGTTCGCGCCATCCCCAGACATTGCTGATCTCGCGCCCGACCATTTCCGAGATGATCTGCTCGCGCGTGGTTTCGGCGATGTCAGGATGGTGGGCGGCAAGTTTGCCGTCGCGCAGCACCGTCAGGCTGTCACAAAGACGGAAGATCTCATCGAGACGATGCGAGACGTAGAGAATGACCGTTCCCTTCGCCTTCAGCCTGTCGATGAGTGAAAACAGGATTTCGCTTTCGCGCGAGGAAAGCGAGGAGGTCGGCTCGTCGAGCGCAATCACCCGTGCATCAAGCATGACGGCCTTGGCGATCTCGACCATCTGCCGCGCTCCAATCGAAAGCGAGGCGACCTTGGCCGACGGATCGATATCGATGCCGATCTCCTGGAGCTTCGAGCGCACCGTCTCGATCAGCGCCTTCGAATGGATGACGCCGCCCTTGGCCGGAAAGCGTCCGAGCCAGAGATTTTCAGCGACCGTCAACTCAGGAACGAGTTGCAACTCCTGATGGATGACGATGACACCGGCATGTAAGGCGTCGCGGACGGACCCGTATCTCTGCACCTCGCCGTCGATGAGGATGTTGCCGCCATCGGCGGCCTGATCGCCTGACAGTACCCGGATCAACGTCGATTTACCGGCACCGTTCTCGCCCATCAGGCCGTGGACGGCGCCCTTCTCGACAGTGAAGGAAACATTCGCCAGCGCCTGCACGCCGGGATAACCCTTGGAGATATTGTTGAATTCGAGGAAAGCCATCATCGCTCCGCCGAGAAGGACCCGGCGGCACGCTGGCGGCCGCCGGACGATATCATCTTGGAAGGACGATCACTCGATGCCAAGATCCTTGCGGACCTTTTCATAATCGTCGCGCAGTGCCAGCGAACCGGAAGTCAGCGTCAGTTTTTCCGGCTCCTTGTCGTTGGCGATCCAGTCATACATGTTGAGCGCCGTCTCGTAGCCGTGACGCTTCGGCGAGATGATAACGGTGCCGAAGAAGCCAGTCGCCGCCGGCTTCTTGAACTCGTTGATCGCCGATTCCGCACCGCCGATGCCGACACCGATGACGTTGGCCGCCGGAATGCCGACCGATTCGGAAGCACGGACGGCGCCGAGGACGGCTTCGTCGTTGAGGCCGAAGGCGACCCAGTATTTCACGTCGGCATGCTTGTTGAGAACGGTGGTTGCCGCGTTGAGCGCCGCTTCCGTATCCGTCTTCGCCTGTGGCGCATCATAGATGTTTTCGGCCGGGAATCCGGCGGACTTCAGCACCGAGATCGCCCCTTCGACGCGGTCGACGGCCGTCGGCAGCTGGTCATAGGAGACCCGCACGGCGCCGACATTCTTCATGTCCCAACCGCGCTTTTTGATTTCGTCGACGATCGCCTGGCCGACGGTCTCGCCGATCTTGGTGGCCGAAATGCCCATATGCGGCACGTTTTCCAACGGCTTGCCGTCGGCGCTGACGAGGCGGTCGTCGACTGTCATCAGCTTCAGCTGGTTGGCTTCGGCCTTGGCAACGATGCCCGGGCCGAGCTTGACGTCCGGCGTGCAGATGATGAAGCCCTGCGCACCCTGGGCGCCGAGATTGTCGATCGCCGACTGGACCTTTTCGCCGTCTTCGGCGCCGATTTTGACGACGGTGAAGCCTTTTTCCTTGGCGGCCTGGTCGGCGAACTTCCATTCGTCCTGGAACCACGGTTCCTCAGGCTGCTTGACGATGAACCCTATCTTGACGTCCGCGGAAAATGCCGAGCCGGCTGCCAGAATGGCGAAAGTGCCAGCCAGAATGGCTGCTTTGAACAAGCGCATGTCTCTCTCCCTAAACTCTCAAAAACCGAGCAGCTGCCTCCCAGGCAACGTCCAATGAATTATGATAAATCATCATACCAGTCAATTGCCAATGTATGATGATTGGAATAATAGGATTATTGACGAGATGCCGGGAGGAAGCGTCGCAAAGCGGATCGAATTCGGATAATCAGGTTCGATTGCTTCGCACGCGAGACAGAGCGGAGAGGTGAGTTGGAAACAATCGAGCGACAGAGCGGGGCCGAAAGCCGCCGCATCGAGCGCCGCCCGCGCGTACGCCGCAACGTTACGGCGGCGATCGCTCAGGATATCTGCGCGGACCGCTATCCCGCGGGCTCACCGCTGCCCCGCGAAAACGATCTCTGCGAGCTCTACGGCGTCAGCCGCACCGTCATTCGCGAATCGCTGAAAGTGCTGGAATCCAAGGGTCTCGTCCGCGGTAAGCCACGCATCGGAACCACCGTTTGCGACAAGGACGACTGGAATATCCTGGACGCCGACGTGCTTGAATGGATGGGTCCCTATATCAAGGATTTCGACCTGCTCGGCTGCATTCTCGAGGCCCGCCGCACCATCGAGCCGGCAGCCGCCGAATATGCCGCCGAGCGCGCCAGCGCTCAGGAGATCGCCGATCTCGACAATGCCTGGCGGCAGATGCGCGACAGCGCCCGCGACCCGGAAAGCTTCACCGATGCCGACGTCATGTTCCACACGGTGCTGCTCACCGCCAGCCACAATCAGGTCTTCCGCCGCCTGTCGAGCGCCATTCACGCGGCGCTGAAATATGCGCTGCATGCCTCCAATATCGGTGTCGAGAATCGCGAGGATGCGGTGCTCGTTCACGGCCAGCTGGTCGAGGCGCTGCGCATGCGCGACAAAACAGGCGCCCGCGAATGCGCCAACCGCATGCTCGATCTTGCGGTGCGCGATCTTGCCGCCGCCGAAAAAGCGATCGGCAGAACGAAATAATCGATCACGACAAATCTGCGGACGCGCCGCCGATCGCAAACCCGGGAAGAGACTGAAAGAACAGCGATGAAGATCACCAAACTCACCACCTATATCGTTCCCCCGCGCTGGCTGTTTTTGAAGGTCGAGACCGACGAGGGCATCATCGGCTGGGGCGAACCGGTCGTCGAAGGTCGCGCACTCACCGTTCAGGCCGCCGTCCATGAGCTGGAAGATTACCTGATCGGCAAGGATCCTTTCCTGATCGAGGACCACTGGACCGTGATGTATCGCGGCGGCTTCTATCGCGGCGGCGCCGTCCACATGAGCGCGATCTCGGGCATCGACCAGGCGCTGTGGGACATCAAAGGCAAGGCGCTTGGGGTACCGATCCATTCCCTGCTCGGCGGCCAGCTCCGTGATCGCATCAAGGTCTATTCCTGGATCGGCGGCGACCGTCCCTCGGATGTCGCCAACAATGCCAAGGAGGTGGTTGCCCGCGGTTTCAAGGCGATCAAGCTCAATGGCTGCGAGGAAATGCAGATCGTCGACACCAATGAGAAGGTGGAAAAGGCGGTCGAGACCATCGCCATCATCCGCGAGGCGATCGGCCCGCATATCGGCATCGGCGTCGATTTCCACGGGCGTGTGCACAAACCGATGGCGAAGGTTCTCGCCAAGGAGCTCGACCCCTACAAGCTGATGTTCATCGAAGAGCCAGTGCTTTCCGAAAACAAGGAAGCGTTACGCGATATCGTCAACCACACCTCGACGCCGATCGCGCTCGGTGAACGCCTCTTTTCGCGCTGGGACTTCAAGCAGGTCCTTTCGGACGGCTATGTCGACATCATCCAGCCGGATCTCTCCCATGCCGGCGGCATCACCGAATGCCGCAAGATCGCGGCGATGGCCGAAGCCTACGACGTGGCGCTGGCGCCGCATTGCCCGCTGGGTCCGATCGCGCTTGCCGCCTGCCTGCAGGTCGATGCCGTCTGCTACAATGCCTTCATCCAGGAACAGAGCCTTGGCATCCACTACAACAAGGGCAACGACATTCTCGACTATATCTCCAACAAGGAGGTGTTCCAGTATGCCGATGGTTTCGTGTCGATCCCGCAGGGTCCGGGTCTCGGCATCGAGGTCGACGAAGCCTATGTCATCGAGCGCGCCAAGGAAGGTCACCGCTGGCGCAACCCGATCTGGCGGCATGCCGACGGCAGCTTCGCCGAGTGGTGAAAGTAGAGGGTCGCGCAAGCGGCCCTTTTTCATTCACCGTGTAGGATATCGGGGGTCTCGTCCGTCATAGTGGAAACTCAAAGAAGAGATTTCAGGATGGCCAGAGCAATCGCAATCATCGTCGCCCGCATCATCTTCAGCTTCGTCTTCTTCATGGCCGCCGGCTTCAAGTTCGCAGATATCGGCGCAACAGCGGGCTATATCACCGCTGCCGGCTTTCCGATGGCGACATTTCTTACCTGGATCGCCGCTTCTTCGAGATCGCGCTGGCGCTCGCTTTCCTATCAGGGGCCTTCTTCACCGAGGCCAGCCTGCTCGCAGCCATTTATGTGATCTTCCTCGCTTTCGCTTTCCACGGCCCATCCCATTGGCAGCAGAACCAGGCCGAGTTCGGCTTCTTCATCGATCACTTCACGTTCCTCGCCGGTCTGCTCTTTGCCGCCGTCCACGGACCGGAGAAATGGACACTGCAACACAGCCGGCTCAGGAGGATCTAACGATCCGCTCTCCTTTCGGAACCAACTGCCGCGCCGAACAGTTGGCATGTCGGCAAAACGGCAAGGAGAGCCCACCCATGGAGCTGAAGGGAAAGATCGCACTGGTAACAGGCGCCGGTTCCGGCATCGGCAAAGCGGCCGCGTTGCGGCTCGCTGCCGAAGGTGCAAAGGTCGCAGCATTGAGCCGCACCGCCGACGAGGTCGAAAAGACCTGCGCCGAAATCAAGGCCGCCGGCGGCGAGTCGATCGCGTTGACCGCAGATACCAGCGACGAAGCTCAAATGCGGAGCGCGGTCGCGCAACTGACCGACACCTTCGACGGCCTCGACATCGTTGTCGCCAATGCCGGTATCAACGGTGTGTGGGCGCCGATCGACGATCTGAAACCGGATGAATGGGACAAGACCATCGCCGTCAATCTGCGCGGCACCTATCTGACCCTGCATCTAACGGTTCCACATCTGAAGCGCCACGGCGGTTCGATCATCGTCGTCTCTTCGATCAACGGCACCCGTACCTTCACCACGCCGGGCGCCACCGCCTACACCGCAACCAAGGCGGCCCAGGTCGCCATGGTCCAGCAGCTCGCCCTCGAACTCGGCCGGTATGGCATCCGCGTGAATGCCGTCTGCCCCGGCGAGATCGAGACCAATATCGGCGCCAACACCGACAGCCGCCATCGCGAGGAAACGGAGGTTCCCGTCATCTGGCCGCAGGGGGATATCCCGATTGCCGGCGGCAAGGCAGGCAAGAGCGAGGATGTCGCCGAAACAATCCTTTTCCTCGCATCCGAGCGCGCCCGACACATCACCGGTACGCCAATCTGGATCGACGGCGGTCAGGGCCTGTTGCGATAGCCTTGCAGTCAGGAACTCAGCCGTTCAGCCGGGCGGTGTCGAGGGTATACAGTTCCTGCGCGCGCTGGACGCCGCGCAACGCATAGCGTCCAACGCAGGCAAGTGCGCTGCGCTGCTGCTCCGGTATCGCCGCGGCGAAATCGGAGGAAATCAGCAGGTTGAGATCGACGGAACGACACATCGAGGCGATCCGGCTGACCTCATTGACGGCAGGTCCGATGACGGTGAAGTCCAACCGGTCCTGGCTGCCGATATTGCCGTAGAAGACGTCGCCGATATGCAGGCCGATATAGACGTCGGTCGTGGCCCGGCCGTCGGCCGCACGCGCGGCATTCAGCGTTGTCAGCTTTTCCCGCAGCAGCGATTCGGCACTCAGCGCCGCACGACACGTCTCCGCCGGAACCTCGCCCTTAAAGATGGCGAGCACCCCGTCGCCGATCAGCTTCAGCACGTTGCCGCCGGACTCGTGGATCGCCGTGATAACCGCCTCGCTATAGTCGTTGAGCAGTGGGATGATCTCCTCCGGCGGCACGCTGTCGGAGATCTTGGTGTAGTTCAGCAGGTCGGAAAACCAGAGTGCGGCGGAAATCCGTTCCGATTTACCGCGGCTGATCTTGCCTTCCATCACCTGGCGCGCGGCGTCCTCGCCGAGGTAGACTTCGGCGATGGTGCGGGCGATACGCCCGAGCGCGATACATTTGATCGCCAGCCCCAACACCGGCACCAGCTTGCGCAGGATGGCGAGGTCGTGATCGGAAAAGCCCTCGGGATGTTTCGTCGCGAAATGCGAGAAGAAGCAATCCATCTCGCCGATCGTGCCGGCCGCGGAAAAACGATGCATCATCGCCACGAAATCCGTGTGACCGGCTTCAGCGATCGTATCGAGCAAGGAGAAATCGATCGGATCGCCGAAGCCGAGACGCCGGCGTATCTCCCGTTCGTTGCGAGACCAAAGATGATAAAAGGCCGAACGCTGCCAGTTGGACGCCGCCTCCCCCGAGATCGTCGGACCATATTCGAATTCGGTCTGAACCTCCTCGACGCTGTCCCAGCGGAAGGCGCGGCCCTCATGCACCGGATGCAACGTATCCATCAGCGCCAGACCGCGGTCGAGCGGCAGGCCGGCATTACGGCAGGCCGCACAGAAACCGGTCATCAGCTCGGCTTCGGAAACACCCTTCAGTCCCTGCTCGGTCACCCAGGCTGCAATCGTGCTGACGTCGCTGTAATCCATGGCGCTCACCTTCACTCGTGCTTAGTCTGAGCAGTAGCCCGAATACGGCACGGAAGGAAAGTCCATTGGCTCAATCGCCCGCGGGCATATTGTAGGGCGTGACGATTTCGACTGAAGAAAGCGAGGCCGGAACCGCCCGCCCCGATGCTTGTGCCGAGCTCATGATCGCCCTGAAGGTCGAACGCGCATCGGTTCTAAGATCATGATGCAGCACGAAGCCGATCCGGCGCGCCGCAAGCAGGGCGCGATTATCCGCGTCGAGATCATGGGCGACGAAAACGCGGATGGGGCGTTTGGCCGCGTCGAAGGCCGCAAGCACCGCCCGGTTGCCGCCGCCGATCGAATAGACGGCGTTGATGGCCGGATCGGCCCTAAGCGCTGCCGCCGTAAGCGTTCCCGTCTCGGCATCGGTGCCGTGCCCCTCGCTGATTTCGGTAATGCCGATGTTGGGATAATCAGCGCGAATGCTGCGGCGAAAGCCGATTTCGCGCTCCTCCTCGCCGCGGAACCGTCCGCTCGACAGCGTTACCAGCACCTTGCCACCATCACTCCCGAGGAGTTCGCCGATCAGGTAGGCGGCGGTCTCTCCCGCCGCCCGGTTGTCGGCGCCGGCATAGGCGATGCGGGCCGAATTCGGCAGGTCGGTCACCAGCGTCACGACGGGGATGCCGGCCGCATCCGCCCGCGCGACAGCGGCAGCCACCTCGGGGACGTCAGGCGCCTTGAGCACGATGCCGTGCGTGCCACGCAGCCGGATGCGATCGAGAAGCTGCACCAGCTCAGCCGGCTTCATCACCTCGGCAAAATGGAAGCGGCAGCGGAAACCGCCCGGCAGGAAGGTCGCCACCTCCGCCTCGAAGGCGGCCCGCACCGCATCGCTGAAACGCTGCGGCGTCTCCATGACGATATCGATCGCCAGCATGCGGCCATTGCCCATCGTGCCGGCCTGCTGCTTCTCCAGCTCCGCGATCGCCGCCTTCACCCGCATCTCGGTCTGCCGGCGCACGCCGGGTCTGCCGTTTAGCACCCGGTCGACGGTGGCGGTGCTAAGCCCAGCCTGGAAGGCGATGTCCTTGACGAGAAAGAGGTGTGCCATGCGATCGGCCTGATGGTTTTTTGATGGATTTCTGATCTATATCACCCGGCATCGCGGCGTATAGTGCCCCCATTGGAAAGAGGGAGGAGCCCGCCATGAAAACCGACAACCAGCAGAAACTACGCGCCGACCGCGTCTGGCTGAGCGAAGACGCCTGCGATCTCGATGAGTTTCGCGGCCTTGCGGAAAAGACCACCGTGCTTGCCGATTACCCCTCGGCGTCCGCGGTCGAAAAAAACGTCCTGATCTACGACAGCCGCAAGGTGATGGCAGCGGCCGCAACGCCAGAAGGCCGACGCGCCGTGCTGGCGGAAATCTGCGAGGCGTTCGGCGAAGGTCCTGGTGTCGTCGTGTTCAAACGCGCTTACGAAGACACCGGCATCGTCGACCGCGCCAGTGTGATCTTCGATGCGATCATCGAGGAACAGCACCGCACCTCGACCGGCGGTGGCGACCACTTCGCCAAACCCGGTGCCAACGACCGTATCTGGAATTCGCTGGAAAAACATTGCCTCGCCGATCCGGTAAATTTCGCCGAATATTACGGCAACGCCATCATCGCCCTGGCAAGCGAAGCCTGGCTCGGCCCGAGCTACCAGATGACGGCGCAGGTCAACCGCGTCAATCCGGGCGGTTCGGCGCAGTCGGCGCATCGCGACTACCATCTCGGCTTTCAGTCCGAAAAGGTCATCGAGCAGTTCCCGGCACATGTGCATCGGCTCTCGCCGGTGCTGACATTGCAGGGTGCGGTCGCCCATTGCGATATGCCGCTCGAAAGCGGCCCGACGCTCTTCCTGCCGCACAGCCAGACCTATGTGCCGGGCTATCTCGCGCTAAAGCGGCAGGAGTTCCGGGATTTTTTCGAGACCAACCATGTCCAGTTGCCGCTCGCAAAAGGCGACGTCGTCTTCTTCAATCCCGCACTCTTCCATGCCGCCGGAACCAACCGCTCGACCGACATCAAGCGCGTCGCCAACCTGCTGCAGGTCTCTTCCGCCTTCGGCCGGGCAATGGAAACCGTCAACCGCGAGAAGATGAGCGCCAGGCTGTTCCCTGCTTTGAAGGCCTTGCTGGGCAGACTCTCCCCTGACGAAATCGCCAACGCCGTCGCCGCCTGCGCCGAGGGCTACTCCTTCCCGACCAACCTCGACCGCGACCCGCCACTCGGCGGACTGGCGCCGAAGACACAGGCGCAGCTGATGCATGAGGCGCTGAAGGAAGGCTGGAGCGATGTCGTCTTTAGGGCAGCACTTGCCGAGCAGGCGCAGAAGAAGTTGAGCTGATTTGGAGCTCGAGCCTCTTGCATCCACACTGAGATAAAAGCCTCTCGCCCCCGCGGGAGGCTATTCGCACATCATCACAATGGAGGAACTACATGAGCACAGACCACGGCCGCCTCGACGGCAAGATCGCCATCGTCACCGGCGGCACGCAAGGATTGGGCGCGACCATCGCCCGCCTTTTCGCCGAACGCGGCGCCGAAGGCATCGTCATCTGCGGCCGCAACGAAGCCAAGGGCAAGGCGAAGGCGGCGGAGATTTCGGCTGCGACCGGCGCCAGGATCGTCTACATCAAGGCCGACCTCGGCAAGGTCGAGGACGCACAGAATGTCGTGCGCGTCTGTGACGAGACCTTCGGCCGCGTCGACGCGCTGGTCAATGCCGCCGCCATCACCGATCGCGGCACCATTCTCGACACCAGTCCGGAGCTCTTCGACGCCATGTTCGCCGTCAATGTTCGCGCGCCGTTTTTCCTGATGCAGGAGGCGGTGAAGGTCATGCGCCGCGAAAAGATCGAGGGTACGGTCGTCAATATCGGCTCAATGTCGGCCAAAGCCGGCCAGCCCTTCATCGCCGCCTATTGCGCCTCCAAAGGCGCGCTGGAAACGCTGACGAAGAACACCGCCTACGCGCTCCTTCGCAACCGCATTCGCGTCAATGGTCTGAACATCGGCTGGATGGCCTCCGAGGGCGAGGACCGGATCCAGCGCGAATATCACGATGCCCCCGCCGACTGGCTGGAGAAGGCGGCGGCAAGCCAGCCCTTCGGCCGCCTCGTCGATCCGCACGAGGTGGCGCGCGCCTGCGCCTACCTGTCGTCTTCCGAATCCGGCCTGATGACCGGCTCGGTCATCTGCTTCGACCAGTCGATCTGGGGCGCTTACGACGGCTCGCCGCATCCGGACGCCGCCCTCTGACGAAACGGGAGCCCGGCATTTCCATCGCCGGGCTCTGGCACCTCTCGGGAATTATCGCTAGGAAGAGGCGGCAGTATTCAGGGAGGTAACTGGCATGGGCGACAATCCGATTTATGAGATTCGCGACGAACGCTTCGGTGCAATGGTCATCGGCAGCGCCGGCCTCGAGGAGCTTTATTCCGGCTGCCGCTGGACGGAAGGCCCGGTCTGGTTTTCCGATCTGAACTGCCTTCTCTGGAGCGATATCCCGAATGAACGCATGATGCGCTGGACACCGGATGGGACGGTCTCCGTCTTCCGTTCACCGTCCAACTACGTCAACGGCAACACCCGCGACCGGCAAGGCCGGCTGGTCTCCTGCGAACATGGCGGCCGCCGCGTCACCCGCACCGAGACGGACGGCACCATCACCGTTCTCGCCGACAGCTATAAGGGCAAGCGGCTGAACTCGCCGAACGACGTCGTCGTGCACTCCGACGGCGGGGTCTGGTTCACCGATCCGACTTACGGCATCCTGTCGGATTACGAGGGCCACAAGGCCGAGCCCGAGCAGCCCACGCGCAACGTCTACCGGATCGATCCGGTAAGCGGCGCGATCGACGCCGTCGTCGAAGATTTCATCCAGCCGAACGGTCTTGCCTTCTCGCCCGATGAGACGAAGCTTTATATTGCCGATTCCGGCTCCGCAAAACATGACGTGCCGCGCCATATCCGCGTTTTCGACGTCATCAACGGCAAGGCGCTTGCCAACAGCCGCTATTTCTGCAGCCTCGATGTCGGACATCCCGACGGTTTCCGTTTCGATGTCGCCGGCAACCTCTGGACGAGTGCCGCCGACGGCGTGCACTGCTTTTCGCCCGAGGGAACGCTGCTCGGCAAGATCAGGGTGCCGCAGACGGTGTCCAACCTCACCTTCGGCGGCCCCAAGAAAAACCGGCTCTTCATCACTGCAACGCGTTCGGTCTATTCGATCTATATCAAGACGACCGGCGCACAATACCCATAGATCAGGCCTTCGCCGTATCCGGGCGGCCGTGTAGCGGCTCGGCCCGATGCCAGTTTTCCAGGATGCGGCCATCGGTGTGTTTCTGCCGCGCCCAGCGGATGCCGTTCGCGATCACCTTATGCACGGTCTTGTCGTGATAGATCGGGTAGGTCTCGTGGCCGGGGCTGAAGAAGAAGATGCGCCCGCGCCCGCGCTGGAAGGTGCAGCCGCTGCGGAACACTTCGCCTCCGGAATACCAGGAAATGAACACCAGCTCGTCCGGCTGCGGAATGTCGAAGGGCTCGCCGTACATTTCCGAAGCATTGACCTCGAAATAGGGCGGCAGCCCCTCGGCGATCGGATGCGAGGGATTGACCACCCAGACGCGCTCCAAATCGCCTTCCGGCGTCTCGCGCCAGGAAAGGTTGGCATTGGTTCCCATCAGCCGGCGGAAGAGCTTGGAATGATGGCCGGAATGCAGGACCAGCAGGCCCATGCCCTTCAGCACGCGCTGCTGCACGCGGTCGATCAGCCCATCACTGACCTCCTCATGCGCCATATGGCCCCACCAGAGCAGCACGTCGGTGTCGTCGAGCACGCTGTCCGGCAGGCCTTCATCAGGATCATCGAGCGTGCCGCGGCGGATTTCAAAATCCGGATGGGCAATGCCTGACGCGATCGCTCCGTCGATACGATCAGGGTAGATCTCCTGAACTTGCCTGTGGAGTTGTTCGTGGCGTCCCTCGTTCCAGATGGTGACCTTGATTGTCATGGCATTCCTCGATGTCTAGGCTTTGATGTTTAGGTCTTGATGTGTCGGGCGAAATTGTCAGGCTGTTACCGGACGTATAACTTTGCCAGCGGAGTCGAACAGATGGCAGGCGGCGGGATCGGCCGTCAGCGCCACGCGGTCGCCCGACCGCACGGCGATATCGCCTTCGGCGCGCACCACGATCGGCTGCTGCTGCGAGCCGACGGTCATGTAGGTCTCGACGCCGAGCCGCTCGACGATGACGACCTCGGCGCTGAAATTGCCCTGGCCCTCGGCTGCGATCTTCAGATGCTCCGGCCGGATGCCGAGCTTGGCCTCACCCTGCGGCACAGCTCCGTTCGCATCAGCCAGATCGAGTGAAAGTCCGATCGGGCTGTCGAGATGCACCTTCCCGCCCGCAGGCCGCGTTGCGGTGACGGGAATGATGTTCATCTTGGGTGAGCCGATAAAGGTGGCTACGAATTCATTATCCGGCTCATGGTAGAGCGCCATCGGAGCACCCTCCTGCGCCACCACCCCTTTGTTCAGCACAACGATGCGGTCGGCCATCGTCATCGCCTCCACCTGGTCATGGGTGACGTAGACGACGGTCGCCTTCAGCTCGCGGTGCAGGCGCTGCAACTCGGCGCGCATCTGCACCCGCAGCGCCGAATCGAGGTTCGACAACGGCTCGTCAAACAGGATCAGCGCCGGTTTCTTGATGATGGCGCGGCCGATCGCCACGCGCTGGCGCTGGCCGCCGGAAAGTGCCGCAGGTCGCCGGTCGAGGTAATCGGTGAGCTGCAGAATCTCGGCGACGCCCTCCACCTGCCGGCGGACCTCTGCTTCCGGCACTTTCTTCAGGCTGAGCGAGAAGCCAATATTCTCGGCAACACTCATATGCGGATAGAGCGCATAGGACTGGAACACCATGGCGATGCCGCGCTTGTCGGGCGGCACGTCGTTGATACGTTTGCCGTTAAGGATGAGGTCACCCTCGTCGATGCCTTCGAGGCCGGCGATCATCCGCAGCAGCGTAGACTTGCCGCAGCCGGACGGACCAACGAAAACCGCGAATTCGCCGTCTTCCACGGTAATGTCGACGCCCTTGATGACCTCGAGCGCGCCGTAGAATTTGCGAACGTTTCTGAGATTGATCATCTGTTTCTCTTTCTTGATCTCAGCCCTTCACGCCGCCCGAAAATGTCTGGACGAGGAAGCGCCGCGCAAAACCGAAGGCGACGACGGCAGGCAGCAGATAGATGAATGCAAGTGCGGTCAGCAGGCCGTAATCGATCTCGTTGATGCGCAGGAAGGCGCGGAAGAGACCGAGCGGCAGCGTCTGCAACTCCGGTGACGACAGGAAGATCAGCGGCAGCAGGAAATCGCCCCAGGCCGACATGAAGGCGAAGAGCCCGGCGGCGGCAAGCCCGGGCAGCGCCAGCGGAATCAGCACCCGGCGAATGCGCTGTATGAGTGTTGCTCCATCCATCAGGGCCGCCTCCTCGTAATCCCTCGGCAGCCCGTCGAAGTAGGTCTTCATGATCCAGAGCGCCAGCGGCAATTGCATCGTCGCAAGCACCAGGATCAGCCCGAGATAACCGTCGATGAAGCCGGTCCAGCGCATGATATCGCGGGCATAGCTGCCGAAGATCGGCCTGAGCACCGCCGCTTCTGCATTGTTCAGCGTCAGCAGGAATTTGTAGAGCGGCACGACGAGCGCCGTCGGCGGCAGCACCCGGATGAGCAGGATCGCGTAGAGGAAGGGCAGCTTCCACCAGGCCCGGGTGCGCGACAGCGCATAACCGCCGAGCCCCGAAAGCACCATGACGAGCAGCGTCGCGCTAGCGACCACGAAAAGCGAGTTGAACAGCCACTTCGCCCCGTCCTCCTTAGTGAAGACGCGGATGTAGTTGGCGAAGGTCCACTGCTCCGGCCAGTGCAGGAAGAGCTGGGCATTGCCGTCGAGCGAGGCAAGCAGCACCCAGAAGAAGGGCACCGCGCAGAAGATCGAGATCAGCGACAGCGTCGCATAGGCGATGAGGTCGGAGCGACCCTTGTTTGCAGTTTCGCTTGGGGAAACGACGGCCATGTCAGACCTCCACCTTCATGGCCCGGACATAAGCGATACCTAATATCAGCGAGATGGCGAGCGCGACGACGGCGACCGCGGCACCATAACCCAGCTGGAACGACGTAAAGGACTGGTTGTAGATATAGATGCTGACCACCTCGGTCGCCCCGCCCGGTCCGCCGCGCGTCAGCGCATAGACCAGGCCAAAGACGGCGATGGTGGAGACGGCCGAGATCAGCATATAGAGCAAGATCGTCGGCATCATCAGCGGCAGGGTGATGCGGCGGAACATCTGCGACGGAGTGGCGCCGTCCATGCGCGCCGCCTCGTAGATCTCCGCTGGAATGGTGCTGAGGCCGGCCGTTAACAGGATCATCGCCGTGGCAATGCCGCGCCAGGTGTTGACGACGATGATCATCGACAGCGGGAAGACCTGCAGCCAGTCGGCCGGCGTGATGCCGAAGAAGCTGACGATGCGGCTGAGTGTGGCATTGTCACCACCCGCCAGCATCGAGATCCACATGAAACCGGCGACGACTTCAGGGGCTGCATTCGGCAACAGGATGATCGACGAGAACACCCGCCCAAAGCGGATCGGCCGGCGCAACGCAATTGCCGAGATCAGGCCGAGCACGAACTGGCCGATCACCGCCGAACCGATGACGAAGACGAAGGTGACGAACAGCGAATTCCAGAACTTCGCGTCGTTGAAAAGCCGTGTGTAATTCCTGAGACCGACGAAGCGGGGCCGAAGGGCCGCGGCCCCGGTCAGCGCTTCATTGGTAAAGCTCAGATAGATCGAGTAGAGGGCCGGATAGATAACGAAGGCCAGAAGCAGCACCAGCGAGGGCAACAGGATCAGCAGCCATTGCCGCTCGGCGCGCTTTTCATGAGAGTTTCGGGCCATGGAAGCTCACAAACCTTATCGATGGAACCGGCTTATCGAATGAAAGCGGGAAGACGCGGGCGTTGGCGCCGCGTCCCCGTCGTGGCGGAAGAGAGGGTGCCGGAGCTTACTTGACCATGTCGTCGCCGAGCGTTTCCTTGACGTAGTCGACAAGGATCTTCTGGGCGCCGGCGGCATCGGTTTCCTTGCGCAGCAGCGCTTCGGTGGCGCGCGCCACACCTTCCGAGACCGTACCGAAACCGGAGGCCTGTTTCAGGAACACGCCGTTTCCGGCCGCCGCGTGGATCGGAACCAGTTCCGTCAGCTTCTGGAACTCGGCATTGTCAGCCGCACCCTTGCTGGCCGGGATATTGCCGATACGGGCGGCGTAGGAAACCTGCGTCTCGATCGAGCCGATCTCCATCAGCGCCTTGATTGCCAGTTCCGTATTGGCCGACTTGGAATTGACGGCCCACGGCGCAGCGAGATTGGCAAGCACATACTGGCCGCTGCTCTGGCCGGGAACCGTCCAGGTGCCGACCACCTTCGTCACGTCAGGGATCGGGTTCTTGCTTTCGCGCCCCCAGTCGAAAATATAGCACCAGGAGCCGCAGGTGGTCGCGGCGAGCTTGCCGGCTGGGAACATCTGGTATTTCGGCACGACCCAGGGCTCGGGTCCGAGCAGCGGCTGCGTCGGCATCAGTTCCTTGTCGATCAGTTCCTTGTAGACGCCGAAGACATCCTTGATGCCTTCGCCATTGAGATCGAGCTTGCCGTCGGCATCGACGAGCTGCGGCGTCTTGGAACCGACGAGCAGGTGCTGGAAGCCCTCGTCGAAGGCACCGCTTCCCCAGGAGACGCCGGCCGGGAAGAGCAGGCCGTAGGCGCCGGTCTTCTGCTTGATTTCGGCCGCGCGGTCGAGAAGCTCCTGCCAGGTCTTCGGCTGCTCGATCGAGATGCCGGCCTTTTCGAGAACGTCCTTGCGGTAATAGATTTCCTGGATGCCGAGCATGAACGGCATCACATAGGTTTCACCATCCGGGCTGACTGCAAGGTCCTTGGCGACGTCATAGAGGTTGGCGTAGCCATCCCAAGCCTTGAATTCCTTGGTAACAGGCGCGAGGTAGCCGGCTTCCACCATGTCGGCGACGGCAGCCGTGGTCGGGATGGAGAACAGGTCGGGGGCGTTGCCGGCGCCGAGCTCCGTCAGGAGTTTGGTCAGGTAGTCCTTGTCGGGCGCCGGATATTCGATGACCTCGACGGTGACGCCATATTTCTTTTCGATCCGCTCGACCGTCGACTTCATCGCGTCGATGCCGGCCTGACCGTGATTTGCAATGCGGATTGTTTCAGCCTGCGCCAGCGTCGAAACCGCGCTCAGCAGAACGGCGCACAGGCCGCCAAGAACCATCTTCTTCAACGGAAGTCCTCCCTTTTTTAGAGACACGGCGCCCTCCAGCACCGGTTGCGAAAATGTACACGCATTCCAAATACTGACAAGATGGTTTTTGAAAAGATTCGAATGAGAGTTTTAATATGCTGATATTACTTATCTATTTAGATATTGCCATCACTATACCGTTTGTGTAATCGTGTGCACAATGCATTCAGGGAGGAATTTTCATGACTAGGAAATTACGCCTCGGCGTCATCGGCGCCGGCTTGAAGGCGGCGGAATATGCCGAGAGCTGGGTCAAGATGCCGGAGATCGAATTTGCTGCACTCGCCGACACCACGGCGGCTTCGCGCCAGCGCCTCATCGACGTCTGCCTCGCCGCCGGCGCCCCCGAACCGAAGGGCTTCGAGGATTATCGCCAGATGCTCGCCGAATGCCGCGGCGAACTCGACATCGTCTACGTCTCCACCCCGCATGCCTTCCATGCCGAGCAGGCAACCGCCGTCGCCGAGGCCGGCCTCGACCTCTTCCTGGAAAAGCCGATGGTAACGACGGTCACTGAAGCCGAGAGGCTGATCGCCGCGCAGAAAAAGAGCGGCGTCACCATCGTCACCGCCTTCCAGGGCGGCCTGTCGCCGCTGGTGCTCGACACGCGCCGGCGGGCTCTCACCGGCGAATTCGGCGAGCTGATCGCCATATCGGGCATGATCTGGGAAAGCTGGTCGTCCAATTATGACGGCCATTGGAAGCAGCAGCCTGATATCTCCGGCGGCGGCTTCATGTTCGACACCGGCGCCCATATGATGAACACGGTCTGCCTGCTCGCCAATTCCGATTTCGACAGCGTCTCAGCCTACATGAACAATCACGGCAGACAGGTCGATATCGCCACCGCCGTCTCCGCCCGGCTGCAGAACGGCGCGCTGGTAACGCTGGCGGCCGCCGGCGAAGGCCCTCCGGGCTGCGCCTCCTACATCACCTTCTTCTATTCGAAGGCGATCGTCCGCATCGACGCCTGGGGCGGCTGGCGCGAGATAAATATCGGGCGTACCGCCGAGCCGCGCGAGGAAGCCGAGATTCTCGGCAACCCGATGAAGAATTTCCTCGCCATTCGCGAGGGAAAGATGGAAAACTCCGGCTCCGTTGAAATGGGCCTCAGATTCGCTAGGCTATGGGATGCAATCAAGGAATCGGCAGCGGCCGACGGCGCTTCCGTCAGGATCGTCGCCTAACAGGCGCTGAACATGAGCGGAATGAACAGACGGCGGATCACCTCGAAGGAACTGGCGAAACTCGCCGGCGTCTCCTCCGCCACCATTTCCCGCGCCTTCTCGCCGGATTCGCGCATCGGCAGCGCCACGCGCGACCGCATCCTCGCCGTCGCGCGTGAACATGGCTACCAACCGAACGCGATCGCCCGCTCGCTGAACAACCAGCGTTCGCGCCTCGTCGCCCTCGTCGTCAATGCCATAGGCAACCCTTGCGAGGCCGAGGAGCAGCAGCTTCTCGTCCACCGCCTGCAGGCGAGACAATTGCTGCCGATCATCCTTTGCTGCGCCGATCATTCCGACCGGCTGCAGCTGATGCGCCTTGCCTCCACCTATCAGGTCGATCACGTCGTCGTCTTCTCCGACATGGTGTCGATGCAGGATGCCGTCGATATCTTCCACACGACCAAGCCGATCATCGTCTCCTTCGAGCCGCTCGAAAACGAAGACGTCTCCAGCATCCGCATCGACGGCTCTGAGGCCGCCGACGAGATCATCGACAAGATCGTCCGCGACGGTAAGAAGCGTTTCGCCTACCTCTCCGGCACTAATTCAAGCTGGATCGACAAGCTCAGGCGAAAATGGTTCGCCGATGCGCTGGCCAAGCGCGGCCTTTCCTTCGAAGCACAGGCCTTCGGTGACTACTCCTATGATTCCGGCTTCAAGGAAGCCGTGCTCCTGCTGCACCGTGACAAGGTCGACGCCATTATCTGTGGCAATGATGTCATGGCGATCGGTGCGCGCGATGCAGCCCGCCGGGTGCTCCGCAAGAACACGCCCGACGATATCGCCATCGTCGGCCAGGACGGCATCGCCATGGCCGCCTGGGATTGTAACGACCTCACCACGCTGAGCCTCGACCACGTCGCCTTCATCGACGCCGTCGTCGAATTGATCGAACGCCATGACGCCGAGATCGAAGGCCCGCACAGCATCACGCTCACCTGCACCGCCCGCTGGGGCTCGACCGCCTGACAGCTCGCATACCCGTTGCATCAAGGAGGAATAGTATGACTCAATTTTCACGCGCCGAAAGGCGCCGGACCGTCCCTGATGCTGTAACCGGGAGAGTTTGAATGCGTTCCGTCGTTTCCTTCAACGAAGGCTGGAGTTTCCATGAAGGCTTCGGCCAGCGTTTGCTCGAAGCTTTCGATGCGACCAAGTCGGTCAGCCTGCCGCATACCGCCGTCGAACTGCCCTTCAGCTATTTCGACGAGACCAGCTATCAGCGCGCCTTTACCTATCAGAAGGTGCTGCGCTGGCTGCCGGAATTCGAGGGCCGCGAGGTCTCGCTCGTCTTCGACGCCGCCATGGCCGACAGCGTCGTCTATCTGAACGGCCAAGAAATCATTGCCCATAAGGACGGCTACACCCCCTTCGAGGCCCGCCTCACCGGTAAGCTCGTCAAGGGCGAGAATCTCGTCACCGTCAAGATCGACGGCAGCGAGAACCCCGACATTCCGCCTTTCGGCGGCCGCATCGATTATCTGACCTATGCCGGCATCTACCGCGACGTCTGGCTGAAGGTCACCGACCCGGTCTCGATCCGCAATCTCAAGATCGAAACCACTGACGTTCTTCGTCCGGAAAAATCGGCGACCATACGCGTCGACATCGCCAATCCCGAGGGCCGCAGCTTCTCGGCGACCGTCACCGCCACGCTGAAACAGGCCGACGGCACGGTGGTCGCCACTGCTGCGACCGAAACGATCGGCAGCCGCACCACGCTCTCCTTTGGCGGCCTCACCGGCATCGCCCTCTGGGACATCACCGATCCCACGCTCTACGACGTCACCGTCGAGCTCCGGACCGAACACGGCTCCGACCGTCTCTCCACCCGGTTCGGCTTCCGCACCGCCGAATTCACACCGGAAGGTTTCCTTTTGAACGGCAAGCCGCTGAAGCTGCGCGGCCTCAACCGTCACCAGGCCTTTCCCTATGTCGGCTATGCCGCCGGCCGCTCCGTCCAGGAGCGCGACGCCGACATCATGAAGACGGTGCTGAAGTGCAATATCGTCCGCACTTCGCATTATCCGCAGTCGAAATGGTTCCTCGATCGATGCGACGCGATCGGCCTGCTGGTTTTCGAGGAGATCCCCGGCTGGCAGCATATCGGCGATGCCGACTGGCAGCAGGAATCGATCGAGAACGTTCGCCGCATGATCGAGCGCGACTGGAACCACCCCTCGATCATTATCTGGGGCGTGCGCATCAACGAATCGCAGGATAATCACGATTTCTACGCCGAGACCAATCGCCTCGCCCGTGAACTCGACAGCACCCGCCAGACCGGCGGCGTGCGTTATCTCACAGAGAGCGAGCTGCTCGAAGACGTCTACACGATGAACGACTTCATCCTCGGCAATGAAGAGCTGCCGGGCGCCAACCGCCCGCGCACCGCCCTTCGCGCCCAGCAGGAAAATACCGGACTATCGCACAAGGTGCCGTACCTCATCACCGAGTTCAACGGCCACATGCACCCGACGAAGATTTATGATCAGGAGCAGCGTCAGGCCGAGCATGTGCGCCGTCACCTGGAAGTGCTGAATGCCGCCTATGGCGATCCTGATATCTCCGGCGCTATCGGCTGGTGCATGTTTGATTACAACACCCACAAGGATTTCGGTTCCGGCGACCGCATCTGCTATCACGGCGTCATGGACATGTTCCGCGAACCGAAATTCGCGGCCTATGCCTATATCAGCCAGTGCGACCCTTCCGAGGAGATCGTCATGAAGCCGGTGACCTTCTGGGCGCGCGGCGAACGCAATATCGGCGGCGTACTGCCGCTGATCATCCTGACCAACTGCGACGAGGTGGAGCTGCAGTATGGCTCGCTTTCCAAGCGTATCGGTCCGGACCGCGAGAACTACCCGCATCTGCCGCATCCGCCCGTCGTGCTCGACCATCGTCATTTCACTGCCGATGAGCTCGGCACCTGGGGTCTCGAATGGATCGACGGCACCTTCACCGGTTATATCGGCGGCGAGCCGGTGGCCAGCCTGACGCTGGCGGCCGATCCATTGCCGACGACCCTGGAAGTGGTTGCCGATAGCCCCACGTTGAAAGCCCGCGAACGCGACAGCACGCGCGTCATCATCCGCGCCCTCGACCAGCGCGGCCAGCGCCTGCCTTTCATGAACGACAGCATTTCGCTGAAGGTGCACGGCCCCGCAAGGATCGTCGGCCCGACCATCGTGCCTCTGCAGGGCGGCACCGCCGGCTTCTGGCTGGAGGCGACGGGGTTCACTGGCGAGATCACCGTCGAAGCGGTTTCCACGCGTTTCGCGCCGGTGACGCTCGTTGTGACGGCTGTCTAATGCATGACCCCGAAAATCGAAATCCATTTTCGGGGTTATGCGCAAACTCGAAGTGTTAGAGCGTCCTTAGCGCGTCTTATAGACGCGGCGCTCTAAAGGCTGTCACCAGATCCTGGCCTGGCTATTGGGATCGAAGAAGACGGCCTTATCGAGATTGAAGGCAAGGCGGGTGTTTTGTCCTGGAGCGATGCCGGTATCGGCGCGCAGGCGGGCGACGACGGATTTGCCGCCGAGCTTGGTGACGGCGAAGGTGTCGGAGCCGGCCGGTTCGACCACCTCGATCAGGCAATCGCCCTCGGTCAGCGAGCGCGCCTTGCGGTCGGCGCCGTCGGGATCGGTCAGCGCCTCCGGGCGGATGCCGAAGATCACCTGCCTGCCGGTATAGGCAGTCAGACCGTCATTGCCTGATATGACAGGGAGCCTCAGCGGGGCGGCATTCGGCCGCTCCAGCGAGACTTCCAGCCCGCCGGCGCCGTTCTCGACGGTGGCGTTCAAGAGGTTCATCGCCGGCGATCCCATGAAGTCGGCGACGAAGATGTTGGAGGGGCTGTTATAGATCTCGGCCGGCGTGCCGAACTGCTGCAGCACGCCATCCTTCAGCACGGCGATCTTGGTCGCCAGCGTCATCGCCTCGATCTGGTCATGGGTGACATAGACGAAGGTGGTGCCCATGCGCTGATGCAGCCGCTTGATCTCGGTGCGCATGTCGACGCGCAGCTTGGCGTCGAGATTGGAGAGCGGCTCGTCGAACAGGAAGACCTGCGGATTGCGCACCAAGGCTCTCCCCATGGCGACACGCTGGCGCTGGCCGCCCGACAGCTGGCTCGGCTTGCGGTCGAGCAGATGGCCGATCTGCAGCATGTCGGAGACCTGTTTGATCGCCTTTTCCCGTTCGTCCTTCGGAACGCCGCGGATTTCCATGCCGAAGGCGATGTTGCCGGCCACCGTCATGTTCGGATAGAGCGCATAGGACTGGAACACCATGGCGATGTCGCGCTTGGAGGGGTGCAGACCGCTGATGTCGCGCCCGTCGATCCTGATATCGCCAGAGGTGATCGTCTCCAGCCCGGCAATGGTGTTGAGCAGCGTGGACTTGCCGCAGCCGGACGGGCCGACCAGCACGAGAAAGCCGCCCTTGTCGAGTTCGAGGTCGATCCCCTTGAGAATGTCGACGGCGCCGAAGCGCTTTTTGAGACCGGAGATTTCGAGGAAGGCCATGGGTTACCCTTTGACAGCGCCCGCCATCAGACCGCGCACGAAGTAGCGGCCGGCGAGGATATAGACGATGAGCGTCGGCACGGCCGCGATCATCGCAGCCGCCATGTTGACATTGTATTCGACGACGCCGGTCGAGGTGTTGACGACATTGTTCAGCGCCACCGTCATCGGCATGGATTCACCGGTGCCGGCGTAAGCCGAGGCAAACAGGAAGTCGTTCCAGATATTGGTGAACTGGTAGATCACCGTGACGACGATGATCGGCAGCGAGTTCGGCAGCATGATGCGCCGGAAGATCTGGAAGAAGCTGGCGCCATCGACCTGGGCGGCGCGCACCAGTTCGGTCGGAAAGGCCTCGTAGAAATTGCGGAAGAACAGCGTCGTGAAGCCCAAGCCATAGACGACATGCACGAAGACCAGATTGACGGTCGGATTGCCGAAGCCGAAGTTCCAGCCCGTGGCATTCTGCAGCGTCATGCCGAAGCGGCCGAGGCTGCCGAGGATCGTTGCCATCGGCAACAGTACCGACTGGAACGGGATGAAGCAGGCAAACAGCATCAGCCCGAACACCAGCGTGTGGCCGGGAAAGCGCCATTTGGTCAGCACATAACCGTTCAGCGCCCCCATGATGGTGGAGATCGCCACTGCCGGCACCACCATCTTGATCGAGTTCCAGAAGTAGCCCTTGATGCCGGCGCAGGTAAGACCCACGCAGGTCTCGCCCCAGGCCTTGATCCAGGGATCGAAGGTCGGCGATTGCGGCAGCGCCAGCATGTTGCCGTTCTGGATCTCGTCCATGGTCTTGAACGAGGTCGTCAGCATGACGAAGAGCGGCATCAGGTAGAGGACGGCAAAGATCAGCAGCAGGCCGTAGATGATGGTGCGGCCGATCCAGCGGGTGTTGGTGCTGTTCTTGCTGTCATTCCTGTTGTCGCGGGCCTGCGGCAGCGTTGGCGAGGTTACTGTTGAAGAGGTCACGCTGCTCATCGCGCCTTCTCCTTCAGTTCGGAATAGAGATAGGGAACGATGATCGCCGAGATGGTCATCAGCATGATGATGGCGCTGGCCGAGCCGACGGCCATCTCGTTGCGCTTGAAGGTATATTCATACATGAAGTTGGACGGCAGCCAGGCCGAGCCGCCGGGGCCGCCCGAGGTCAGCGCCACCACCAGGTCGTAGGACTTGATCGCCATATGGGCGAGCACGATGAAGGCCGAGAGAAAGATCGGCCGCAGCAGCGGAATGACGATGCGGCGATAGAGCTGGAATGGCGAGGCGCCGTCGATCTGGGCGGCCTTCATGATCTCGCCGTCGATGCCGCGCAGACCCGCCAGGAACATCGCCATGACGAAGCCCGATGCCTGCCAGACGCCGGCGATGACCACGGTATAGATGACGAAGTCCTTGTTCTTGATCCAGTCGAAGTGGAAGCTTGTCCAGCCGAAGTG
>NZ_JABFCN010000003.1 GCF_013087515.1 Rhizobium sophorae | reverse complement strand
GGATCAAGTCCGCTTCGCTGGGCTGGACTTGGTCCGCGAAGAATTCAGACCACCCAAGCCGTTCCAGCGGCGAAGAAAGTTGGGAGCTGATCAAATCTTGTTCCACTTTCAATAAGGCTGCCATAAAGGGTTTTTGAATGATCTTCCGCGGCGTTTCGCCTAGCTGCGTGGATGATCCCGTTTTGGCAACGAGGTTGCGTAAGCAGCAGCTTCGCCGGGGTAGGGGAAATCGTCCCCGAGCTGACGGTCGCCATCGTAGACTTTGAACATAGGCCCTTCAACTTCAACGATCTTATAGCCATTCACGTATTCGATCTTCGGTGTTTTCCAGCCCATCAAAGCTCTCCAGTCCGGTCCGAGGTTGTCTCTGAAGATGGTGCCAAGACCTCATACTCGGCAGTCTATGATCTATCAGGTGCTTCACGATTAGCCAACGCCGGTTCGATCCCGTTCAAGGCCCTCCGGAGCCGCCGGTGCGATGCGACCGAGATTGATTGGTCTTCCCAAGACGCCGCCTCTGTTTGAGGATTCATCCTCAAAAGGAAGTTGAACGGGATTCCGGATGCTGAGATAATCGCCCAAAGGTCTCGATATTCGGATTTATATCGGCGTGCCCAGCCCCGGCAAGTTTGCATCGGCACGGGAGGTCGCCGGCAGCGGAACGACTGACCGATCATCTATCTGACAGTCTTCAAGGATTACGGCGCCTCGCCCTCGCAAGGCAACTGGTCAGCGGTTCGAGTCCCTTCAAGGCGAAAGAAGCTGATTCGAATTGTGCTCGATGCCAACTGCGCTCCAAACTCAGTGACGGCTTTGCGCCTTTGCTCTTGCCGGCAAAGCGGACGTGTTACCTCCCGAGAGGACATGCTTCCCGACGCGCGATTGCACATGGTACAAGTAGAATTTTGCCATCGTGTTGCGGGCCTGTTGTGCAGCACGTCGTCCGTCTTCGCCAAATCGCCAGAAACTTGGTTGAATTCCAAGTATGGGTCAAAAGCTCGCCTGGCGCTTGAGTATGCCTTGTCGTGCGGTGTCATTTCGACCATCCTTTACGCTTGTTAGGTTTGTCGGTGGCGGGGGATACATGACTGAGCGGGTGCTGCCCTTGCGCGGAATCTCTGTTTTTGAAGCAGCGGCGCGGGCGGAGAGTTTTCACGCAGCTGCGGAGGAACTGAACCTGACGCCCTCCGCCGTCAGCCACCAGATCCGTCTGCTGGAGGCAGTTTTGGGCGTAAAACTCTTCGACAGGGTAGGGCGTGGTGTCACGCTGACACCAGAAGGCGCCGAATACGCCCGGTCGGTGCGCCACAGCATCCGCTGGCTGCGCGCCGCTACGAGCGACATGAGGGCACGCGGGCAGAACGGAAGCGTGTTGGATGTCGTCAGGATCGAAGCGCCGCCGTCCTTTGCTCATTCCTGGATCCTGCCGAGGCTAGCGGATCTGATGTCTCTCCAGCCGGGGATCGATATCCGGCTGAACGCACAGGGATCATCTATCCAAGGCGAGAGGTTGCCCTGGGAGCCGCTGGCCGATGCGCCGGCAGACATCCAGATAGTTTATGGCGGCGACATATGGAAAGATCGCGCCTCCTTCATGCTTAGAGAAACCTTCCAGCCATTCTGCGCCCCTGACCTGGTGGAGCCAAATGCGTTCGAATCCCCCCAAGCGCTTCTCAGCCAAACGCTGATCAGCACATTTCACAATCATATGTCCTGGGAGGAATGGCTGAATCTGCAAGGCGTTCAGCTCGACAGGAATCCGGTTAACAGGCTCCAGCTGGACCCATCCTATCTAGCTATACAGGCGGCTGCGGGTGGCTTAGGCATCGTGCTGGAAAGCAGCATTCTGGTGCAGCGCGAGTTAAGGTCTGGCGCGCTTGTCGCACCTTTTCCGCATCTCGAGCGTCCGGGCTTGGGGTACTGGATCTTCACGCCCTCCACGAAAAGGCTGAGCGCGACAGTCGGTAACGTCATCGATTGGCTGATGACTGGAGCAGGTTCCGACAAATAACAGAATAAGACGCAATGCTGTCCTAGCAGAGGTTCGAGGCGCTCGCGCGGTTTTGAGTGTGATCGAGAGATCAACTCTCACAAATGATGAATATTTCTCATTGATTGGCGCGAAATCTTTGCGCTTTTCAAGCCAGATACCCGCGCTAATCTGCCAAAATCATATCACTGGCAGTCTTTGCAGCTGCGCGGAAATACGAACAAGAGAGTTTATTTCGTCAATGAATGCTGATGAGCAAACCCTGATCAAAGCCGACAAATTCCTGCTCCGCTACATGGGATTGGGTGGCAATTTTACCCCTTTCATACCTGAGCGTGCCGAAGGCTCCTGGCTTTACGACGCCTCCGGTCGCCGTGTCCTCGACTTTACCTCCGGGCAGATGAGCTCCGTGCTTGGCCATGCCCACCCGGAACTTGTTGCGACCATCCACGAGGGCGCCGGCCGCCTCGACCACCTTCTCAGCATGATGGTGTCGAAGCCAGTTGTAGACCTCGCCGAGGCGCTGGCCGAGCTCGTACCCGAGCTTCCACGCTCGATGTTCCTTTCGACGGGCGGCGAATCGGTCGAGGCGGCTATCCGGCTGGCCAAGGTCGTGACTGGAAAATGGGAGGTTGTCGGTTTCGCCCAATCCTATCATGGATCGACCGGCGCGGCCGCGTCGGCCACCTATTCGATCGGAAGGCGTGGTCACGGGCCATTGATGCCAGGCGCCTTCGCCATCCCCGCGCCCAATGCGTTCCGTCCCCGCTTTCCCGGTGTGACCTGGCAACAGGAGCTCGACGACAGTTTCGAACTCCTCGATCGCCAGTCGACCGGAAATCTCGCAGCCTTCGTCGCCGAACCGATCCTGAGCACAGGCGGCGTCATCGACCTGCCTGTCGGCTACCTGGCTGCCTTGAAGGCTCACTGCGAACGTCGCGGCATGTTGTTGATCGTCGACGAGGCTCAGACCAGCCTCGGGCGCACCGGCGAAATGTTTGCCTTCGAGCGCGACAATGTGATGCCCGACATTCTCCTATTGTCCAAGACGCTGGGGGCAGGCATGGCGATGTCATCGGTCTCCACGTCGGATGCGATCGCGGAAATTGGCTACAGCCGCGGATTTATGTTCGCGACGACGCATGTCAACGATCCGCTGCCTGCCTGCGTCGCCCTAAAGGTGCTCGAGATCATCCGGCGCGATAGCCTCGTCGAGAAAGCGGCAGTATTGGGTACCCGCTTGAGGAGAGGTCTTCAGAACCTGATGCAGCATTACGAATGTATCGGAGATATACGCGGCCGTGGTTTGCTGCTGGGCATGGAATTTCTTCCCCGTGCGGGTCACACGGGCACGGCTATCTCCCAGAAGGTCACGCAGGTTGCGCTCGACCTCGGCCTCTCCGCCAACATAACCGGAGCCTATACATCCGGCGTGATACGCCTGGCACCGCCGATCACGTCAACGGAGGAGGAGATCGACTTCGGACTGAACGCGCTGGATACGGCAATCGGGAGGGTTGTCGAGACGCTCGGAAGCTGACGCGCGAGCTTGGATGATCGGGAGTATCTGGAATGAAAGAATGACGCCCGTTTGGGAGTGCGGGTGGAAGGCAGAACCGGCCGGTAGGGAGGAACCGGCGCGGACCAACCAGAGGGAAGCATAATGAACGTCACACGTCGCAGCATTCTCATCGTGTCGGCCGTAGCCGGCATCATCGCCATGCCCGTCATTGCTAACGCTGAAGGCGTGCTCAATGTCGGCTCCTATCCGAACAATCCCCCATTCGAGTTCAAGAACGCGAGCGGCGTATTCGAAGGATTCGAGATCGACATCGTCACCGAAGCGGCAAAACGCATCGGCATGACGGTCAGCATCGTAGGGTATGACTTTCAGCCGCTTTTCCCGGCCACAAATTCTGGCCGTATCGACGCCGCCATTTCGTCTATTACCATAACCAAGGAGCGCCTCGTTTCGCAGGCTTTCACCCAGCCCTATTACGATTCCGCCATGGGAATCGCGGCGAGGGATGATGGTGCTATCAACGGTCTCGCAGACCTCAAGGGCAAGATCGTTGGCTCGCATTCCGGATCGACCAGCCACAAATGGTTGGTGGACAACAAGGACAAATACGAATTCAGCGAGGTGAAGAGCTACAACAGTCCGCAGGATGCGCTGCTGGACCTCTCAGCCGGTCGCGTCGATGGTGTTACCAGTGACGTTCCGAACATGGAATACGCCTTTACCAAGATCAAAGGCATGCGCGTGGTGGAACGCATCAAGTCGGGCGAGCAGTACGGCATCATGATGGCCAAGAGCTCGCCCTATCTCAGCAAGATCAACGAGGCGCTAACCGCCATGAAGAAGGACGGCACAATGCAGACCATCCACAAGAAGTGGTTCGGTACGAATGCGCCAGAGCAGTCTTCTACAGTGTTGGAAGCGGACGTGCCGAAGGGCTGAAAACGGCAGGCATGAGCCCGATGCCGATCGGGCCGGTGGAGGTTCGCTCCATCGGCTCGATTCCGAGACTCTGACTTCTTCCGGACGCCTATGACCCTCATTGATACATTCTTCAACGTCGACGTCTTCGTCGGGGTATTCCCAGCACTGCTTCGCGGTGTCATTAACACTCTGCTGCTGGGGGTTCTGGCTATTTGCTTCGGCATTCCCGCGGGCGTCGTCATCAGTCTCCTGCGGCTCTACGCTCCGCGGCCGGTCCGCTGGCTCACCATTGCCTTTATCGACATTTTCCGAGCGGTGCCTTTGCTGGTCGTCCTGATCCTGATCTACTTCGCATTGCCATTTGTCGGTATACGCCTGTCGGCGTGGGTTTCGGCGACGCTCGCTTTCTCCCTTGTCATGTCGGCCTATTCGGCGGAGGTTTTTCGCAGCGGAATCGAGAGCATACCCAAGGGGCAGTTCGAGGCCGCGCATGCACTCGGCCTGTCCTTCATCACGACACTTCGAAAAATTGTTTTGCCGCAGGCGATCAAGCTCGTCATCCCGCCGATGACGAGCAACTGCGTCTCGATGTTCAAGGACACGTCGCTTGCTTCCGCGGTAGCCCTGCCAGAACTGTTGAAGGAGGCCAATGACGCCCAGGCATTCTTTGCCAGCCCCACGCCTCTGATTGGCGCGGCTCTAATCTACCTTGCGTTTCTCTGGCCGATGGTCCGGCTGGTCACTTATGTTGAGCAGCGTAGTAAATTGCAAAATAGCCGCTGATGCCGATACCCTTTGAATTTACGCTGGTCCTGGCTTGTGGCAGTCGCTAGGCAATCCTGGTGGGTCGATCCACGGCACATCTTCACGCACGATCTCCATATCGATACGCTGGACTTAACCGTGCACAATTTTTAGTTGAATCCTGCCCCTAATAACGGGTCAAAGGTTCGCATCCGTTCAAGACCGGCAATAAAATTAAACAGCACGACGCGAGACTTGTAACGACATCATCTTTACGGCGCTTGTAAAGATGATGTCGTTACGCTACATGGTTAGTGGAGACAGGAGATTTCTATGCCCACCACCTCGCGTACAAGTAAAAGCCCGGACGCCAGCGTGCCGCTGAATATACGTATCAAGCCTGCGACCCGCAACTTGATCGACCGCGCCGCTGAATTGCTCGGCAAGACGCGCACGGATTTCATGCTGGAGGCTTCAGAGCGCCGTGCCGAGGAGGTGCTGCTTGACCGTACCATATTCACGGTTAGCCCCGAAATCTATGCCGAATACCTTGCCCGACTAGATGCACCCACGCAGCCCAATGAGCGTCTGAAACGCACGATGTCCACCAAAGCGCCGTGGGATGAGGCGTGACTCTCAGCGCACCCATCCCACTGGGCGATCATCACGAGCTGTCAGAATTCAATTCCAGTGTCCCTGAATTGGACGACTGGCTGCGTCGCCGCGCCCGCGCCAATCAGGCAGGTGGCGCATCGCGCACCTTTGTCGTGTGTGAAGAAAATCGCGTCATCGCCTATTACGCACTCGCTTCCGGGGCAGTGAAACAACCGGAAGCGCCAGGCCGTTTTCGGCGCAACATGCCCGATCCAATTCCAGTTGCCGTGCTTGGTCGTCTCGCCATCGATCAGTCCTATCAGGGGCGCGGGATCGGCAGAGCATTGGTGCGCGACGCAGGCTTACGTTTGCTCAATGCCGCTGAGATCCTTGGCATCCGCGGCGTGCTTGTGCATGCGATTTCCGATAATGCGCGAGCCTTCTATGAGGCGGTCGGCTTTCTGCCTTCGCCATCTGATCCCATGATGCTGATGGTCGGGCTGAATGATCTCAACAGCGCTCTGAACTCCCAACCGTAGTTTGTCGACTTGAGCTCAGCGCATTTACAGCCGTTTCTAACTTGCTGAAACGAGTGTTGAAGCCATGCCGTGTCGTCGGTTCGGCTCCCATCAAGGCGACCAGAGGAAGAATCGCACTTAGATATCTACGCCAGAACCCGTTTTGGACCAAATGTCACAAAATGATTCAGCTGCGAAGCCGCTAGACGGATCGTCAGCGGAGTCTCCTGTCTTCCGGCAGGCGTGGCCCCCGCTCATGGTCTATCGATAGATAGACGTTGACATTGCGAACTACCGAACATAATGAGATCGACGATCTATCGATAGATAGGTTTGCGACGGTAGCGAATCCGGTTTCAAAGCGCGCAATGCGCGTTTGGATGCTGGATCCGACAGGTTGAGATAGGAGAAGACCAATGACCCAAGCCGATAGAGCCAAGGAGTTCGCCGCCCTCCACGTCAAAGGCGCCCCGCTGATTCTGTTCAATGCGTGGGACGCCGGCAGCGCAAAGGCGATTGCCGAAGCGGGGGCGAAGGCGATCGCCACGAGCAGCTGGTCTGTGGCGGCTGCGCAAGGATACGAGGACGGTGAGGATCTTCCGATCGCGATTGCCGAGCAGGTCGCCGGTAGGATCGCTTCGACGGTCGACGTACCGGTTACCGTGGATTTCGAAGGCGGATACAGCGACAACGATGACAAGCTCGCGTCTAACATCTCCAAGCTTCTCGAACTCGGCGTGATCGGCATCAACTTCGAGGACCGTGTGGTTAAGGGGAAGGGCCTCTATGATCTTGATCGGCAGGCAAAGCGTATCGCCGCGATCCGGCGTGTGGCTGACCAGAAGGGTGTCCCCTTCTTCATCAACGCTCGCACCGATGTATTTTTCGGGAACGCATCCGATCCCGAAGACGCCCTGCGGCGCGAAAAAGCATATGCGGCGGCCGGCGCGTCCGGTTTCTTCATCCCCGGTCTGACGGATGCAGGCTTGATCAAAAGGATCGCCAGCGAGGCGACGCTGCCCATCAATGTTATGGTCACGGGCGGGCTGCCTTCCAACGACGAGCTCGTGAAGCTCGGCGTCGCTCGCATTAGCTACGGGCCTATCCCGTTTATCGAAGCGATGGACGCGCTGAAGAAGAAGGCCACGGAGATCTTTTCGTAGCGCAGCCGCTGAGCGTAGGCCATCGGCGAGCAAGTTGAGCTCGCCGAGGCCGATCTACGCCGGTAGAGGAAAAGTCTAGACCGCCCACGCGAAGACGCTCAAAGTAATTTACCGCTCGTGCGTCTGCGAGACGAACATGTCCGAAAACCGCGAGACTTGAGAGAGGGCAGCCGCCATAGTCGCCTTCATGGACCTCGATCAGAATGCTTGTTAAGAGGCCATAAGTGCCCGCGATCGCCGCTTTGACGGCCGTTTTTTCACCGCTGTCAAGACGACAGGCATCTACTGCCGGCCGATCTGCCCGGCGACGACGCCCAAACGACAGAATGTGATGTTCTACCCAACCGCTGCAGCGGCAGGAGAAGCTGGCTACCGGCCGTGCCTGCGTTGCCGTCCGGAAGACGCCGGACATTGGCGCTTGGCGGGGATCATTCAATACGGTCAACCGGGCGCTGGCTCTCATCGAGGATGGCGCCCTCGACGAAAACGGTGACGTCGCCACGCTCGCAGAACGCGTCGAGGTCGGCGAGCGACACCTGCGCCGGCTCTTTCGCGAGCATCTTGGTGCATCGCCAATTGGCGTCGCGCAAACGAGGTGCGTTCATCTCGCGAAACAGCTGCTGCACGAAACCCACCTACCGATGAGCGAAGCCGCGCTTGCGTCAGGCTTCGGCAGCATCCGAGGTTTCAATGGAGACATTCCAGACGCTGTTCGGTCGCAGCCCAAGCTCGCTGCGCCGGATAGGGGGATCCGAGATCCCGGCCGCGGCGGGCTGCGTGACGGTGCGGCTTCGCTACCGTGCGCCGTATGACTGGCCGGCGATGCTGAGCTTCCTTGCTGCGCGCGCTATCCCTGGAATGGAGCTCGTCGAGGACGATGCCTACAGCCGCGTTATCGATCTAGGCGGGGCAAACGGCTCGGTCCAAGTCACGCAAGCACACGATGAGGATGCGCTGATCGCTCATATCAGGTTTCCGGTGCTTTCACGGCTGCCCGCCATCATCGCGCGGCTCCGACGTGTGTTCGACCTCACGGCGGATCCTGAGGCAATCAACGAGCACCTGGTGCGCGACGCCATGCTCGCGCCGATGGTTGCCGCCCGCCCAGGTCTGCATGCACCTGGTGGATGGGATGGGTTTGAGCTCGCAGTCCGGGCGAGTTCTCGGCCAGCAGATCACGGTGAGGGCAGCCATCGGCCTGGCGAGAAAGCTCGTCAAACGCTACGGCGAAGCGGCACCTCCGTCGACGACGGGCGTCGTGCGTCTGACACACGCATTTTCCGCGAGCGAGCGGATTGCGAATGACGACCTCACGCTTGGGATGCCGCCTTCCCGCGTGCGTGCATTACGCGGCCTCGCATCCGCGGTGACGAACGATCCGAACTTGCTCGGGATGGGCCGAAGCCTGGAGGAGGCGGTTGATCGATTGAAGGCTCTGCCTGGCGTTGGCTGTGGACTGCGCAGTACATCGCGCTGCGCGGGATGCGTGAGCCCGATGCCTTTCCTGCCGCCGACGTCGGACTTATGCGTGCACTCGCCGACGAGACGGGCCTGCGGCCGACTGAGGCTCAGTTGCTGGAGCGCGCCGAGGCGTGGCACCCTTGGCGGGCTTATGCGGCCCAACATCTCTGGGCTGCTTCTTCAACTGTGAGTGAGAAGGCGGCCTGACGCGACGGAGTGCGTCGAGACGTTGAGCCCGGCTTCGCCACGAGGCGGGCGAACTATCCGGCTTCGATTCCAAGGAGGCACTCCTTGGCAGCAAGACCACCGGCAAACCCCGTGAGCGAGCCGTCCTTTCCGATCACGCGGTGACATGGCGCCACGATCGAGATCGGGTTTTTCCCGTTTGCAGCTCCGACCGCTCGGAAAGCACGAGGCTTACCGATCGCATGCGCGATCTCACTATAGGTTCGGGTCTCTCCGAAGGGGATATTCAGAAGCTCATACCAGACCCGCTTTTGGAATGAGGTCCCAAGGAAGTCGAGAGGCAGATCGAACGCCTTGCGCGTGCCGGCGAAATATTCCCGTAGCTGGCGCTCGACTAGCAGCAAAACAGGATGGTCGACATCTTCGACGAGAGGTACGAGACGCACGCGCTTCGGATCGTCGTTCTCCCAGAGTATCGCGGCGAGCGCGACATCGGTCGCCACGAGCTTGAGCAATCCGACCGGAGTTGCAACCGTCTTGAACGCGAAAGCCATGTGCGTCCTCCAAAACGATGACTGTGCGATAGCCGAGATGCGAAAACTTTTCGCGTCTCGATGTGCAAAGGTCTCAGCGCTTGGTCTACTGGCGTCCGGCCATAATGCCGCCGTCGACGGACAGGACGACGCCGGTGATCCACTTCGCCTGGTCCGAGGCGAGAAACAGAAGGGCTTCTGCGGCGTCCTCGGGCTGGCCGTTGCGACCGAGAGGGTGCATTGCGTTGAAGGTCGGAAGCACCTGCGCGACTTGTTCCTCGCTGAGGAAGGTGTTGAAAACGGGCGTCTCGATAATGCCTGGAGCGATCGCATTTACCCGGATCTTGTCGGCCGCGAGCTCGATGGCAAGATTCTTCGTCAGCGCATGCACGCCGGCCTTTGCCGCTGAGTACGCAGCCGACGGTGTCGCGCCGATTGCCTGCAGGGCCCACATTGAGCCAGTTTGGACGATCGCCCCGCCCCGGCCCGCAGCCTTCATCGCTTTCGCTGCGGCCTGCGCAGCAAAGAAGCTCCCCTTGAGGATGGCGTCGGCGAAACGGTCATATTCGGCCTCATCGACTTCGAGGAACGGCTTCGGGGTGAAAATTCCCGCGTTGTTGAAAAGGACATCCAGTCGTCCGAAGTGATCAAGGGCGCCCTTCACCGCAGCCTCACCGGTCGCGGGCGACGCAACATCCCCGACCTGCGCGATCGCAAGCTTTCCTGTCGGATCGATGTCCTTGGCCGCGGCCTCGGTCTTTGCGGCATTTCGACCATTGACGACAACGCGACCGCCCTCCGCCACGAAGCGTCGCGCCACTTCCTTCCCCATCCCGGAATTACCACCGGTGACGATCGCTACCTTATCCTGAAATCGCATAGCCCTTTTCCTTGAATTGATACCTATCGATAGATAGACGCGTTCTTCGATAACTGGAGACGAGCATCAGGTCAATCCCTATCTATCGATAGACAGTCATCGGGGTGCATTGTATGAAGGGTTATCCGCAAAGCCTCCATCATACCCGCGAAGGCAACGTTCGAGCAGAGGGTCCGAAGATGTATTATGAAGTTGTCCCGCAATGCACGCAGTCGCTAAAGCTAGTCGAAGGCGGGCTCGACAAAGCTGAAGCGTTTGCAAAAACGAAGAACGTCGATGTCGGTTCGTTGTTGAACGGCAGCCTCGCGCCGGACATGAAACTATTGATCTATCAGGTCCAGAGCGCTTGCGATTATGTCAAGGCGGGAGCCGCTTGGCTGTCAGGACAAAGGCCGCCCAGACACGAGGACAATGAGAAGACAGCCGAGGAGCTGCGCGCTCGCATTCGCAAGACGATCGAGTTTGCGCAAAGTGTCGCTCAAGAGCAGTACCAAGGGAACGAAGGCCGACAGGTCGGTCTGTCGTGGGCGCCGGGAAAGGTTCTCCGCGGCAAGGACTACCTTCTCCAGATGACGATACCGAATGTCTACTTTCACATTGCGATGGTCTACGCGATCCTTCGTAACCACGCCGTCGACGTCGGCAAAATGGACTTTCTCGGAACCTCAATTTCGTCGACCATGAGGGTGCCAGCCCCTCGGCCGCAAACGACAAGGGTCGCCCGGCATTCCATGACGCCTCATTCCCGAGAATCCCAACTGAAGCCCAGCGGGATGGGACGGGCGCGCGTCAGCGCTCGATTTCTAGGCGAAATGTCACATACGCTCGGACAAGCGCGTCGAGGCTGAAACCTCGATTAAGCCCGCTTGGATTTGGCAATACCCATGCCGGGACGCCTCCAAAGTCAAAGGGCTGACGGCCCCAGGCCACGTCGCTCGCCTGCAGCATTTCCGCGAGCGCACGTTTACCGAGGAATGCGATTGACCGTGGCGCGAAGTCGCGGATCCGCTCTTCCAGGGCTGCCCGAGCATCTCGAAACTCACCAGCCGAAATCTCGCTCGCTCGCTGCGTCGGGCGGCGGACGGCGGTCGTGAGGCCGCATCCGTAAGCAAGCAGGCGAGGTTCATCCTTCGACTCCAGGCGCACGTCGGTGAAACCGGCGAGATAGAGCACGTTCCAGAACCGATTGCTCGGCGTGGAGAAGCTGTGGCCGGACGATTCGGTGCTAATGCCCGGATTGAGGCCGCAAAAGACAACCTTCAGCCCCTTCTTGAGGATGTCAGGGTCATAGCCGGCCATGTCGAACCGTCCTTGGTGTCGTCGGCATTGGCTCACGGAAGGCAGGTGGCGTACCGGCCGAACCGCCAGTTCAGCCTGGTGGTCGGGACTGTCTACGCTGCTGCGAGCGCGGGAGTTGTCAGGCTCGCGGTCGCATGATCGAAGACGCTGATGTCGCCGTATGCGCGAGCGAGGATCAGTCCACCTTCGAGCGCTGCCATGATGTGGAAAGCTCGTTCGGCTGCGTTCGGTCCACCGATCCGGCTCGAAAGATCGTCGATGCATCGGCGGAAATAAGTCTCGATCTCTTCGAGGACCTCGGCGGGCAAGCCGCCAGCTTCGGCGCCGAGCATGCCGTTCAGGCACATGCGGCCGTCGCGTTCGATTTCACTGCGGAAGATCGACCGATAGACCGCAATGACCTCGTCCGCGGTTTCTCTAGGACGTCGGCCGACGAGCTCGAAGAAGCGTTCGCCGTAGCGTCGAGCCACGGCTGCAGCCATCCCGGCCTTGGTCGGAAAGTGATGGTGGACGCTTGCGCTTTTGATACCAATTTCCGCGGCAAGCCCGCGAAAGCTGAACCCCCTGTAACCAGCGTCGCACATGCGAGCCTCGGCGAGGTCCAATAATCGGTCGACAGTTTCGGTCATGTTAGAGTCTCCTGTCTATCGATAGATAGACTGTCATGAGGAAAATTACTAGGGGCGTCGATTGCAACACTCGGCGTCACTGCCAATGACTCAGACGGCGCCGCTCTCGGAGGCCCTGCCACGCGCCTGCATATAATAACCCCAAAGCAACAGGGCGGCGATGCCGCGATAAGGCTTCCAGGTTTCGGCGCGAGCATAGAGCACCTTTTCGCTCGGTCGCGCTTCCCAACCAACGAGCAGCCGGTAGCCCTCCTGCAACGCGATGTCGCCTGCAGGGAAGAAGTCGAGTCGCCCCTCGGAGAACATGAGGTAGGTTTCGGCGGTCCATCGACCGACACCCTTGATAGCGACGAGGGCCGTGATCGCCTCCTCGTCTGACATTTCGTCGAGTCGCTCGAAGAGTTCTGCGGCCTCGGCGATGGCGCGCACGTAGCGAATTTTCTGACCCGACAGTCCGTAGCTTCGCAGTTGAACGTCATTTGCGGCAAGTATCGTTTCCTGGGTAAGTGTACCGAGGCCGTCGATCATTTTCCGCCGGATCGAATCGGCGGCGGCGACCGAAACCTGCTGGCCGATGATCTGGCGCACGAGGCCCTTGAAGCCCCGCTCGCGAACGACCCACGTGCTGGGCCGAACCTCGGCATGTGCTTTCGCCATTAGCGGATCGAGGCGAGCGAGGGCGAGGCGGCCCGCTTCAAGTTCAGCGTCGGTGGGGATCACGATGTTGCAGACCTTCAGGTGTTGGTTTCATTTGCTTCCATCCTCGTCGGTGAGGCATATGTGGGATCTCGATGCTCTCGGCGCTCATCAAGCCGTGAAACCGCCGCCGTCGAGGAAGGCTTGCTCCTCCGGCGTTGTGTCGCGCCCAACCATGGGATTTCGGTGCGGGAATCGCCCAAAGCGCGCGATGATATCGTGATGAATACGCGCGTATAAGATAGCTCCCGTACCCATTGAGGCCTCGCAAAGCCGAACCGCGCGGACCTGATCTTCGAGGTCCTCGGAATGTATGAGCGGAAGGTAGAAGAACACACGCAAGTCGTGCTCGATTCGCCTGTTTCGTCGCCGCGGTCGATCGCCAATCGAGCAAACCGCAGCGCCAGCCGATCGGTGGCGAACCTGTGCGCTGTGTTGCGATAGCTGTTGCGCGGAAATTGGTCGAGTAACACCATGAGCGCCAGCGCGCCCTCGGCGGTGTCGGCCCAATGGTCGAGTTGGCGAGCGGCGGCCGTGAAATGCAAGGCTTCGAAGCGGAGATGAAAATCGGCGTCAAAGAGCGGCTCTTTTGCCAACCACCTGTCGATGCCCAGCGCGACGCCAGAAAGTATTGACCGCAGCAATGCGCGGATCAAGGTCGCGCACGTGCCGTAGGGTTTCGGTTTCGAGGGAATGCAGGATTGTTTTGGTCATCGTGCTTCTGCTCCTACACATGTTTAGGACCAGCTGTTTCTCGCGGTCCGGATCAGCCGCCAGCTCGCCACGTTTGAAAGGACTGCGATGAACGCTGCAACGAAACGTGCCGCGCCATGTGGTAGAAGGGCGGCCGTGCCCGGCCGGACTGCGACCGGCAGGGCACGTGTCTTCAGGCCGCAGGGAGCGGATTGGCGAGCGATGTGTCGTAGAACGGATAGTCGGTGTAGCCACGTGCGTCGAAGGCGTAGAATGTGCTGCGATCGTACGGGTTGAGCGGCAGGCCACGCTCGATTCGTTTCGGGAGGTCCGGGTTGGCGACGAAGTGGCGACCGAAGGCGATCAGGTTGGCGTCGCCGGTCGCCACAGTGGCCTCGGCCGTCGCAGGATTGAAGCCGCCTGCGGCAATGACGGGACCGCGGAAGAGCTTGCCGAGCTGTTGCGAGGCGACTGGCGGCTGGCTCTCGGCGATCGTGTCAGCGCCCTTCACGCGCGGCTCGATGATGTGGAGGTAGGCGATGCCCAGAGCGTCCATCTGCTGCACGACATAGCCGAACAAGGCACGCGGATCGCTGTCGCCCATGCCGTTGAAGCTGTTGCTCGGCGCAAGCCGCACGCCGACGCGATCGGCGCCCCAGACTTCGGTAAGCGTGTTGACGACCTCAAGGAGAAGACGTGCCCTGTTCTCGATCGACCCGCCGTAGCGGTCGGTGCGCTTGTTCGCGTTGTCCTGGAGGAACTGGTCGATCAGGTGGCCGTTGGCAGCCATAAGCTCTACGCCGTCGAATCCCGCACGCTTGGCGTTCCGCGCGGCATCGCGATACTGTTCGACGATCGTTGCGATCTCGGCGGTTTCGAGTGCACGATGCGGTGACGCCGGCTTGAAACCGTCGGGAGCATCGACCATGACGCTCGTATCGGCCCAATAGGCCGGATCGACCGACGCCGTCACCGGTTGCGACCCCGTGATCTCGATGTGGGACGTACGGCCGGCGTGCCAGAGCTGCGTGAAGAAGATGCCACCCCTGGCGTGAACCGCGTCGGTGATGCGCTTCCATCCGGCGACCTGCTCGTCGGAGTAAAGGCCGGGCGCGTGGTAGTAGCCGCGCGCGGACGCTGCGATCGCAGTCGCCTCCGCGATGATAAGGCCGCCGTCCGAGGCGCGTTGCGAGTAGTATTCCAGCTGCAGTTCGCTGGGAATAGCAGTCCCCGGCTGCGCGCGCAGCCGGCTCAGCGGCGGCAGGACGATACGGTGTTTCAATGTGAAGGGACCGATGCGAACGGGCGTGAAGAGCGTTCTGGCGGTGGCGGAATGTTGCAGACTCATCTTATCTCCTTGCTCTATCTATCGATAGGTCGTTAGGCGAACCACAATATTCAACTGGAAATCTTCCTCGTCAAGATCTATCTATCGATAGAGAGATGCAGACCCGATAATTCGAGTCGAGGCCGCGCGCCCGATGGTAACCGAGTGCCAAGCACATAGTCGCTAGAAGGCGACCGAGGATGCAAATGTCCGAAAAACCCCGTTTGACCGCCGAGGCCGCGACTGAACTGCACAACCGCCTCGCAAAGCGCGTCGTTGCTGAAATCATCGCGGAGACCCGAGCGGCTGGCGGCTCCTATTCGGACTTGCTGGTCATCAGCGAGAGCGTGCTCGTTGGTCTTGTCGTGGAATGTTTCAGGCTCGGCCATGACAGCAAGGTCATCGACCTTGTTTTCACCGCAGCGAAAGCACGCCTCGCCAGCGTCCGGCTCAAGGACCTGCGGGCGGAGGGGAATGGTTGACCGTCCCTTCTCCGCGCTTTGGGCAGTTCAGCTTCCAGAATCCCCCACTACGCCAGAGCTTGGGAGCGCGGCATCGAGCTCGTTGCGAGACCGGCAACGCGCCGATCCCCGTCCCGTGAGGTCAAGCGGATTGAGAAGCCGAGGCTTCCTCCACCGGATCTGCCTTCTTCGCGCGGAATCGCTGGACCATGACGTAGAAGGCTGGCGTGAAAAGGAGCCCGAAGATCGTCACGCCCAGCATTCCGAAGAAGACGGCGGTTCCAAGCGATTGCCGCATCTCGGCACCGGCGCCAGTTGCGGTCGCAAGTGGCAGGACACCCAGGATGAAGGCAAACGACGTCATAAGGATCGGCCGAAGTCGTGTCTTCGCCGCGCCGACCGCCGCCTGTTCGGGGGACTCGCCCCGCGCCTCTTCCTGGCGTGCAAACTCGACGATCAGGATCGCGTTCTTTGCAGCGAGGCCAACGAGCACGACGAAGCCGATCTGCGCGAGGATGTCGATCGGCATGCCGCGTAGCTGCAAACCGGCGGCTGCGGTTAGTAGGCACATGGGCAGGATGAGCACGATCGATAGCGGTGTTTTCCAGCTTTCATACTGTGCGGCGAGCACGAGGAAGACGAACAACGCGGCGGCTGCAAAGACGAGGATCGTCGGCGTGCCCTGCTGCTTCTCCTGGTAGGACAACTCGGTCCACTCGAACCCGACACCGGTCGGAAGAACCTCCTTTGCGAGCTCTTCCATTCGCGTCATGGCGGTACCCGAGGAGATGCCCGCTCCCGCCGCGCCCATGATCTCGGCCGCAGGGTAGAGGTTGTGACGCGGAACGCGGTAAGGCGCGGTCTCGCTGCGGAAAGTCGCGACCGAACCGATCGGCACCATTTCGCCGGCGGTGTTGCGCACTTTCAGACGGGAGACGTCGTCCGGCGTTCCGCGGAACTGCCCCTCGGCCTGCGCGATCACCTGGAAGGTGCGGCCGAGGTAGTTGAAGTCATTGACATACTGCGAGCCGATATAGAGCTGCAGCGTCGAAAACACGTCCGCCGGCGTCAAACCGACTTTCTCTGCCTTCAATCGATCGATGTCAGTAAACAGCGATGGCGAACCAGCATTGTAGAGGGTGAATACGCCCCCGAAAGCCGGTTCCTTATTGGCGGCCGCCACGAGATCGTTGGCGGCTTTGGCAAGTGCCTGGGGCCCAAGGCCGCCGCGATCTTCGAGCATCAGCTTGAAACCGCCGGCTGAGCCGAGGCCCTGAACGGGCGGCGGCATGACCGCAATAACGTAAGCATCCTTCACAACGGCCACCTTCTCGCGAAGGATCTTCAGCATGGCTGCAGCGTTCACGCCCGGAATGCTCTTTCCATAGAGCGAAGGCAGCGCGACGAAGATCGTACCTGCATTGGGCGCGACGGTGTTGGTCGTCACGTCAAAGCCGGTCACCGGCGAGGTATGCTCCATGCCCTTGATATTTAGGGCAATATCGTTCACCTGCCGGACAACTTCGTCCGTGCGGGCAAGGCTTGAGCCAGGAGGAAGCTGAATGACCACGACCAGGTATCCAATGTCCTGTTCGGGGATGAAGCCCGTGGGCATGCGCGACATCTGGAAGCCCGTAAGACCGATCAGCGCGAGATAGACGAAACCGATGATGGCGGTGACGCGGACGAAACGCGCCGTCATCTTGCCATAGGCGGACGACAGCCACTCGAAGCCGCGGTTGAACCGGCCAAATATGGCGGGCATGATCCGGCGAAGACCACGCGGCTTGGCGTGCTCACCGGTTTGATGCGGCTTCAGCAGGACGGCGCACAGAGCGGGGCTCAGCGTCAGGGAGACGAAGCAGGAGATCACGGTCGAGGCTGAGATCGTGATTGCGAACTGCTTGAAGAACAGGCCACCGATCCCCGAAATGAACGCAGCCGGAACGAAGACCGCGCAGAGTGTCAATGCGATAGCGATCAACGCCGTTGAGACATCGGTCATGGTCTGGTGCGCTGCTTCGCGCGGCGACATGCCCGCTTGCATATTGCGCTCGACATTTTCGACAACGACGATTGCGTCGTCGACGACGATACCGACCGCGAGGACGAGGCCGAACAACGACAAATTGTTGATGGAAACACCGAAGATGGCGAGGATCGTGAACGTGCCGACGAGCGAAATCGGGATGGCCAACACCGGGATGATCGTCGCCCGCCAATTTTGCAGGAAGACAAACACCACGATCACGACGAGGACAATGGCTTCAAAGATCGTGTGCACGACTTCGTCGATCGACTGGCTGACGAAAGTCGTCGGGTCATAGATGTTGATGTAGTCAAGGCCGGGCGGGAAGCTCTTCTTCAACTCCGCCATCTTGCCCCAGACCGCCTTCTCAACTTGGACGACGTTTGCGCCAGGCTGGGCAATCACCCAGAACGGCGACGAGTCGTAGCGGTCCGCATAGGCTTTCGAACCGTAATCGGCTGCGCCCAACTCGACGCGAGCGATATCGCGGATGCGTGTCACTCGGCCTTGTGCGTCCGACTTGACGATGACGTCGCCGAACTGTTCGGGCGTCGTCAGACGACCGAGCGCCTCGACGCTGATCTGATAGGCTCCCGGGTTCGACACTGGTGGTGCGTTCAGGGTTCCGGCCGAAACCTGAGCGTTCTGGGCACGAAGCGCGCTCAGGATCTCGTTCGCGCTGATGTTGGAAGCGCCGGCCTTGTCGGGATCAACCCAGATCCGCATGGCGTACTGGCGCTCCCCTAGGTTCCAGAGATCAGCGACGCCTGGCAGACGCGAGATTTCATCTTTGACGTGGAGGATGAAGTAGTTCGAGATGTATTCGGCGCTACGGGATCCGTCTGGCGAGTAAGGATGCACGCCGAGCAAGAGTGCCGGGATGGTCTTCTTGACCTGCACGCCCTGAAGCTGGACTTCCTGTGGGAGGCGCGAGAGCGTGTCTTGAACCCGGTTTCGGGTCAACATCAGCGCCGTGTTGGGATCAGTCCCAACCTTGAAGATCACGGTGATGGTCAAAAGGCCATTTCCGGTCGACTGACTGGTGATGTAGTCCATGCTCTCGACGCCATTCACAGCCTGCTCAAGCGGCGTGGCGACCGTGCGGGCCACGATCTCACCTGACGCACCGGGGTAGGCGGTTGTAATCTGAACAGTCGGTGGAACGATGTTGGGGTATTGGGCAACCGGCAGCGACGTCAGCATCGCCAGACCGATCAACACGAAGAAGATGTTGATCACCGTCGCGAAGCGTGGATGATCGATGAAAAAATGTGCGAGCTTCATGGTTCGACTCAGCCTAGGTTTTGAATAGACGCGGCTTGAGCGAGTTCAACCACGGTCGACACCGTGTGAAGTTCAAACCGTAACTATCTATCGATAGATTGCTGGACAATTAGAGGGGCGGACGGAGGCGTGTCAATCCTCTATCTATCGATAGAGCCGCAGTTCCCCGAGCTTTTTCTTTCGTTTAATCCTTCGAGACGGAGGAGCGAGCCAACGTTCATCCGTCTTGGAGGGGCTCGGAACCATGCCGAGACTGTCTTTCTCGATGCAGCCTCATGTCGGCTGCACAGGGGCCTCATTCGGTCACAGTCTTGTTCAAGGCGACCTTGGTCGGCTCTGCGCGCGGGTCGACAACCGAGCCCGGACGGGCGGTTGGGATGCCATCGATGATGACCTTGTCAGTGGCAACAAGGCCCGAGCGGACGACACGCAAGCCGTCGCGCAAGTCACCGAGCTCCACCGGCTTCGGCACGACCACATTCTTGTCGCTGACGGTCAGGACGATATGCGAGGACTGATCGGCAAGAACGGAAGCGTCGGGCACGAGGAGCGCCGGAGCCGGAGCGGTCAAGCCGATACGAACACGGGCAAACTGTCCAGGCGCCAGGAAGAGATCAGGGTTCTTGAACGTCGCGCGGGTATGGATCGTACCGCTCGAGCGGTCAACCGCGTTGTCGAGGAAGTTGAGTGAGCCCTGAAGGCCATAGTCGGTTTCGTCGCTCAGCGATGCCTCGACCTTGTTGTCGAGCGAGCCGGTCTGCTTTTGGCGCTGGCGCTGGAACGTCAGGTAATCCTGTTCGCTCATATCGAAGTCGAGATAGATCGGGTCGAGCGAGACGAGTGTTGCGAGCAACGTCGTCGGGCTGGCCGCAGCGCGACTGCCGGCAATCAGGCCACCGGTTGAGACCTGCCGAGCTCCGATACGGCCAGTGAAGGGTGCCCTCACCTTCGTATATTCGAGATCGAGCTGAGCGTTGCGGATCTGTGACTGTGCGTCGTCGATCGCGGCCTGCGCGGCATGTTGCTCGGAAACACGCTGATCGAGGATTTCTCGTGTCGAGGTGCCGGTCTTGAGGAGTGCCTGCACCCGATCCAGCTGGTTTGTTGCGAGGTTATACCGTGCCTTGGCCGATTCGAGCGCTGCGTTCGCCTGGGCAAGTTTGATCTCGTAGGGGCGGGGATCGATGGCAAACAGAAGATCACCCTTTTTGACGATCTGGCCGTCCTCGAAGTGGATCTCTGACAGCGTGCCGCCGACCTGGGCGCGGAGCTCGACCTTGTTGACGGCCGAGAACTGGCCAATCGCTCCAAGGCGTGTATCGACGTCGCGCTGCAGCGGGTTGCTGACGGTGACGGCCGCCAGTGGCGCGGCAGGAGCAACCGAAGCCTGCGAGGTCTCCTGGCTGAAGTAAGCGAACCCGCCCACGCCACCGGCGACAATCGCGGTGAGAAGGGGGAGCTGCCAGCGCAAGCCCTTGTGGCTACGTGCTTTATTGGAAACTGTGTTGTCGATCGGGGATCTCATAACAAAGTCGCTCATGATGTGTCTTCCTTTTGGTTTGATAGATATTTCGAAAGGGTCTTTATTTTTGGAGTAACTGCTCCTATAATCATCAATATGGCGAGAGGCCAAACCAAGTCAAGCGAATTTTGGAGTGAAAGCACCAAAAATGTTAGAGACACAAAAACGCGGCCGCGGTCGGCCGTCCACATTCGACCGTCCATCGGTGTTGCGCGAGGCGATGAAGCTGTTTTGGGAGAATGGCTACGAGGGCACGACCTTCGAGGAGCTCATCTCCAAGATGAGCATCAGCCCGTCGACATTTTATAACTCGTTCGGCAGCAAGGAGCGCCTTTACCGGGAGGCTACCGAGAACTTCATGGATTCCGCCCAGACGTGGATCCAGGGCGCGCTGTCGGAAGACGGAGCGACGACTCGGCAAGCATTTACCCATCTCCTGGAATCTGCTGCTGAACAGTTCACGCGCGAGGATTTGCCACGCGGCTGTATGGTTTCGCTGTCGGGTACACATCAGGCACCCGACCTCATGCCAATCCGTGACATGATGGTCGAGTATCGCGCGGCTTCCGAGGTCTATCTCACCGATCGCATCCGAAAGGGAATCAGGGAGGGAGATATGCCCGACACGATCGATGCCGAAGGGCTTGCCGCCTTCATCCACGTCATCATTCGCGGAATGGCCGTCCAGGCCCGCGATGGAGCAAGCCGCGCGAAGCTTGAGACTATCGGTCGCGTCGCGATGGAAGCCTGGCCGGAAGCAAGCAAGTTGGCGGCCTGACACGATCTCCGAGCTGGTTTGCACGCGGCGGACGTCGCGTGCTGTGCTCGCTCAGGCCACACGCCGAGGGGCGAGGGCCTATCAACATTGATGGTCAGCCTGACGGAGAATAACGGTCGTGCGCCTCGCCTGGGGCGCAGCCGGGCATACGCTGGCAACAATAGCCGACCTCGCTGGGCCGGGATCGAAGCCGGTCGGCGTCGCACCCGCCTGACGGGCGCAGCTGCTAGTCGACGGCCACGTGCGGCGGTGCGGCGCGTCCGGAGCCAAAGAGGTAAGCGCCAATCGCAGCGAGCTGAATCACAACCGACGCGACGAAAATGATCTCGTCCGACCAAAGCTCGCGGAAGAGGCCAAACACGGCGGGAGCAATGGCGTAGGCGCGCCCTGCGAGATGGCGACGATCAAGGCCACAGCCCGCGCAGCGTCTTCCTTAGAGAAATCAAGATTGGCGATCACCGGCGGAACGGAGATGGCATTGCCAACCCCGAGGCCGAAGAGCACGAGGCCGACGACGAGGAGGGCAGGGCTGCCTCCGTCGGCGACGAGCAGCACGCCGCATCCGAGCGCTTGTGCAATGAGACTGTAGGAGGCGATGGCGCGCCAGTTCGAGGTGCCCGATGCACGCCAGCCGACGGCTAGGCGGCCGACGACGGCGGCAACGCCGGACGCGCCGGCGGCAAGCCCGGCACCTTGTCTTCCGAGTGCTGGCGCCAACACCGACGAGATGCGCGACGAGCCCAGTTTGCGCGAACAAGGCCAGTGTCATTCCAATGCAGAACGTGAGGAAGGCTCGATCATGGAAAAGCCGAAGGGGCGCGGATGGGGCGACCGTTTGAACCGGCGCGCCGACTGGAAGAATTGAAGCGCTGAACGGGGCGCCGTCGGGCGCCTGGTTAAGGCCTCCGGTGATCGCGTCAGCACGAAGGCCGATAGCACGCCGAGCGTGGCTAGCATCCCGGCGCTGACCGAAAGCGCGGCGGCCGGAAACCCGATTGCGTCGATCAGAGCGACCCAGACCGGTGAGAAGATCACGCCTCCAACGCTGCCACCGTTGAAGGCGACACCGAGCGCTAACGGGCGTTTGGCGGCAAACCACGGGGAGACGATAGCGTTGATGGCAACAGCACCGCGAGCGGACCATCCTATACCGGACAAGAAGGCCGCTGCGTAAAGCAGCCACGGCGTGTTCGCCAGAGCCCAGCCCATGACACCGATCGCCGTGATAATGCCGCCGGCGAAGGTGCCGATCGGCAGTCCGAAGCGACGTTAAAGCTTCGGCAGGTTCGGAATGAGGGCAAGGCCAACCAGGAAATGCAGGGTTACGGCGCCTGAGATGAGCGCGATCGGCCAGCCTCGCGACTGGTGCACAACCTCCAGATAGACGGGTGGGCCATAAAAGCCGGTGCCCCAACCGAACACCGCGACAGTGAAAGCTGCGGTAACGACCCTCCAGCCAAAGAAGCCGGGCGTGGCGCTGATCGCGTCGACCATCTCCTCCACCGGCGGCTTGGCCGAATTTGTGTTGCGATTGGCCACGGCGATATCTCCTACGCGTCTGCATCCAAGCGTCGAGGGCCGCCGAAACGGCCCCCGAACAGGGCGTTAGTAAACAGTGTTGCCGTTTTTGGACGTCGTAGGGACGGGTGCGAACACGTCCCAATGCTCGACGAGCTTGCCGTTCTCGACTCGGAACATATCGATGCCAACATCGCCGTTCTCGCTGACCAAGCCGGTCCAGTGTGCGTGGACCGCAACCAGGTCGCCGTCGGCGAGAACGCGCCGGATATCACCTTTGGCGTTGGGGAACGCGGCCAAGAAGCCGTTGATGAAGGCCCGCAGTCCTTCGACGCCGTCCTCGGCGCCGGCAGTGTGCTGAATGTAGGTGTCGCCGACATGGCGGGCGATCGCGCCATCGACGTCACCGTCGAAATGCGCTTCCTTGTAGAATGCCAGGACAGTCTTCTTATTCTGTTCGGAAAGGCTCTCGGTTGTCATGTTTTCATTCCAATCTTGTCTTGCCGTCGGCGATCGCCGTTGCGGATGAATTCTTTTCGGGGAGGGGCGTGCCTAGGGATCAATTGCCAGCGCAAGGGCAGGGCCCATGTTGACAGCCTGGTATATTCAGCACGCGGCGCAGTGCCATGGGGGGCACAATGCGCCGCGTGGAGAACGTCCCCCGGCAATGCGACGGGAGACGTTTGACGCAGATCGCGTTCGTCTATTCGGTCACGGGCGGAATCTGTGCGTCGAACTTATTCTGCTGGACGATGTAGATTTCGCACGGCTGCTTGGAGACGCACGAAGTCGTATGGGCCTGCTTTCCGCGCTGATACCAGTAAGACCCCGGCCCGAGCTTCTCCGGGTTCTGCCCCGGCTGATAGTTTTCCAGCTGCCCCTTAATGACGACTGCATAATAGTCGTAGGTGTGGCTGTGGAGCTTGCTAACAAAACCCGGATCGAACCGGAAGAAGGCGCCGTGAGCACCCTTGGTCGCATCCCCCCAGACGTTGGAGAACTTGATGCCGGTCTTGGGATTAACACCCCTCGCGCCTGTGTCATTAAAAGAGAACGCGCTGGCCGGCTTGGTGACGGATTCGCCGCCGTAGGCCGGAGGATACGAAGAATCCTGCGCCTGTGCGGCCGTCGTGAATGCGAGCGTTGCCAATGCGGCGACCGCGAACAACTTTTTCATGGTATCTCTCCTGGGGTTCGTGCTGCCGATGAAGATTCGGTATCAGGCCGTCTTCTCGAGGGCCTCGATGAACTTCGCGGCGAGTTCGTGGTCCGACATCGGGTTCTGGGCCGTGATCAGCTCGCGATCGACAACGACAAATGAGGTGAAGTTGTCGGCGTTGATGACCTCGGCGCCGGCCGCCTCGAGGGCGTCGGGCATGTTGAAGATCAGCTTCTTGTGGAAGACGTTATCTTCCGCGTATTCCTCTTCGCTGCGCGAGAAGACGGTCATGCGATAGCCGGCATACTGCCACCCCTTGCCCAGTTCGCGCGCCTTCACCTCGTTGCCGTCGATCAGGGCCGCGCGAAACTCGCGCGCTTTGTCGAGTGCCGCCAAAACACTAATCGGGCCGTGGCAGATCGCGGCGGTCGGCTTGCTGGCGCCGTGGAAGTAGCGAAGCACTTCGCCCGCGTCGGGGTCCTGCATCACGTCGACGATAGGCGCGTGGCCACCCGGGAAGAAGACGCCGGCGAACCGTTCAAGTCCGGCATCGATCACAGAGCGGATCGTGCGGACGTCGTTCATCGAAGGATTGTTGTTGAAGAAATCGCGAGCCTTCGTCCGGGCCGCGTCGTCCTGCGCGAAGTAGATCAATGCATCGGAATCTTTGTCCATATGCGGTTTCTCGCCGGTCGGGGTGGCGAGGACGAAGTCGTAGCCAGCAGCGACGAGCGCCATCAGCGGAACCGCGGTTTCGTTGAGGAATTGGCCGATCGTGATCGTGCCGCCGCCTTTTGCTTCAAGCTCGGTCGCGTTCGAACCGATGACGAGAATGGTACCCTTGTTCATCTGAATCTCCAGTGGTCGAAAAATTGATGGTTCTTGCTTGCGCGTGGTGGTGCCGGATGGGCGCGCAAATCAACTCTGAGGGGCGCGCCAAGTCGGATGTTATTTGTCCTGCTGCGGCCCATGGGCGATGGGTCTATCTCAGGCGGTAGCCTTGGCGGCTTCGGCCATTCGGCGCACGGTCTCTTCGGTGGTCCACACCGCGCCGGCCATAAACCGCCAGTTGATCATGGCGGCGTCGAGACCCGAGCCTTCCTCATTCGCAGCGGCGGCGACGGCATCGCGCACCATCACGGTTTCGAAGCCGTCACGGATGAGGTTGCGCATGTGGTCTTCGAGGCAGAGGTTGGCTACCGGTCCCGCCATGACGACCGTCTCGATCTTTCGGCGGCGGAGCATATAGGCGAGATCGCTGGTGGGCGCGTAGGTGACGTGGCGCGACACGACTGTCGTATTCTCGTCTTCCATGTACGGCTTGAACCGGTCGGGAATGTCCGCACCGCTGCCCGGGAGATCGTGCGTGTGAAGCGGGCTCGCGCGCGCTACGACGTCACCGTGGAGAGCAAGGTCTTCCATGGGGCTCAGGTGGGTCTTGCCTTTGTGATCATGAGGGAAGAAGTAATGCGGTGACATGAATACCGGATAGCCGTGTTCCTTGGCGGCCTTCAGCAAGGTTTCAAGGTTGGCGTTCACGTTGTTCTTCTTCATCAACTCCTCGATCATGACGAAATATTTGCCGCCGTCCGTGAGGAAGTCGTTTTGGATATCGACAAGCACGAGCGCGGTCCGATCACCGCTGATTTCCATGTTGACCTTGTGTTCGAACAGCATTTGAAAGCTCCTTCCAATTTCGGGCGCCTCTGCGCGGTGTCGGTCCGTGGAATAGGTTTTAGCTACCTATCGATAGATAGCTAGATGAGGCGAATTCCGGAGTCAAGCTCTATCTATCGATAGACCGGCTTTCGGTAAATCCTGCTAAAATGCAATGGGTACCCCCAGGACCTCAAGCCCAAGGGCGCGATCCGGCTATCCATTTGGTAGACAGAGGATTTCCAGCTCATGATGAGGGACCATCTGACGGGCTCTGTCACGAGACCCTGGTGATACGACGCCAACCCTTGGCACTTCATTGTGCAGAAAGGGCATTCCGTTTCGTCACAACGCGCATAACCGGTATATCTATCGATCGATAGTTTACATGGATCCGCTGGCGATCCCGTGAGACCGCCGGAAATTTCGGTTCGCGATCACGTGAAGAGGAAATTCAAACTCAATGAGCACAACCATCAGGAAAGTCTTTCATCTGGCGGAGGCTTCCAATCTTCCGTCCATACTTGAGCACGGCTTGTTGAGTACCAGGCGCCTATTCGACCTAGCTTGCATTTCAGAAAAGGAGCGAACCGAGCGGCTCCGGGGGCACAGAAAAGAAAATCAGCAACTATCGCAATCGATCCTGATCAGGGATCAGAAGCCGATGCCTCCCTCCGCTCTCGAGCGGGCGCTCGAAGACGGTCTGACACCGGGAGACTGGTATGCGCTTCTTAACGATTTCGTTTTCTTCTGGCTCGATGAAAGCCGGATGGAGCGCCAGCGCCACGCATGTGGTGACCGCCCGCAGGTTCTGCTGACGTTCGACGCACCTACGCTGCTCGAAAAGTATGGCACTGACGCTTTTGTGTCCCCCATCAACAGCGGCAATGCCCGCCGAAAACCGGCGCGACGTGGACTGAGCACGTTGATGCCATACGGCACGTGGCTTGCCAACGGATGGCCTGCCGGAACGCGACACCGCCTCCCGGCAGAGCTCCTGTTCCGAAGCGCGATCCCCGTCCAGGCGCCTTACCTCGTGGAAATGCGCGACGTGTAAAGTTGGATAGATGCTTGCGCCGACGGAGGATCGCCGACTGTGGTAAACCTCTGCGCGCGGTCAGGCGTGCGTGACATCGGCATAGTATTGCGGGCTCTCGCGTCGGTCGAACATGCCGTAGTCGCGCACGATGCGGACGATGCGATGCCTGAGCGAGCCAATGCTCGCGAGAGGATCGACGTCGAACGCCTCTGCCGACCCACGGTCACGCCAAGAGGTGAGGAGCGCCAGTTTCCCCTCATTATAGATGCTGGCGAAGATATCATGGTCGAGCAATGCGGGGCCGTGTCGATCGAGCGCCAGGATGTCCACTAGGTTTCCGGGGACAGGGTCGCCGTTGGGCGAGATCTCGGTAAATGCAGCGAACTTGGCGTCGCCGATCTCCGTCTCATCCAGTCGCTGCTCGACCAGCTTCAATCCCTCCGGAGGCGTTGAATCGGACACGATCTCGCCCACACGAAGATGATAGTCCTTGAAAACCTCGTCACGACCGCGCCGCTGCGTTTCATGATGCTTTGCGACCGTACGCCATCGCACAACGGACTTCTCGTCGCGCCAGGTCGAATGCGAGAGGATCCAGCCCGGTCTGGACCTGCTCTCAAACCGTTCGTTGTCGATGAAACCGTCGATCGCCTCAAGGATCGGCTTCAGATTTTTGGCAAGCGCAAGGTAGAGCTCGAATTCGCTCGGTTTAGGATGGACCTCGAAGATGACGGAGAACATTTTGCTCGACCCATTTGCTTTGAGCTTCAGTTGGGAACAGACGTCGCTGTGCTGGCGGATCGCGCTCGGCCATTCTGTGATCAGACAGAGGCGCTCGCTATTCGAAATAGCCGACCGATTCGCTTAGCATAGTGTCCTATCGATAGATAGATTAAAGTTGTTGTTTTTTGTATGGCAAAACCCTACCTATCGAGAGATAGTCAACGGAGCAGACCTTATGAGTGATCTCGCTGCCGCCATCATGGACGCCGCGGAGCGGCGGATGCGGAGAGGCGGCTTCAACGGTTTCAGTTTTCGCGAGATCGCCGTCGACGTCGGCGTGAAGAGTTCGAGCGTGCACTACCACTTCCCAACCAAGGGAGACCTCGCTGCAGCGGTCATCAAGCGCTATACCGCCGAGAGCGCGGAGATGTTCGAGCGCGAACTCGCCAAAGAAGACAATCCAGTCAAAGTATGGGTGAAGGCGTTTCGCGGGACGCTGCACTCCCCGGACCGGATGTGCCCGTGCGCCGTCCTTGGTGCGTCGTCGGAAGACTTGCCTCCGGAGGTAGCGGCGGAGGTCAAGCGCTTCTTCAAAATGTGTCACGAAAAGATTGTCGAGCATGGACTGTCGCCGGACGAGGCATCGCAATTGCTTTCCACAATCACGGGCGCGTTGGTGGTCGCTAACGCGGTGAACGACTTCAGCGTCTACGACAACGCAACGCGCGAATTCGCCAAGAACAGGAAACCTGCTCCGGTGAAGGCCGCAGCGGGGCGCGCCAAGTAGACTTGTCGATCTACTGAAACGCGGAAGCTTCCCGAACCGAGACCCGGGTGATTCGCTTCCATTAGCGCGGCGGCATAAATTTCGCTGGCCAATCACGCCAAATTAGTCTATCTATCGATAGACAGGAGGATATCGTGATTGGAATGGCCGAGCGTCTGATGGATCTGGCAGAAGCGCGCATCCGCGATAAGGGCTATGCAGGGTTTAGTTTCCGCGATCTTGCAGCCGAAGCCGGTATCAGGAGCGCAAGCGTCCATCACCACTTTCCTACGAAGGCGAAGTTAGCGGCGGCTGTGGCTCACCGCTATGCGAAGCGATTCCTCGCGGCTGTTGAAGCAAAGCCTGACGAGAGCCCTGAGGATGCGATCAACACATATCGGGCAGCAGTCAGAAAGACGATCGAACACGACGGGCGCATGTGCCTCTGCGGCATTCTCGGCGCAGAGGCAGGTGCTCTGGCCCCGGAAGTGACGGCTGAGGTGCAATCGTTCTTCCGTCGCTGCATCGAAGATCTGGCGAACCGCGTCGGAGGTGCCGACGCGATGGCACGGGCTCACCACATCATTGCCGCGCTCGAAGGCGCAATGATTCTCGCCCGCGCCTACGGCGATATCGGCGCCTTCGACCAGGCGACGTCCGCGTTGAGCCCGTCGACAACGCAGCAGACCTGATGAACCCACGAACCCTCTTTTTTTTCCGAGCAACGCTTTCGTTGCGTGTCAAGCAGCGCCGCATGAGATTTCCTCACGATAATCGGCATCACGCAAACGGCGATCTCGAAGCACCTTCGATCGGCGCGCGATAAGCTGGGTGGCGCAAACAGCGGTCACGATGTCAAAGCGAGAAGGATCCGGTAAATCGTCTCGTTTGTTGAGCACACATATTGGCCTAGTCGGAGGGCTTGGTCTCCGTATGCGACGATAAGAAGGTTCACATGGAAATGTTGAAATCGAAACCGGATAGTAATACCTAATACCAAAGCGGTATTACGAGGTTTCGGCATGACGACGACAGTCACAGCAAAAGGGCAGGTCACCATCCCCTAAGCGGTTCGAGAATTGCTCGGGATTGTTCCCGGCAGCGAGGTCGATTTTCATCGGACCGCAGATGGTAGCGTGATACTGACAAGAGCCGACAGGAAGCAGCCCACCAGCCGCTTTCAAAAGCTTCGAGGACACGCCGGAGAGGGGCTTGATACAGACGCGATTATGGCGCTCACCCGTGGTGACGCGTGACGCTCATCGACACGAATGTCCTGCTCGATCTCGTGACCAATCACGGAACTTGGGCTGACTGGTCGATTGAGCAACTCGAAGCGGCCAATCTCGCCGGCCCGCTGCTGATCAACGATGTCGTTTATGCCGAACTTGCGGTCCGCTATGAGCGCATCGAGGAACTGGACGCGTTCATCGACGAGGGCGGACTGGTCGTCGCGCCGTTTCCGCGGGCGGCACTGTTTCTTGCCGAAAAGGCCTTCACGCGGTATCGCCGGGCCGGCGGCTCTCGGACGGGTGTCTTGCCGGATTTCTTCATCGGCGCGCATGCTGCGGTTCAGCAGCTTGCGCTGTTAACGCGAGACGTTGGTCGGTACCGGTCATACTTCCCAACTGTCGCGTTGATCTCGCCGGCTCAGTGATTTCACCGCGGGGAGAGGCAAGTCCGCAGCCCATGGCATGCCTGGCCTGCCCTTGAATTTTTAAGAACGGGGTCAGTTCGAATATCATCAAGGCGACCAAATGAGAACTGTCTGATCAGCCAATCATCGGGTGTGATGCCGTCATGCGAAAAAATATCCGAACCGGATAAAATTGTTCTCGAAAAACTCCTTCAGCGCAATCAAAATCCTATCGACTGAGAGCTGGCATGGAGGATGCCATTGAATAGGGGATCATCCGCCTTATCCATCAAGTTCGGAGGAGAAAATGGGCACATTCGATTGGAAGAAACTCTGGGCGTGGCTCGCGGAATGCGGTGCTGTCCACTGCATTTACGATGCGAGCGAAATACGTCCCACGGCTAAGTCGTCCGCTGACAAGAAAACGCTCCTCAGCAGACGCAGCTAGGCCTCACGCTGATATCATCCGCAATTCCGACACTCTTACCTGCAACGCGATCGCCGCCGTACGGCGACGTAGCGGTGGGGTGCGCATAAGCCATGAAAGGGCAACTATGTCGCAGCAGCTTACGGTGATAGCGCATCTAGTCACCCGGCCCGAGAAGATCGACGAGGCAAAGATGGCCATGCTGTCGTTGATCGAGAAGACCCGCTCAGAAGATGGGTGTCTCGACTACGATCTGCATCAGGACAACGACAATCCCATGAAATTTACATTCTACGAAATCTGGAAAAATCGCCAGGCGTGGGAAGAGCACATGGAGATGTCTTACCTGAGAGAATTCGTCGCCCGTGGAGACGAGTTCTTCGAGATCGAGCCCAAAATTCGTTTCATGACAATGATTTCCGGCAGGAGTTAATTCGCAACCTCAAATGTGGGAAGACGCAATAGCTTAGCGATCGCGTTCTGGGGATCAGCTAATTCGACGGCATCATGGATCCGCTCGAACCGGCGTGAGACGATCGGCTTTGTCCGGTGCTGGCGCCGGGCCCGTCGTGCCGCGTACGATTATATGCGGCGTGAGTAGAACGCGTTTCACCGGCTGACTATGATTGCTTATCAGGCTCATGAGCAGCTCGGCGCTTTCAAAGCCAAGATCGCGGCCAGCCGTATGCAGGCTCGTCAACGGCGGTGACAGCAAATCCATGAACCGAAGATCATTGATGCCGGTAAGTGAAATCTGTTTCGGGCAGGCGATCCCTGCAGACTTCAGAGCGATCAGGCACCCGACGGCGAGAAGGTCGTTAAAGGCCAGGACAGCGGTGCTTTTCAGCCCCGCGGCCAGCATCTGCCGCATGATGCGCTCACCTTCCGCGACGTCATAGGCTCGCGCTTCGATCACATCAAATCGGCAACCGGCGGCTTTTTCCAGTTGGGCGCCGGCTTTGAAGCCGGCAAGCCTGTTCTGAGCCGTTGATGCCGCCAATGGCGGGGTAATGTACACGATATCCCTGTGACCGAGCTCTAGCACGTGCTCCACCAACGCCTGGACACCTGCGATATCGTCCATCGCCACCGACGAAATAAGGCTGTGCCGCGGATCGCGAAGGACCGCCACGGTCGGTATACCCGATTTCAGGCACAGCTCGACCGACGGGTCGTTCAGCTCAAAACTCGCCACGATGAGACCGGCAACGTATTGGCCGCCCATACGCTCGATGATCGAGACCAATTTGTCCGCTTTATAGTCCGAGCTTGCGACAAAGGTTATATACCCGTCTTTCGCGACACGCTCTTCGATTGATGCAATGATCGGCCCGAACAAAGGGTCGCTGAGACTGGGAACGACAAGACCGATCGTTCCGGATTTCTGGGTGCGCAGACTTGAGGCCAGCGTATTGGGCTTGTAGCCGAGCTGCTGGGCGACCTTCTCGATTTTCTTGACGACCTTGCTCGAAATTCGATGACGGGACGTCGGGTTCAACGCACGCGAGGCAGTCGAAATATGCACGCCGGCACTGTTCGCAACGTCGACGATGGTGACGCGAGAGCGCTTCTTCTGATCATTGTCAGATGTACCAGTCATATTCCCGTCCAGTCACGTGCAAATGGCGCGTCATGAGCGCGAAAGGTAGTTGATCAAACCTTTGCGCACAAGGCGTGCACCGAGACGTCCCTTAGCCGTTGTGCATCGATTTCACAATGGCGCGCGCCAACAGCCGGCTCCCTGCGTTTATCTCGACTTCGCCCCGCGGGTAGCCAAGTGCGCCATCTCGGCTTGCATCCGTAGAAATGCCCATAGCCATTCAACTGACTGCACGGCGAAACCGTGTCGCCATTTCTGTGCACCGTTTTCGTTGGTTGCTTTGATCGTGACGGTTAAAGCCATATCCGCCATAGAGAAAATGCAAACGGTTGCCTTAGCTGTAGGCGCCAATGCTCCCGCATCTAAGGGCTTTCATTGATATATTGAGCTCGTTTCATTCCGGATGACTTTTCCATTGTGCAAACGTTTGTTCTTGACACCGGTATTCCGAGACGATATCGGTGCTCCAAGATCCGGCGGACCGAAATCCGCCGAATGGGACGCGGAGGAGAGGCGCTGTGGCTTGGGATGAAGCGCGGAATTTGAGGATTGCCGTCGTTGGCACGGGCGCCCAGGGCGCCTCGATTGGCGCTGATTTCGCATTGGCGGGCCTGGATGTCACCTTTATCGAGCAGTGGCCGGAGCACGTCGCCGCGATGCGGGCAGCCGGAATAACGGTCAACATGCCTGACCGCTCGATCACTGCAAACGTTCGCGCACTTCATCTTTGTCAGGTGGCGGAATTGCGCGAGCACTTCGATATAGTCTTCCTTGTGGTCAAGGCATACGACACCAAGTGGACGAGCCAATTGATCGAGCCCGTATTGGCATCTGATGGGCTCGTCGTCGGTGTTCAGAACGGGATGACGCAGGACGATATCGCTTCCGTCGTCGGCGTGGAGCGCAGCGTTGGTGCTGTCTTCGACATGGCCTCCAACATGTTCGTGCCCGGCATGACCAATCGCCAGAACGACCACGATACCTCCTGGTTCGCGCTTGGCGCGCTCGATCCGGCAAATCAGGGTCGCGTGGAGAAGATTGCGGAATTGCTACGCCACAGCGGCAGGGTCGAGGTCACAGAGGACATCCGCTCGGCCAAATGGATGAAGCTGATCGTCAATGCCGCCCAATTGGTGCCTTCGGCGATCCTCAACCTACCATTCGCCGAGGCGATGAAGGTTCCAGGCATGACCGAGGTCATGCGGGCTGCCGGATACGAAGCGATGCGCGCCGCGATTGCCGATGGTGCGAAGATTGTACCGATCCTCGGCATGCAGCCGACAAAGGTCAACGACCCCGAGCGCTATGTCGACCAGATATTCGACGAGGTCCAGAAGACTTTCATGATGGCCGACACGCTGACGACAGTCCTGCAGGACTGGCGCAAGGGCCGTCGCGGCGAGGTTCTGGATCTCAACGGGCACGTCGTGCGGACCCTCGAAAAAGCGGGTCAGACGGCTCCCGTCAACAAGCGGGTTGTGGAAGCTGGCCGCGCAATCGAGGCAGGGAAACTGCCGCCCCAGCTTTCGAACAGTTCGCTGCTCGTCGCGTGAGCTCTGAAGTTTTGCGTCGGTTCGCCGATGCGCAACCTGGCGGTCCGCCGGCCGGCAGAGATGTTCTCAAATCATGCGCCTGTCATCGCGCATGCCAATGTCAGAAGGAGATGCCATATGAGTTGGGATAGAAAGGGCGGCCCGAGGATCGCTTTTCTCGGAACAGGCGCACAAGGTGCGTCCATTGGAGCCGATTTTGCTCTGGCTGGCCTTGATGTCACCTTCATCGAGCAATGGCCCGATCATGTGAATGCTATTCGCGAGAATGGCATTACCGTCAACCTGCCGACCCGGACGATCAACGCCAAGGTTCCGGCACTGCATCTGTGCCAGGTCGCCGAAGTCAAAGAGCCCTTCGACATCGTCTTTTTGGTGGTCAAGGCCTACGATACCAAGTGGGCTTGCCAACTGATCGAGCCGGTCCTGGCGCCCGATGGTCTGGTCGTCGGCCTTCAGAACGGCATGACCCATGAGGACATTGCCGGCATCGTCGGTCGCGAGCGCACCATTGGCGCCGTCATCGAGATCGCCTCGAACATGTTCGTACCCGGTGTCACCAACCGCCAGAACGATCACGACGAATCCTGGTTTGCCCTTGGCGCGCTTGATCCGAAGACGCAGCTGCGCGTCGAAGCGGTAGCCGAACTGCTGCGCAACTCGGGCACCGTCGAGGTTACCGACGATATTCGCTCCGCCAAGTGGATGAAACTCGTGGTCAACGCTGCCGAGCTGATCCCCTCGGCGATCATCAACCTGCCACTGGCCGACGCCGCCCGCGCGCCAGGCATGCTCGAAGTCATGCGCGCCGCCGGATATGAGGCGATGCAAGCAGCTCTGGCCGATGGCTCGAAGATCGTACCGATCATCGGCATGCCGCCGGTCACGACCAACCATCCCGAGCGCTATGTCGACCAGATCTTCGAGGAGGTTTTGAAGACATTTTCTCGCGAGGACACGCTGACCACGTCTCTGCAGGACTGGCGCAAGGGCCGCAAGGCCGAGGTTCAGGAGGTCAATGGCTGGGTGGTCGACATCCTGCGCGCCCATGGGCGCACATCACCGATCAATCAACGCGTCATGGACGTCGCGTTCGACATTGAGGCCGGCAAACTCGAGGCGCACCCGGACAATTCGAAGCTTCTTATCGAAGCCTACGAGGCCGTGGCCGATCACCGCTGAGGACGCAGCCACCGGTCGGTTGGACAGAGTTTAACAAGAGGAGGAGAATGACATGAGATCGCATCAAAAAGCTCGCATATCCGCGCGCTGGCTTCTGACGACAGTCGGCGCCTGCGCAATGGTGGCACTTTCGCTCGGCCACGCCGGCGCTGAAGAGGCCAAGGGCGGCAAGCTTATCATCGGCATCGACGAGACCGCTTCCGAATACTGGTCCGAATACATGCAGGGCGTGAAGGATATTGGTGACTCCCTCGGCAAGGAGCCCGTCGTTCTGACCAGCAACTACCAGGGAGACCAGCTGCTCGCCCAGCTCGGTGCTACCTACGCTACAGGCTGCAACCAGTGCGCGCTCGCGACCGACCCTTCTTCAAACGCCTTCGTCAAGGCGGTCGTCAACCGCTCCGCCAAGGCAAAGGTCCATGTCGTCACCATCTGGAACCGGCCGGAGAACATCCACCCCTGGGATACCGATCCGAAATACTGGGTCGCACACACGTCCTTCGACGGCGTCATGTCGGGTTACTATCAGGGCATGGCGCTCTGCAGGGCGTTGAACGGCAAAGGCAAGATCGCCGCCATCCAGGGCGTTCCGTCGACGCCGCCGGCGTTTCAGCGCATCGCCGGATTAAAGAAGGCCCTCAAGGAATGCCCGGGGCTCGAGCTCGTCGACACGCAAGTGGGTGAGTGGCAGGAGACCAAGGCGCAGAACATCACCCGCACCTGGATGGCTCGCTATGGCGACCAGTTGCAGGGCATCTTCGCCTCCAACGATGCGATGGGCCGCGGCGCCGTCGCTGCGCTCAAGGAAAAGGGACTGAACGGCAAGGTTCTGGTGACCGGTTCCGACGGTTCGAATATCGGCCTTGAAATGGTCAAGAGCGGTGACATGCTTGCCACCGTCTGGAACGATCCGGTTCTGCAGGGCGCCGTTTCAATATCGCTCGCCTATGCCGCCGCCATCGGTGACATCGATCCGGAAAAGCTGACGCATGCCCAGCGCGACTTCTACATCAAACAGGATGTTGTCACCAAGGACAACGTCGACAAGTACCTGGAGATGAAGAAGAACGCGCCGAAATACACTTACGCCGACATCAAGAAGGACTTCTGGAAGGACTCGGCAGGGCAGATTCCAGAAGGCGCAAACGACAACAAGTAATTGGAGGATAGGTCGATGGAGGCCGCTACCAGAATGAGCTCCAGAACGGGCAGCCAGTCGTTGACGCTTCTTGGCGAACTTAAAACCAAGTTGCCACTGGCCCAGATCGCTGCACCGATCGCGGCGCTCATCGTGCTGTCCGTGGGCTTTCAGTTGATCTGCGGTAGCTTCTTCACCATCGACAACCTCAAATCTGTTGTGGAGGCAGCGGCGGTACCCGCAATACTCGCCGCTGCCATCAGCTTCGTCGTCATCATGGGCTCCATCGATCTTTCGTTGGAAGGTATCATGGCGGCGACCAGCATGATCGTTGCCCTGCTCGTCGCCAATGGCGTCAACGGCAATGACTACGGCATCATGGGATTGCTCATCGCGCTTGCGGCCGGCCTGGGGTTTGGTCTCTTCAATGCCGTGCTGAATGCAGTCCTGAAGATGCCGTCGTTGATCGTGACGTTGGGCACCTGGTTTATCGGCTTGGGCATTGCAGCTTTGCTTTTCCCCGCCCGCGTGCCGCAGATCAACGATCCGTTCATTCTCGATCTGGCCAGGTTCCGGATCTTCGATATCAGCCTGGTGGTCTATATCGCCCTGGCGGTCATCGCGGTCAGCGAACTCATCCTGAATTTCACGACCTTCGGCCGCATGATTTACGCGATCGGCGGCGACGAGGGACTGCTTCTGGCCTCCGGCCTGCGCGTCCGGCGCTTCAAGGTCATTGCTTTTGCCATTTGCGGCCTGCTGGCCGGCATGTGTGGGGTACTGCTCTCGGCGCAGCTGAGCACCGGCAATGCGAATATCGGCAGCGGCCTGTTGTTCCCCGCCATCAGCGCCGCCGTTCTAGGTGGAACTGTGTTGACGGGCGGGCGCGGCGGCGCCGTGCAGTCCGCACTTGGAGCTGTGATCCTCGAAGTGCTCAATAACGGCCTCATCCAGATCGGGGCAGGTCCATACACGCGTAACATCATCAGCGGCGCCGTCATCGTCGTCGCGGTTGCCGCAGGCGGCTGGCATCGCCGCCGGAAAATGAGGGTGGTGAAATGACCGGCTCGCTCGTTCTCAAAGGCATTCGCAAGACCTACGGCAATGTCGTGGCGCTCGAGGGCCTGGATCTGGAAATCCCCAATGGGCAGGTTCTCGGTCTGATCGGCCAGAACGGCTCTGGGAAATCGACCCTCCTGAAGATATTAGCGGGCCTGACCACACCCGATCAGGGACAGCTGATCCTCGATGGTAAACCGATTGTGTTGGATTCAGCGCAGAGAGCCGGCAGTTACGGCATTGGGATGGTGCATCAGGAGCAGTCGCTGATCCCCAACCTGACCGTCGCGGAAAACATTTTCCTCGACAAGCCGCACCCGGCCAAGCGAAACGGCCTCTATCGTTGGTCGGCCCTGACCAAGGCTGCCCGCGCGCAGCTTCACAAAATTTCGGTCGACCTGCCGACGCACGTTCTGGTCGAGGATCTGCGCTTTGCCGAACGCCAGCAGGTGGAGTTTGCCAAGGTGCTGGCCATCGAGGAACTGGTCGATCGGCCGCCGATCATCCTGTTCGACGAGCCGACATCGGTGCTGACGCCGGATGAAATCAAGCTCCTCTTCAAGCAGATCAACCGACTTCGCGGCAATGCCACGATAGTTTTCGTCTCGCACCGCCTCGAAGAGGTTCTGGAGATCAGCGACCGCATCATCGTCATGACCGACGGCCGCAAGGTTGCGGAACGCAAGAGCGACGCCGTTGACCGTAGCGAACTCTATGAATTGATGATCGGCCGGCGGCGAGTGGTCGACGTCAGAACCGATCGCAAGCCGATCGATTCCCCGCCGGTCCTGAAGATCGACCGTCTCGGCTGTGGGTCACATTTCCGTAATGTCAGTTTCGACCTTCGCCCCGGCGAGATCCTCGGCATTGCCGGCGTTCTCGGATCCGGTGCCGAAGAAGTATGCCGAGCTCTGTTCGGCGCCGAGAGTATCGAAACCGGTGAGATCGAGCTCGATGGCAAGGCACTGACGCCCACTTCGCCGCGGGCAGCTGTCCGCTCCGGCATCGGATATCTCCCAGCGGATCGGCGAAGCGAGGGCATGTTGCCCAGCCGGTCGATCATGGAAAACGCTGTCCTCACCTTCGGTCTTGAGTATGGCCTGCGTTCTCTGGTCCTGCGTCGCTCCAAGGAGCGGCCGGCCGCACTCCACTGGATGCAGCGCCTGAAGGTCAAGATGGACACACCCTTCGCGCCGATCTCCAGCCTGAGCGGCGGCAATCAGCAAAAGACCGTGTTGGCAAAATGGTTGATGGCCAAGGAGCTGAAGGTCTTACTCCTTGATCATCCGAGCAGAGGGCTCGATCCCGGCGCCAGAGACGACCTGTTTGACGTGATCCGCGAGCAGGCGCGTAAGGGCCTTGCGATCATCTTTGTCGGAGACACGATCTCCGAGCTTCTGGAACTCTCCGATCGCGTCGTCGTCATGCGCGATGGCGAAATCACGGCCCGCTTCGATCTGGCCGCTGAAGAGATGCCGAGGGAAGAGGAAATCGTCGCAGCCATGGTCTGACCGCCTTTTTGGAAGGCGATCACCCGAGCAACTCGAACAATAGCTATACGGACGGCAGGAACATGGGAACAGCGCTAGACAATTCCATTATCCGCACCCTGGGGGCCGATCGATCGACGGTCTGGAGAACTTTGGGACCGTTGGGCGTGCTGATCGCACTGGTGGCTATCAGTGCCATCATAGCGCCCGGCGTCCTGGAACCGGATTCCCTGATCGGATTCCTTTCGGATGCAGCTCCGATCGTCGCCCTCGTCATCGGCGGCACTTTGCCGATATTGGCCGGGAGTATTGATCTTTCCGTTGCCGGCGTAGCCTCGCTGACCGGCGTTCTGGTCGTCGCGCTCAATCCGATCCTGGGTCCGTGGACATCCGTTCTCGTCGTTGTCATTGCGATGGTGTTCGGCGCGATACAGGGCTTTATCCATGCCTGGCTGCAACTGCCGTCATTCATCGTCACGCTCGGCACGCTCAGCATGCTCTCCGGCCTGTCGCTTCTCCTGTCGAACGCGACCGCCGAGCCGGTGCCGGACAGCGACATCCTTGTGACCTATCTTGCAGACAGCACCGGCGGCATCCCGAATAGCGTCATTGCGCTGATCCTCATCGTCGTGGTGTTAGGGCTCATGCTGCGTTACCTCCGCCTGGGGCGTGATATCTATGCGCTGGGCACCGGTGAAAAGACGGCGATGATGTCGGCCGTCAATGCAGTTGCGGTGCGAACGATCATCTTCGCCATATCGGCGGGATGTGCGGCAATCGCCGGTCTATTCCTGGTCTCGATTACAACGTTCAGTTCACCGACGCTGGCAGGCAATCTGCTGCTGCTGTCGATCGTCGGCGTCGTGCTTGGCGGCACCGCCATATCGGGTGGCGTGGGCGGCCTGATGCCGGCTGTCGTGGGCGGCCTGATCACATCCTGGCTGCGGATCCTGACCGTCATCATCGGCGTGGCGCCGACCGCGCAGAATATCGTCTTCGGTCTGACGGCTCTGTTTGCCGTCGCACTGACAACTGATCGCAGCAAACTCGGGATCATCAAGTAGCGATTGGGCGACAGGCAGTTCGGCCGTTCAACATTGCTATCGGTGAGCTCATAGCCGGGTTCGGCGGGACGCAAGGATGGCGGCCGCAAATTCAAGGGAGAGCATCATGAAGGACGGAAAACTTTGCATTCTAACGGGCGCAGCAGGGGAAGTCGGCCGCGCCACGGCCCGACGATTTGCCGAATCCGGCTGGTCGATCGTGCTCTGCGATCGGACCGACGACGTAAAGGCTCTGGCCGATACGTTGTCGAGAGAGTTCATAGGCGAATATTTTGGCGTCCAGATGGACCTCACAAACGATGAAGAAATCGATTCCGTCGCCAGACTGGCTGCCCAAACCGCCATCCCCTTGCGTTTCCTCGGGCTCATCGCCGCAATCAACCACGATGCCGTCAGCATCGAACACATGGACATGTCGGTTTGGGACAAAGTCCATAATGTGAATCTGCGGGCAAACGTGAAGTTCATCAGCGTCTGCGTGCCACTACTGCGCAAGGCCGGCAACGCATCCATTGTCACCGTCTCGAGTTTCTGGGGGAGGGAGGGCCATGCATTCTTCAGCCCCTACTGCGCGTCAAAGGCGGCATTGATTTCACTGACGCAGAGTGTGGCAGCAGAACTCGCTCCCGATATCAGGGTCAACTGCGTCGCACCCGGCAACATCAACACGCCGATGCATTTTAATGCGCTTGCTGTCGAAGCCGAGAAGCGAGGTATTTCGGCAGAGGAGATGCGTGCGACAGAGTGGAGCAAGATACCTATGGGTCGGCCAGCCGAAACCGCAGAAATTGCAGCTGCCATCCATTTCCTATCAACGGATGACGCGAGTTACTTCATCGGCGCAACTCTCGACGTCAACGGCGGGTGCCGGTTGACGTAACCATACGGGCGCTGCTTGGCTTGACGGCATGAACCCTTACCGAGGGCCACGCCAAAAGTGCCTAGCCGCGTCTACTCAGGCTCCGATCGTCCTTCAATGGCAATTATACTGCTATGGGTGGGCGGCAGCAGGCGCACCCTAATCCATCCGCCTTGCTACATGTGTGAAATCAGGAATCCAGGGTTTGTCTAAAGTGCCTGGTGCCTGGCCCACTTTTTGTGCCTGGATTTCAAGCTGGACTCCACCAGCGCGGCCGCACTCTCAAGAGCGGCTCGTGGGGATTTTTTCCCAAGCAGAGCGTCATGGATCTCCGTACCAAGAACCTTCTCGATTGTGGTGTATTGGGGGATATTGGGACGCTGCCAGGTATGCAGCAGGTTTTTCTTGGCCAGTTGGTCGACAAACCGCACAATCGGCGAGCTTGCCGCCGCTTCCGGATCGGCGCTGACCGAAAAGCGTGGCGCTACCGGGAATCCGTTCTTCACATGCGCCTTCATCGCCTCGCGCGAGGCCATCCAGGCGATGGCGTCGGCGGCAAGCTCAACGCGTTCTTCGGGCAGGTTTGTCGGAATACAGAACAGAAAGCCCCCTATTGGCGAAACCCTTGTCCCGCCCGGCCCCGACGGCTGGGGCAGGTACTCGACGCGGCGCTTTACGACAGATTGAACGTCGTATTCGAAGCGGGCAGTGCGCATCGTCCAGAAATAGCCGAGGCTGGCGCGCCCTTTGAAGAATATCTCGAGTGTCTGGTCCCAGGCCATTTCGAGTATGTTGGGCGGCGATATGTCCAGCAGCCGCCGCATGAACTCCAGAGCGGCAAAACCTGCGTCCGATACGATCGTACAGCTCAGTTCGTCCGGATCGACGCCATCCAGCGTGAAGCCCGACCTGGTCTTCCTGAGCGAGATTGCCGGTTGACCGCATGCCCCAAGGAAGAAGAGAAAGCTCGACGCGATCGGCATGCCCCGCGCACCGTCCCAGACGGCCCCGAACATTCCATTCTCAGGTGCGTGAAACCGCCGACCGGCGGCAATCACCTCGTCGAACGTCTTTGGAAACGGCAGGTCGGCATCGCTGAAGAGATCCCTGCGGGCTGCCAGGATTTCGATGGTACAGTAGCCGGGCACACCGTAGTCTTTTCCTTCCCAGGTGGCGGTGGACCAGATGGACGGGTGAAAGTCGAGGGGATTGATGCCCGTCTTTTGAATGTAAGTATCGATGGGGCGGACGATGCCGCTCTCGGCAAATTCACCGAGCCATGGCATGTTTATGGCGATGACATCGTAGTCGGAGACCGGCTTGCTGCCATTCTCGCGCGCACGCCGGTACAGTTCCGGCAGAGGCAGAAGATCGAAGTTCTTGCGGGATGCAAGGTTGTTGCGGAAATCCGCCCACATGTTGCGCATCGCCGAGAAGTAGTTGTCGTCGTTCAGCAGAAACCGCAATTCGATCTGCGACTCCGCCCTCTTCTGGACCAGGCGCATCGGGGGAATGATCTGGGATCCGAGCGGCGTTCCCCCGAAATAATACTCATCTTCCTCTTCACCCACGCGCAGGCCAAGCGTTTGCGCAAGCAGCGACTTCGTCTTGCGCGCATAGGTCTGGAAGGAGCGCAGTAGACCGTCGCTCGGCTGCAGCGCGAAGCTTTTGCCCGTCGATCCCTTGGCGATGCGTTGGATATAACCCGCCTCGATCAGCCGGTTTATCAGCCGCATTGAGGTAGCATAGGGCAGGCCCGATTCCTGACCGAGCGTCGAGATGGAAACGGTTTGACTGAGTATATGCGACTTGATGAGATAGGTGACGATTCTCCAGACCGCATCGTCGTCGGAGATCTCCACCACCTCTCTAAAGGGACGTCGCGTTTTTTCGAGAAAGTCGATCACGCGCAGCATCTCGTATTCGTTCACGTCGGCCTCCCCACCGTCGCGCATCCATTCAGAAAGAGTTTAAACAGGAAAACGCAAGATTGACGAGTGCACTCAGACTGCTGTGAGGTTTTGCGGTTTGTCTTCGCGTGGCGAAAGACCAGCCAGCCTCTCGGATTGTTCGAACAACACGAAGAAGTCCTTTTCAGCGAGCCCGTCCGCATAAGCGGCTTCGTACTGCTGCCGGATCATGGACGCCAGGTACATCGGAACATGGTCCGACTTCGCCGCACCCAGGATGAGGTCGAAATCCTTCATCATTTGCGAGACCGAGAAGGCCGGATCGAAGTTGCGGCTGACCAACAGGTCACGCTTGTAAGCTATCAGAGGCGACGCTACGGCACTTTCGCAAATGACGCTCAGCATCGTCTCGACGGAAAGGTTGCCTTTCAGGCCGAGCGTCAACGCTTCGCCCAGCAGGGCGGCGGTTGCGCCGACCAACGCATTGAGAACGAGCTTCAAATAACGGGCCTCTTCTCCCTTGCCGAGATAAAATTGCCGGGAGGAAAAACATGCCAGCATCGGTTCGACCTTCCGGTAAGCATCATCTGGCCCTGAGACCATCACCGAAAGGTTCCCGGAAGATGCTGTGATCGTGCTGCCCGATACCGGTGCGCGGAGATAGGCAACACCGCGTTCGCTAAGTGCTGCGCTCACCTCTGCGGAAATTTCGGGAGAGACGGTGCTCATCTCCATCAGGATCTGACCGGGGTTCAGAGCATCCGCGAGAGCGCCCCTGGATAGCACCAGATCGCGAAGAATGGCATCGTTCGGAATTGTCAGCACCACGACGTCGGATGCGGCTGCCAGGTCCTCCAGCGAATGAGCGACATTGGCGCCTTCCGCGACAATCGTTGCGCGATTTTCCGGTAATGGTTCGAATACCGATAGCGCGTAGCCGGCTTCCAGCACGCGTCGGCTCATGGGGGCCCCCATCTTGCCGATGCCTGCCCATCCAACCCTTAATGTTTCACCCATCTTAAACCTCCCTTCCTTGCCGGAAATTGCCCCGGCGTGAAGTAACCAATGCTGCTGTTGTCGGAGAGGTTCGTGCGAACATGCCGTTTTCCGCAGATGCAGAACGCGTGTCACTCCTCCCACAGGTTTAGTATGGCGAGGCAAAAATAGAATGCGCGACTTAAAATATCCATTTCGGATAATTATAGGTTTGTGAAAGATGTGGTTCATCCCTTAACTTTCACATCGGATCGCACGGCGGTTCCTATGGGAGGAATATAGGCCGTCAACAGAGAGACATACCCCGAGGCGCTCGCCCTTCCGGGAGCAATACTTTGTTGTCATGCGGTTTGACTAAGTTACATGAGGAGGATCGATCATGAAAACCAAAATTATCGGTATGTTTACTTCACTGGCTTTGCTGTCCGGCGCGGCCCCGACACTCGCAGACACCTATGCCGGGGTTCCGCGAACCTTCCTTTTCAACCCGTCGCTTGATGTCTGCTTCAAGGATACTTCACAATACAAGAAGGACGGTCCCTATGTGATCGGCTTTTCGAATGCCGGGCTTGGCGACAGCTGGCGCGTTGTCATGCTGCATTCCATGGAAAAGGCCGCTTTTGAACACAAGGACCAGATTAAGCAACTGCTGATCACCGATGCGGGTCATGACGACGCAAAACAGGTTTCCGATATCCAGGACCTCATTTCGCGCGGCGTCGATCTTCTTGTCGTCAGCGCCAATACCGAACAGGCGGTCGATCCGGCTGTGTCCCGCGCCATGGAGCGCGGAATTCCCGTCGTGATGGTCGACCGTCGTGTGTCTTCCGACAATTTCGTCACCTTCGTCACCGCATCGGATGCGATGATGGGCCGTCTCTTCGCGCAATGGATCGTCGAAAAACTGCATGGCAAGGGTAACATCGTCATCCTTGGCGGCCAGGCGGGATCGAGCCCCAACGAACTGCGCGTCAAGGCGGCCATGCAGGTTCTGAACCAGTATCCGGACATCAAGATACTTGACACTGTCTACTCCGACTGGAGCCCCGTAAAGGGCAAGCAGGTCATGCAGGCCGTCATCTCGAAATACGGCAAGGACATCAACGCGGTGCTTTCTACCCATGGCCTGCAGACGCCAGGCTCCATCGAGGCCTTCCTCGAGGCAGGCTTCAAGCCGGGCGATATCCCGCCGCACACCACATCTGATGTCAACGGACCGCTGCAGATGGCTTTGAAATACAAGGTTCCGATGCTCGAAGTGGGCTATCCCCCGGCCATGGGCGGCACCGCGATCGATGTTGCGCTTAAGGTGCTTGCCGGCGCTCAGGTTCCCTGCACCTACGAGATCAATGCACAGATCGCCACGACCGATGGCGATGAGACCCCCTCGATCCATCCCGACCTTCACATCAAGGACATGGTGCTTCCGAACGCGCCGGCCGACATGCTGGTCACCGGCGGAATGGGTCCCGACTACAACCCGACGACATTCAAGATCGACTACCCGCAATAACCTCCCAGGAACTCGGCGGGGCGCGAATGCCCCACCGTTTTTTAGAGACTCGCGAGGATCAGGCAATGTTGTCACTCGACGGAATATCCAAATCGTTCCCAGGCGTTCACGCGCTGACGGATATGCGGCTCGACGTTCGTGCAGGAGAGATCCATGCGCTTGTCGGGGAGAATGGTGCGGGAAAATCGACGCTCACGCGTATCATCGCCGGTGTTCACCAGCCCGACAGCGGCGTGATCCGGTTTGACGGAAATGATGTGCGCTGGGCAAAGCCGCGTGACGCGAAAGAACGAGGCATTCACGTCATCTACCAGGAATTCGTGCTCTTCCCGCATCTGACGGTCGCCGAGAACATTTTTATCGGCCACGAGCGCAGAAACCGGTTTGGTCTGATCGACCACCGCAGGACGGCCAATGACGCATTGGAGCTCCTTGCACGGTTCGGGCTTCAAATCGACCCGAAGGCTCTGGTCAAGGACCTTTCGGTGGCCGACCAGCAGATGGTTGAGATTGCCAAGGCGCTCGTTCATGACGTCAAGCTGCTCATTCTGGACGAGCCGACTGCTGTCATATCCGGACATGAGGTCGAGGTCTTGTTCGGGCGTCTTCGAGGACTTCGCGATGCCGGCGTTGCCATCATCTACATCTCCCATCGCCTCGAGGAAATCTTCGCGCTTTGTGACCGGGTGACGATTCTTAAGGACGGCAAATATGTGGGAACACGCGATGTCGCAGCGGTCAATCGCGACCAACTGATTGCTCTCATGGTTGGACGGTCCCTTTCCGAACTCTTTCCGTCGCGCCGACCGGCTGCCGAACGCCCGGTGGTGCTGGAAACGCAGGACCTTAGCATTCCCGGCCGCGTCAGGGCCGCATCGATCGCGCTCAGGGCCGGAGAGATCACCGGGCTTGCTGGCATGGTCGGTTCGGGACGGTCCGAACTCGCCTTCGGGATATTTGGCGCCTTGCAGAAATCGGAAGGCCGGATTCTCATCGAGGGTCGGGAGATCGCTTCCATGACGCCGGCACGGGCGATCGCTGCAGGCATCGGCCTAGTGACCGAGGACCGGAAGGGACAGGGGCTGGCGATGCTTCTCGACATTGCGGCGAACGTCACCGCCTCGACATTGCCGAGCGTGACGCGCTTGGGCCTGATCGATAGCAAGCTCGAGAACGATATCGCCCGCGCGGAAATCGAGAACTACCAGATTGCCTGTCGCGGTCCCTCGACGGCCGTGTCTCTGATGTCCGGCGGCAATCAGCAGAAGGTCATCGTCGCCCGCTGGGCCCGAACCAGCACGAAAGTGCTGATCCTCGACGAACCGACCCGTGGCGTCGATGTCGGCGCAAAGGCCGAAATCTACCGGATCATGCACGATCTCGCCAATCGCGGGATAGCGATCCTGATGATCTCCTCGGAACTTCCCGAGATCGTCGGCATGTCTGATCGCGTCATCGTCATGCGCGAGGGGACAATCACCGGCGAGCTCCTCGCCCACGAGATCAACGAAGAGGCCGTCATCGGCCTCGCGACCCATCACGCGGCGGCTTGAGGATATTGTCATGAGCGCCATCGCTTCCACCACATCCCGATTTTTCAGCGGTTCGCGCGCCGGCCTCGCCGTCGTCGTCGGCCTGCTTGTCCTGCTGTTCCTGATAGGCCTGACGGTTTCCGATCGCTTTGCGACCTCGAACAACATTCTCAACATCTACGAGCAATCGACCGGGCTCGCCCTAGTGAGCCTCGGCCAGACTCTGACGGTGCTGACCGGTGGCATCGATCTTTCCGTCGGCTCGATCATCAGCCTGTCATCGATGCTGACCTCGGGCCTGATCAACGGTGACCCGAACATGGTCATTCCTGTCGTCGCTGGCGTCCTCGTGCTCGGCGCGGTCATCGGCGCAGTGAACGGTGGCGTCATCGTCCTGACCGGCGTGCACCCGCTGATCGTCACTCTCGGGACCGGTGCGGTGCTTCAGGGGATCGCGCTTCTCTACGGCCTTGGCCCGATCGGCAAGGTGCCTTTGAATTTCGATTACTTTGCCTATGGGCGGCTTGCGGGCGGCCTGTCGGTCGGAGCCACGTTCGTCCTCTTTCTGTTTATCGTCACTGCACTTCTGCTGCGCAACACCAGAAGCGGGCGCTATGTCTACGCGGTCGGTGACGATCCCCACGCGTCGGTCCTGATGGGCCTGCCGAAGACGGGCGTGATTATCGGCGTCTATACGCTGTCTGGACTGTTTGCCGCCTTGACCGCCGTCTATCTCGTCAGCCGCTTCGGGGTGGGGCAGCCCTATACAGGTGCAAACTACACGCTTGCATCGATTACGCCCGTGGTGGTCGGCGGCACCATGCTGGCGGGTGGGCGAGGGGGCGTCATGGGCACGCTTCTGGGCGTCTATCTGGTCTCGCTGCTCAACAATCTGCTCAATTTCCTCGATGTCTCCACGCACTACCAGCTGGTCGCCCAAGGCCTGGTGATTATCGCGGCGGTATCTGTCTACGTTGAAAAACGGAGGGTCGCGTGATGAATGTCGCCAATGCCAACAAGGGTGTTGCTATGACGCGCTCTGCTCCAAGCTTCACTTTTCTTGCCGCCGCGAAGTCGTACGGCATCTTCATTTTCCTCGTTCTTGCGATCGCTGCAGCGACGATAGCGAGCCCCGCCTTCATCAGCGGCGCCAACGTTTCCAACATGCTGATGCAGCTTGCTCCGCTCGGGATCGTGGTCATCGGCCAGGCCTTTGTGATCCTGGTGCGCGGCCTCGACCTGTCCGTCGCCTCGGTGATGGCAACGGCCGCGGTCATTGCCACGAGTTTCAACGGGCAGAACGGCGACGCGCCGATGATCGTCGCGGCCTGCGTGCTCATGGGAGCAGCAACGGGACTGGCCAATGGCCTCCTGGTGACGAAGCGCAATGTGTCGCCCTTTCTGGCTACGCTCGCAACCATGATCGTCCTGCAGGGATTGCGCTTCGCCTGGACGCAGGGTGCCCCGTCCGGCAACGTGCCGCCTGTCTTCCGGGCACTCGGCGCTGGCACGGTATGGGGCATTCCGTACAATCTGATTGTCATGCTGACGGTCGCCGCGGTCTTTGCAGTCCTTTTGCATCGCGCCGCCTTCGGCCGGCGCGTCTATATCACGGGCGGCAATCCCATCGCTGCACGCCTCGTCGGCATCTCCGCCGATCGCATCATCATTCTCTGCTACGTCATCTGCGGCATCCTGGCGGCCGTCGCTGGGCTCGCGCTTTCGGGCTTCGTCGGCGTCGTCGACAATTTCGTCGGCAAGGGGTTCGAACTGGACTCGATCGTTGCTGCCGTGATGGGCGGCGTCGCGCTCTCCGGTGGACGGGGCTCTGTTCTGGGCGCACTCGCCGGCGCCGCGATCCTTGTGGTGTTGTCGAACGCCGTCGTGATGGTCGGCATGCCGGTTCAATTGCAGATCATCGTCAAGGGCGTCGTGATCATCGTCGCCGCGAGCCTCTACGTTCGCACCGTTCGCTGAAACAAAAGGGAGAATTTCGTGAGCCAGTCGGAAGTAAAGAAGGTTGTCATCGTCACCGGCTCCGGCCGCGGAATCGGCGCCGGCATTGCTGCGGACCTGGCAGCAAAGGGCGCAAGCGTCGTGATCGCGGATATCAATAAGGATGCTGCGGTGGCCGTTGCCGCCAGGATCAAGGACGCCGGCGGCGAAGCGTTCGCCAGCAGCGTGGACGTCTCCGAGCGCGCGAGCGTCAAGGCACTCATCGCGGAAACGGTTCGCCATTACGGCCATCTGGACGTCATGTTCAACAATGCCGGCATCAGCCAAACCTGCCCGTTCCTGGACGTCACGGAAGATGACTTCAACAGGATCATGAAGATCAACGGCCTGGGTGTGCTGATCGGCACACAGGAGGCTGCAAAGCAGATGATTGCCCAGGGCGGCGGCGGCAAGATCATCAACACCGCGTCGATCGCCGGCAAGCAGGGCTACCCGCTCTTTGCACATTATTGCGCATCGAAATTCGCCGTCGTCGCCATTACGCAGGCGGCAGCGCGTGCACTTGCCGAGCACCGGATTACCGTCAACTGCTTCGGCCCTGGCGTGGTCGCGACCGAACTCTGGGAGCAGCTCGACCGGGAGTTCATGGAGCACGGTCTGACGTCCAAGCCGGAGCAGGCGATCAACGAGTTCTCGCAGTCGATCCTGCTCGGACGTGTTTCCGTGCCGAAGGATATCACCGGCGTTACGACGTTCCTGGCGTCCGATGCCTCGGACTACATTACCGGCCAGACCGTCATGGTCGATGGCGGTATGGTTCTGACCTGAGGGGGAGGATAGCCGATGTCCCGTTTGAGGAATAAGATCGCTATCGTCACCGGTGGAAGCACCGGGATCGGTGAGGCAACCTGCCACCGGTTTGCCGAGGAAGGCGCCAAAGTCGCCATCTTCGACGTTGTCGCGGAGCAGGGAGCACGCGTCGCGGAATCCATCCGGGAAGCAGGCGGAGATGCAGCCTTCTACAAGGTCGACGTCTCGAAAGAGGATGAGGTGGCGCCGGCAATCGAGCAGGTCGTCAATGCCTGGGGGAAGCTTGACATTCTGGTCAACAATGCCGCCGTGACAGGCGTCAACAAACTCGCGCATGACGTGACCGTCGATGAATGGGACCGGATCTTCGCCATCAATGTGCGCGGCGTTTTTCTCTGCACCAAGCATGCGGTCAAGCCGATGATGGCGGCAAAGGGAGGTTCCATCGTGAATTTCTCGTCGATCTACGCACTGATCGGAAACGACGACCTGCCGCCCTATCACGCCACGAAGGGTGCGGTGCTGGCAATGACCAAGACGGATGCCATCTGCTACGCGTCCTTCGGCATCCGCATCAATGCCGTTCATCCCGGTTCCACCAAGACGCCGTTGTTCATGAAGGCGGGTGAGACCTATCCGGGCGGTCTCGATCACTACCTCGACATGATGAAATCGAAGCATCCTCTCACGCTTGGCGAGCCTGTCGACGTCGCCAATTGCGTACTTTTCCTAGCATCAGACGAAGCCCGTTTCGTGACCGGCAGCAGCCTTGTCTGCGACGGCGGTTACACCGCGCAATAATCAGAAGGACATACCCATGAAGGCCGTACGCTACTACACAAAGAAGGACATTCGCGTCGAGGACGTTCCGGCGCCGAGCGGGCCGCTGGGGGACGACATGGTCCTCATCGAGCCGCTGGTCTGCGGCATCTGCGGAACGGATCTGCACGAGTATATCGCCGGTCCGATCGTTACCCCGGCAACGCCGCATGTCTATTCCGGCGCGACGCTGCCGCAGATCCTCGGGCATGAGTTTTCCGCACGTGTCATCGAGGTGGGCAAGAACGTCACGCATGTGTCGCCCGGTTCACGTGTCTCGATCCAGCCGCTGATCTCCCCGCGTGACGATTATTACGGTCGCCGCGGTCTCTTTCATCTTAGCGAAAAGATGGCCTGCGTCGGCCTCTCCTGGGATTGGGGCGGTATGGGCGAACGCGCCGTCGTCAACGGCTACAATGTATTCCCCGTTCCCGACAGCGTTTCCGATGTCCAGGCTGCGATGATCGAACCTGCCGCCGTCGCGCTCTACGGCGTCGACCGCGGCGGCGTGGAGGCCGGAAGCACGGTACTCGTCTCCGGCGTCGGACCGATCGGTGCGCTCGTCCTGCTCGCCACCAAGGCGGCCGGTGCGACCACCATTTTCGTCTCGGAACTCAATCCGAACCGCCGGGCTCTCGCCAAGCAGCTGGTCCCTGAGGCGATCGTTTTCGATCCGCGCGAAACGGACACCGAGAAGCTCTTCCGCGAACACACCGACGAAGGCGTCGGCGTCGACGTGGCACTCGAATGCGTCGGTGCCGAAGCCTCGCTCAACCTCTGCGCAAAGGCAGTGCGGCGGCAGGGAACGGTCGTTCAGGTAGGCTTGCACGTCAAGCCGGCGGCGATCGACGCCATGCTCTGGGCCCTCAAGGACATCACCGTCGAGGCAACGTGGTGCTATCCGGTACAGATCTGGCCGCGAATTGCGGCAATGATCGGCTCTGGAATTTTCCCGGTCGAGAAGATCGTCACCGCACAGATCCGCCCCGAAGACGTCGTCGAGAAGGGATTCGAGGCACTTCTCGATCCGGCTGCTTCGCATATGAAAATTCTCGTCAACATGAAGGCCTGACCCATGAAAAACCCCATGGACATCAGCGGCCGGACTATCCTGGTCACCGGGGCCGCAGGCGGAATAGGCAGCGCCACGTGCCTCTACCTCGCGTCTCTCGGCGCGACGGTCATTGCCGCCGATCGTGACGCCTCGGTCGAGAAGACCCGCGATGCGGTTCGCGCGGCGGGCGGCAAGGCGGAATGCATCACGTTCAACGTCGCCGACAAGAATTCCGTGGAGGCGGCGGCTGCGGCCGTCGCCGATAAATTCGGCAAGCTCGACGGGATCTTCGCAAATGCGGGCATGTCCTACGAGCGGCCGGCGCTGGAGCACAGCGAGGCCGACTGGCGGACGGTCATGTCCGTCAATCTCGACGGCGTTTTCTGGACGGTCCAGGCCTTCGGACGCGCCATGATTGCCAGCGGGCAGGGGGCGGTGGTGATGACGGCTTCGATTGCCGGCATGAAGGCCGTTCGTCCCGAATTGCATGTCGGCTACGACGTGTCGAAAGCCGGTGTGGCCCATATGTGCAAGGTTCTTGCGGCGGAATGGGCGCGCTCGGGCGTTCGCGTCAATGCTGTCGGCCCCGGCTATACCGACACCGTCATGCTGGCGGAGGTCGGACGCACCCAGCCGGCGGTGATGAAGCAATGGATGGACGACACGCCTGTGGGCCGGCTCATCAAGCCGGAGGAAATTGCCTCCGCCGTCGCCTTCCTTCTCTCCGACGCTGCCAGCGGTATCACCGGCCATGTGCTGATGGTCGACGGCGGCTACTCGATCGCCTGATTTTATGAAAGGACATTACAATGCATTACATCGTTCATTGCCTCGACCACGAGGGCGCGGTCGACAAGCGCCTTGCGAACTACGACGCACACAAAGCCTATCTGTCGAGCGCAAAGACGAAAACGGTCATTTCAGGTCCGTTGCTCGCCGATGACAACGAAACGATGATCGGCTCGCTTTTCCTGTTCGAAGCCGACAGCAAGGAAGAGATCGTCGCCTTCAACAGCGCAGACCCTTTCACCAAGGCAGGCGTCTGGAAGACCGTGAATATCCATCCCTTCAGCAAGCGGGTGGATAATCGATGACCATCGTCGAAGAAAAGCCGGTCATTGCCGCCATCGTCGGCCTCGGCTGGTGGGGCAAGAAGATGGCGAGCCTTGTCAATGCCGGCGGCGCCGAAATGAATTTCGTCCGCGCGGTCGATCCGAACCCGGAGGCGAAGGCCCTCGCGGCCGAACTCGGACTGCAGTTTTCGCATGATCTCTTAGAAACGCTGGCCGACGACACGATCGAGGCCGTCGTTCTTGCGACACCGCACTCGCTGCACCAGGAACAGATCGAGCAGGTCGTTGCAGCAGGCAAGCACGTCTTCTGCGAAAAGCCACTCGCCTTGACCCGGCAGGGTGCTGAAAAGTCGGTCGGCCTGTGCCGGAACGCCGGCCTGGTTCTCGGCATGGGTCACGAACGCCGCTTCGAGCCCCCGATCGCGGAAATCCTTCAGTTCGCTGCTGCCGGGAAGCTCGGCAGGCTGCTGCAGATCGAAGCCAATTTCAGCCACGACAAGTTCCTCGGCCTCGATCCGTCGAACTGGCGCCTCAATGCCGATCAGGCGCCGGCAGGCGGGATGACGGCGACCGGCATCCATCTGACGGATCTGTCCGTCAAGCTGATGGGGCCGGCAAGGGACGTCCGGGTGATCTGCGAGAACCTGGCTTCCAAGATCCCGCAGGGCGATACGATGAGCGCCCATATCGGCTTCGTGAATGGTGGGTCGGCCTATATATCGGCAACGCTGGCGACACCTTTCGTCTCCCGTTTCGCCATCTACGGTACGCTCGGCTGGATCGAGGTGCGCGACAAGGCGCATGTCGAGGCCCCGGATGGCTGGATCGTTACCGAAGGCTGGAAGGACAAGCCGATTACGGTGCGCGAGGTCGCTCCGGCCGAGCCTGTCCGCGACAATCTTCGCGCCTTCGCGCGCGCCGTCCGCGGCAAGTCGGATTATCCGATCACCGGCGAAGACATGATCAACAATATCGCTTTGCTCGAGGCAATCGTCCGCTCTGCCGGAACGGGTGCCGTCGAAACAGTCTGAGGAGGACATGATGAAGGCTCTTGTTTTCGAGGCCCCGGAAAAGCCGGTCATCGTCAAAACGGCCGTGCCTGAAATCTCGCCGAATGAGGTGCTGGTCCAGACACGGGCTGTCGGCATCTGCCATTCCGATTACGAGTTGCTTGCCGGCCGCTACATCATCCCGATCTCCTATCCCGTTACCCCGGGTCACGAATGGAGCGGCGAGATCGTCGAGGTCGGTCGCAACGTCACCGGCTTCAGAAAGGGAGATCGCGTCGTTGGCGAATGCGTCGTACGGACGCCCGAACGGCTGCACCATTTCGGCTTCTCGATGAGCGGCGCCGACCGCGAGTTTTTCGCGGTCAATCCCGAGTGGCTGCACAAGCTTCCGGAGGCGGTTGACGACAAGAAGGCGGCGCTGATCGAGCCCTTCACCTGTGGCTTCTATGCCGTGCTCCGCTCCGGCGGCACGAACGCAAGTGAAACTGTCGTGGTGTCAGGCGGTGGAACCATAGGGTTGGTCTCGGCCGCCGCTGCGATCGGCATGGGTGCGCGGGTGATCGTTGTCGATCCGCTGGCGTCGCGCCGTGACGTGGCAATACGGCTCGGCGCCGACGCCGCCATCGATCCGTCCGACGGAGGAGCGGCTGAGAAGATCCGGGAGCTGACAGACGGCAAGGGTGCCGACCTCGTGGTCGAGGCGTCTGGCCACGACGCATCGCTGGCCGCAGTCTTCGACTACGCCCGCGAGGATGGGAGAATGTCGATGGTGGGCATCAATATCGGCCGGAAGGTTCCTGTCGAGCTCGGCCAGATCCAGATGAAGAACCTGACGGTGCGCGGCTGTATCGGATCTCCTGGCGTCTGGCCGGCGGCCATACGCTTCCTGGAAAGGACAGGTCTCGACCTGTCGCCGATCCAGACGCATGACTTTGCGCTGACCGAGGCGGTCCAGGCTTTCGCCTTCGGCCAGGATCCGACGAAAAGCATCAAGATTACCCTGTTGAATGGTTGAGTACATGAGCAAGCACGCCCTGATCGTCGGCGCCACTGGCATTACCGGAAGCAACCTCGCGCAGCATCTGCTGGCCCAAGATGGCTGGAGCGTTTCCGGCCTCTCCCGATCCGTCAGCCCGATTGCCGGTGTCGAAACGCTGAAATGCGATCTGGTCGATCCGGATTCCGTCCGTGGCGCGCTGGTGGGCGCAAGGCCAAGCCACGTGTTCATCACGGCCTGGTCACGCCAGGAAACGGAGGTGGAAAATTGCAGGGTGAACGGTGCGATCGTCCGCAACGTGCTTGACGGTTTGCAAGGCGGCAGCGTCGAGCATGTCGCCCTGGCCACCGGCACCAAGCACTATCTCGGGCCATTTGAATCCTATGCGAAGACGCAGCCGGAAACGCCGTTCCGCGAGGAGCAGGAACGTCTGCCCGGCGAGAATTTCTATTATGTACAGGAAGACGAGGTCTTCGCCGCTGCGGCGCGCGACGGCTTCACCTGGTCCATCCATCGGCCGCATACACTCATCGGCTATGCTGTCGGCAATGCGATGAACATGGCCGCGACACTCGCCGTCTATGCATCGATCTGCAGGGAGACCGGCCGGCCTTTCATTTTCCCCGGCTCGCCACAACAATGGCAAGCCGCGACCGATGTCACCGATGCACGCCTGCTTGCGAGACACCTGCAATGGGCCGCGACGACAAAAGCGGCCGCCAATCTGGCCTTCAACGTCGTCAACGGCGAGGTCTTTCGCTGGAAGTGGCTCTGGCCGCGAATTGCCGCCTATTTCGATATCGAGGCAGCGGCATATCCCGGTGTGCTCAATCCCCTCGAAAGCCAGATGGCGGATGCGGAGGCGACCTGGGACGAGATGGTCAGGAAGTACGGCCTCCAGCCCAACGCGCTCTCGCGCGTCGCGTCGTTCTGGCATTCGGACGCCGACCTCGGACGGCAGGTCGAGACTTTCAACGACATGGGCCGGAGCCGGAAACTCGGCTTCATGGAGTACCAGGACACGACCCAATCCTTCACCGATGCCTTCGACCGCCTGCGGGCGGATCGGATCATCCCGTGAAGCAGAAGGAGGACTTGATGACCGAGACCATGCGCAAAACGATATCTTCGACCGGCTATTTCACGGAAGAAAACTCGATCGAGACCGTCAACGCCAGAATTGGAAAGGATATCAACCCGCGCCTTGCCGCAGTGATGGCCTGTCTCGTCAAACATCTCCACAATTTTGCGCGTGAGATTGAACTCACCCAGGAGGAGTGGGAATTCGGTGTCGATTTCCTGACCCGTACAGGCCAGATCTGTACGCAGGAGCGGCAGGAATTCATCCTGCTATCGGATACGCTCGGCCTTTCGATGCTGGTTGATGCCGTCAACAACAGGCGGCCGGAGGGGGCGACCGAAAACACCGTGTTCGGACCCTTTCATGTGGTGGGCGCCCCGGTGCGCCAGATGGGCGACCAGATCTGCCTAGATGGCAAGGGCGAAAGCTGTCTCTTCATCGGGCGCATCCTTGATCTCGACGGCAATCCCGTCGAGGGAGCGCGCATCGATGTCTGGTCCGACAATGCCGAAGGCTATTACGACGTTCAGCAGCCCGATCTCCAACCGAAATGGAACAATCGCGGCGTCTTCGTCACCGGGCCGGACGGACGCTACAGCTTCGTCGGTATTAAACCGGTATCCTATCCGATTCCCGATGACGGACCGGTCGGCAATATGCTCGCGGCCCTTGGGCGTCATCCGTTCCGACCGGCGCACATGCACTACATGGTCCGCGCCGACGGCTTTCAAAAGCTGGTGACACACACTTTCGTCGGCGGCGACCCCTACCTTGAATCGGACACTGTCTTCGGGGTCAAAAGGACGCTTGTGGCACCGTTCGAGCGCGTCGAGCATGGGAACACGCTCTGGCGTTCGGAGTTCGATTTCGTGCTCGTAGCGTCAGCACAGACACGATAGGAGGGCGAATTGGATAATTTCGTCTATAATGCCAATCCCGGTCGCGTCATCTTCGGCAGTGGAACGATTTCTCGCCTTGCAGAGGAGGCCGACAGGCTGGGCGCCCGTCGCACATTGGTTCTCTCTACGCCGGAACAAGCCGCGCAGGTCGACGATATTGCGCGGCATCTGGGCTCTCGCGTTGCCGGACTTTATCCGAAAGCGACGATGCATACGCCCATTGAAGTCACCGCCGAGGCAATGCAGGTCGTCGAAAAGCTGCAAGCCGACGCCGTGATTTCGATTGGCGGCGGCTCGACGACCGGCCTCGGCAAGGCGATCGCCTTCCGCACCGACCTGCCGCAGATCGTGATTCCCACAACCTATGCCGGGTCAGAGGCGACGCCGATCCTTGGTGAGACCGAGAATGGCCGCAAGGTCACGAAATCGGATCCGCGCATTCTTCCCGAAGTGATCATCTACGACGTCGACCTGACCCTGACGCTGCCGGTTTCGCTGTCGGTGACGAGCGGCATCAATGCCGTGGCCCATGCCGTGGAAGCGCTTTATGCACGGGAGGCCAACCCGATCATCTCGATGATGGCGGAAGCGGGCATCGCCGCCCTTGCGCGCGCTCTGCCGCTCATTCGAAACGATCCCCAAGACAGAAGCGCCCGCGCCGACGCTCTGTACGGTGCGTGGTTGTGTGGTGTCTGCCTCGGTTCCGTCGGCATGGCGCTGCATCATAAGCTTTGCCACACATTGGGTGGCATGTTCAACCTGCCGCACGCTCCGATGCATACCGCCGTCCTGCCGCACGCGGTGGCCTATAACAGCGCGGCGACGCCGGATGCGATGAAGCGGATAAGCAGGGCGCTCGGCTCGGAAGATGCCGCTGGCGGCCTCTACGATCTCGCATCAGGGCTTGGTGCGACCATGTCGCTGCAATCCCTCGGCATGCCCGAGGACGGTGTCGAAGCAGCCGCCGAACAAGCAATGGCAAACCCTTACTGGAACCCGCGGCCGCTGGAAAGGGATGCCCTCACCAGTCTGCTTGCCGGCGCCTATCGCGGCGAGGCGCCAGCATTCCGGTGATCCTCGACGGAACCTTATGCTCCTGGGCTTCGAATGCGACGATAGCCGAAGCTACTCCGCTCGGCAGTTCATCGGGGTTGCATCGCAAGCTCATGGCGTTGTCGTGCGAGAGATCTCACGAACACAACGGCAACGGAGGAACAGACATCCAAAATGGATAAATATGCCGTTTCCATTCTACGCCAAGTTTTTAAGATGAAACTGCATTAATCGCTCGGATGGAGAGCGATCATGGGAGGATGATAATATGCCTAGCCACGACACTCGCGGCTTAAGCCGCCGATCTGTGCTGAAATATTCTGCCATTGCTGCAGCATCATCGCTTGCAGCGCCGTTTGTAATGAAAAAAACTGCAAGGGCTTCCGGCGATTCTATAACTGTATTGAACACATTCCCAACTCTTGCCAATGAATACTGGCAAGGCTGGGATGCGGGCTGCAAGCTCGCGACCGAGCAGCTAGGCCTGAAATACATCGCGCAGACCTTCGAGGATTCCGTCGACAAGCAAATCTCCCAGATCGAGCAGGCGCCGTCGCTTGGGGTGAATGCCGTTGTGACGTTCGCGCAGAATGCCGAGGTCATGAAGGCGCTTGCGGCAACCGCCAGCCAGGTCGGCATCAAGCTTGCCAATGCGCATTCCACGGCCGCCTGGCTCGACGCCGACGACCCGGCGTATGCCGGTTCCTATCTGCTTTACAGCCAGCCCGATAATATTCGCGGAACGGCGGCGATGGCGCAGGCCCTGTTCGACAAGATCGGCAACGAGGGCAAGGTCCTCTATGTCGGCGGACTGCCGGGCAATTTCTCTGCCGATTCCCGTGCGGCAGGCGTCAAGCTGGCGCTGAAGAACAATCCGAAGATCGAGCTGGTCGCCGAGCAGCCGGGTGGCGAGAACCGCGTCGCGGCGCGGCCCGTCGTCGAAAATCTGCTGACCGCCCATCCCGACGTCGCGGCGATCGTCTCCTACAACGACGATACTGCCATCGCCGTACTCGATGTGCTGCGCGAACGAGGCCTGAGCGGCTCCATCGTCACCGCAGGAATCGATGCGACGCGCGAGATGCTCAACCGCGTCAGGGAAGACAAGAGCGCTCTCGGCACGGTCTCGATCAACGCCCCGTTCATGACGGGATATTCGGTCGTGACGCTCTACGACGCGCTTGAAGGGATCGCCTATGATCCGCTTGAGAAGATGCGTTACTTCGACTCGATCTTCCTCGATTCACCGGAAGCTGCTGAGAAGTATCTCAGCGCTATGGACCAGGGCGGCCGGATCGATTTCGACTTCAAGGGGATGTCGCGTCATCTCAACGGCGATAACTGGAAGATCCAGTGGGGCATGGAGGTGATCGATCCGTCCAATTTCTGGGGCCAGATCGAGTCCATGCAGTCTCTGAAGCCGAGCGGCTGGGCTTTGCCGGAAAGCGTCGAGGCCTCCCTCAAGGCCGGCAATGCGGACAAGCTCAACAAGATGTACCGGGATCACTTCGTTCCGGGGCCGCTGAGCGACGTTGCCGGTATGACGCGCTCGAAGAAGACGGTCCTCGGATTCTGAGGCACCGGGGAGCGCCGACCCGGCGCTCCCTTCTCGGCGAACTGGATATCAATCAATGTCGCAGCATCTCGAACTCCGCTCCATCACCAAGCGCTATCCCGGCGTGACCGCCCTGCGAGATGTTTCGTTTCGCATCGAATATGGCGAGAGCCTGGGGCTCGTCGGTGAGAACGGCGCCGGCAAGAGCACTCTCCTGGATATATTGTGCGGCCTTCAGCGGCCCGACGAAGGGGAACTTGTCCTTCATGGCCGGAACGCCTTCTTCGACCAGCCCGGCGAGGCGACCCGCGCCGGCATCTTTCGGGTCCATCAGGAACAGGCCCTGATCCTGGTCTACCCGGTGTTCCAGAACCTGTTCTTCGGCCTCGAGGAGCATTTCTGTCGCTTCGGCATTGTGCAGTTCAAGGAAATGCAGACGCGGGCGCAGACCATATTGCGCGAACTCGGCATCGATCTCGATGCATCGGAAATCACCGGAGACCTGAATTTCGGGACCCGGCAGTTGGTCGAAATCGCCCGTGTCGTCGCCCAGTCCGAGATACTGAAGATCGATCGCCCCCTTGTGCTGCTCGACGAGCCGACGGCATCGCTTTCAGGTTCCGAACTCGAGCTTTTCTACAGGACGGTCGGCGTCCTGAAGGAGCGGTTCCGCGCCTCCATCGTCTTCATATCGCATCGCCTGGACGAGGTATTGCATCTTTGCGATCAGGTTCTCGTCCTGAAGGACGGACAGGTCGTCGATTCCGATGTCGCCGAGCCGACCGAGGCGGAGCTTCATAGCCTGATGGTGGGACGCGAGCGACTGACAGATTTCTACGCCACGAACCGGCAGAGGCGAGATTTCGGGGCGCCGGTCCTAGAACTGGCGCAGCTGACGACGAAGCACTTTCGAGACGTCACGCTTTCGGTACGGGAGGGAGAAATCGTCGGCATCGGTGGTCTGGTCCAGTCCGGCAAGACCGAACTTGGGCGTGCGATCCTGGGTGTCGAGCCGAGCAGAGGCACGATCAGGATTCTCGGACGCGACGTGACCACTCTCGCCCCTTCCGCCCGCATCGAACTCGATATTGGTTATGTGCCGCTGCACCGCCATCTTGACGGAGTGATGCTGGGTAGGTCTATCCGCGACAACATCATATTGCCGTCGCTCGACAAGTTCGAGCGCTGGGGCATCCTGTCGTTCTCGAAGGCGTCACGCTTTGCGTCGGAGCGGATGCAGGAGCTGCGGATCAAGGCTCCCGGCGATGCCACGCTGGTCGGCGCGCTGAGCGGTGGGACCCAGCAGAAGGTGGTGCTCGCCAAATGGCTGTCGAGAAAGCCACGGCTGCTGGTCGTTGACAATCCCACACGTGGCGTTGATGCCGGCGCCAAGGAGGAGATCTACCGCCTGCTTCGCGACGTGACGGAAGCCGGATGCGCTGTACTGCTCATTTCGGATGACCTGGTCGAGCTGATCGAGTTGTCGAGCACGCTGTTCTTCCTGTCGAGCGGTACTCTGTCGAACAGCGTTCCGGCACCTCCCGATAGCAAGCCAAAGGAACACGATGTCATCGCGATGATGTTCTGACGTCAGGCGTCAATTCCAAAGGAAATACAATGATCAAGCTTGCCACTCTGGGGCGATTTACGCCGTTGCTTGCCGCCATCATACTGGTACTGTTCTTCTCCCTCATGCAGGATGCCTTCCTCACCTGGGCCAATGTGTGGAATATCATCCGCCAGTCCTCGGTCCTGCTGGTCGCCTCGATGGGAGTGACCTTCGTCATCCTGATCGGCTCCATCGATCTTTCCGTCGGCGCGATCATGACGTTGTCGGCGGTGTGCGCAATCACGCTGGTGCCAGCGATCGGCGAGGCCGGAATTCTTGTGGGATTGATCGTCGGTGGCCTCTGCGGCGCGTTCAACGGCCTCCTCAATGCTACGCTGAAACTGCCGAGCTTTCTGGTGACACTCGGTTCGCTCTTCATCTTTCAGAGCATCGGCCTGATCATATCCGGCGGCCGACCACTGCCCTGGACGACGCCGATCTCCAGCATGATGGCCGGCGGCGTCGTGTTCGGATCCTTCCCGAAGATCGGCCTCTGGGCGATCGCGGTCCTTCTGGTCTGCGCCTTCGTGGCTCGTTATACCAGGTTCGGGCAATATATGTACGCGATCGGCGACAACGAGCGGACGACCCGCATGTCCGGCATATCCACCACGCATCTTAAGATTGCCGTGTTCGTGGTGGCAGGCGTCATCTCCGGCCTTGCGGGGATATTGCTCGGCATTCGCACATTTTCCGCATCTCCCGGCATGGGAGACCCCTTCCTGCTGGATACGATCGCGGCCGTCGTCCTTGGTGGAACTCTCCTGACCGGCGGTGTCGGCGGTCCAATGCGCACCGTTCTCGGCGTCCTGACGATCGTCATCCTGGCAAACGGGATGACGCTTCTGCAGGTGGATCCCTTCTTTCAGGTCGGCATTCGCGGCGCTGTGGTCATTCTTGCCGTGTTGATCACCACAAAACGCGGCCGGCTAGATCAGATCGTCAAATAGCACCGATGGAGCGGCAAATGCTGGCGGCACGAATTGCATATTCAAGCGAAGGGCACGCGGAGGTGCGCGCTCGATACTTCGAGGATCACAAGCTATACCTTCGTTCCACGGGCTTGAAAATCCGCCAATCAGGCCCGCTCTTCAACGGAGACGGACCGCAGATCGGCGCCCTAATCGTTGCGGAGGTTGAGGATCTGGCGGAACTTACTGCATTTAGTGCGCGGGATCCGTTCGTCGTCCACGGTGTTTATCGGCAGGTAGAAATCTTCGAATGGCGGGTGACCATCGGAAAGGATACTTTACATCGAATTGACTTGAAATAAGATCAGCCGGGCTCGGACATACAAAGGGCATCTGGGAGCGCTCCATCGATTGTCTGGACCTGGATCGATGCTGAAGCCGTGCGAAATGCCCTCCGCAAAGGTGATCGAATTCGTGCTCAATTGTTCAATTTTCGAAAAGCCTGCCGCACCTCCTCCCGCGGCAGGCTTTTTCGTTTCCGATAATCCAAGCTCTGAGTTCAGGCGTCAACGCAGACTGCCCTGTTCCACCAGCCCTCCGGACTTCGAAACAATCGTGGATCCGTACGGTTCGCGGGACGAGATGATCAGCGCATCATTCGGTAATGGGCGGGCCAGTTCCTTGGCCTCTTCCCCGGGCGCCCGCGACGTTTCGCCAGGCAATCGAACTCGGCGGCGCCGTTCGCAAGGGCGAAACCGGCACGACCGTCGTCTTCGCCAGTTCGTTCATCCGCACCGAGACGACCGAGACGGGCACCGAGATCGAACAGGATGTTCCGTTCCTCAAGGCCTACACGGTGTTCAACATCGATCAGATCGCCGGTCTTAATGGCCGCTTTGACGACACTGCACCTGGTGAGGATCCGATGAGCCGCATCGGCGATGCCGGCCGCTTCCTTGCCAATACCGGCGCGCTGATCCGGCACGGAGGATCGGCTGCCTATTATGCCGCTCAGCGTGATTACATCCAGATGCCATGCCTGGATGCCTTCCGGGACGATGCTTCCTATGTCGCCGTCCTCAGCCACGAGATGACGCACTGGACCGCCGCACCGCGACGGCTGGATCGCGATCTCAGCCGCTACGCGAAAGACAGGAGCGAACGCGCCCGCGAAGAGCTGATTGCCGAACTCGGCAGCGCGTTTCTCTGCGCCGATCTCGGCATCGTCCCAGAGCTCGAACCACGCCCCGACCACGCAAGCTACCTCGATGGCTGGCTCAAGGTTCTGGGCGACGACAAGCGTGCCATCTTCTCGGCCGCAGCACATGCGCAGCGCGCCGTCGACTACCTGCATTCCCTGCAGCCGGAGCTCGACGAGGAGGAGCGGCGTGAGCCGTCTCTTCCTTCACTCAACTGTCTCTTCCTTCACTCAGGCATGTGAGACGCGGATGCCGATCACCGCAACGGAAGATAGCCTCGCGACCGCTTTTTGCGCAAAAGCGTGAGCAGGAGATCGACGGCATTTGCCTCGCTATCGAAGACATGGATCTTCTGCTGCCCGCGGCTGCCGATCCGTCCCCAGCTGCGCACCAGCGAGGTCCCACCGAAGAGGTTCGGCTCGATCGACAGCGCGTAAAAACGAGCCATGTTCTTCGATGGATCGATGCGTTCGATGTAGAGACGATAGGGCTGAACTGTCATGCGGGCAGAATCGCAAACACCAGTTGCTCGCGTCCAACGACATTTGTGAATCGATGAGGCCCGATCGATTCACGTTGGTGATATCGCCTCGTCAGATCTTTGACGCAGTGAACAATCCGACGAATTCCGGATCGGAATAATAGCGCAACTTTGTCGCAACGATCGGCCGCTGCCCGGCGATGAACAGCAGCTCGGTCTTGGCATGCAGGTTGCGGACTTCGTCGGGCGTCAGCAGAGGGCGGGCGACATGCTGCTCGGCGAAAGAGAGGCCGATCCTTTCCGAGTCGAGCGCGCGCGCCGCCGTGTTGAACACCACGGTCTCCTGGCCAAGCAGATCGGAGACCAGACGGGCGCTGTCGTGATCATTGACGCCGAACACTTGCAGCACGCCGGCGTTGGACAGAAACGTGCCGGCACGCTGGCCATAGGTGGCGCGCAGCTGATGGATGTCCTGGACGATCGGCCAGAGTTGCACACCGTAACCTGCCATCAATCCCATGGCCCGTTCGATCGGCGCCAGATGACCAAGGGCGGCGAACTCGTCGGGATGATGGTGCCGACACCCTTGCCGCTGCGCGTCGGCGCCATGGTCAGAAGATGAGCCGGTCCGTCATAGCGCAGCAAGTGAGCCGAACCTTGCGCACGGCCGATCAGCAGGCCGCTGCCGGCCTTGGTGAGCGGCACTATCTCTCTTCGGCCGGCAAAGCGCGCAGACCCCATGGGTGTCGTCCACCGCCGATCCAAAATGCGTGATCAGCGGAACCGACAACAGCCGAATGAGCAGCACGATGGCAAAGGCCATCACCACCCAATCTCCGATATGCCAGATGACGTCACCCCTGTGGCCGCCGAGGATCACGCGTCTGAGGTAGTCGATCCCGAAGTAGACGGTGAACACGACAAGCAAATAGCCAAATGCACCCATGACAAACGACCTGGCATATCGCAACGGAAACGTGATGAACGCGACGATGGCCCAGAGCGGATCGCGGGCCGCCATGCGCATCATGTTGCGGAGAGCGATTCTGATCTGGTTGGCATGGATCATGATGCCGCACTCCGGTTGCCGATATTGCCGACGTTGCCGAGCGACGGCTCATTTGCCTGCGGCTTCAGCAGATCGTCGAACAGATCCCGATCGCCATCGCGCGTGAGGAACTTCGGCAGTTCCGATCTGAGCCAGGTTGCCAGTCCGCCGCCGATGTGAACATCGCGATCATTCTCCAGCCGATGCAGCACAAGTGCGCCGATCAACACCTTGCGGCGCGTATCGATGGCGCGCTCCTGCTTGCTGAGACGGATCTGCAATGTCTTGCGTTGCGCTTCCAGCTGCGCCAGCCGTTCGCCGATGGATTTACGTGCCACTGTCATTGTCTCCCTTCTCGTCGATGCGCGATCGGCCGAACGGCATCAGGACAATGGCTGTCCCCAATCGCATGCACGGATGCTGCAGCGATGGGTGCATGTCGGCTACTCGCAAATCTGCGCGTGGAAGCGACCGGGTGAACGGCTTACGAGGTCATCGGGAGATTGCCGCGCGCTCCCACCAGTGCCCGAAGGCGCGAAGCGACGAAGGCACAAGGGCGCACTTACGAGTTGCGGGGCAACTCAAGGCGCGGGCCGGCGGATCGGCCAAGAAGGACATGCGATGGCGATCTATCATCTCAGCATGAAGCCGATCGCCCGCAGCGGTGGCCGCAGCGCCGTGGCGTCCGCCGCCTATCGCGCCGCCGTGAGACTGACGAACGAGCGCGATGGGCTGACGCATGACTTTAGCAACAGGAACGGTGTCGAGCATGCCGAGATCGTCTTGCCGGCTCGCTCTTCCGCCTATTGGGCGATGAAGCGATCCGCCTTGTGGAATGCCGCCGAGCGTGCCGAGAAACGCAGCGATGCCCGGATTGCCCGGGAATTCGAAATCGCGCTGCCACACGAACTGACGCCGGATCAACGCCTGGTGCTGACGCGGGCGTTTGCGCTGCATCTGGCCAATCGTTATGGCGCTGCCGTCGACTTCGCGATCCATCGGCCAGGCGAGGGCGGCGACATCAGAAACAGCCACGCGCATCTGATGATGACGACTCGCCAGGTGACGGAAGCCGGTCTTGGCGACAAGACGCTGCTCGAGCGGGAGAACAGATGGCTTCTCGCCAATCACCTGCCGCCATCGCAACTGCAGCTGAAGGAACTGCGCCAGGTGTGGGAGCATCTGGCCAACACGCACCTTGAGAGGGCAGGCCTCGATATCCGTATCGACAACCGCTCTCATCTGGAAGCCGGGATCACGATCGAGCCGACCGAACATGTCGGTGTGCATGCGACTGAGATCAATCGGCAGGGTGGGGCAGTCGCGCGCACCCGCATCTCACCGCAATCGGCCGAGCGAAATGCCGAGACCATCCAGAGGCGCCCGGATGAGATCCTGAAGCTGATTACCAACGAGAAGAGCGTCTTCACCCGCTATGACATTGCCAGGGCTCTGCATCGCTACATCAATGACGATCCGCAGACCTTCCAGAATGCTTTTGCCGCGGTCATGGCGTCGAAGGCTCTGGTCGAGTTGAGGCCCGAAAGCACGGGCCTTCGGGGGCGCGATGGCGAGGCCCGCTATTCGACGGTCGAGATGGTGGCGATCGAGGGCGCGATCGCCAGCAATGTCATGGCGATGAAGGCGCGCCAAAACCACGGTGTCTTCAAGCGCAATGTCGATGCAGCGATCGCCGAACAGGACAGATCGATCCAGGCGGGAAATCCTTCACCGGGGCAGGGGCTGTCGGCTGAACAGCGCCATGCGATCGAGCATGTCACGGGTCCCGGTCAGATCGCCGTGGTGATCGGCTTTGCCGGTGCCGGCAAGAGCACGATGCTGGCGGCTGCGCGGCACGCCTGGGAAGCGCAGGGCTATCGTGTTCATGGCGCGGCATTGGCCGGCAAGGCCGCGGAAGGCCTGGAGCAATCGTCCGGGATCGCAAGCCGCACATTGGCATCGTGGGAATACAGCTGGCAAGCTGATCGCGGTCGGCTCAATGCTCGTGACGTCTTCGTCATCGACGAGGGCGGCATGGTCGGCAGCCGTCAGCTCGCCCGCTTCGTCGACGAGGTCAAACGGGCCGGCGCCAAGCTCGTCCTGGTCGGTGATCATGAACAGCTTCAGGCGATCGGAGCGGGCGCGCCGTTTCGGGCGATCGCGGGAGCCGTCGGTCATGCGCAACTGTCGGAAGTCCGCCGGCAAAAAGCCGATTGGCAAAAGCAGGCCTCGATTGACTTTGCCTCTCACCGGACCGCAGCCGGACTGTCGGCCTACGTGGCACGGGGAAGCGTTCATCTGAAGTCGGATCGCGCGGAAACGCTGAAGGCGATCATTGCCGATTACGTCGCTGACCGATCGGCCAATCCCAACGACACGCGCATTGCGATGGCCCATCGACGCGACGACGTCCGTGCCATCAATGCCGGCATTCGCGCTCGGTTGCAGGATCGCGGTGAGCTGGCAAAGGGCAGTAACCCGTCTGGTGATAAAGGTGAGGAACTGAGTTACCAGACCAGCCATGGGAAGCGATCCTTTGCGCGTGGCGACCGCATCGTCTTCCTGGAGAATGATCGCGATCTCGGCGTCAAGAATGGCATGTTGGGCGAGGTGATCGCCGTCGCGCCGGACGCAATACAGGTTCGGCTTGACGGCAAGGCGCAGACGCCAGATGGGCAACGCCAGGTGACCGTACCGGTCAATCGTTACCAATCCTTTGACCACGGCTACGCGACGACGATCCACAAGACGCAAGGCGCCACGGTCGACCGGAGTTTTGTTCTGGCGTCGACGACGATGGACCGGCATCTGACCTATGTGGCGATGACCCGTCATCGCGAGGCGGTGCAGCTCTATGCGGGGCTGGATGCGTTCAAGACGCTGCGCTCGCTGACAGAGACACTGAGCCGGTCAGGCGTGAAGGAGACGACGCTCGACTATACGCATGACTTTGCCAATCGGCGCGGCATGGAGGATCGCCGGGGGCAGGGCGAGAGTGATGTCGCATCTCAGGGAATCAACAAAGGGATACAGCCCATCCCGGACACGGCGGTTCCCAAGCCAGCGGAGAAACCGCAGCCGCTTGCAGCCCGCACCATCGCCGATGACAGTCCTGCGCACCAGGATCCCAGTGGCGATGAACGCCGCGTGCTCGTTGCGGCCGTGAGAACCTATGCGATGAGCGTGGAAGAGGTTGGACGATCAAAGGCGATGCCGGCATTCGAACGAGATTGGGAGGCGGCAAAGCAGCTTGCGCCGCAGGTGTTCAAAGACGCGCCGGCGGCCATGGACGTGTTGCGCGGCCGCATCCTGGATGAGAACGCGGATCCGGTCGCGCTCGCCAGTCAACTCAGCACTTTGCCCGAGACGTTCGGCGCGCTCGCCGGCAAGACCGGCCTGTTCGGAGACAACGCCGAACGCAAACACGCGCTTGGCCGGATCGATGCGCTGGCGTCGCATGTTCGCCAATCCGCCAAGACCTGGCAACGTCGCCTCGCTGCCGAATGCGGCTCCGAACGCTGGAAGCGGGAAAAGCAGGACGTGGTCGAGGTTCTGGGGCCGAGCCGCCGGAGCGAGGCGCTGCTGCGCCGGCTCGACGATCTCGCCCATGCCGACAAGGGAAAGTTCGTCGAGCAACTGGCGGGGACACCGGAGGGCCGCCGAGCGCTTGCCGAGGCAAAGGACATCGTCAGCGCGATCGAAACGCGCTTCGGTCGCGCCGATCCCTCAGATCTCGCGGATCAGCTGAAGCGAGTGGGGCCGGATCAGGCTGGTGACATCGGGCGTATCCGCCAGGTTGCTCGCCTTGCCGAGCGCAGTCATCGTGCGGAGCTCACGCAGCAGATGGAGTTGAAGCGCTCACTGAAGCGGGGCAAGTCCTTGGGGCTCGGGATGTAGAGGTTTGGCTCGGCCCAGGGATTTCGAGGAGGCTCAGGCACCGTCTTAGAGACTCCGGGCTTTCGTCCTGAGCGTTGGGGTTTGAGCTTCACCGCTCACCTAGCGATCGTCACTGCCGCTTTCAAATCCATTGACGATCTGCGCTTGCACCTGAGCGAATTGAACAGGCGGGTCGATGCCGAGGCAAGGGATGCGGTTCTTGCGGATCTCAAGGCGCTGCGCGAAAACGCTGCAGGGCTTGTACTCTTGAGCGGGCGGAACGCCGCGTTGCAGGATCTTGCCAAGAAAATCGAGCCGTCGCCCGCCGCAATCGAAAAGCACACGTCGCTTCTGATATCGATCGCCGACCGCTGGCAGGCCAACAAGCAGGCTGCGACGGAGCTGGTGGCGACGGCAAGTCGCACGCTCGAGCAGTTCGTCAGCACGGCGCAGGAGAGCGGCAAGGAAATCAGCCAGCGCTCGGCGACGATGTCGCGGTCGGCGATGATTGCGGGCACCGTGCTTGCGATTATCGGCGGTCTCATGCTGATCGAAATCCTGCGCGGATCGCTGAAGCGGATCACCCAGACGATGATGCGACTGGCCGATGGCGATCTGAATGTCCCGATCGGCGACGGCAAGCGCGGCGACGAGATCGGCGACATGATCCGGTCCGTCACCGTCTTCTGCGATCATGCGCTTGAGAAGACCAGGCTGGAAGAGCTTGCCGAAGCAAACAGGGCGCGAGACGAACTGGAGCAGGCCCGCCGCGCGGCGGAGCAGGCGCGTATCGAGGCCGAACAGAGCGAGGCTCTCACCGCCCTGTCTGATATGCTCAGCAAACTTGCCGATGGCGACCTTGCAGCCGTGATGAGCGAGGATCTCGCCGCAGATTACGTCGCCATCGCCCGAACCTACAACCACGCCATCGATGGGCTGCGCCTGACACTCGCCGAAGTGCGCAACACGACCTACGAGATCGCCGAGGGTAGCACCAACCTTTCCGGTGCCGCCGACGATCTGCCCGCCGCACGGAACAGCAGGCGGCGTCCCTCGAGGAGAGTTCGCGGGTGCTGGGTGAACTCACCGCCAGCGTGCGAACGACGGCCGAAAACGCCCGTCAGACGTCGCTTTCGGTCGCCGAGGCGCGCCGCCGGGCGGAGCACTCGGGGCTGTTGTCGCCAAGGCGATCGACGCCATGGGCGCCATCAACCGGTCGTCCGAAAAAGTCAGCAGCATCATCGACGTGATCGACGAGATTGCTTTCCAGACCAATCTCCTCGCGCTCAATGCGGGTTTGGAAGCGGCCCGGGAAGGAGAGGCGGGCAGAGGTTTTGCCGTCGTCGCCCAGGAGGTGCATGAGCTTGCGCAGCGTTGCGCCACGGCTGCTCGCGAGATCAAGGGTCTGATTTCCACCAGTGCATCGCAGGTCGGCACAGGCGTCCAACTCGTCGAAGAGACCGGGCAGGCACTTTCATCCATCATGGACCATTTCACGTCGATCAATGGGCTGGTGCAAGTCATCTCGTCTTCACCACGCAATACAAGGGGATCGACGAGGTCAATATGCCGTTCGCGACGTCGAGCACATCACCCAGCACAATGCCGCCGTGGTGGAGGAGAAACGCGGAAATTCATCGGCTCCGGCATCAGGTGGAAGTGTTGAACGAAAGAATCTCCCACTTTCAGACCGCCGATATCCGCAAGGCATCGCCCGCCGCTCGTCCGCCGATGTCCCTGGTTTCCTGAGGGATGTCTCCTGAGCGAGCGGACGCCTTCGGAAATCCCTCCGATATGCAAGGGAACCTTGGTGCTCGATGAGAGCAGGCAGAAGGTGATTGTTCAGGCGTAAGGCGTGGCCTGCCAGCGCAGCGTTCAGGCCGACGGTTCCCCTATCGACCGCGGCGAAATCGGTTGTGGTCATGCCGCCGCGTGCCATCCATCGCGGATATGGCGGTAGCCTTCGCGATAGACCGATTCCGGCGTCTCGGAAAAGTCGCGCCAGACCTTTGTCGCGGCGGCGAGCTCCTTGAGCGCCCGGCCGAAGGCCTCGATTGTCAGCCACCTGTCGTAACCGCTCGCGCGTAGTGCCTTGAACGTCTCCGCCCAGGGAATGTTGCCACGGCCTGGTACGCCGCGGTCGTTCTCTGAAATGTGGACATGGACGATGCGGTCACTGTTTCGCGTGAAGGCGCCGATGGGATCGGCCTCTTCGATATTGCTGTGGAAGGTGTCGTACATGGCGCGGATATTCGGATGTCCGATCGCGTCGATATGGGCCGCAAGGTCGTCCATCGTGTTGAACAGGTAACATTCGAAGCGGTTTAGCGCCTCAAGCCCGATCGTGACGCCGTGCTTTGCTGCGTGATCGCCGATCGCGCGTTGCGAGGAAACTGAGCGCTTGAGTTCCGCCGCGCTCGGCCCGCTTCCGGAAAATTTGCCGAGCGTCGAATGCAGCGGCCCGCTCAGCATCGTTGCGCCAAGCGCATCGCTGCAGTCGATTGCCCATTTCACGTAGTCGATGCCGCGCTTGCGGGTTGCCGCGTCGGGGGCGATCAGGTTCATGTGGGGGTCGCCCATTGCCGAAACAGCGGTCCGTTCCAGGCCGATCCGGTCGAGCAAGGCCCCCAGCCGCCGGTAATCGTCGGGCGAGCCCGAAAAGATCGGGATCTCGACGCCGTCAAACCCTGTGGCCTTGATATCGCGCAACAATGCCTCGTGTTTGCGGCCGACGACTGTCGTCCAGAGGAACATGCACATCCCGATCTTCATCTCTCCCCCTTCGCCTTGCGGCCACTGCGTGGCGGCTTAAGCCCATCAACAACCCTCAGATCTGGTCATACCAAATTTGCGCATCAGGTCAAGCTACGGTGCTCGCCGCTTGGAGCCAAGATTCCGCGCATAAGCAGTGAAATGTAGCAATAAAAAGCCGAATTCGCAGAATGTATTGGTGTTTCAAGGCCGTCTTGCAGAGGTTCTGGAATTGGGTTAGATCTTTCAGACAACAAGAATTGGCCAAACCAGATTGCCGCAGCAACGGGATTGGCCAGCGATAAGGTGACGTTTCGATGCCAAGCGGCTGTCGAGCGTGGCCGCAACAGCCTAGGAGGAACCTCATGCATCTTTCCACACACAACTGGATGCGGGCGGAACCGCTCGCCGTCACGCTGAAGCGCATCAAGAAATATGGCTACGAGAGCATCGAGATATCCGGCGAACCGGCACAGTACGACGTCAAGGAGACGCGTGCGCTGCTGAAGGAGCATGGCATCCGCTGCTGGGGCGCCGTTACGCTGACGCTCGGCGAGCGAAATCTTGCCGCCAGGGATGAAGGCCAGCGCGCCAAGTCGGTGGACTATGTCAAGAGCGTCATCACCATGGTCAGCGAACTGGATGGCGAGATCGTCACCCTGGTGCCGGCGACCGTCGGCAAGGTGGTGCCGGATGGGACCGAAGAGGAAGAGTGGAGGTGGGTGGTGGACGCTACCAAGGAGTGTTTTGCCCATGCGCAGAAGAGGGGTGTGCGCATTGCCGTCGAGCCGCTCAACCGTTTCGAGACCTATTTCTTCAACCGTGCCGCCCAAGCGCTGGCGCTCGCTGATGCCGTCAGCCCTGAATGCGGGGTGTGCCTGGATGCCTTCCACCTGAACATCGAGGAGGAGGACATGTATGAAGCGATCCGGCTCGCTGGAAAGCGCCTGTTCGATTTCCACGTCGCCGATAACAATCGTTTTGCCGCCGGCCTCGGCCAGCTCGACTGGCCGAAGATCATCGGCACGCTGAAGGAGATCGGTTACGACGGCGCCGTCACCAACGAATTTGTCGCTCCGGTCGACCGGACGCCCGCCGCCAAATATCCGGACATGGTCGAGCGAAGCCCTGTCGACATACCCCCGGAGCAGCTGAAATTCATCCAGGACCACGGCTCGAGCCTTCTCACTGAGAAGTTCTACGACGATCAGATGCGGATCACTGCCGAGACGATCCTGCCGCTGATCAAGTAACGAACGGAAAGACATATGCCCTGCGGCTCGCGGGCTGTGAGGGGCAAGGGATCCGAGACATGCGCATCAAGACCGTAGACGCCTGGTGGATTAAAATTCCCATCGAGGCCAGCCGTCAGCACCGCAGCGACTTCGGCCGACTGACGACCTTCGATAGCGCGATCCTGCGGATCGAAACGGACGACGGCATCGTGGGCTGGGGAGAGGGCAAGAATGCCGCGGGGAGTGCAGGCACCTACGGCACGCTGGTCCACATGATCAACCACGAGGTGGGGCCGAAGCTCATCGGCCGCGATCCTGCCGATATCTCCGCCATATGGGAGATGCTTTACAACGGCGTACGCCACGAGACGGCGGCGCGTTCGGGTCACGCCATGCCCGAGATCGCGCGGCGCGGCCTTTCCGTCGCGGCGATCAGCGCGGTCGACATAGCGCTCTGGGACATTCTCGGCAAGTCGCTCGGCGTTCCCGTCTGGAAGCTGCTGGGTGGCCGCAAGGCCGACAGGTTGCCCGCCTATGCCTCGGGCGGTTGGGAGAGTGCGGAGCGGATCGGTGATCAACTCCGGTCCTATATCGCGGCCGGCGGTTTCAAGTCAGTCAAGATGCGCGTCGGCGCGATGGATCGTGCGCCGCATGTCTCGGCATCGCGCGTGCGGGCGGCGCGCAAAGCGGTCGGGCCCAACGTCGACCTGATGGTCGATGCGCACGGGACGTATACTGTTGCCGATGCGAAGCGCTTCATCCAGATGGTTGCCGATTGCGACCTCGCCTGGTTCGAGGAGCCGGTGATTGCCGATGACAAGCCGGGCATGGCGGAGGTGCGCGCGGCCGGGAACGTGCCGATCGCTGCCGGCGAGAGCGAGGCGACGCGTTTTGCCTTCCGAGATCTTGCCATGCTTCGGGCCGCCGACATATTCCAACCGGACCCTGCCTTCTGCGGCGGCATTACGGAGGCGATGCGCATCAGTTCGCTCGCCAGCGCCTTCAATCTCCGTTTCGCGCCGCATCTCTGGGCCGGTGCGCCCTGCTTCTTTTCCGGCCTGCACTTGTGCGCGGCTTCCCCGGCAAGCTTCATCATCGAATATTCGCTCGGCGCCAATCCGATGATCCATGATCTTGTTGAGGACACTGTGTCGGTCAAAGACGGTATGATAGAGATCCCGGACAGGCCTGGCCTGGGCTTCACGATCAATCAGCGGGTCCTGGAGACTCACGCGCAAAGACAGTGACAATGAAAGAAAATTCGCTCCTCTCCGATCTCGCGGCCCATCTTTTCTCGAACTCGAGCGGCAACGGCCGTACGCCTTCGGAGCGAGAGCTTGCGGAGCATTTTGGTGTCAGCCGGGGCCAGGTTCGCGAGGCACTGGCCATTCTGGAGGCAATGCGCATCGTCGAGCGCCGGGCCAAGTCGGGCATCTATCTGACGACCACGGAGGCGAGCGTGGAGGCAATGGCGCTTTTTGCCCGCGCCGGCGTGCCGCTTGATCCCATCCTGATCTACGAGACCGTGGAGCTTCGCAAGATTCATGAGATCAAGGCCGCGGAGCTCGCCTGCGATCGGGCGACGGAGGAGAATTACCAGCATTTGCGCGATATTCTCGCCGCGTCCGAGGCGAAGCTTGCCGCCGGCGAGGGGCTGGCGCGCGAGGACCGGGATTTTCATTTGGAGATCGTCCGCGCCACCAAGAATAGCGTCTTCCATCGCGTGTGCAGCGTCTACTACGTCATGGGCGAGCACCGTCTGCCGATCTATTTTGCAGACGCCGCCCGCAGCCGGCGCTCGCATGAGGAACATATCCGCATCTACGAGGCGCTGCTTGCCCGAGACGGCAATCTCGCCCAGGCGCTGATGAGCGCGCATCTTCAAGGTGCGGAAAGCTATTGGAAGGGTCTCATCGGCGGTCCAGCGACGGCAGCCGGATAGGCGCAACCGGCGGGAGGGCCGATGAGCTTCATCTTTTCCACACATCCCTTGCATCCCGCGGCCAAGGCCATGCTTGAGGCTGCGGGTGATCTGCGTGTCGCTTCCGCGCCCGATCCTGAAACGTTGCTGCGAGAAGGCCGTGGCGCGGGCATCGTCGTCATACGCGCGCCGATCCCTCCGGCCTTCTTCGAGGATGCGCCGGCGCTTCGCGCGGCGATCCGCCATGGCGCAGGGCTCGACATGGTGCCGATGGATGCGGCGACCCGCGCCGGCGTGCTTGTCGCCAACGTCCCGGGCGCCAATGCGTCGACTGTCGCCGAGCACGTCTTCCTCGTGACACTGGCCCTGCTTCGGCGCTTCCGCCTTATGGACCGCGAACTGCGTCAGAGCGGCTGGGTGGCGGGCCGCGCCCAGTCGGATACGGCCGTCGACCTCGCCGGCCGCACCATAGGGATCGTCGGTATGGGTAATGTCGGCAAGGCGATCTTCAAGATCGCGAAGTTCGGTTTCGGCCTGGAGGTGGTGGCCACGAGCCGGTCGCCGGAAAGCGTGCCGGACGGCGTGCGTTTCATGGCGATCGATGAGCTTGTTGCGACGGCCGACATCGTGGTGCTCTGCTGCCCGCTGACTCCGGAGACGACCGGCTTGCTCAATGCCGGTCGCATCGGGCGCATGAAGCCCGCGGCCATTTTGGTCAACGTCTCGCGCGGCCCGGTGATCGATGACGCGGCATTGATCGAGGCGCTGCGCGATGGCAGCATCGGCGGAGCCGCGCTCGACGTCTTCGCAACGCAGCCGCTGCCGCTCGACCATCCCTATTTCGGCTTTGACAACGTCATCGTCACGCCGCATCTGGCTGGTCTGACGGAAGAGAGCATGATGCGCATGGGAACAGGCGCGGCGAGCGAAGTCCTGCGCGTCATCAAGGGCGAATTGCCCGTCAACTTGCGCAATCCCGAAGTGGTAGAGCACTACCGCCGGCGCTTTCCCGCATAACGCCCCGTCGCGACAACTCGAAACGCTGGCCGCCCCTGCCGTGCCGCCGAGACCGGTTCCATTGTTTGGACCAATCAGGAACCCGCGTGCCGCAGGCTTACACCGCTTCCGGCGTCAAACAGCACGACCTTTTCCGGATTCCACGAAAAGCGAACCTCATCCTCGATCCGAAGCGCCGTCTGTGTCGGCACGGTCGCGTGGATGAACTTCTCGCCGGTGCGTAGCGTCACGATCTTTTCGACACCATGGTTTTCCACGTCGTGGACCCGTGCTTCGCCGGGGGCGCCGCTGTCGAGAAAAATGTCCTCGGGACGGATGCCGAAGGTGAGCGGGCGACCGTCTGTCGCGATGCCGTGTCCGTTGCCGAGGGGGAGCCGGTAGCCCTCGCTGGCCACTGCCTCACCGCCGGCGAGCGTGCCGGCAATCAGGTTCATCGGCGGCGAACCGACCGCGCGCGCGACGAAGGTGTTGACCGGGTTTTGGTAGATCTCCTGCGGCGTACCCGTCTGCACCAGTTGACCATTGTTCAGGACGCCGATCTTGTCGCCCATCGACATGGCCTCTATCTGGTCGTGAGTGACGAAGAGGAAGGTCGCGCCGAGGTTCATCTGCAGGTTTTTCAGCTCGGTGCGAAGTGCTTCGCGAAGCTTCGCGTCGAGCGCCGAAAGCGGTTCGTCCATCAAGAAGACCCGCGGTTTGCGCACGATGGCCCGGCCGATCGATACGCGCTGCATCTCGCCTCCCGACAGCCGGTCCGTCTTGCGGTCGAGCAGATGCTCGATGCGCAGTGTCTTCGCAACGCGGTCGACGCGCTCCTTGATTTCCCCAGGTTCAACGCGACGGATACGGGACTTCAATGGAAATTCCAGGTTCTCCCGCACCGTATAGCGCGGGTAGAGCGAATATTGCTGGAGCACCAGGGCCACGTCGCGCTCGGCGGCACCCCAGTCGGCGACGTCCTGCCCGTCGATGAAGATTTGGCCTGCGGTCGGCTTCTCGAGACCGGCGATCAGGCGCAACGTCGTCGTCTTGCCGGCGCCGGTCTGCCCGAGCAGCACGAAGAACTCGCCGTCAGCAATGTCGATGTTTAAGTTTTTCAGCGCCGTGTGGTTGCCGAAGGTCTTGGTGATGCCCTTGAGTTCGATATGCGCCATCAGAGTCTGATCCCCAGCGACGAGCCGGTCGCGGTGTTGAAGAAATGTGCCTGGGCGGGGTCGATACGTGCCCAGACGGCTTCGCCGGGACCAGGCACGAAACCGCTCTTGGTGCGTGCCCTGATCATCTGGTGACCGACCTTCAGGTCCACGATGTCGTGCGAGCCGAGAGGCTCGATGATATGTGCCTCGACCGGCATGAAGCCCTCGCGGGCCTCCCGTGAAACAAGAACGCCCTCAGGCCGGACCCCGAGTGTCAGCTTGCCGTTCTCGGCCCTTGCGTCGGAGAGGCGGTCGGCCAGCACGGCGGGGAACTCGAAGCCCGTCGTCTCGTCGCCGACCTGCACGCTGGTATGGCTGCCCGTCGCGCTGATGATCGCCGGCGCCATGTTCATGACCGGGCTTCCGACGAACTGGGCGACGAACGTGTTGGCGGGTTGCGCGTAAACCTCTTCCGGCGTGCCGACCTGCTGGAGGATACCCTCGTGCATGATAACGATGCGGTCGGCGAGCGACATGGCCTCCACCTGGTCGTGCGTCACGTAGATGGTGGTTGAACCCTGCTTGATATGCAAACGCTTGATTTCCGCCCGCATCTCTTCGCGCAGCTTCGCGTCGAGCGCACCGATCGGCTCGTCCATCAGCATGGCCTTTGGCCGTCGCACCAGCGCGCGGCCGATCGCGACCCGCTGCATGTCGCCGCCTGACAGCGCCGAAGGCTTGCGGGTCAGCAGACCAGTGATACGCAGCACACCGGCGATCTCGCGGACCGACGCATCGACATCGGCACGGCTCATCCGGGTCGCGCGGAGCGGGAAGGCGATGTTCTCGTAGACCGTCATGTGCGGATAGAGCGAGAAGGATTGGAATACCATGGCGATATCCCTGTCGGATGCCTTGATATGCTGCACCGGCTGCCCGTCGATCAGAATGTCGCCTTCATCGATCGTCTCCAGCCCCGCGATGGCGCGCAATGTCGTCGTCTTTCCGCAGCCCGATTGTCCAAGCAGCACGATGAATTCATTGTCGGCGATGGCGAGATTAAGGTCTTTGATGACCTGGACGGCACCGAAATATTTCTGAATCCCGCGAAGTTCGATTTGCGTCATGAAGGGCTGCTTTCGTCTGGTTGCGCGTCCCGCGGGATTTTGGTCGCCACCATGAAGGCGATCAGTCCGACGAGCGTCATCGTCATGCCGTAGCGGTGCAGAAAGAGGTTCCACGGCTGGCAGAGCGCGACGATGCCCAAGATCATGAGATACTGCGAACCGGGTTCGAGATATTTCTGGTTGAAGGCGCGAAAGGTCATTTGCGGATCGCTCCGAAGCTCATGCCGCGCAGGAGATGGTTCCTGAGCAGGAAGGTGAAGATGGCGACCGGTAGCAGGAACAGGAATGTGCCGGCAGCAATCACCGTCCAATCCGGCAGGCCTGAGCCGACCTGGCTCGGAATGAAGGGTGGAGCCGTTTGCGCGCGCCGGTTCGTCATGATCAGCGCAAATGCGTATTCGTTCCAGGCCGTGATGAAGCAGAAGACTGCGGTTGCGGCAATGCCGGTGGCCGCTTCCGGGATGACGATCTTGAAAAAGGCCTCCATCCGGGTGTAGCCGTCGACGAGTGCGGCCTCCTCGTATTCCTTCGGGATCTCGTCGATGAAGCCCTTCATCAGCCAAACGGAGAAGGAAAGGTTGAAGGCAGTGTAGAGGATGATGAGGCCCCAATGCGTGTCGTTGAGGCCGACGACGCGGTACATGAGGAACATGGGGATCGCCACGACGACGGGCGGCAGCATGCGCGTCGACAGGATGAAGAAGAGAAGGTCTGCCTCCCCCTTCACTTTAAAGCGCGAGAAGCCGTAGGCCGTGAATGTCCCCATGCCCACGGCCAGCACCGTGGACGTGATGGCGACGATCAGCGAGTTCATGAAGCGGTTCGGATAGCCGGAGGGCTGCACCTCGCCGCGGCCGGAGCGAACGATCTTCTCGCCGCCGTCGAACACCATCCGCTCCCACCAGGGGGCGGCGGCATATTCTTCAGGGGTAGGTGCCCCGCGCAATTGCGAGCGCTTGGTGAAGAGCTTCACGAAGGGCGAGAGTTCCGGCTCGAAGAGCACCGTCGGCGGAATGGTGGTAGCGAGGTTGCGCGGCTTGAAGGCCGTCGAGGTGATCCAGTAGATCGGCGCCAGGAAGATCAGCGTGATGACCAATACGGCGGCAATCGCCACCCGGTTCAGCGCGCGTTCGGAGCGGGTTTGGACGGCAGCCATCTCAGCGCTCCTTCACTTTGTTGAGGTACTTGACGTAGATGTTGGTGATCGCAAGAACCATGATGAGCACGATGTAGGCGAGTGCGCAGGAGCGTCCTGTCTGCCATTCCTGGAAGGCCATCTTGTAGAGCCGGATGGAGATCACCTCGGTCGTCGGTTGGCTGGTCAGGATGTAGGCGAGGTCGAAGGTCTTGAAGGCTTCCATCGTACGGAAGATGATTGCGATCATCAGGATCGGCGCCACCAGCGGCAGCGTGATGCGGAAGAAGGTATAGAACGGTCCCGCGCGGTCGATCGCCGCTGCCTCGTAGAGATGTTTTGGCACGGCCGAAAGGCCGGCAAGCGACAGCAGCATCACGAAGGGCGACCACATCCAGATGTCCGTGATTGCGACCGCATAGAGCGCCATGTCCGGATTCGACAGCCACTCGAAGGAGCCGAGGCCGAGCGCGTAGTTGATGATGCCGAAGGACGGGTCGTAGAGCAGCTTCCAGAAGAGGCCGACCACGGCCATCGACAGCATCATCGGCAGCAGCAGCAGCGTCGTCAGAAGACCCTTCAGCGGGATATCGCGGTTGAGCAGCATCGCGGTGCCGAAGCCGACGATCACCTGACCCGTCACGGAGACGATCACATATTTCGCGGTGATGGCGAAATTCGACCAGATGAAAGGATCGTTCAGCAATTCGCGGTAGTTCTGCAGGCCGACAAAGTTCGCCGGCGCGTTCGTCGAGGCGCGAAAATCCGTGAAGGAATAGCCGAGCGAATAGATCAGCGGAAAGATGTTGAAGATGATCAGAAACAGGATCGTCGGGATAATGAAGAGATTGCGAATGCGGATGTCACTCATGCCGCGGGATGCGGCACGTGATTTCGTGTCCAGCGATGTCATGACTGCGGTTGCCAATCCTCTCCTCCTCCGAGAGTCGGCGCCGGATGCCGGAAAAGGCATCACGATGCGCGAAGTGAATTCCGGGCGCCGCGCCCTCTCGAACCGCGCCTTTGGGCGCGAGATGCAGAATGCAAGGGAGGGGCGACGGAGCCCCTCCGCTGATCACGTTTGCTATTTATTGCGTCCGTATTTCTTGAACGTCGCGTTCCAGTCCGCTGCCAGAGAGTCGAGCGCTTCCTTCGCCGTGCCTTGCCCGGCGGTGACGAAGGGGTAGATGCGCTGGTTCATCTGGATCAGCAGTTCGGCATATTCAGGCGTTGCCCAGAAGTCCTTCACCTTGAACATCGTCTCGTAGAAGGCCTTGTTATAGGGTGTCGCGTTCTGAAATTCCGGCGATTCAAGCACCTTGGCGCTTGCCGTGTAGCCGCCGAGTTCGGCCCAGCGCTTCTGGGTCTCATCCTTGATGAACCATTCGAGGAATTTCATCGCCTCTTCCTGGTTTTTTGAGTAGGAGATGACCGATATGCCTTGGCCGCCGAGCGCTGCGAATTGCTCGCCGTTCGGCCCCGCCGGATTGGCAAAGAAGCCGGTAACCTTGGCGTTCGGGTTGGACGCCTCGTTCACCAGGGCCGGGAAGAAGGCGAAGTAGTTCATGCTCATCGCCGCCAGGTTCTCGGTGATCGCCTGGTTGTTCTCGACGAAGAAGGACTTGGCCCAGCCCGGAGGCGTAAAGCCGTAGAGCTCGCGATACAATTCGAGCGCCTTGACGTTCTTCTCAGAATTGATGATGCCGTCGACCTTGTAACTCTGGTAGTCGCCGAGTTCACCGCCAAAGGAGAAGATCGCGTTCTCGACACCCATGACGAGACCGTCATAAGAGTTGTCGGTGTAGATGGCGATTCCGTATCGCTTCTGGTCCGGACGGTGGAAGAATTCGGCGATGTCGCGCATCTCGGCCCATGTCTTGGGCGGGGCAAGGTCGTAACCGTATTTGGCCTTGAACGCCTCCATCTCCTTGGGATCTTCGAACCAGTCCTTGCGGTAGGACCAGCCGACGGCGTCGCCTTCGGCCGGAACTGACCAGTACTTTTTCGAGTTCGCCGGATACTCGGCGTAGTATTTCACTGTTGCCGGGGCCATCACCTGGGTCAGATTGTGCTTGGTGAAGAATTCGGTCAGATCCACGTAATGTCCGGCTTCTGACGCTGCCCCGATCCACTGGCTGTCGCCGACGACCATGTCATAGGCTGACCCCTTGGCGTTGAACTCGGTGAAGGCCTTGGTCTGGAAGTCGGCCCATGGTGTGGTCTCGACCGTGACTTTGACGCCGGTTTCAGCCTCGTATTCGTTGGCGAGTTCCTGAAGGTAGTTTGCCGGGTCCCACTCGGCCCAGAAGATCGTCAGTTCCTGGGCCTGCGCGGACGTTCCGCAGGCCCACATCAATCCGACACCGGCCAACAGACCGGTCATAGTTTTGCGCATAACGTTTCCTCCCATTTATGCACGCTTCCCGCGTCATCGCGGGCCTCCCGATCCGGCTTCCCGATCCTCCTGGGTGATTTTCGTGCTGGGGTCCTCCCCGACCCTGGCGCGTTTCAGATCTCAAGCCTGAATGTTATTCCCTAATCTGGTAGTACCAAACCCCATTATCGTCAAGAGTGAGCCTCGGAGAGCATTTAGCAAAGGTTCGTCTTCCAGATTTCTAGATCTCTTCCCGCAATTGCGACTCCGCTCACGCAGTCTTGTCAGGCGAAGTCACGTCTTGCTCGCCAATCCCGACCACATTTGCTTCATCTGGTCCAACCAATTGTTGGATTAATTTGAAGGTTCCCCACGTCATGCTTTGCTCTCCGCCTGCCGTAACGCCGTGTCAACAAGCGCCTTGGCGGCCCACTCGGCAACAGACTGCGCGCTTTCGGAGGTCAGGCCCCAGATATCCTTCAATACGATCAGCACCTCGACGCCGAAGACAAGCGAAAGCGCCTGCGCAAGGCGTTCCCGGGATTCGGGCGGCACGGTGCCCTGCAGGGGAGCCGTCACGCACTTGAGCAAGTCGACCCGGTGGCCGCGCGTGAATAGCGGCTCGTTGCCGAGCGTGCCGGCCTGACGCTGCGCCCACTGGTCCAGCGAAAGTTTCAGCGCCGCCTTGAAGGTGGCTTCGAACTCGTCGATGCGCGGCATTGCGGTCGCCAAGAGGTCGGCAACGCGGGTGCGTGCATCCGGACTGTCCGACGACCAACTGAGTATCGGCCCCAGAGCCTCATCCACCACGGCATGCACGAGCGCGGCCTGGCTCGGAAAGTAGCGGTAGGCCGTCGCGCGCGAGACTTCGGCAGCCTCGGCGACTTCACTTACCGAGGGAGTGATGCCGGACTGCATGAGCCGCGTTGCCGTTTCAAGCATCAGTTTTCGCGTTCGGGCACGCGGGCCTCGCTCGGTCCTGGCTGTTTCGTTCTGTTGACGTGAGACATCCATATCTTTATGATACGCGCGTCTCACAAATTTGCAAGGGCCCATCGCTTTGCCCGGACGTGGGATATGCTGGGAGGAAACCCAACCGGTCTCGGAGGGGAAATGAAGCAGATCTACGTGGTCGGCACGGCCGACACGAAGGGCGAGGAGCTTGCTTATCTGGCCGCTTGCATCGAAGCGGCGGGTGGGGCTGTTATCCGCGTCGACGTCGGCATCCGCGAGCCTCAAACCTCCGTCGATGTGAGGGCAGACGCGGTGGCGGCGTGCCATCCGGACGGGGCTGGGGTCGTTCTTGCCAGCGGCGACCGCGGAACGGCGGTCGAGGCGATGGGCATTGCCTTCGCGCGCTTCCTGGTGGAGCGCCAAGACATCGCCGGCGTCATCGGTATCGGTGGAGGCGGGGGCACTTCGATCATTACCGCAGGCATGCGCCAATTGCCGCTCGGTCTGCCAAAGATCATGGTCTCGACGCTCGCATCCGGCGATGTGGCTCCCTTTGTCGATGTTTCAGACATCGTGATGATGCCCTCGGTCACGGACATGGCGGGCCTGAACCGGCTGAGTCGTGTCATTCTTCACAACGCCGCCCAGGCGATCACCGCCATGGCCCGCCGGCCCGCTGAGGTGACTGCATCCAAACCGGCCCTCGGGCTTACCATGTTCGGCGTTACGACACCTGCCGTATCCGCCATGGTCGAGCGCCTCCGATCGGACTATGACTGCCTGGTCTTCCACGCGACAGGCACGGGCGGGCGGGCGATGGAGAAGCTTGTCGACAGCGAGCTGGTCTCAGGCGTGCTCGACATCACGACGACCGAGGTCTGCGACCTGCTGTTCGGCGGCGTCTTGCCCGCCACCTCGGACCGTTTCGGCGCCATTGCTCGCAAAGGCCTGCCCTATGTCGGCTCGGTCGGTGCGCTCGACATGGTGAACTTCTGGGCGCCGGAGACCGTTCCGGAGCGTTATGCCGGCCGGCTGTTTTACCGGCACAACCCGAACGTCACCCTGATGCGCACGACCTCGGCCGAATGCGCGCAGATCGGCCGCTGGATCGGCGACAAGCTCAATCTGTGCCACGGCCCCGTACGCTTCCTCATTCCCGAAAAGGGCGTTTCGGCCCTCGACATCGAAGGCGGTCCGTTCTTCGACCCGCAAGCCGACGCCGCGCTTTTCGCCGCGCTGGAGACGACGGTGAAGCCGACGGCGTCGCGACGTATTATTCGCCTGCCGCTCCATATCAACGATCCAGATTTCGCCGAGGCCGCCGTCGCGGCCTATCGTGATATCGCCAACCCCTGAGAGACAAATCGATGCCAGTCATACCGCGCAGCACCATCCTCGAAAAATTTCACGGCATGATCGCAGCCGGCGTGCCGATCGTCGGCGGCGGTGCCGGCACAGGCATCTCCGCCAAGGCCGAGGAGGCAGGCGGTATCGACCTCATCATTATCTACAATTCCGGGCGATACCGCATGGCGGGCCGCGGTTCGGCGGCCGGACTGCTCGCCTATGGCAATGCCAACGAAATCGTCAAGGACATGGCGCTTGAAGTGTTGCCGGTCGTGAAAAAGACGCCGGTGCTTGCCGGCGTCAACGGCACGGACCCTTTCGTGCTGATGCCGCGCTTCCTCGCCGACCTCAAGGCAATGGGCTTTTCAGGCGTACAGAACTTCCCCACAATAGGCCTCTTCGACGGCCGGATGCGGCAGAGTTTCGAGGAAACGGGCATGAGCTACAATCTGGAGGTCGAGATGATCGCCACCGCCCACGGGCTCGACCTGCTGACGACGCCCTATGTCTTCAACGAGAGCGAGGCTATCGCCATGACGACCGCTGGCGCCGACATCGTCGTGGCGCATATGGGGGTGACGACAGGCGGCACGATCGGCGCCACATCCGGCAAGTCCCTCGATGCCTGCGTCGACGAGATCGCCGCGATCGCCAAGGCGGCACGTTCCGTGCGCGACGACGTCATCGTGCTCTGCCACGGCGGCCCGATCTCCCTGCCGGAGGATGCGCGTTACATTCTCGAGCGTTGCCCTGGCTGCCACGGCTTTTATGGCGCAAGCTCGATGGAGCGCCTGCCGGCAGAGGCGGCAATCCGAAAGCAGACGGAAGATTTCAAGGCGCTCGCCATCGGCGCGGTCGTCTGAGGAAGGGTGTGGAGGAGGGTTTCATGGTAAAGGACAAGTACTTCATCTATCCTGAGGAGGTGAGCGCCTTCGGCTTCGACTGGGGCAAGCTGTCGCTGACTGTGGCGCCCGAGGTCAACGGCGCCAGCCGCTTTTCCGGCGGCGTCGTCGAGCTGCCAAGCGGCGAGGGCCATTCCCGCCACAATCACCCTGGCGCGGAGGAAATCATTTTTGTGATTTCCGGCGAGGGCGAGCAGATGGTCGAGGACGAGAATGGTAATCCGATCACGCAGAAGGTCGCCAGCGGCTGCACGATCTATATTCCGGAAAGTCGCTTTCATTCGACGAAGAACACTGGTGGCGGGAAGATGCTCCTTTTCGTGGTGTACTCACCGGCCGGGCCGGAGCTTGCGCTACGCAATTTGCCGGACTTCCGCCTGCTGCCGCCGGGCTTCTGAGGCGGCGCATCCATTTCTGGGAGGAAAGACAATGAACGACAATGCAGGGCAAACAAGGCAGGCCGCCGTGACGCCGTTCGATACGGCCAAGCTCGACCGTCTCATGGAGGAAGCCGGTATCGACGTCATCGTCGCCACTTCCAAACATAACACGCAATATCTCATGGGCGGCTATAAGTTCATCTTCTTCGCCGCCATGGATGCGATCGGGCATAGCCGGTACCTGCCGATGGTGATTTATGAGAAAGGCGCGCCCGATCACTCCGCCTATGTGGGCAACCGCATGGAGGGCGCGGAGCACCAGAACAATCCATTCTGGACGCCCGCCGTGCATACGGCGAGCTGGGGCACGCAGGACGCCGCCGGGCTCGCCGCCGAGCACCTGAAGAAAATCGGCAAGGCCGGTGGGCGCATCGGCATCGAGCCAGCCTTCATGCCATCCGACGCCCGCGACCTTCTTGCCTCTCGGCTGGATGGCGCTCGATTTGTCGATGCCACGCATGTGTTGGAGCGGCTAAGGGCGGTCAAGACGCCGGATGAACTGGCAAGGCTGAGACGCGCCTCCGAACTGATTACCGACTCGATGCTGGCGACGATCGCGGCGGCACGCGCCGGCTCTACAAAGATGGAGATCATCGAGCAGTTGCGCCGGGAGGAAACGAACCGCGGCCTGCACTTCGAATATTGCCTGCTGACGCTCGGCTCCAGCCACAATCGCGCGGGCTCGCCGCAGGCCTGGGCCGAGGGCGAGATCCTGTCGATCGATTCCGGCGGCAACTATCACGGATATATCGGTGACCTCTGCCGCATGGGTGTGCTCGGCGAGCCGGATGCGGAGCTGGAGGACCTTCTGGCCGAAGTCGAATGCATCCAGCAAGCGGCCTTCGCCAAGGTCAGGGCAGGGGCTGCGGGCAGGGAGATGATCGTGGCAGCGGAGGCCGAGCTCAAGGCCTCGCCGTCGGCGGCCTTCACCGACTTTTTCTGCCATGGCATGGGCATCATCGCCCACGAAGCGCCATTCCTCATGACGAACCACCCCGTCACCTATGATGGCATCGATGCCGACAAACCGCTGGAAGCCGGGAGTGTGATCTCGGTCGAGACGACGATGCTTCACCCGAAGCGCGGATTCATCAAGCTGGAGGATACGCTCGCAATCACCGATGGCGGCTATGAAATGTTCGGCGACCGTGGCCGCGGCTGGAACCGCGGCGGAGCGTGATTGCAGGCCCATTGCAAAAAGGTCCCCGGCAGAAATCACCTGCCGGGCCTTTCGTTGCTTGGTGCCGTCGTCTCAGCTGTGGTGGATCTCTGTTCCCAGTACCTTCAGGCATTCGCGGATAAAGGCAGCGAGCGCCGTCCAGCCCTTGGCCGAAACCATCGTGCCATCGACATAGGCTTCGGTTGGCGACAGGTCGATATAGGTTCCGCCCGCCAGGGTGACCTCCGGTTCGCATGCCCCAAGTGCACCCACCTTCTTGCCACGAACGACACCGTCGACCGCGATCAGAATCTGGACGCCGTGACAGATGGTGAAGATCGGCTTCTTCTGTTCGTGGAAATGACGCACCATCGCCTGCACCCGCTTGTCGGTGCGGATATATTCCGGTCCCCGCCCGCCGGCGCAGTAGACGGCATGATACTGGTCGAGCTGGTCCTCGGCCTCGGAAAACGTCTTGTTGATGGTGACGTTGTGCCCGAGTTTTTCGGTGTAGGTCTGGTCGCCCTCGAAATCGTGCAGCGACGTCCTGAGGATGTCGCCGGCCTTCTTGTCAGGGCACACGACATGCACCGTGTGACCGACCGCCTCCATCGCCTGCTGAAAGACGAAGATTTCGTACTCCTCGGTGAAATCGCCGGTGAGCATCAGGATTTTCTTGCCTGGCATGGGTTCTCCTCCTCGTTGTCAGGCCGGGCAGGCTCGTCCTTGCCCGGCGCGGTTGCTCAGATTTCGTCGAAGGCCGGCAACAGCCGGTCGCGCGAATGTTCGATATGGATGCGCATTGCCTTCGCAGCTGCGCCGGGGTCGCGCGCCGCGAAGGCATCGAGCAGCGTCTGATGCTCGGCGAGCGCCTCCTCGGTGACGCGGCGATGGAACATCAGGCGGAAGATATGGAAATGCGTGTGCTGGAATGTCAGCATCTCGCGGATCAACTCGTTGCCGGCAAATTCCATGATGCGGTCGTGGAAAATAGCGTCCTTGCGGGCGAAGGCCGAATAGTTCGCTCGTTCGTCCCTGTTGTCGCTGCGTGTCATCACGCCGGCGGCCTCCGTCAGGATGGCCAGCTTTTCGTCGTTCATCGCCTCGGCGGCCTTCGCAGCGCCGGCAGGTTCCAGCAGTAGGCGCAGTTCATAGAGCTCGTCGAAGCGGTGGCGTGTGATTTGCGGCGCGGCACGATAGCCGACGAGATGCTGCTTGACGACGAGGCCTTCGCCTTCAAGCCGGCCGAGGGCTTCGCGGATAGGGGTGTGTGAGACGTTGAATTCCCTGACCAGGTTGTCGACGGTAATCCGAGCCCCCGGGGCGATCTTCAATGACATGAGCTGGTTGAAGATTGCCTCGTAGACGTCGCCCGCCAGGCTGTTGGCGCGCGGTATCTGGGTTGTGCCCGTTGAGGGTTCCTTCGGTCTCGTCGAAATCATCTGCTGCCTTGCCTCTTGACAGGTTCAATCGCTAGCACGATGCTGCGGCCAAGACAATCCTATATCCTATACGATTTTATATAGGGAGGAGAAATCATGCGCATATCCGAAACGGCGGCGCTTGTGCTTGCCACCCGGCTGCTGGAAGAGCATGGCGCACCGCCTGACCATGCGGCCCTGCAGGCTCGCGTCCTGGTAACGGCAGAGATGAAGGGGCACCCCTCGCATGGCCTGTACCGGCTTCCGCGGCTGGTAGAACGGATCGAGCGCGGGGTCATTGACCCGCAGACGAAGGGCACGCAGCGCTGGCGCGCGGATGCGGTGCTGGAGGTGGAGGGTTCGTCGGGATTTGGCCCCGTCGTTGCCATGGCCGCGATCGAGCGGCTGGCGCCTCACATTCCGGATCTTGGCATCGGCCTAGTCGCCGTGCGCAATGCCAACCATCTCGGCATGCTCGCGCATTATGTGGAGGCCATCGCCGCAATGGGTTTCGTCGGCATCGCGCTCTCCTCGAGCGAGGCGCTGGTCCATCCCTTCGGCGGTACCCAGGCCATGCTCGGCACCAACCCCATCGCCATCGCCGTGCCGACCGCCGAGGAACCGCTCGTGCTCGATCTTGCCACCAGCCTCGTGCCGATGGGCAGGATCCACCACCACGCGGCGACCGGCAGGCCCATTCCCGAGGGATGGGCGCGCGATGCGGCCGGTAACCCGACGACCGATCCCGGGCGTGCGAAGGCCGGCGCGATTGCGCCCTTTGGCGACGCGAAGGGCTACGGCCTCGGCATTGCTTTTGAGCTGCTGGTGGCAGCTCTTGCCGGCTCGGCGCTCGCGCCGGATGCGCGCGGTACGCTCGACAGCCAGTCGCCGTGCAACAAGGGCGACGTCTTCATCTTGATCGAACCCAGTCTGGCGCCGGGACTGCCGGAGCGGCTGTCGACCTATCTCGATGCCGTGCGCGCTTCACCACCCGCCAGCGCCGGCGAACCGGTTCTCGTCCCGGGCGATCGTGCCCGCGGGCGACGAGCGGCGGCAAGCCGCAACGGGTTCGAGATCGACCAGCGCCTCTGGGAAGACCTCAACGCGCTTTCGCGCCCGCGCATTCTGGCCTTCGAGGGACAAAGATCATGAGCCTGTTTGCCGCCTTGAGGCTGCCGCGGGAAATCCTGTTCGGCGTCGGCCAGCGCCATGCGCTGGCGAGCGTCGCCAGCAGAACCGGCCGGCGCGCACTCGTCTGCACGGATGCGCGTTTTGCCGCAACGCCGGTCTTTGCGGAAATGATCGCCGCGCTTGAAACAGCCGGCATCGTCGTCCTGGTGCATGACCGCACGCTGCCGGACGTGCCGCAAGATACGGTCGCGGTTTGCGTTGAAGCCTCGCGCGGTTTTGAGCCCGATATGGTGATCGGCATCGGTGGAGGCAGCTGTCTCGACATGGCCAAATGCGCTTCGCTCCTGCTCGCTCACGGAGGCGCGCTCGCCGATTATTACGGTGAGTTCAAGGTGCCGGCGCCCGTCCTGCCGGTCATCGCCGTGCCGACGACGGCAGGGACCGGGTCCGAGGTGACGCCGGTTGCGGTTGTTTCCGATCCCGATCGTATCCTGAAGGTTGGCATTTCCAGCCCATATCTCATCGCCGCAGCGGCGATCTGCGACCCGGAACTGACCTTATCCTGCCCGCCTGGGCTCACAGCGATTGCCGGTGCGGATGCGTTGACACATGCCATCGAAGCCTTCACGGCCATGCGCCGCCCCGGCGATCCTGAACTCGCACAGCAGCATGTCTTCATCGGCAAGAGCGATCTCTCTGACCAGTTCGCGCTGCATGCCATCCGGCTCCTCAGCCGGAGCCTGGAAAAGGCATTCGTCGACGGTGCCGACATCGATGCGCGCGCCGATGTGATGATGGGCGCGCTCGCAGCCGGCTGCGCCTTCGGAACGGCGGGCACCGCTGCGGCCCATGCCGTGCAATATCCGGTCGGTGCCTTGACCCATACGCCGCACGGCCTCGGGGTTGCGACCATGCTGCCCTATGTGATGACATATAATCGCCGCGTCGCGAGCGCGGACATCGCCATTGTCGGTAGGGCGCTCGGCCTTGATGCCACCGGAGTGGAGGACGATGAAACGATTGCCGATGCCGCGATCGGCGAGGTCTGCCGGCTCTTCGCCGCGATCGGCATCTCGCCGACGCTTGCCGAGCTCGGCCTGCCGGAAGACCGGATCGACTGGGCAGCCGAGCAGGCGCTCGGCATCGGCCGGCTGATCAAGAATAATCCCCGCTCCTTCGATACCGCCGCCATGCGTGGCCTGGTGCGCGCCGCCTATGACGGCGATCTGGCCGCTTCCGCCCTCTGACTTGGGATACCATCATGAACGTCAACCAGCATTCGTCGCATCCAGACCATGATCCCTTCGGGCTCAATTCGTTCTCCCGCGGCCTCTATATTGGCGGCGCCTGGCGGCCTGCGGCGGGCGAGGGCCGGATCGAGGTGATCGACCCCTCGACCGAGGCGGTCATTGCCTCTGTGCCCGATGCCACGGTCGCGGATGCCGCGGCGGCCGTGGAAGCTGCCGCAAGTGCGGCGGAAGGCTGGCGCGAGATGCCGCCGAGAAAGCGTTCCGAGATTCTGCGCCGTTGCTTCGAACTTATGGTGGAGCGCTCCGAAACGCTTGCCAGGGTCATTTCGCTCGAGAACGGGAAGGCGTTGCGCGACGCGCGCGGCGAGGTCGCCTATGCGGCTGAGTTCTTTCGTTGGAACGCCGAGGAGGCGGTGCGCATCTCCGGAGAGTTCGGCCTTGCCCCGGCCGGTGGAAACCGCATCGTCGTCGATTACCAGCCTATCGGCATCTGCGTTCTCATCACACCGTGGAATTTCCCGGCCGCGATGGCGACCCGCAAGATCGCGCCTGCCCTTGCCGCAGGCTGCACCATCATCCTGAAGCCGGCGAGCGAGACGCCGCTGACGGCCTACGCGCTTGCGGCTCTCTACGAGGAGGCTGGCGTGCCGCCGGGCGTCGTGAACGTGATGACAACATCGACGCCGGGCCCCGTCATCGCCGCGATGCTGGGCGACCCGCGCGTGCGAAAACTTTCCTTCACAGGTTCGACCGGCGTCGGCCGCACGCTACTGGCCGAAGCGGCGAAAAATGTCATCTCCTGTTCCATGGAACTCGGCGGCAACGCGCCATTCATCGTTTTCGACGATGCGGACATTGACGCGGCGATCGAAGGTCTGATGGTCGCGAAAATGCGCAATGCGGGTGAGGCCTGCACGGCTGCAAACCGCATTTACGTCCAGTCCGGTATCCATGATGCCTTCGCGGAAAAATTCACCCGACGCATGGCCGCCCTTAGGGTTGGCCCGGGCGTGGGCCTGGATACGGAATGCGGTCCGATGATCACGCGCAAGGCGGTGGAGAAGATCGAGCGCCTGGTCGCGGACGCCATTTCGCGCGGCGCGCGCGCCCTCTGCGGCGGACGAACATTGGCAGGGCGCGGATTTTTTTATCCGCCGACGGTGCTTGTCGATGTTTCCCCGGACTCCGACATGGGCTGTGAGGAGATTTTCGGTCCCGTCGCGCCGCTCTATGGTTTCGAGACCGAGGCCGAGGTCATCGCTGCTGCCAACGATACGGAATATGGCCTCGCCGCCTACATCTATACCCGCGACATTGGCCGCGGCATGCGGGTCGCCTCCAAGGTCGAGGCGGGCATGATTGCGCTAAATCGTGGACTGGTCTCCGATCCCGCTGCCCCCTTTGGCGGTGTGAAACAAAGCGGCCTTGGACGTGAAGGAGGGCAGCATCACGGTATCGCGGAGTTCATGGAAGCCAAGTACATTGCGACAAGTTTCTGAGGGAGGGACCTGTGGTCGCCGATCCGTTCCGCATTCGTGACCATGTCGCAGATTTCGACGCGATCGTTGGCGATATCCGAGCTCGCAGCCTTGCAACGCGGCGCACTGTCGCCATGGAGGCCAACATCGCCTACGGGGCTGGACCTGGCGAGACGCTCGACATCTTCATGCCAGATAGCGCCGGCTCGGACTTGCCGATCCACATGTTCATCCATGGCGGCTATTGGCGGATGTTTTCCAAGGAGGACTATTCCTGCGTCGCCGAGACCATTACCGGCGCCGGCGCGGTCGCAGCTATCGTCGATTACTCCTTGATGCCCACGGCGAGAATGGACGTCCTGGTTGGTCAGGTCCTGAAAGCCAAGGCATTCCTGCTGGCGCATGCCGATCGTTTTGGCGCCACGTCAAAGCGGTTCTCCGTCAGCGGCCACTCCGCCGGTGCACATCTTGCAACCTTTCTCTTCCATCGCTCGCCAGCGCCTTCGGACGTAGTCGCTGCTTTCCTGCTTGGCGGGCTATACGATCTCGCCCCCCTGCAGAGGTCTTTCCTGCGCGACGAAATTGCATTGAGCGACGAGGAGGTGCGACGGTTTACGCCCATGCGTCACGAGCACGATCCTGCAACGCGTGTGGCTATCATGATCGGCGAACGGGAAACCGGTCCATTCAAAATCCAGGCGAATGCTTTCAGGGACATTCTTGCCGCCCAAGGGCTTGACGTGCGGGCATCGCAGGTCGCAGAGGGCAATCACATGAGCACAGTACGCGATCTCGCCGTCCTCGGCACACCTGTGGCGGCGGCATTGCACGCCTTGATTGTCAATGATGCCGGTGAGGAACCGAAGCGATCACTCTTCCTCTGATCGCCGGTTTGTCGTGATCGTGGCAATCAAAACGTGATGCATCAGCTCCTGTGGCCGGTACCAAGTCGTGCCGATCGGCGTCGTCGAACGTCGCGCAAAGCCGACCGTGCCCTAAAAATCGGCGACTTTGCCCCAGGCGGATCCCCCGAAGCGGTCGGGATGGTAGGGCCTGGGATCAACGATCGGCTCATCGCCCGTGACGATATCGGCGATCAGATGACCGGCGCCCGGCCCGATGCCGAAGCCGTGACCGCTGAAGCCGGCAGCAAGGATGAAACCGGGCAAGGTGGCGATCTCGCCGATCCCCGGCACGCCATCGGGCGTGCTGTCGATATAGCCTGCCCAGGTCGCGCTGATGGCGGTCTTCTTCAAGTCGGGCAGAAGCTCGAGCGCCCGCGCATGGGTGAGGGCAATGGTGGCCTCGTCGACCGCCGGGTCGAGGATGCGCATGCGCTCCATCGGCGTCGGCCTGTCGAGCCGCCAGCGTGCCAGAGACTCGTGACCGGAGCGAAACCCTTCCAACCCGCCGGGTGCAAGACTGCGCCAGCGCCGGGCGAACATCGGCAGGAACTGCCGCGCGAAGCGGAACTGCTGCGGTGTCGGGTCGACGCGGGCGCGGCCACTGATCGCCAGCGTGTGGCCGCCATCGCGGCGTCGCGTCACCGAAACGGCTGATGTATGCAGCGCATCCGGCAGGCTGCTTGCCCCTGGAGATACGGAGAGGATCGAGGAGCGTATCGAGGCTTGCGGAAATCGAATACCGAGCTGGCGGCAAAAGGAGGAGGCCCAGGCGCCACCGGCCAGGATCGCGATTTTCGTGCGGATCGTGCCATGCTCGGTGACGACGCCCGAGAGCCTGCCGCCTTCGATGTCGAGGCCGCGGGCAGCACAAGACTGATGCACCGTGCCGCCGAGCTTCAGGATCGCGCGCGCCACGGCCGGCGCAGCGCTCGCCGGATCGGCGGTGCCATCGGTCGGCGAAAACACCCCGCCTTTCCATGAGGTGCCGGTGGCATGCCCGCGTTCGGTTGCCTCTGCGCTGCTCAGCATATGCGTCGTGACGCCGACCGAGCGGGCGAAATCGCGCCAACGGGCCCAACCGGACAGTTCCTGGTCGCTATTGCTGAGGTAGAAGAGGCCGCAACGGCGGAAGCCGGTGTCCTCACCGGTCTCAGTGGCGAAGCGCTCCCACAGATGGAGGCTCTTCGTCGACATCGGCAATTCGCGGGCGTCGCGGTTCTGCTGGCGGCACCAGCCCCAGTTACGGCTCGATTGTTCGGCGCCGATCAGTCCCTTCTCGACGAGGGCCACCTTCAATCCGCGCCGAGTGAGATAATAGGCCGTGAAGACGCCGACGATGCCGCCGCCGATGACCACGACATCAGCGGTGGAAGGCAGTTCCGGCGTCGTGTCGACGCGATTGAGCGGTGCGGGCATGGGAGAGTCTCCGTTTTAACCGTAGTGTAGCGAATCTGACGCCACGGCTTTGCCGGAGATCGGTTGGTGGCAGCAGAAGATTCCGTGTTGGGAGGATGCCAGCAGCCGTTTGTGCTTCGGCCTGTCTCGCAACGCGATCGACAGGCCGACGCCATGTGCTAAGGTTGGTGTCGGGAACAAGCAGCATAATCTGCTGCGTCATTGGCGATCTCCAGCAAGTGAGGGCGTGTGAGATGAAACTCGACCGGATCGACGTAAAAATCCTTTACGAACTGCAGAAGAATGGCCGCGTCACGAATGTGGAACTCGCCGAACTGGTCAATCTGTCGCCGAGCCCCTGCTTGATGCGGGTGAAGAAGCTGCAGTCGGAGGGCTATATCGAAGGTTATTCGGCCCAAATCAACGTCAGCAAACTGGGGCAGACGCTGACTGTATTCACCGAGATCACCCTGAAGAACCATCGGCAGATCGATTTCGCCCGCTTCCTGGCGGCGATCGAAAAAGTCGACCAGGTGATCGAATGCCATCTGGTTTCGGGCGGCTACGATTATCTGCTGAAATTCGTCACCGCCGGCATCGACGAATACCAGACGATCATGGAGCGCCTCACCGACATGGACGTCGGTATCGACAAATATTTCAGCTTCGTCGTGCTGAAATCGCCGATCATCAAAGCCCACATGCCGCTCACCACCTTGTTTCCGCATTAGTTGGCGAGAAGGACCGCACCGGGGCCGCTCCTGATATCACGGCTGGATGTTCTTTCATCCGCCCCTGTGGCCGAATGTCCCAACGCACTCTGTCCGGGGGGCAAATCGACCTTACCCAACTGCATCTCCTCGACCCAATTGAGAGGCCGATTATCTCTGTCGCAGGTTGTTCTCCCCATAATTAGGAGTCTCATACTGTTTGGAAGGACTTGCGACAGAATTTCGGGCCGTCTTTCCAAAGCCATGTTCGCCGCCACTTGCAGATCTCTTGCCGTGAAGCCTAGCCTTTTCAACATGACCTGACCGGGTGCGCGCTGAGTCCGGCAAGTATCTCGCTTTTGGCTCCGAGGAGGGCAGCGCGGCAACGCCTTGAATCGGCGCTCAGTGCCGGCAATAAGCCCGCACCAGTTCCGGATCCTGCTGGAGCCCGTCGAGCCAGGCCGGATCGAGTGTCGGCACCGATGAGAAGAGCAGTTGCGAATAGGGGTGTTGCGGCGCCCTCACTGTTGAGGAGGTGATTTCCTCGACCTTCCTGCCTCCATACATCACGACGATCTCGTCGCAGATCGCCTCCACCACTGAGAGGTCGTGGCTGATGAAGATGTAGGAGAGGCCGAGTTCCCGCTGCAATTCCTTGAGCAGGTCGATGACGGCGGCGGCAACCACGGTGTCGAGCGCCGAGGTAATCTCGTCGCAGAGGATCAGCTTCGGATCGGCAGCGAGCGCCCTGGCGAAGTTGACACGCTGCTTCTGGCCGCCCGAGAGTTCGCCCGGCCGGCGATGGCGCAGGTTGCGGGGCAGGCGTACCATATCGAGCAGTTGATCGATTCGGGCGTTCCGCGCTTTTCTATCCATAGCGTGGTAAAAGACCAAAGGTCTGTCGAGTATGTCCTCGACCGATTTTGCGGGATTGAGTGCGGTATCGGCATATTGGAAGACGATCTGCATCTCGCGCAACTCATCACGTGAACGCTTGCGCGCGTTGCGATGCAGTTCGGTGCCGTCGAAGGTGATCTTGCCGATCGCGGCCGGCAGGATGCCGGCGATGGTACGGGCGAGTGTCGACTTGCCGCAACCGGATTCGCCGATGATGCCGAGATTGCGGCCTTTTTCCACCTTCAGGCTCACGTGCTCGACCGCGCGAACGAGCGGCAGCCCGTCAGCCTGGCGCTGTCCATAGCCAGCGACGAGATCTTCTATCTTCAGAAGCGGAGCCGCCGCTTTCTCGACGGGGGCTGCTGCTGCGCGCAGTTTCGGCTCGAAGGCTGCAAGCAGCTCCCTGGTATAGGGGTGCTTGGCGTTGTTGAGGATATCTTCGGTGGTGCCCGTTTCCTGGGTCTCTCCGCCTTTCAAGACAACGATACGGTCGGCGATCTGGGCGACGACGGCAAGGTCGTGCGAGACATAAACACCTGCTATGCCGCCCTTCTTCATGACCGACTTGAAAGCACGCAGCACTTCGATCTGGGTCGTGACGTCGAGCGCCGTCGTCGGCTCGTCGAAGATGACGAGGGTCGGGTCGCCGATCAGCGCCATGGCGGCCGCCAGACGCTGCAGCTGGCCGCCGGAAACCTGGTGCGGATAACGGCTGCCGATCGTCTCGGGGTTCGGCAGCGACAGCGCCCGGAAGAGCTCGACTGCCCGAGCACGCGCATCGTCCGGCGACATCAGGTGATGGATACGAGTGACTTCGATCACCTGATCCATGATCGATGTGGCCGGGTTGAAGGCGGCGGCGGCCGATTGCGGGACATAGGCGACTTCGGTGCCGCGCACCTTGGCGCGCTGCTTTTCGCTGAGCGTGACCATGTCCTTACCGCCGACCAAAACGCTGCCGCCGGAGATACGACAGCCCGCACGGGTGTGGCCCATCAGGGTCAGGGCGATGGTAGTCTTGCCCGAGCCGCTCTCGCCGATCAGCGCGACGATCTCGCCCTCGGCAACATCGAGGCTGACACCCTTGATGATTTCGACACGACGGCCGGAATCGGTGGTGGCCTCGACCTTCAGGTCACGGATTTCGATGAGATTGCTCATGACACACTCCGGTCGCGGATTTTCTGCGGCAGGTTGTCGATCAGCAGGTTGACGCTGATCGTGAGGCTGGCGATGGCAAACGAGGGAAACATTACCGCCGGCGCACCGAATGGCAGGCCGCCGATGTTCTCACGCACGAGCGCACCCCAATCGGCATAGGGCGGCTGGACGCCAAGGCCGAGGAAGGAAAGCCCGGAGAGCAGCAGAACGATGAAGACGAAGCGGATGCCGAGATCGGCAAGCACCGGTCCGACGATGTTGGGCAGGATTTCCGAGCGAATAAGATAGAGAGTGCTTTCCCCGCGGATGCGCGCGACCGTGATGAAATCCATCGCATTGATGTTGACGGCGAGCGCCCGGGCGAAACGGTAAGCGCCGGGGATGTAGATCACCGACAGCGTCATGATCAGCACCGGGACCGAGGAGCCGACGGCAGCGACGACCACCAGGCCGAACAGTTTGCTCGGGATGGAGTTGAGGGCGTCGAGGAAGCGGCTGAGGATCGTGTCCAGCCAGCCGCCGGCCACCGCTGCGATCATGCCGAGCACGACGCCGCTGAAGCATGCGATCGTTACCGCCGCCAGCGAGATACCGACCGTGTAGCGCGCCCCCATCAGAATCCGCGAGAGCATGTCGCGGCCGAGATAATCGGAGCCGAGCCAGAGCTCCCGGCTCATCGGGCCGAAATAGTCGAGATCGATAATCTCGCCGACGGGGTAGGGAATAATCCATGGGGCGAAGATCGCGACGAGCGCCCATAAGAAGATGACCGTGAAGCCGATCGCGCCGACGATGTTGAAGCGATAGCCAAACCGGGTTCCGGACAGCCGGCCGGAGGTGGTTTCGGAACTGGTCATGGTCATCGGAGCCTCGGATTGGAAAGGATGGCGATGATATCCGCGATGGTGATCAGCAGCAGGTAGCCCAGGCAGAAGATCATCGCGCAGCTCTGGATTAGCGGCAGATCGCGGGTGGCGACGGCATCCAGCATCAGCTTGGCGATACCGGGATAGTTGAAAATGGTCTCGACGATGATGACGCCTCCGAGAAGATAGGACAGGGAAAGCGCGACGGCATTGACGATCGGACCCAGCGCATTGGGCAGCGCATGGCGAAAGACGATGCGCGGCCGGGAGGCGCCCTTGAGCAATGCCATTTCAACATAAGGTGTGTTGAGCGTCTCGATGACAGCCGCGCGCGTCATGCGGATCATCTGGGCCGAGACGACGAAGGTGAGGGTGATCACCGGCATGGCATAGACACGCAACAGGTCGGCCAGACTGTGGACTTCATTGGCGAAGGACAGCGCCGGCAGCCATTTCAGATAGACGGCGAAGATGAGCGCCGCGGAGGTCGCGACCATGAACTCCGGCACGGAGATGACGCCGATGGTGATCACGGTGACGATCCGGTCGTAAAGCGTGCCGCGCAGCATTGCCGCAGTGATCCCGAGCGTCAGCGCGATCGGTACGGAGAAAAGCGCGGTGACGCCGGCAAGTTTCAGCGTGTTGACGAAGCGGCCGGCGATGAGAGCGGCGATCGGCATTTCGTTGGCATAGGACGTGCCGAGGTCGCCTTGGAGCAGCCCGACTAACCAGCGCAGGAAACGAAAGAGCGCCGGTTCGTCGAGATGCATGGCCTTGCGCAGGCCTTCGACGGCTTCCGGCGTGGCGGCTTGGCCGAGCAGGATCGTCGCCGTATCTCCAGGCAACAGCGTTGTCGCAAAGAAGACGGCAAACGAGACGATCACCAGGGTGATCACGGCGACGAACAATCTGCTCAGTACAAGGGATAAGACCTGGCGGTTCACGGGCGTCTTCCCTTTGCGTTCGAGTTAAGTTCCATCAATGCAGATGGAGGAACTGGGGCGCGGCTGCAGCCCCAGTCTCCTGCCTAATCAGGCTTCAAGCCAGACATACTCCGCAAAAGCGTATCCCATCTGGCCGCCGAGCGGGTTGGCTTCCAGGCCCTTGAGCTTGGCGGTCGTCGCATCGACGTTCGAGATATAGGCCGGAATGATAGTGCCGGCTTCCTGGGCGACCATGCCCTGCATCTCGTTATAGATCGCCTTGCGCTTGTCTTGATCGAGAGAGCCGCGCGCCTCGATCAGCATCTTGTCGAACTTCTCCGACTTGTAGTGGCTTTCGTTCCACGGAGCGTCCGAGGTGTAGAGCAGGGAGAAGAGGATATCAGGGGTCGGCCGCGGGTTGATATTGCCGAAGTGGATCGGCGCCTTGAGCCAGTAATTGTCCCAATAGCCATCAGATGGCACTCGCTGGACATCGAGCTTCATGCCGATTTCTGCGCCGGCCGCCTGGATGATCATGGCCATGTCGATCGACGAGCTCGCCGCGTCGGAAGCGATGATCGGGATGGATTGGCCAAGCACGCCGGCCTTTTCGAAGTGGAACTTCGCCTTCTCAGGATCAAAGGCTCGCGCTTTCAGCTCTGCGTCATGATAGAAGTTCGCCGGCGAAACGGGTTGATCGTTGCCGACTTCACCGAGACCGCGCAGCGCCGATTTGACGATCTGTTCGCGGTTGACGAGATACTTCATGCCCTCGATGAAATCGCGCTTGTTGCCGGGCTCCATATCCAGTCGCATGTTGAGATTGGTATAGTTGCCGGACGTCGTCTTCGACAAGGTGAAGCCGTCGCCCTGGGCCTCGACGAGGCGCATAGAGCGCGGATTAATCGTGGCTGCGAGGTGGATGTCGCCCGCAAGCAGTGCATTTACACGGGCATTGTCGTCGCTGATCGCGAAATATTCGAAGGAATCGACGTTCGGGCCGGATTTCCAATAGTTCTTGTTCTTGATCCCGACCGATCGAACGCCCGGCTCGAAGACTTCCTTGACGAAAGCGCCGGTGCCGTTGGCCTTGGTGAAATCGGTCGTGCCGTCGGCGACGATCATGAAATGATGCATCGACAGGATGGTCGGCAGGTCGGCATTCGGGCTGGCGAGCGTGATCTCGACGGTCTGTTTGTCGACCGCCTTGAAGCCGGTCATCTGCGCGGCGATCTTGGCGACCTTCGAGCCGACGGATGGGTCGAGATGGCGCTTCAGCGAGAAAACCACGTCATCGGCGGTCAGCGGCTTGCCGTCATGGAAGGTAACGCCGTTCTTCAGCTTGACCGTCCAGGTCTTCGCATCCTTGGACTCGATCGCTTCGGCAAGCTCCATCTGCGGCGTGCCTGATTTGTCGAGGAAGGTGAGGCGGTTATAGAAGGAGCAGCACCGGACATAGTCGGTGGAGAGCGACGCCTTGGCGGGGTCGAGCGTATCGGCCGTGGAGGACGACCAGCCGGCCGCTTTGAGCGCGCCGCCGGAAACGGGCGTGGCGGCGAGCGCCTTGCCGGCGCGGCCAAGCACGAGCCCGCCGGCAGACAGGGCCACGCCGCCTGCAAGCATCATATGCAGCAACTCACGACGGGTGGCGCCACGACGGATGGCGGTTTCGATCCTGGCATCGTCGGACCTAGTCCAATTGGTGATTTTGTCGTTCATCTCATTCCCCTTTTCTTCTGTGGCGGGCTGCCCGTTGCGGGCAGGCCCGATCTGCTTTCAAAGTCAGGCGCGCGCGGCGGCCACGGCATCGGCAAGGCCTGCCATGGAGGTGAAATGGTAGTCGGGTTTGGTGAACTCGGCCGGTTCGATCGTGCCGCCGTAACCCTTCTCGGCATGGCGCCGCTCAATCCAGCAATTGGTCAGCCCGAGTTTCCTGGAAATCCCGATATCGTGGTACTGGCTCTGGGCGACATGCAGGACGTTGTCCTTCGAATGTCCTGCGGCGGCGACGTAGTCGAATACCGTCTCGAAGAATGCGGGATCGGGTTTCTCGGTCCCCGTATCATCCGCGGTGAAGGCTGCATAAAAGGGATTGCCGAGTTCCTTCTCGAAGAAATCGAATGCCCAACGGCGGGCATTGGTCATCGCCACGAGGCGGTAATTCTTCGCAAGACTGGCCAGCGCTGCGGCGCTGTCTGCAAAACCCTTCCAGCTCTTGGCCGAATCCCGCAACCGTTGGCCATATTCTTGGTCAGTGGGCAGGCCGAGCTTCGGCGCGATCGCGAGATAAACGCGCACGAGATCGTCGGGAAAGAGGTCGGCATCCTTGGAGTAGCGGGCTGCGCGGTAGAGGCCAAGCGCCTGCTCGCCGTCGATTTCAGTCCCTGCCTCGGCCGCGATCTCGGCGAGGCAGGTCTTGAGACCGCCTTCGAAGTCGATGAGCGTGCCGACGACATCGAAGGTCATGTATTTGAATTCCGAAAGGCTCTTGCTCACGTGAATTCCCCAGTGTTCGGCTCCGATGGGAGCTCGGCTTCTCGAAGAAGAAAATTCTGTTCCGCTGGCGGGATCATTGTCCCGCTCTTGTATGGAAGGCCCGCATTGCCGGGATCCAGGCCTTTTCGTTGACTTCAGTTTGTCACCTGCACTGCGCCGGATTCGCCGAATAGGCATCACGACGCGGCACAAAATACCGAATCTGGCCGTTTCGCGATATTCTCAGGACTGCAGCGCCCGACGCACATCCGGGTCCTCCAGCGTCTCGTCCAGCGTGATGCGGGTGCGCTCGACGATCGCGTCAATCTCCGTTTCTGTGCAGCAAAGCGGCGGAGCATAGCCAATTGCACCATTGCCGAAGGCGCGGATGACGAGGCCGTTCTCCCAGGCGCGATCGAAGATGCGGCGGGCGGGTTCGGCGGACGTTGGCAAAGGCGTCTTGTTCACCTTGTCGACCACCAGTTCCACGGCGGCGAGCATGCCGCGGCCACGGACATCGCCCACGAGCGGGTGATCCCTCAGCGACTCCAGGCCCTGCATCAGCCGTGCACCGGCCCTGACGCCGTTTTCGAGAAGGCCGTTTTCATAAAGCTTCAGGACTTCGAGACCGACCGCGGCGCTGACCGGATGGGCCGAATAGGTATAGCCATGGCCGACGGCAGCAGCACCCGCGCCCTCGGCAATCGTTTCATAGACGTGATCGGCCATCAAGACGGCGCCCATGGGGACGTAGCCGGAGGTGAGGCCCTTGGCGGTCGTCATGAAGTCGGGCACGACCTCATCCTCGGTGCAGGCAAAAAGCGGGCCGGTGCGGCCAAAGCCGGTGATCACCTCGTCCGCGACGAAAAGGATGTCGTGCGCGCGGCAGAATTCGCGCATGGCTTTCAACCAGCCTTTCGGCGGCACCAGAACGCCGCCCGAGCCCTGGATCGGCTCGACGTAGAAGGCGGCGACGCGCTCCGGCCCGATCGCCTCGACCTTGCTTTTCAGCGCCGCAAGCGAGGCGTCGATGATCGCCTGCGGATTGTCGCCAACCGGGTTGCGATAGGCGTAGTGAGACGGAATCTTATGCTGCCAATCGAAGGGAAGACCGAAGCCTGCATGGAAGGCAGGCAGCGCGGTCAAACCCGCTCCAACCGTCGAGGAGCCATGATAGCCCTGTTCCACCGAGATGAACTGATCGCGCTGAGGCTGCCCACGGGCATTCCAATAGTAGCGTATGAAGCGGACTGTGCTGTCCACCGCATCCGAGCCGCCGAGCGTGAAATAGACGTGGTTGAGATCGCCCGGTGCGCGGTCGGCGAGTTCGCTTGCAAGCCGGATCGCGGGCTCGGAGCCTAGGCCGAAATAGGCTGTCGCATAGGGAAGCTCGCGCATCTGCCGGGCCGCTGCCTCGACGATGCTCTCGTGGCCGTAACCGGCATTGACGCACCAGAGACCGGCGAAGCCGTCGATCAGTTGCTTGCCGGAGGCGTCGGTGACCGTCGCGCCCTTGGCCGAGGCCAGCACGCGCACACCAAGCTTTTCATGGCCGCGATAGGAGGCGACTGGATGGATGAGGTGGGCGCGATCGAGTTCAATGAGGGAATTGCTGTACATGGAGATCTCCGGATCAGCCGAGTGCCTGGCTGGCGAGGGCAAAGGTGGTAACGGCCGGGTCCCCGGCGTGATGGACGAAGGGCTTTTTCATCGTGATTCCGCCGCCGACATGGGCGAGCCCCTGGTCGGCGAGCCACGGGGAAAGCCCGGTCTCGGCAGTGGTATCGACCCTGAGGAACCGTCCGGGCCGTCTGGCGATGAAATGTTCGATGAGTTTCCGGGCCTCGCCGAGGTCGGCGGCCACCACGGGTCCAATCACTTCGCCGCGGCCGAAGGGACGCAGGCAAGCGAACCCGGAAACGTGGCCGTCGCGGCGAATGACGGCGAATGCGCCGATCCCGGTGAAATAAGAGAGCAGCCCTTCGCGATCGGCGCCGAAGGCAAGTCGGTCGAGGGCTGCGATAGCAGGGAGGTCGGCACCGGTGGCGGCTTCCGTTTCCGCCGGCGCGGCAATTTCTTCGGCGAGGCCCTGGTGCTGCAGCACGGTTCCCGTCTCGTGGAAGCCAAGCTTCTGGTAGAGCGGCAGACCTGCCGTCGTCGCCACCAGCCTCAGCGGCCGGTCTCCGGCGGTCAGCAGTGCGGCGTCCATTAGCTTACGGCCGAGGCCCCTGCCGCGCATCGTCTCGTCGACGATGACCATGTTGATGGTCGCACAATCTTCCTTATACGGCGTGACGAGTACGGTGCCGACGACCTTGCCGTCCTCGACCGCAACCATCCCTTCGCTCAAGGCGAGCGCCAACTGCCAGTCTTCCGTCCGATGCGGCCAGCCCGCCTGTCGTGAGAGCGCGACGGCGGCTTCCAGATGGTCAGGCCCGAACGGGACGATTTCGATCTGACTTGCTTGCATTGGGGGCGTCCTTCATATCGTGCCCGCCAGTCTGCCGGAGCGCCGGCGGGCAGATCGTCTGAAGGCCATGGTTCAAGCAGTATCTTATGGCTTTGCTGTCATGGGTCGCCGCATCTTATGCTAGAACCGATCTATGTCGATCCGATCCAGATCCTGTCAGTGCATCATCGCCAGCGCTGCCGTAAAGAAATCTTCGCCTCCGAAGTTTCCTGATTTCAACGCCAGAAGCATGTCGCCCTGCGCATTGCCGACCGTGCGCAGCACCGGTACGCCGGGCGCAATCTCCGGGCCGATTAGAAATGCCGGAATGGCGAGCCGGTCGACGGCCGCGCCTGAGGTTTCGCCGCCTGCGACCACCAGGCGCCGCACGCCTCTCTCCACCAGTTCGGTGGTGATGATCGACGTCGCGGTTTCGATCGCATGGCCGGAAGCCTCTCGTCCGTATAGTGATTGCAGCCGGGACACGGTTTCGGGCGCCGCACTCGCAGCGATGACGACGGGGCCGACGGAGATGCGGTCTCCGGCCCAGGAAATCGCCGCGGCGATCTCATCGGGACCGGCAAGCAGCCGCTCCGGGTCGAGCCGCAGGACGGGCATCGACCGTTCGGCGACCTCGAGCTGGTGGAGCGTCGCCTTGGAGCAACTGCCGGCAACGATCGCGGAAAGCCCGCCGACGGGGCGAATGGCGTCCGCCGTCGGCGCGCTGCCGGAGGAAATCCGACCGGAGCGGACGAGCGCGCGGGCAAGGCCGAGGCCGAGGCCGGACGCACCGGTGGACACCGGCGTTTCCAACGCGACCTCGCCGAGCGTTTCAAGATCCCGTTCGAAAATGGCATCGGCGATAACAGCAGTGCAGCCTGCGGTGCGCAGGGAATCGAGCCTCGCCTTGATGGCGCCGGGTCCGGCCGTGATGGTCGTGAGATCGATCAGCCCGACAGCGTAGCGCGATTGTCGGGTGAGAACCCGCACGAGATTGGCGTCATGCATTGGATTGAGGGGGTGGTCTTTGAGCGGGCTTTCGTTCAGCGGCTGTCCGCCGACGAAGAGATGGCCAAGATAGACGGTGCGTCCCGTTTCCGGAAAGGCTGGTGTCACCAGTACGATGCCGCCGCCCGCTGCATCGCTCAATGCCTCGGTGACCGGACCGATATTGCCGGCATCGGTGGAATCGAAGGTCGAGCAGATCTTGTAAAGCACATGGCCGGCCCCCCGCTGGCGCAGCCATCGCTCGGCGCTCGCCGCCGCCGTCACGGCGTCCGAGGCCGGGACGGAGCGGATCTTCAGGGAAACGACCACGGCGTCGACATCCGGTAGGGCGAGCGACGGATCAGGGATGCCGACCGTCTGCACCGTGCGCAGGCCGTTCTTCGTCAAGGTGTTGGCGAGGTCCGAGGCGCCCGTATAGTCGTCAGCGATTGATCCGAGCAAAATAGCCATCGTCTAGCTCCGTGCAAAAGGTTTGAACCAGCCAAGACCGTCCAGTGTGTGGCCTTGCGGGACGTATTCGCAGCCGACGAAACCGTCGTAACCAAGGCGATCGATTTCACCGAACAGATAGGGATAGTTCAGCTCCTCCCCATCCGGCTCGTTGCGGGACGGCACACTGGCGATCTGGATATGGCCGGTAATCGGCAGCAGACGTCGTAACGCCATAGTGACGTCGCCATGGATGATCTGACGGTGGTAGATGTCGAACTGCAGCTTCAGGTTCGGCAGACCGCATTCGGCGATCAGCCGCTCGGCGGCGCCGAAGTCGTTGAGGAAATACCCTGGCATGTTTCGCCCGTTGATCGGCTCGAGCAGCAGATCGATGCCCTTTTCCGCAAGCCGCGCGGCGGCATAGGTGACGGAGCGCCGATAAGTGGAGGAGGCGTCTTCGTCTCGAGGGTCGGCGATGCCTGCCATCAAGTGCAACCGTTTGACGCCGGTTGCTTCAGCATAGTCCAGTGCCCGCTCGACATCCGCTTTCAGCGCATCGAACCGTCCAGGGAGGGCAGCGATGCCACGCTCGCCTGCTGCCCAGTCGCCCGGCGGCAGGTTGAACAGGGCCTGCTGCAGATTGTTGCGGGCAAGCCGTTCGGCGATTGCCTCCGGCGCGGCTTCATAGGGAAAGAGATATTCGACGGTGGCAAAGCCGGCATCGGCTGCGGCGTCGAAGCGGTCGAGGAACGCCCATTCGTTGAACATCATCGTCAGGTTGGCGGCGAAAACCGGCATGTCTAGCGTTCCTTTTACAGGCTCTGCGGCTCTTTGGTGGAACTGGGCAATTCAGCGCCGGAAAGCTTGGCATAGAGCCGCGCCAGCGAGGAATCGTCGTCACGGCCCATGCCCGCCCCGGAGGCGGCCAGATACATCTGCAAGGCTGCTGCCGCGAGCGGCACCGGGTAACGCTCGGAGCGGGCCATGTCTTGGACGATGCCGAGATCCTTGACGAAAATCTCGATGCTGCTGAGCGGAGTATAGTCTCCGGCCAATACATGCGGCACACGGTTTTCGAACATCCACGAATTGCCGGCCGAAGCCGTGATCACCTCATAGACCTTGTCGAGGTCGAGGCCCTGCTTGGCGGCGAACGTTATGGCCTCACAGGCGGCCGCGATGTGCACGCCGGCGAGAAGCTGGTTGATCATTTTGAAGGCCGCACCTTTTCCGGCCGCGTCGCCAAGCTCGTAGACTTTTGCGGCCATGGCGTCGAGACCCGGGCGTGCCGTGTCGAAGGCCTGTCTGGAGCCGGAGGCCATGACCGTCAGTTCGCCACGCGCCGCCTTGGCCGCGCCGCCCGAAATCGGCGCGTCGAGGTAATGCAGGCCGAGAGCCTCCACCCGCCCGGCCAGATCGCGCGCGACGGCGGGATCCATGGTGGCCGACGAGATGAAGACGGCACCGGGCTTCATCGCATTTGCGACGCCTTGAGGCCCGAACAGCACGGCCTCGGTCTGCGCGCCGTTGACGACCACGGAGACGACGATGTCGGCATCCTTTGCCGCAGCGGCAGGGGTCGTCGCGCCACGTCCGCCCTCGGCGACGAAGCGGTCCACTGCCGCCGGCATGATGTCATACCCAACGACATCGAGACCTGCGCGCTTCATCGACTGCGCCATTCCCAAACCCATGGAGCCAAGACCAATGACGGCCGCGATGACGGCACGGCCCGGATTTTCAGCAAGCGATGTCATAGGGCGTTTCTCCGGTCTGGTGAGAAAATATCCATACCCCTGCGGACGTCATCCGAAGAGGGTCGTGGTGGCTGCCACCTTGTTTGGCAGCGCTGCCATTTTCCTACTCTGTTTTAGCGGCGCCGCCAACCGAAAATTGGCAGCGCTGCCAAAAATACCTTGCTTCTCGCCGAAACTGGTGAAACATGATGAGGCAGCGGCGGCGTTCCAAGGACTCTTCGCGCGCCTGAAGCTTCCAGATGCCGGGTTCAACATTGACTATGGAATTCAAACATCAGGCAACGGTGACCCTTGCGGAGGTGGCGCAAGCGGCCGGTGTCGGCGAGAGCACGGTGTCGCGCGTGCTGCGCAACCACGGTTCGTTTTCCGGCAAGACGCGCGAGCGGGTGATGGCTGCCGTCGAGCGGCTGGGCTATGTGCCGAACCGGATTGCGGGAACGCTCGCCTCCACCGGTTCGCGTCTCGTTGCCTTCGTCATTCCCTCTTTGTCCAACATCGTCTTTCCCGATGTGCTGCGCGGCGCCAGTGCTGTTCTGGAGGAAAACCGGTACCAGGCGGTCTTTTCCGTGACCGACTATGATCCGAGCAAGGAGGAAGCGCTTGCCGCGGCGATGCTCGCCTGGCGGCCGGCGGCGGTCATGCTGGCGGGATGCGAGCATACCGAGGGTACGGTGAAGATGCTGCGCGCCAGCGGGTGCCGGGTCGTCGAACTGCTCGATCTGGACGGCGATGCTCTCGATATCGCGGTCGGCTTCTCGAACCGTGCGGCCGGACGGGAGAGCGCTGCCTTCCTGCTGAAGCGGGGGTATCGCCGGATCGGCTATGTCGGTCACGACCTGAACCGCGATACCCGTGCCGGCAAGCGGTTTTCCAGCTTTTGCGAAACGCTCGATGCGCATGACGCCCCCCTCATCGCCCGCGAAATTCTCGCCGGCGCTTCGTCCGTGGAAAACGGCAGGCTGGGGCTGGAGCGGCTGCTTGCCCGGACGACCGATCTCGATGCGGTTTATTTTTCCAACGACGACATGGCGCTGGGCGGCTATTTTCATTGTCTGGCCGAAAGGATCGCGATCCCCTCGAAGCTCGCCATTTTCGGCTATAACGGCCTCGATATCGGCCGGGCAACACCGCAACCCTTGTCGACCATCCGAACGCCGCGCGTGGCGACGGGGCAGATAGCCGCCCAGCTTGTCGTCGGCAACGCGCCGCCGCAGGCAGTCGATCTCGGCTTTGAACTGATCGAAGGGGCAACCGCGTAATATTGGAGGAACTGTCATGTCCGACGCGCGCCTGCGTGAGGAAATCTGCCGATACGGCCGCTCGCTGTTCGAGCGCGGGCTGACGCCTGGTTCGTCGGGCAACATATCGTTGCGGCTGGAGGATGGCGGCTGGCTGGTCACGCCGACCAACGCCTCGCTCGGCTTTCTCGACCCGGCACGGATCTCCAGGCTCGATGCCGAAGGCCAGCTCCTGTCCGGCGACAAGCCGACCAAGGAGATCCCGCTGCACACCGCTCTTTATGATACGCGCGGTAGCGCCCGTGCCATCGTCCATCTTCACTCCACCCACGCGGTGGCACTGACCATGCTGCCGGAGATTGATCCGCGCGCCGCCCTGCCGCCGATGACGCCATATTATCTGATGCGCGCCGGCGAAACCGCGCTGGTGCCCTATTATCGTCCCGGCGATCCGGCGGTGGCCGACGCCATCCGCGGGCTGGCGGGCAGGTATTCGTCTGTGCTTCTGGCCAATCACGGACCTGTTGTCGCCGGCGACAGCCTGGAGGCGGCGGTCTTTGCGACCGAGGAACTGGAGGAAACGGCGAAGCTCTATCTGCTGTTGCGCAACCTCAATCCCCGTTTCCTCAGCCCGGCGCAGGTGGCTGATCTCGTCAACGCCTTCGGCCTCGACCTTCCGTCGCATCACGATCACGATCACGACGGCGATTGAAGGCGTCACTCCGCCGGCCGTTGACCGCGGGCAAGCGCGCAACCTTCTGCCAAACCCCGCATTCGATACGATAGATTCTGCTTCCGATGCCAGCAATTCAGCCGAGCTGTGGGTGAAGCGATGCCTATGATCGTGACAGCTCCGATCGTTCAAGGATACGCAAATGACGACGTTCCGTCCGAAATACATCACCTTCGACTGCTACGGCACGCTGACCAATTTTCAGATGGCGGAAGCGGCGCGTGACCTCTACGGCGAAGAACTCGACGAGCCGCGTATGGCGGAGTTCATCAAGAATTTCGCAGCCTATCGGCTAGACGAGATACTGGGTGACTGGAAACCCTATGCCGAGGTGGTGCACAATTCGCTCGAGCGGACATGCAAGCGCAACGGCGTGACATTTCGCGACGAAGCCGCCCGAATGATCTATGAGCGGGTTCCGACCTGGGGGCCGCATTCAGATGTCCCGGCCGGTCTCGCCAAGGTCGCCAAGGAAATCCCTTTGGTGATCCTCTCCAACGCCATGAATTCGCAGATCATGTCGAACGTCGAAAAACTGGGCGCGCCCTTCCATGCGGTCTATACCGCCGAGCAGGCGCAGTCCTACAAGCCACGCTTCAAGGGCTTTGAATATATGCTCGATATGCTGGGCTGCGGGCCGGAAGACGTGCTGCATTGCTCGTCCTCGTTCCGCTACGACCTGATGTCGGCCCACGATCTCGGCATCAAGAACAAGGTCTGGGTCAATCGCGGTCATGAGCCGGCCAACCCCTATTACGGTTATGTCGAAATTCCTGACATCTCGGGTCTGCCTGGCATCGTCGGGCTCTGACGGAGACACGCGGATGCAGTTCGAATCCTACTGGCACGACACGGCACCAGCCTTTGCCGGCGGCGCTCAAGGCCCCGTCGAGGGACATTATGACGTCGCCGTCATCGGCGCCGGCTTCACCGGGCTTGCCGCAGCGCGCCAGCTTGCAAAGGCCGGCGTCAAGGTCGTCGTGCTGGAGGCCGAACGGGTCGGCTGGGGAGCGTCAGGGCGCAATGGCGGCCACCTTAACAATGGGCTCGCCCACAGTTTCCTGTCCGCCAAGTCCGCGCTCGGCGTGGAGGGGGCCGTCGCCCTCTACAAGGCGTTCGACGATTCCATCGACACGATCGAGGCGATTATCGCCGAAGAGGGAATCGACTGCAATTTCCGCCGTGCTGGCAAGCTGAAGCTTGCCTCCAAGCCGCAGCATTTCGATGCCATTGCCCGCAATTTTGAGGCTGTCCACCGAGAAGTCGATCCGGACACCGCACTTCTTACTGCGAATGAGCTGAAAAGCGAGGTCGGCTCGCCTTTCCATGGCGCTATGTTGTCCAAGAAGAGCGCAATGATGCATATGGGCCGCTATGTCGCCGGGCTCGCCACTGCAGCCGCCCGTCATGGCGCCGTCATCTTCGAAAAGGCGGCAGTAACCGCGCACCGGCAGGGCAACGGCCGCCACAGCCTTGAGACGGCACGCGGCACCGTCACCGCAGACCACGTCCTGGTCGCGACAGGTGCCTATACGCCGTCGCTCTTCAGTTATTTCCGCCGCCGGATCGTTTCCGTCGGCAGCTTCCTGATTGCAACCCGTCCGCTGACCGACGCCGAAATCGCCGCTACGATGCCGGGCAACCGCACCTGTGTGACGTCGATGAACATCGGCAATTATTTCCGGCTGTCGCCCGACAGGCGGTTGATCTTCGGCGGTCGCGCCCGCTTTTCCGCCACATCGGATCAGCGATCGGACGCAAGGAGCGGCGACATTCTGCGCGCCAGCCTGGCTGAGATCTTCCCTCAGCTTGCCGGCGTCGAGATCGACTATTGCTGGGGCGGGCTCGTCGACATGACGAAGGACCGCTATCCGCGCGCCGGCTATGTCGATGGTGTCTGGTATGCCATGGGCTATTCCGGCCACGGTGCCCAACTCTCCACCCATCTCGGCATGATCATGGCCGACGCCATCCTTGGCACGGCCGATCGTAACCCGATGAAGGGGCTCGAATGGCCGGCCGTTCCCGGCCATTTCGGAAAGCCGTGGTTCCTGCCGCTCGTCGGGCTCTATTACAAGACCCTCGATCGCTTCCAGTAACGGACCGGATCAGTCCGATTGCAGCCGAAACGGCTCGATGGGGGCAGGATTGCGATGAGCGCCTGCGCGGCGGTTAACTATCTGGCCTCGCTGACTGGATAGATCCTGAGAATCCCAAGGCGGTTATCAGTCGTGATCACTGCAATACCCGCTTCATATGCCGCGCGGACGATTGCCTCTTGCAATTGCTCGGGTTCGCTCTCTCCGGTAAGGACCTCCAAACAGATTCTCACTGCTGTGAGGAATTCCTCACCATCGTCGGTGGGCCATTCCTTCAGCAACAGTTGGGCAGCCTCGTGAGCGGTACGGATCACCTTGCGATCTTTCCCTTCGGCAAAGACGAGAATTATCGTTGGGAACTTTCTCACCATATCGAATCTCATTGCCCCTGAACTCCGCGGGACGGCCAGTGCCGAGTCATGGTTTGGACCGGGATTGGCCACACATGCTCGTCAACCATCTCCCGTGTCGTTTCGACAATCACGTGCCTATCCTCCCGCTGGTGGGAAGGAGGAGTTCGCTAGATTGGCTTTTAGCTCGCGGGCTGCCGCCTCAAGGAGCCGCTTGAATTCTTCGGAGGTCACGCCATCGGCGCGCATCACGATGGCGATCAGTGGATCACGAAGAGCTTCGGTTATCGTCAGCTCATCGTTCTTTCCGGCAGTTGCGCCAACGGAGCAACAATATTCCGAGGAAAATAGCGCGATCATGGACATACCTTACATTCGGGGTGTTTTAAGAGAGCGCAGCTCGGCCTGATCGCCTTTAAGGTCCAATATCCATTGGCGTCCCCGGGCGACCGAGTGCATCGAAAGGCAGTTTTGGGCGATCAGCGACACGGCAAGGCCGGCGACCAATGGGTTGTCGACGGTGGCCGGCGGGCTGCGAAAGCTGCCGTCGGTTGCGACTTGGGCGGCGCAATGGCAGACGGAACATGCGTCCTCATGCACCAAGACCAAAGGACCTGCCATGCAATAGTTTGCAGAGCGGCCCACATGCAGATGCGGCGGCAGGCCGGCTTTCGATGCTCGGCAGGTCGACAGGAGATCTTGTGCTGGACCAGAATCGTCGCCGGCGAAAATGAAGAACGGGTTATTGGCATAGTCTGCGATTAACCGCAGCGCCGAGGCGCCTTCCGCAAATTCGGGCAGTACGAAGACATTGGCCGAGAAACCCGCGGCCAGACGGCTCGCCAGCCTGTCCGTCTTCAGCCACCCGAGATCAGCCTCGCCCGCCCAAGGGAGACGGTTCAAATCCTTCTCGTCGATACGATCCGCATCTACAAGAAGGAAACGGCGCGCGCCGAGGGCCGCAAGCTGGATGGCGATCTGTGAACCCAAGTCGCCGCATCCGACGATGACGAAGTCGATATCGCCAAACCGTGCGAGGTCGCGTTGCTGATGGCAAAGAGGCGTCAGGATGGCGTCGTGGTGATCGATTGCGGTGGAGTCATATTCGTCCTCGGCCGGCATATCGGAAGCCTTCAACGAGACGACGAATGCAGACCTAGTAGCATGGGGGCTCTGTTCTTCGACAGAATCGGCACTATTGCCGGTGAACAGAGCCCCCCGGCCGCCCCGCCCGAGGCTGTGGGTGACGAGGCTCGGGAAGTCGACGGACGCGGTGGCGGTCGCTGACAATCGTTTGGACCGATCATTGACCATCACATCGCCTCCATCTCGCTGGGCGCATATCCGCGGTAGCGACCGTAGTCCTTGCCCATCGGATGGTCGGAGGCCTTCGGGATGACGTGGAATTTGCCGTCGTACCAGAGGCTGACATTGTCGCCGCTGTCATCGATCTCTCGCCGGCCCATCCGAGGATCGACCGGCTCTTTGCCGCGCAGCAGCATCTGTCCGATATCCCAGGCTTGGCGATCGAGAACTCGCTGGCGCTCGGCAAAGTGCGCTTGACGGTGCGCAATGGGCTCTTCGGCAAGCAACTGGCCCACGAGGAACAAGATCCGGCTACTCCAGGAAGGAATGGCGGCGATGTCTGAGAGGTCGAGGAGGACATCGCCGCCGAGACGTTCGATTCCTTTCCGAGCGATATCGATGAGCGGAACCTGCCGCGCGGCATAGGTAATTATGAATGCCGTCTTCCAGGCGCGACGCTCAGGATTCGTCTCGTTGGATAGGCATGCCATGCCGAAGGCGCACTCCCAGGGAACGGTGTACACCACGTGCAGGATGCTCTCGAACGTTTGTAGATCCTCCTTGTATGGGGAAACATATTGGAACTCGCCAGGCAGGGATGCCGCCGCCGAGGTCGTATAAAGCCCGAGCAGGACGTGCCCCGCTTGGTGAAGCAGTTGGGCCGCGGTCGCGGCATGATCGCCATCGCGCAATCTTTCTCTGGAAAGCACGATCATCGCGCTGCCCGGCAATTCGTTCGAACTCGAGAACGAACACGGCGATTCGCGTCGCACGCCAATGTAAAGCGTGTGCAGGCCGGCGATCAGGCGCTGATAGCCGTACATGTCCAATCCCGCGATTAGCGCGAAGGCGCTCTCCAGATGATCGGCGATGCGATCCAATTCAGCGTCGTCAGCGATGGGATAGTCGGAGCCGCGGTAGTTCGGCATGCATTGGCGGAGGAGGGCTTGCATGACACGGCTCCGTGCCAGGCTTTCGATGCAGACGAGGCCGATGCCGCAAGAGAGTCGGCGCGCCGGCTGACGTTCGAGCTCAAGATCCGATGCGATGAGATCCGACTGCAAACAGCCGCTGACGATCTGCACATCGGGGCCTCCCGCCTGCCATTCCAGGCTCCGCGCGAGCCCATTCATCCAGGCTGCAAGCACGGATGAACGGTAAGGGTCGGCGGTAACCGGTCCGGCAACCGCTGGGGGAAGTTCCAGCAGGCGAGTGTATCCGCCATTTGCAAGGTCGGGGAAATATCGTGACAGCGCCTCTACCCCGGCCGAACAATCGGTGAGCTTCGAAGCCGCTGCGAGCGTAGACCCATATTGGAAGCGTCGCTTTAAAAGGTTGCGAGTTGCGACGCGCTGCAGGGAGGCGGTGCTAGCCATCAGGGGATTGCCCTTAAGCAGGTGGCACGCCTCATCTGCCAATTGTTGAATGCGAGACGCGGACATCGACAGCCTCCGTGGGTTTGTCTTCTGATGGATCTAGGTTGCATGTCGGGCGAAGATGCCCCCGGTTCGGGTCGGCTTCGTCGGCATCGGAACGGTATGCGCCGTTCGTTGAGAGGCACTATTGCCCAAGGGCGTCATTCGCCCGCCAGTACCGCGTTAAAAATCCGTAAAAAGGGCGTAAACAAAGAAAAAGCCCCCTCGATGGAGGAGGCTTGGAATCTGGGGAAAAGCATCCCCGGGATTCAGATGGCCAGAGCCGCCTGTACTGCCGCCCGCGCATTCGGCAGGCCCGATCCAAAGAAATAGGCCATCTCGACGGCGTCCTCGCTTTCGGCGTTCATGCAATCCGCCGTCAATTTCCTCGTTCCGGGCGCGACAATGGCGTCCAGGCGGGATGCGGTCTTCAGAATTGACTTTACTTGAGGCCCCGAGAGGCGGTCACCCAGGTTGTGGCGGCTTTTGTAGGCCCGCTGTATCAAGGCACATAGCCCGCCCACCTGCGCCGCCGCGCCTGATGTGCCCCCGAAGGTGGTGTAGTATCCGCCCCCGATGCCGGGATTGGTTCCGAACGGCACGATGGCCGACCACGGATCGGAGCCATGATCATAGCCGAAAGTCCCCGATAGGTCCGTCGTCAGTAGCGAGAAGTGCGAATAGCAGTATTCCCGCGTTCGAAAAACGCTGTAGTCGTGCTGCGCGGCAAATGGAGAAAGCCGGTCGAGGCGCAACTGATGCCTGTTGAAGACCTCCGCGTCGTCAGAGGGAGAGACAACCGTCAATCCTTCGCCGTAATTGCTGTAGCCCGAACGGAAACCTTCGACGGTAACGGCTCCAACCGCAATAATGCCGTTGTTGTCGGCGGCTAGACTTGCTGGATAGATCAGCTGGCTCTCGCCACTGTTTCCTGCGGCGCAGACAATCGGGATGTGCCGGCTGATGGCGAGGATGAGTTGTTTGAGGACATGCCACGGGCGATCCGGATTGGAGCCTTTCTGCGCAGCCTTCGGCTCCAGTTCAGGCTCACCTTGATCAGCAAGGGCAATGCGCGTGAACAGATTGGCGGCATCCTGGTTTTTCCATAATTCCAGGTCGGCCTTCAGCTCGTTTTTCGGATCAACGATGCTGCGTTTCGGGTCAGGCAGACCACGCGGCAAGACGATCACGTCTGCCTTCTGAAGATAGGCATAAAGGAAGGCCGCAATGAACTGCCTGACATCGTCTTCGAAGGAGGTTCTGATCGAGATGAGCCTTGAGAAAGGATCAACGCCGAAATAGGGGATGACATTGCGATTGCCGCTCGTACGCAGCTCGTCGCCATTCCCGTAGAAGGCCCCTTCCGGCGGAAGGCTTGACGTGCCTTCTTCCGCAACAACGGCGGGTTCGCCGACGATCAGCCCTGCGCAGCAGGTACCATGCGACGCAAACAGCGATTCCGGATTGTAGAGCCGCCGGAGAACACCCTCCGACGCGGCGTATTCGGCAACCAGATCACCGAGATAGTCTCGGTCGTCGTTCGAAAGGCCCATATTGCCGAGCGGAGCGATGTCGAGCCCGGCAAAGAAGGCATGTCTTTCCTCGCGGTCAAAGGACGTGGTCGTATCGAGAATTTCGAGCACGCGCGCGCCGTAGCGATGGGTCGTCAAATCGATTGACGCCTCCCGGTCAAGCCGGGTTGCCAGGTTGGGATGATCCGGAGATACGCCGACATCGATCAGCGCGACCCGGGCGGGTCGCAGCGGGCCGGCGGATACGATAGCATCCCAGACCGTGCCGGTGATGAGGGGATCGGGGAGCGCGCGTGCGGCGCTCGCATCGGGCGCTGGAGGCGCCGGCGGAGCCGATCCGTATTCCGCGTCGACGACGCCAAGAGCAGTCAGGTGCCAGAGATAGTAGTAGTTGATCGGCGCAGGCTCAGGCATTTGTCTTTGATCCGTCATGGTTGTAACCCTAATGAGCAGCAGCTGGAGAATTCAGACCCATTCGTCGTGTACGGCCTGGAACAAAGGACCGAACGCGTCGTGGAGGTAGGGAGCGAAGCGTCGGGCGAGATCTCGCCCTGCCTGCGTGTCGCTCGGATAGTGCAGGCCGGCCCATTCGCGATTTTCGGCGACGTTCTGGGCGATGCGGGCAAGCTCGTCGGTGGCTGGATGTTCCGGCAGGATCGTTGAGAACGCGAAGGCGATCGAAAAGCACTGGAACGAATGGTTGCTGGGATAGGACTCATGGACCGGCACGGCCAGCAACGGCCGCAGCATGGGCTCAAACTGGTTTGGCCGCAGCCGGTTGAACTGGCTCTTGTAGATCAGTCCGACATATTCGCAGGCCGTCAGGATCGCCTGGAAAAGGCCTTCCGTCTGCTCGAAACCGCCGAGATCCTCGATATGCAATGCGCGGGTGAATTCCCCCACGGAGATCGTCGACTCGATTTGGATGTCGGGCAGGCGCCGCACGCGTTCGCGGTCGCGGCGTTGCATAGAGAGCAGCACCGTCGTTTCAAGGCGGGTATAATCCGGGCCGGGCGGCGGAAGTATATCCAGCATTTCCCAGGTGAAGCGCCGCGCCGCGGTATAGGCGTTGCGTGACGGCTGCTGGTGCAGCCTGCGCAGCTCGAAGGAGGGGATAAGCTGCGACACGCCGAGGCTGGCGCCGTCCATCGTCGACTTGTTCTTATTTTTATTTTTATTTTTGTTCTTATTTTTGTTTTTGTTCAGCGACGCCTTGTTGAGCACCGACTTGTTCGCCACGCTCTTGTTGAGGACCGAGGCTACGGCCATCGTCGCCTTCATAGGCCCGGCCAGAGGCGATGCATCTTCTCCCGTACCGGGGAAAGGCGCAGGTTCGGAGGCTGCATCAGGTGCAGCCGGCGACGCGCCGGCGAGAGGATCAGCACCGGCGTCGTCCCTCGGCTCGCATGGAAGGACCGTATCCGGCTCAATCCTGAATTTATAACTGTTTAGAAAAAGAACTAATTTTGATTGCGATTCGTTGGCAGTGTCCGCTTCCATTGCAGCCTCCTTGCGCGATGATGTGAAGAATTGTCCGGGGTTCAGCGCAGCTTGGCGCCGGCCTTGAGCAGGCCGTCGATCAAGATCTGGCCGCCGCCTGTGTCGAGCAGCGGATAGCCGCTGCCGCGGAAGGCGGTGATGGAAAAGTCGCCCTCGACTGCCTCAAGACGCTCCAGATAATGCCGCGCGCCGCCGAGATCGTTGGAATGGGCATGACTGGAGGCAAGATAGCGCAGCAAGCTGTTGAAGTTCGGCCGTGTCCGCAGGGCTTCTTCGCCTGCAGCTATGGCTGCGGCATGATCGCCTGCAAGCGCTGCCGCAATGCATTTGGTCGTATCGAAGTAATATTTATGCGGGCTATAGACGCCGAGCTCTTGCACCCAACGCGCCATCGCCACCGCCTTATCGGGCTGGCCTGCATAGCAGTGCAGCATCGCGTAGAGGTCCCAACCGAGAGGCAGGGCCGGATTCAGGCGGATCGATTTTTCGAACAGGTTGGCCGCATAGTCGTATTCGCCAAACAGGAACGAATGGACGTGGCCGACGAGCGCGAGCGACACGGAATTCTGCGGATCGAGTTCCAGCGCCTTGCGTGCATAGGCCTGGGCTTCCTCGATCAGATGCGCGTCAAGCGCGTTGAAACGTTGGCCGACCTGGAAAGTCCGAATGAACGACAGCCAGGCAAAAGTCGATGATCGCGGCTGATACTGGATCTGTTCTTCCAGGCGCCGCTCCGCGTTATCGAGGTCATCGCGCGACAGCCGAAATATCGCATTGACGGCGTCGATCAGGAGACCGTCTTGCGACAATCGGCTGTCGGTTGCCTGGATCTCCTGGAAATAGGCCAGCTGATCGACGGCCTGGCTGATCAACGCAGCGGCGATGCCGAACTCGCCCCGCTCGAACTGCGTGCGGTTGATTGCCTGACTGCCCAGCCAATGAATACGGTTGTTGATCAGGTGCTTCATCACCAGTTCGATCAGCACCATGTCACCATCAAACGTCAGGCGAAGCTGCAGGCATATGGGAAGGCTGATCTGCTGTTCGTTCCCTTCAATATCCGGCAAGGTGAAGGAGAGGTCAGTGACGCCAAATCCCAGCCCATCGATAATGGCTTTTGCAATGAGGTTCTGGAACCGTGTCGCAGCAATTTGTCCGCCCTCTCCGGCACCCACCACGATGGGGGACAGAAGAGCCATCATCCATTGCCAGCCACCGCCACCCCGCCGCCCATATGGGCCGCTGCTGGCGATGTCCACGGATTTGCCTGTGCTCGACGTATCCGGGGCGCCTGTTAACGGCAGCAGGGCGGAATGTTTGGCGACATCGCGGCTCGGCTGCTGTCGCGGCTCGAATACGTCGTGGACTTGTCCTTCATCGAGGCGGCGATACCAGTTTTGCCGTTCCAGCGCCAACCAGTCCTCGAATTCGGGATCGCGGATGTCGATACCTTCGAGCAATTCGTCGGTGACTTGATCCGGAGACCGCTCAGTCCGAATCACCAGGTCGGTATCGAGCACGAGTCGGTCCGTATCCAACCAAACGGTATTCTTATCCGCAATCAGGAGATCACGTGCCGGCCCCAGACTCTTATGAATGTCCAACAGCGCCTGGCGCAGACTGGCTGCCGCCTGGTCGTCGGAGCGATCGCTCCATAATTTGTCCCTAAGCCAGATTCTCGAGCGCGAGCCCCGGGTGGACAATGCAAGCATTGCCAGAAGAGCCTGTGCCTTCTTGGATTTCGGAGCAACCGACCGCCCCCCGGCGTCCACAAGGGCAAAAGGCCCGAGCAGGAACATCCGAAACGGATAGTGCTCCTTGTTCATGCGATCCACCGGCCCCGCCCCCGCTGCCTCCGATACGCTCGTTTGGCGGCCGGAAAACCTAGCATCCAGGGGCCAGTCTGCCACAACTTCGGCTCCTGGCAAGCAACCGGGAAGGGAAACCGGGATTGCGAAATGTAAATCTATGCTATGACGATGATCGAACTGAAGCATAACCGGTTGAAATCCCTTTGCGTAACTTCGCAAACCGGCCGTAGCATCCTGCCGTCAAAGCAGCGTCAAAGAAATGTTGTTTTGGCACCGTAATTTTGCGAGGATTCGCCAAAGGCTGCGGAGTACTCAAAACGATGTGTCGGAGTTGCTCCAGCAGGAGCATCGACCATCGCTCCGATCATCCAGCGCCGGGATGATGTTCCCGGCGCTCTTTTATTTTCCTGTAGTCAGGCGAGCCCGCCGATGTGGAAGCTCTTCATTTCGAGATATTCCTCGATGCCGCATTGCGCGCCCTCGCGGCCAAGACCGGATTGTTTGATGCCGCCGAAGGGAGCGACCTCCGTCGAGATCGCCCCTGTGTTCAGGCCGAGCATCCCGAATTCGAGCGCTTCGGCGACACGCCAGGAGCGTTTCAGGCTCTCGGTGTAGAAATAGGCGGCAAGGCCGAAGGGCGTGGCATTGGCGATGCGGATCGCCTCTTCCTCGGTGTCGAAACGGAAAAGCGGGGCAACAGGCCCGAAGGTCTCTTCGCTGGCAAGCTGCATCTCGGTCGTCGCACCGCCGAGCACCATCGGCACCGCATATTGATCGCCTTCAGGCACGGAACCCGCGGTGGCGAGGATCCTGGCTCCCTTTTCCACCGCATCGTCGACATGACGCTTGATCTTCTCGATCGCCGCCTTGTTGATCATTGGCCCGATATCCGTGCCGGTATCCGTGCCGGCCCCGACCTTCATGGCCGATACGCGTGCGGAAAGTTTGGCGGCAAAGGCCTCGTAAACGCCGGACTGGACGAGAAGGCGGTTGGCGCAAACGCAGGTCTGCCCGCCGTTGCGGAATTTCGAGGCGATTGCGCCTTCCACGGCCAGATCGAGATCGGCGTCGTCGAAGACGATGAAGGGCGCGTTACCGCCGAGTTCGAGGCTGAGCCGCTTGATGCTGTCGGCCGCGCCGCGCATCAGCAGCGAGCCGACGCGGGTCGAGCCGGTGAAAGAGATCTTGCGGACGGTCTGGTTCGCCATCAGTTCGTCACCGATGCCGGCCGGCATGCCGGTGACGATATTGATCACCCCCTTCGGAATGCCGGCGCGCTCCGCCAATACGCCGAGCGCCAGCGCCGAAAAGGGGGTCAGGTCCGACGGCTTGACGACAACGGTGCAGCCTGCGGCGAGCGCCGGCCCGACCTTGCGGGTGATCATCGCATTCGGAAAATTCCACGGCGTGATGATCGCCGATACCCCGACAGGCTCCTTCAGAACGACGATCCGCCGGTCCGTCGTCGGCGAGGGAACGGTCGTCCCGCCGATGCGGCGCGCCTCCTCGGAGAACCATTTGATGAACGAGGCGCCGTAGCGGATTTCGCCGCGCGCTTCCGTCAGCGGCTTGCCCTGCTCACGGGTGAGGATCAGCGCCAGATCCTCGATATTGTCGAGCATCAGATCATGCCAGGCTTCCAGCAATGCGCCGCGCTCGGCATTGGTCTTTGCGCGCCATGGAGCAAAGGCCTTCTCCGCCGCCGCGATTGCCGCCCTCGTATCGGCTTCGTCCATGTCGGGCACCGTACCCAGCACATGCTGCGCTGCGGGGTCGATCACCTCGATCGTGCGCCCCGTTTCAGCCCCGCGCCATTCTCCGTCGATCAATCCCTGCTCACGAAACAGACTGCTATCCCTTAATCCGTTCATTCTGTTCTCCATTGATCAGCCAAGTGCCGAAAGCACCGATGCGAGGATCGCGTCGGTCTTGTCCTTGCCGGGAATTGCGCCGATGCCGCGTGCCGTCGTCGCCTCGATTGATGCCATCACCCTTGCAGCGGCAGCCGTTTCTCCGAGATGCTCCAGCATCATCGCGCCCGACCAGATGGCGGCGATCGGATTGGCGATGCCGAGATGAGCGATATCGGGCGCGGAGCCGTGGACCGGTTCGAACATCGATGGCGCCGAGCGATCGGGATTGATATTGGCGGAGGCTGCAAAGCCGAGCCCGCCCTGGATGGCGGCGCCGAGGTCGGTCAAGATGTCGCCGAACAGGTTGGAGGCGACCACGACGTCGAGACTATCCGGCGCCATGACCATGCGGGCAGCCATGGCGTCGATATGATAGCTGGTCACTTCGACATCGGGATATTCCGCTGAAAGCCTCTGGGTGATTTCGTCCCAGAAGACCATCGAATATTTCTGGGCGTTGGACTTCGTCACCGAAGCAAGCTTGCCGCGTCGTGCCCGCGCCTGCTCGAAGCCGAAACGCAGGATGCGCTCGACCCCCGTGCGGGTGAAAATCGAGGTCTCGACCGCCACCTCATTGTCGGTGCCCTGGTGGACGCGGCCACCGGCGCCGGAATATTCGCCCTCGGTATTTTCGCGAATGCAGAGGATATCGAAGCGGTCAGCCCTCAGCGGCCCCTGCACACCCGGCAGCAGCCGGTGCGGGCGGATATTGGCATATTGCACGAAAGCCTTGCGGATCGGCAGCAGAAGTCCGTGCAGCGACACCGAATCCGGTACTTTGCGAGGCCAACCGACGGCGCCGAGCAAGATGGCGTCGAAGGGTCTGAGCGTTTCGATGCCATCGGCGGGCATCATGCTGCCGTTCTCCAGATAGTAGTCGCAGGACCAGGGATAGCTGGTTGCGTCAAGAGAAAATCCGTTCAGGCGAGCTGCCTTTTCGAGCACGGCCCAGGCTGCTGCCGTCACGTCGCGGCCGATCCCGTCTCCGGGCAGAAGGGCGATCTTGTAGGTTTTCATCGCAGATCCTCACAGGCTGATGAGCACACTCTTGCTCTTGCGGTTGGCGAGATAGGCATCGCGGCCGAGATCCTTGCCGATGCCGGACTGCTTGTAGCCGCCGGTCGGCAGGATATGGTCGCGCGAGCGGCCGTAGCGGTTGACCCAGACGGTGCCGGCCTGGAGGCGGCGGGTCACGCGGATGGCACGCGAGAGGTCGCGGGTGAAGAGGCCGGCGGCGAGCCCATAGGCCGGATGGTCGGCGAGGCTCAGCGCCTCCTCCTCGTCCTCGAAGGTCTGAATGGTCAGCACCGGTCCGAAGATCTCCTCGAGAACCGCCGGCGATGTTGCCGTCACCCCCGAAATCAGGGTCGGTGCGTAGAAATAGCCTTCGCGGTCGAGGCGGCGGCCACCGGTGAGGCATTCGGCGCCACCGTCGATCGCGGCGCGGATGATACCGTCCATGCGGGCGATCTGGCGTTCGGAGATGACGGGCGAATAATCGGTCGCCTCGTCCCAGGTGGGGCCGGGGCGGATGGCCGCCAGCCTCTCGACGAGAGCGGCTGCGAGCGCGTCCGCCACCTTCGCCTCGACGATGAGGCGGGAGCCGCAAACGCAGGCCTGACCGGCGTTGGAGAGAATGCTGCCGGCGATTGCGCCCGCCGCAAGCTCGAGATCGGCATCGGCGAAAACCAGCTGCGGGCTCTTGCCGCCGAGTTCGAGCGTCATCGGCTTGACGCCGGTGCGGGCGATGTTGGTCATGATTGCCGCGCCGGCCGCAGTCGAACCGGTGAAGCTGACCTTGGAGATGCCGGGGTGTCCTGTGATCGCATTTCCCGTGGTCGGGCCGTCGCCGAGCACGATGTTGACGAGACCGGCCGGCAGGCCGGCCCGCACCGAAAGTTCGGCGAGATAGAGCGTCGAAAACGGCGTCATTTCCGATGGCTTCAGCACCACCGCATTGCCTGCCGCCAGCGCCGGGCCGAGCTTCCAGCCGGCCATGGACAAGGGAAAATTCCAGGGTGTGATGGCGCCGACGACGCCATAGGGTTCCGTCATGATCATGCCGAAGTTCGCGTCGTCGGTCGGGACGAGGTCGCCGCCCTCCTTGTCGGCGAATTCGGCAAAGAAACGGATCTGTTCAGCGGTGACGGCGATGTCGCCGGCGACAAGATGACCAACGGGACGTGTCGAGGAGAGCGCTTCGAGCCTGGCGAGGGTCTCCGCCTCGGCTTCGATCAGGTTCGCCCAGTGCTGCAACGCCACGGTGCGCTCGCGCGGCCGCACGCCACCCCAGTTGCTCGTCTTCAGTGTTTCTCTGGCGGCTTCGACGGCCTGGTCGACCAGGGCTTCGTCGGCTAGCGGGCAGCCGGCATAGGCCTTGCCGTCGGATGGACGATGCATGTCGATGACGGCTTCGGCCGAAACCAGCCGACCGCCGATGAAATGTCCGACGGGCAGGGAAATCGTGTTCGGATCGAAGCTGAGTGTCATCGCATGTCCTCGGGATGGGCTGAGGCAAGCCTAACCGGGGAAGGCGAGCAGCATGCGTCGACCGGCGATGCCGCAGCGGCGAAAAATTGCGTTTTCGCCGCTGCCGCAGTCAAATCTACGGCGTCACGTCACGGTGACGTAGATCTTGCGCACCGTTTCGATCGTCTTCCAGATGCCAACGAAACCCGGCTTCATGACGAAACTGTCGCCGGCCTTGTAGGTCACCGGTTCACCGCCTTCCGGCGTGAGTTCGACCAGGCCGGACAGGATATGGCAGAACTCGAAGGTCTCCCCCTTGATCGAGCGCGTCTCGCCGGGTGTCGCTTCCCACACGCCGCTATGAATAGTCTCGCCGCGGGCGACATCCTGCGCCCAGGTCTTGAAGGCCGGATTGCCCGAGATCAGCCTCTCGGGGAGGGGGCCGGACTCGCGGGGCGCGAAGGTCGGGTTGGTGTCGATCGTCTTGAGGAGGGACATGATTTTGCTTCCTAGGTTGAGAACTCAGTAGCCGCGGCTGCGATCGATCAGGCCGATTGGATCGAGGCCCGCCTGATGCCGCTTAATATTGCCGATCACGGCGGCCGCGGCGGTTTCCGCTTGGGTGACGCTCGCAATATGCGGCGTCAGCAAGATCTTCGGATGGCTCCAGAAGGCATGATCCGCAGGCAGCGGCTCCGGATCGGTGACGTCGACGACGGCGCCGGAGAGATGCCCGGCGTCAAGCGCGCCAATGAGCGCCTGATGGTCGAGCTGAGGGCCGCGGCCGACATGGACGAGTGCGGCGCCGGCCGGCAGTCCGGCGAAAAGCTTGGCATTCAGGAAGCCCCGCGTCTCGTCCGTCAGCGGCAGCAGGCAGACGAGAATGTCGGTGGTTGCAAGCAGAATATCGAGGCCGTCGCGGCCGCTCAGGCATCGGATGCCGTCGATCTCGCGCGGGTTGCGGCTCCAGCCCGAAAGTGGAAAGCCGAAGGGCTGCAACCGCTCGAGCACTGCGCCGCCAAGCATGCCGAGGCCGAGCACGCCGATGCGGCGCTCCGAGGCCTGCACCGATGCGATCGCCTCCCAAGTCCGGCGCCGCTGCTGGTCGAGATAGGCCGGTAGGTCGCGATGGAGCGCAAGCACGGCCAGCGTCACATATTCCTGCATCATCCTGATGATGCCGTCCTCGACCATGCGCACGACCTTGACCGATACCGGCACGGCATCGATGCGGAACTGGTCGATGCCCGCGCCGATCGAAAAGAGGATTTCGAGATTGCGATAGCGGGCGAGATCCTGCGGTACGGTCCAGGTGATCAGGTAGCGCACGGCATCCGGTTCGACTGACTTCGGATCCATGGAGAAGGCAATGTCGGGCAGTTCGCGCGCGAAGGCTTCCGCGAATATGGCGCCGCGTTTCGCATCCGAATTGAAGAGAAAGGTCATGCGTCGGCTCCTTGATCTCGATGTCATCAGGCGCAGCGGCGGCCAAGCGCCTCGACCATCGCCTGGCAGGCCAGGAGCTCGCCGGCGAGGATGAATTCGTCCGGCTTGTGGGCGCGGCCGATGTCGCCCGGTCCGCAGATGATCGCATCGATGCCGGCGCGCTGGAAAAGCCCGGCCTCCGTGCCGTAGCTCACGGCGGCGAGCGGCTCGATGCCGGTCAGTTCGCCAAGCAGGGCCGCAAGCGGCGCGTCGGCGGCCAGCGAAAGTGCCGGATAGGCGCTGAGTTCGCGCCATTCCACCTGAAAGCCGAGCGGCGACAGCGCCTCGGCCGCCACTCGCAGCGGTGCAAATAGTGTGACCGGATCGACGCCGGAAATGGCCCGCGCCTCGAACTCGGCCTCGCAGGTGTCGGGAATGATGTTGACCGCCTGGCCTCCCTTCAGCGTGCCGACCTGAAGGGAGGAGTAGGGCGGTTCGAAGACATGCTCGAACGGGCCGCAGGCAAGCCGTTCGGCTTCGGTGCGAGCGCGCGCCAGAACATCGGTGATGGCATGGATTGCGTTCAGTCCCTGGTCCGGACGCGAGGAATGGCCGGACCGGCCCTTGACCGTCAGCCGGGCGGCGGCCTTGCCCTTGTGGGCGCGGATCGCCCTCATGCCGCTCGGCTCGCCAATGATCGCGCCAAGCGGAGTTACGCAGAGTTCCGGCAGGCGGGCGATCATGTGCGGCACGCCGCGGCAACCGGCCTCCTCGTCATAGGAAAAGGCAAGGTGGACGGGCTGGCGAAGTGGCATGGCGGCAAGCGCTGGGACGGCGGCGAGAACGGCGGCCAGGAAACCTTTCATGTCGGTGGCGCCGCGACCGTAGAGGCGGTCCGCTTCGGCGCGCAGGCGGAACGGATCGCTGGTCCAGCCGCTTTCGGCGGCGGGGACCACGTCCATATGGCCGGAGAGAATATAGCCCGGCGTTTCCTTCGGGCCGATCGTCGCGAAGAGGTTCGACCGGTCGCCCTCCGGGCCGGGAAGCTCCGTGACGACAGCGCCGTGGCTTTGCAGATAGTGCCGGATCCACGCCACGATCTCGCCGTTCGGCGTGCCGACGACGGAGGGGAAGCCGACGAGCCTTTCGAGAATTTCAATTGCCTGCATCGGCGACCTCACAAGCATGCCCTGCCTGCCGAGACGGCGCCCATGCCGCCGACGGAAACGACAATGCGGCCCAGCGAGATGTTAGAGGTGTTCGCAATCGGGCTGAGGGAGGTGACATTTCCGGGCTCTTACAGTGAAAAGCGACTCCGGCCGCTGGATCTGTCAATCAGTCTAGAGGGAGCCGCAGGCGTTACTTGCCGAAAGCGCATCGAGATTTGGTCGATTGTTGTGTTTGCGCAGGCTTCACCAGTGAATTGTATCGAACGATCTGCTCTAGTCTGGACGGAGAAGTTTCCGGGCGCAGACTTGGCCAGAAAATGCGGCAGGGGGTGGGAGTGAGTGAACTGACATCCGAATCCAGGTTCGTCGATAGTTTCGAGACGCATATCGCCGGGATCGACAGCGTTGCCCTCGACAAGTTGCATGCGCTGTCGATGACCGTCGCCTGGCCGCATCGTGGTGAGGACTGGCAGTTCTTGCGGGAATTCGGCCAGGGCATCGTGGCGATCGATGAAATCGGCCGCATCCTGGGCTCTGCGATGTGGTTTCCCTATGACGCGCAATTTGCCACGATCGGTATGGTCATCACCTCGCCGCGTCTTCAAACCAATGGCGCCGGGCAATGGCTGATGGGCCACGCGCTGAATCAGGTCGCCGGGCGGAACCTCGGGCTGAATGCGACGCGCGCAGCGCGCCGCCTTTATCGGTCCCTGAATTTTGTTCGGGAGGCGCTGGTCTTTCAATGCCATGGCGAAGCGATATTGCCGCCGGATGTGGAGCCGCCGTCCGGTGCCGTGATACGGGCCGTGGAGGCTGGCGATCTGGAAGCGATCGCCGAATTGGATTGTGTGGCCTTCGGCACGGATCGCAAACTGCTCCTGGCCCGGCTTATGGCAAATTCCAAGGGCATCGTGTTGAGCCGCGCCGGCCGGATCGAGGCGTTCTCGCTGTGCCGACGGTTCGGGCGCGGCCATGTCATCGGTCCCGTGGTGGCGCGCAGTGACGCAGACGCGATCGCCGTCGTCCGCCCGCATGCTGCCGAGCACGCAGGAGCGTTCCTACGCCTCGACACCCGCGAGCAGGGCGGAGCCTTTTCCGATTTCCTCTCCCGCTGTGGTCTTCCTGTCTACGATATCGTGACGACCATGTCGCTGGGTGGCCCCTGGCTTCCGGTTGCCGGACGCGCGGTGGCGCCCGAGCCGAAGACCTATGCGCTCGTCAGCCAGGCACTCGGTTGACGCAAACCTACCTGGCGATCATTGTCGGGTTTTAAGCGCCCGGACAGACCGGTATGTCCGTCAGAGCCTGCCGGCGTTCAAATTCGGGCCGGAACGAACGATATTGCCACAGACCTTCCGGGCTTTCCCGTCGATATACGGTCTCGAGCCAGAACACTGAGTCATCGATCGGCAAGACAGGGTGCCACGCATACCACTCCGACCAGATTTTTCCTGCCGGGTCGCTGCCCATGATCGCCGCTCTCCTCCTCAATACCGGCACATCGAACATCCGTGCGGCACGGGAGCTGTTGCGATCCCGGCGTGCCTCGGCAAATGTTCTATTGTGGAGAATAACAGCGATGGAATATTCTTCAATGGAGATCATTTTCCCGTATTGCGCGAAGTCTTTCCTCTCCGCCGTCGGGGGATGTTTCAGGTTGTAAGATGTGGCTCTGTTGACGAATGATTTCGCCGGCGGATACAACGCCTCGATCGGGCTTAGGACACCGGCGATGAGCTGCGGTGTTCAATCACCACTGATCTGCTTTTGTGATGGTTGGATGGCTCAGCTAATCGAACGCAGCCCGAGATAGGCCGCCAAACTGACGGCGGAGAGAGCGATCGTCAGCCTTGGTCTCGCATCGTCGAACATGGCAGCCAGCGAAAGGCCGATCATCAGAATGACGGATTTTGCCCAAAGATCCTGATCGGAGACAGTGAAAGCGATTGCCGCCAGAAAGACGGCGCTGGCGACGATGGTCACAGGGGCGGATTTCTCCGCGAGATCGCCGCTTGAAAAATACGGCAGAAGAAAACGCCGCATGCTCAAGCCGGAAGCGATGCTCAGAAGAAGACAAGTCAAGACAAGGTGCAACATGAGGTCGTCGCCGATCGATCTGCAGATAGCCTTGCGGATGCAAACCACATGCCAGCCTCAAACCTGAAAATCGTTATCCTGCAGAGGCAATGCCGCGGCTTGCATGGCTATTTCCTCGGCGTCGCGATCCTTTTTTCGGCAATTGCTTGCCTGTCCGGTACCCGGCCCGCGTTTTTTCGTCCGATACCGAAACCGGCTTGAGATGGCATAATGATTTCTATATAGAGAATTATCTGTCGTCTTAATTCCGGAAACGAGATCCTTTCATTGGACCTTTCATCGATCGAGATATTCCTCGCTGTCGCCAGCGACCGCAGCGTTACGAAAGCGGCGAAGGCCGTAGGGCGGGTGCCGTCAAATGTGACGACGCGCATCCAGCAATTGGAGGAGGACCTCGGCGTTTCCCTTTTCAGCCGTGACGGCAAGAAGATGACGTTGACACGCGAGGGTGAGACGTTTCTCGGCTATGCCAACCGGCTTATGGCGCTTGCGCTCGAAGCGCGGCAGGCCGTGCGGCCTCTCGCCCCATCGGGGACATTGCGGGTCGGCACCATGGAGAGCACGGCGGCAAGCAGGCTGCCGGCGGCGCTGACGCAATTCAATCAGATGTGGCCTGATGTGTCGCTTCATCTGACGATGGGGGCGTCCCGCGATCTTGCCCGCGACGTTCTCTCCGATGCGCTGGATTGCGCGCTGATTGCCCGCCCGCCGAAGACGATGCGCGAGGAAGACTCGAGCTTCGATGCCGAACTCAAGGCACTCGAGATCGAGCCGGTCTTCGTCGAGGACCTGTTGATCGTGTTGCCGTCCGGGCATCCCTCCATCAAATCCGCCGCCGACCTGCGTGTCGGATCGCTCGCTGCTCTAGAGCCCGGCTGCACCTATCGCCGGATCGCCGAAAACTGGGCGCGTAAATCGAGCGCGCTGCCGACGAGCGAGCTCGGTTCCTACCACGCGATCCTGGCGAGCGTAGCGACCGGCAATACGGCGGGTGTCATGCCGCGATCCGTCCTTGACCTCATGCACTGGCCGACGCCTGTCCAGACCCATCAGTTGGGCCCTGTCGAGACGCTGCTCGTCTATCGCAAGAATGATCGTCCCAGCGCCTTCAACGCGTTCCACGAAGTTCTCAGCGCGACAAAAGGCAGAGATGTCAGGCTGACAACAAACTAGTTCGCACGCCTCTCTCCTTCGCCGCCAGATAATCCTCGCTTAAAATTGGTCTTGTCATGCAGTATCCCGTTTCTCCGAAGGTGGGACCGAGCCGCTTCCGCCGCTTCCGTTTGTTCTCACCTATTTTGGCCGGTGCGACCTTGCGAGAGCGATTGATTGCATGTCTCGGCGCTTTGCTGGCCATTGGTCTCACCGGCGTCATCAGCGGCTATCTGTTCGGCCAGGGGCCGCATCTTCCACTGATCGTCGCGCCGATGGGGGCGTCCGCAGTGCTTCTTTTCGCGGTGCCGGCAAGCCCGCTGGCGCAGCCATGGTCGATCATCGGCGGCAATACCATTTCCGCCCTGATGGGGATTATTGCCGCCTATTTCATTCGAGATCCGATCATCGCGACCGGCGTCGGCGTTTCGCTTGCCATCGGCGCGATGTCCTTCACGCGCTGCCTTCATCCGCCAGGAGGAGCCGCCGCACTGACCGCTGTGCTCGGCGGTCCTGTCGTTGCCGGCTGGGGATTTCTCTTTCCCTTCGTGCCCGTCGCTTTGAATTCCTGCATTCTCGTCGGCCTTGGCCTGTTGTTCCACAAGCTTTCCAAGCGGAATTATCCGCACGTCGTTCCGAAACCCGCGGAGAACACCCATCAGACGATTGACCTGCCCTCGGCCGTGCGGGTGGGTTTTCGCGAGGAGGATGTCGATGCGGCCCTTGAGGCGCTCGACGAAACCTTCGATATCGATCGGGCAGACCTCGGCCGGCTATTGCAGCAGGTCGAGCTGCAAGCGGCCATCCGCTCAAACGGCAAGATCAGCTGTGCCGATATCATGTCGCGTGACGTGATCGCCATTGGCGAAGCTTCGGAGGCGGATGCCGCACGGCATCTTCTCTTGAAGCATAATATCCGTACGCTGCCGGTCAGGGACCCGGAGGGCCGTCTCGTCGGCGCCGTCGGCTTGCGGGAGTTGTCGATGAGCACCGAGACCATCGGGCATGCGATCTCGAGGCCGGCGGTGGCGAGACCTTCGGATCCTGCTCTGTCGCTGTTGCCCGTCCTGACGGACGGGCGCACGCATGCCGTCATCATCGTCGATGACGATTCCCGGATCCTTGGCCTGATATCGCAGACGGATCTGCTGAGCGCAGTAGCGCGGCTGCTGCCAAAGGAAGACAATGCGATTCCGGCGGTGGCCTGAGCCGTGAGTGTGGAACTTAGCTGGAGAAAAAATCGGTGCTGATCGAGCGCGATTCAAATGGCGATTTTATCCTGGAATCATCGGAGCTGGCGAAACGGTTCGGATTGTCGCTGGTCGATCTTCGCCGCCACATGCGCCATGGCTCCGTCGTCAGCTCCGTGGAAATCGGGACTGCTGAACACGAGGGGACGAAACGGGTATCGCTTCGGCTTGGCAATAGGGTCTGGCAAGCGGTTTTGAACGATGAAAATGAAGTGCAGCAGGAGCAGATGACCGTTCTGGGTAAATCCTCCGGACGGCATCCGCGCTGACACCATCGTCAGCATGGTCTCGCGCCATGCTTATTGCGCGCGGGATTCATTAACGCTCGCCCGTTTCGAAGAGGCCGCGCGCCGCCTCGACCATTGACTGCAGGTGATCGGGGTCGCGCACGCCCTGTCGGTAGAGTTCGATGATGATGCTCGCCGTTCGTTCGGCTTCGTCGCTGTCCTTTTCCACCTGGTAATCGGATCTGATCTTGTCGAAGACCCGCTGGCATATTTCAAGATCGCGGGAGTCCAGCGGTACCTGCGATCGGTTTTTGATCGTTTGAACCATCTCTATTCCCTCAGAAAAGGCCCGCCTGGGGTACAGGCGGGCCGGCAGTTGTTTTAGAAGTCCATGCCGGCGCCGGCGGGCAATGGCGGCGGGGCGTCCTTCTTGGGTTTCTCGGCGATCATGGCCTCCGTCGTGACGAGAAGCCCGGCGATGGAGGACGCATCCTGCAGCGCGGTGCGAACCACCTTGGCCGGATCGATGACGCCCTGCGCATAGAGGTCGCCATATTCGCCTGTCTGAGCGTTCCAGCCGTAGGAGAACTCGCTTTTCTCGCGCAGCTTGCCGACGATGACCGAGCCTTCCGCTCCGGCGTTTTCGGCGATCTGGCGAGCCGGTGCCTCGACCGCGCGGCGAACGATGTCGACGCCGACGCGCTGGTCGCCATTGGCGGTCTTGACGTTGTCGAGCGCCTTGACGGCGCGCAGAAGGGCAACGCCACCGCCGGGCAAGATGCCTTCTTCGACGGCGGCACGGGTTGCATGAAGCGCGTCGTCGACACGGTCCTTCTTTTCCTTCACCTCGACTTCCGTCGAGCCGCCGACACGGATGACGGCAACGCCGCCGGCGAGCTTGGCGAGGCGCTCCTGCAGCTTCTCCCGGTCGTAATCGGAGGTGGTTTCTTCGATCTGGGCCTTGATCTGGGCAATACGGCCTTCAATGTCGGTCTTGGCGCCTGCCCCATCGACGATCGTCGTGTTTTCCTTCTCGATCGACACCTTCTTGGCCCGGCCGAGCATGTCGAGCGTCACGTTCTCGAGCTTGATGCCGAGATCTTCGGAGATGACGGTGCCGGCGGTCAGGATGGCGATGTCTTCGAGCATGGCCTTGCGGCGGTCGCCGAAGCCGGGCGCCTTGACGGCAGCGATCTTCAGGCCGCCGCGCAGCTTGTTGACGACGAGCGTCGCAAGCGCTTCGCCTTCGACGTCTTCAGCGATGATGAGCAGCGGCTTGCTGGACTGGACGACGGCTTCGAGGACCGGCAGCATCGACTGCAGGTTCGACAGCTTCTTCTCGTGGATGAGAATATAGGGGTCTTCGAACTCCACCCGCATCTTGTCGGCATTGGTGACGAAATAGGGGCTGAGATAGCCACGATCGAACTGCATGCCTTCGACGACTTCGAGCTCGGTCTCCGCAGTCTTGGCTTCTTCGACGGTGATGACGCCATCATTGCCGACCTTTTCCATGGCTTCCGCCAAAAAGCGGCCGATTTCGGCATCACCGTTGGCGGAGATTGTGCCGACCTGGGCAATTTCGGAATTGTTGGAGATCTTGCGGGCATTGGCCTTCAGTTCCGCGACGATAGCGCTGACCGCAAGATCGATGCCGCGTTTCAGGTCCATCGGGTTCATGCCTGAGGTAACCGCCTTGGCGCCCTCCTTGACGATCGCCTGGGCCAGCACCGTTGCGGTGGTGGTGCCGTCGCCGGCGACGTCGCTGGTCTTCGAAGCAACTTCACGAACCATCTGGGCGCCCATGTTTTCGAACTTGTCTTCGAGTTCGATTTCCTTGGCGACCGAAACGCCGTCCTTGGTGATGCGCGGCGCGCCGAACGACTTGTCGATCACGACGTTGCGGCCCTTCGGGCCGAGAGTCGCCTTCACGGCGTTGGCCAGGATGTCGACGCCACGCAGCATCTTCTCGCGGGCTTCGGTGCTGAATTTGATTTCTTTAGCAGCCATGTCCTCACTCCTTCATAGGCAGCCAGAGCAATTCCAGGAAAAGTGCAATGCGGTTTCCGTTTGGAATTGCGTCAGAAATGAAAGGTTGGAGCGGTTCTGCGTTTCCATGAAAGGCTGAAGCTCCAGCATTGACGGATGTCCGCAGGATCTCAGGCGGCCTGCTTTTTCTCGCCCCGGGCCTCGAGGATGCCCATGACATCGCTTTCCTTCATGATCAGCAGGTCTTCGCCATTGATCTTGATCTCGGTGCCGGACCATTTGCCGAACAGGATGCGCTCGCCGGGCTTGACGTCGAGCGCCTGGATCTGGCCTGCGTCGTTGCGCGCGCCGGGGCCGACGGCGATGACCTCACCTTCCTGCGGCTTTTCCTTGGCGGTATCAGGGATGATAATGCCGCCCTTGGTCTTTTCCTCTGAATCGACCCGGCGGACGAGAATGCGGTCATGAAGCGGTCGGAACGACATGTCTTCCTCCATCGATGAACAGTGATGACGTTGTCCCCTAGCCGGACCGGATGACCAATCCGGGCGGGTGCAGGTTCGCGCGCGCGCCTTGCGCGAATGATCTGGTTCGACGATTCGGCAATTTCAAGAGGGGACGAAAGAAAAATTGGCACTCTCTGCCGGTGACTGCTAATGCCCGACAGGGAACAGACAATCGGCTCCAGCGTTCGAATAAAAGGCGCATGGCATTGAGGCTTGAATCCGGATTTCGGCATTCCCAGTTCTTTGGTGGCCGAGGCTTGATGAGCTCGGTCACCGTCCCACGTCTTTAGGAGTGAGTGACATGGAAGAGAACACAAAACTAATCAAAGACCTCAGTATCGCGGAACGCGAGGAAATCTTCGTCGATATTGCGCGGACGCTGGAGGATACGGCGCGTGAGGCGCTTGTCGAAGGCAATACGCATTTTGCGGCAATTTCCAACAACATGGCTGAAGCGATCCGCATTAACGCCGACGAACTCGCCCGTGACGACCCCGAAAATGCCGAGCGCGTGCTGCTACAGGCAACGGCGATGATTTCGCAATTCGAGGCCGTGCATCCTTATCGCATGGTGAGTATGGCCGTTCATTGATCGCGCCCCCGGGCGACGCGGCTCGTCACCCGCTCAAATCATTCTCTGCGCGCGCGGAACTCTCCCTGTTTGCAAAGGTTATTGGATCACAACATCGAAAGGTGATCCATGACGACTTCCAAATCCAACGTGCCGCCAGAGAGCGGCACAGACGATGCCCGGTCCGCCGATACTGAACGGGCCGAGACCGATCGCAAAAGGGCATTGGAAACTGCCCGGCGCAACGCGAGTTCGGTATTGAGCCGCGATAGCGGCACCGAAACCCCAAGCCTCAAGCTAGCGAAAGAATATCTCAGTCTCGGCGGCCACCGCCGATCCATGATCGACGACAATATCACCGATGTTCGCCAATGGGATGAGGATACATCGGAGGCCGAACGGTTCTGGAAGGAACGGGTGGAGACGCTTCCAAAGGATCAACGCAAACAGGTGGAGGATTTTCTTCCAACCATCAACACGCCCTGATAGGCGGCCGGGCCGCTCTTCGAACGGCTCATTTAAATGCGCTTGGAGGAGATCATGGCTATAGACAAGCACGAGCAGATACGCCAACGCGCCTACGAAATCTGGGAGGCCGAGGGTCGCCCGGACGGCGCTGACCAGCGCCATTGGCTGCAAGCCTGCGACGAACTGGCCGGCGAGGATGAGAATGAGACGCTGCAGGACCTGCTTGATGAAGACGACAGGGATGATGCGGCACTGCTTCAAGGCGCCGGTGAGAGCGGCGATCTCGATCAGCGACGGGCGAGGCCTGTCCAGACCGACGTGGTTGCCGTCCCTGACATCGAGATGACGACGGGCGAAAGGCCTTCCCGGCGCAAGATCAGGAAGACCGAGGGACCGTGATCGCCATGCAGCATCTCGACCATGCCATTCAGATCGCTCTTACGGCCCATGAAGGTAAGGCGGACAAAACCGGCCGGCCGTTCTTCGAGCATTGCCAGCGCGTAGCACTTCTGGTTTCCGGTGACGAGACGCGAACGGTTGCTTACCTTCATGACGTCGTCGAGAAGGGCAGCGGCTGGACGCTCGACAGGCTGAGGGAAGAAGGCTTTCCGCCGGCGATCATCTCGGCGGTGAATGCTCTGACACGGCGGCCGGACGAGTCGGATGACGATTTCGTCAGACGTGCGGCATCAAACCCGCTGGCCTTGCCCGTCAAACAGGCCGATCTCGAAGATAATCTCCGGCAGGCCGAACAGTCCGGCAAGAAAACGGAAAAATACCAGCGCGGCCTGGATCTCCTGCATGACATCAGCAACAAACAATAGAGCCACGGATGGATTTGCCAATTCGGTGACAACTGCCTGCCCGGTCGGCGGTCGGCGCGATCGCGCGCATAACCCCGCTTCCATGTCATGTCCCGGGAGCGACCGTAACCTGCTCCGCTGCGGCGGAGGCCTTCTGGCCCTATTTCATGCTTTGTTGGTAAACCACACCGTCGGGGCGCCGAGTACGCCTCCCGTGCGCATCGCCGTCTTCAGCTCGTCCAGCTTGCTGAACGACTGAGCCGCTTCCAGCGTGGCAAACTCGTGGGTGACGGTAATGTCATTCGGATTGTCGACGGCACGATAAACAGCTTGCGCTGTCACCCCATTGGCCTTCTGCACTGGCGAAAAGGCATCATATATCTTGCGCCAGGCGGTGTAGTCGGAGACCTCGTGCCTTACGAATAACGTCGTCATATCATCCTCCCGCGTTGCATTTCCGGGTTTGGTCGAGACACATGTTACGATTGAACGAGGAACACCATGGTTTCGGGCAAGACGCCGTCACTCGCCATCGCATCGGCCGCTGCCTTGGTCTGCATGAAGGCCATCAACCTATCCATGTCTGCAACGTCCATGACCAAGCCGACGCGGTTGGACGTCTGAGGGTCTGTAAACGTGCGAATGTTCGTGACGCCAACGGGTTCCAATACCTGCTTGCGTACAGGTGAAGCGAGCCAGTGCTTCGTGTCTTTGACGTCGTGACAGATCATTATGGTGGGCATTGCGTTCTCCTCTCATCGTTTGAAAATGAAATTCGAGTATACCACCAAAATTGACTGAGTTTCAGTTCAATAATATTGCGTCGAAACGTGGTTTAGTGATTGGTTCGTCGAATATATAAATATGATTATTATGAGTAATCCGAAAATATTATAGTTTTTCAGCCGGTTTGACTGTGCGTTGTTGAATGCCTTTGGCCATAATTCCGCAGTCCGTGACTGTTCGTTGGAGCGCTTCCAATGGCCGGTAGCAGTCAGGGTTGGCAGGGCGACATATGCAGGCACGCGATCAGATGATCAGCCGCGGTTACTGCATCTAGGATATGATCGTGATGCCCGCACGGCGCCCATAGTCCCGCAGTTCGAGAAGGAGATCGGCGTCCGCACCGACGTCGATGGATTGAACGACGTCGAGCCGGTCCTCTGCCATGCGATCCTCGAACAGGATAATGCATTGCTCGGGGTCGCACTGGCGGGACGTCCAGATCAACCCGTCAACGTCTGCGCGTGCACGATGAATGGCTTCGGCCCACAGCACGGTCCCGCCATATGACGACTTCGGTGTTTCGATGAGATCCGTTCGGCTGAGTTTCCAGGCCTTCAAATCGGGGGCGAAAAGGCTTGCCAACCGTAGATCACGCTTCGGCGCGACGACGCTCACCGTCCGCGCTTCGACGACGGCAAGCCGGACCGTCTTGAAAGCGGCGGCTGGTTCGATGTCGTGAAAGATCGACTCGAAAGCGGCTGCCTCTCTGCTCGTTGCCGCATAAAGCGTCGCGACACAATTGCCTTGCGCGTCGTTGAACGGCGCAAAGCGCGTCGGCTGTCCCTTGCAGGGATTGAATTGCCCTGCCCGGAATGAGGACAGATGGTTTCGATGAAACGCCGTACCTGCCTTCATCGTCCGGATGTTGATCGTTGGAAAAGGCGACGGCGGGCTTGGCAAAGGAGGGTGGCTCACCCAATGACCTCTTGCCGTTCACGGGCCGCGGCAGCAGCCACCGCGTCGATATCGTCAAGCACATCCATGGGTGCCTTGCCGCCCAGCCAGCCATTCGTCGAAACGAACCAGAATGCGCGCTGCCATGGAGACAGGTTCTCCGGAAGCGTTACAAGCGCCTTCTTGATCGCAGGATGCGGCCGTCCGTCCCGGAATTGAAACGCGGGAAAATATTCGGTGCCGCGATGATGTACCGAGAAAATGTCGCCGGCTTTCTTCCAGCGCGCCGCAGTCGCGTACAGGTTTCTCGCGCTAGAACCGGCGCGGTTTCCAATCTCGGCGCTGGTAAGTTGCGGGACCTCGGCGATGAAGCGGTCCCTGAGTTCCAGATTGTCCGCTGCGAGCGCTCCCCGAGCCTCACCAAGCTCATCGGGCAGAATAACGTCCGCAAGCTTGTTGATCGCGTCTTCCAGCCGGCTCTCCTCCAGCGAGCCGCTGACGCGGACCATCGTCTGGAAGAAGGTCTTAACGGATCTGCGATGTCCTTCCGGGAGATCGGGTTTCAAGCGGATTACCACGGAATCCCCGACCGCAACATTTGCCATCGCCCTGGCGAGCTTCGCGAGTTCGGGGTCCGCCTTCTCAGGAAAGGCAGATCGATCGATGGCGAACTTCGTCAGGGTCTGCAGGAAGGCATCCGCGAACGCATCACGCAGAGCGTTTTCATCTGAGGTCCGTTCTGGAGCAACGCCTTTGCGCTGGCGGCCAGCCAATGGCACGGTTCGTCCCTCGTTGGCGAACGACCTGTCAATCATGAGAAATTCGGAAAAGAGAGCTTCGGTCATTTCGGCCACGTGAGATTGGTGATGACATCACAATATCACTTAAGTCATGCAAAGTCGATTGCAATGGGCGTCTGCAGTCCGAATGCCCGCACACCTCCGTCGTCCCCTGTTCTTCCAACCTCAGGTTACAGCTGAAGGTCGAATGCCGGCACCCGGGTACCTTTCTCGCGGAAGAGCCGCTCTACCTTGTCGAGGCGAGGACAGGCTGGCGGATTATCGAGCGCTTTTGCCCAGTTCTCGCGGTTGGGCAGGGCCATCGCGGCGGTTACGAGCACGGTGGTTCCGGGACCGACGTTACCGCGCAGCTGCGGCAACTGGGTCTTGGCGTGGATGAGGTTGGTGTTCGGGATCGGGCTCATCGCATGGCCGGCCCTCGGATTGGGCGATAGATCCATGATGGCGCTAACGTCGGTTTGTCCGTACCAGACGGCCCGGCCATCGCTTGCATCGGAGCGGTCGGCATTGAAATCCGCGCGTTCGATCGCAAAGCCGCCTTCTATCGTGCTGAGGGTGTGCGGCGTTGCAATGCGGTGGATGCGAATGTGCCACGGGTTTTCGGGAAGCAGCCAGGTTTCGATTGTGACATCGCTCCAGGGGCGCCAGCGCGAATAGAGCCGGTCGTCAGCGATTAACGCCTCTTCGAGGGTTTCCCTCATGCGGAAGTGGACGCCGTCGTCGGAGAGGCCGAGCATGCCGTCGAAGCTTGCAGCGGAGAAATTCCGGTCGTCGGCTTCGATGTTGAAGGCGTAGCGCGTGGAGTAGACGAACTTCGAATATTTCTCGTTTGCGCTGAGCATCTTGTCGTGCTGCTGCCCTGAGGAGAGCACGACCACGTTTCCCGGCGTGTGCACGGCGACCATTCCCGCCGGCCTCAACACAACCGGCTCCGGAAATTCCGGCTGCGGCGCCTCCTCGGCGGTCCAGAACGGATGATCCCCCGCAAGAGCGAGCGGCAGGAAGAATTTCAGCGCCCAATAGGGCGAACCGGGCGAGTTGTAGCTCTCGCTCATGAAGAGATTCGGATAGCCGTAGCCGATGGAGAGAACGCCGTCGCGCTCGGCAATCGGCATTGTCGACCACCAGCGGATATGGCGCATGTAATAGCCTTTGATCTCAGCCCAGGGCAGGGCTTCGACGCCGGCAAAGGCAAGCGCGCCCCAAAAACCTCCCGCCGCAAAGCGGTAGGTCTGGCTGCGGCCGAAGGCAAGGGCTGCTCCATCGGGGCCGAACCAGTGGCGGATATCCCTGGCGAATGTCCGCGCGCGATCCCGGAAGCGCTCCTTGCGCGCCTCGTCACCCTTGGCCAGCACCGCATAGATCAGGCCGTAGAAATGCATGGCGAAGGGAATGTAATGATCAACCCGCCGGACCGGCCCGTCGCGATACCAGCCGTCCCCGAGGTCGAAAGCTTCCAATTCGTCGAGATAGGCGAGGGTTTTCCGGTGATCGAACGCCACGCTCACGCGTTCCAGCCCGAGATCGATGAGCACACGGAAGAATTTCCAGTTGTTGTCGATGAATTCCAGCTCGCGCGCTCTGAGAAGATAGGCGGCGACCGTCTTCTTCTCGCTGTCGTCAAGCGGTTCCCAGATGTGCTCGGGCACGAGCGCCAGGGCGAAGCCGACCGCGGCGAGTTCGACCAGCCGCTGATTGCGGTCGGCAAGATCGCCCCAATATTCGGGATGAGCAGGATTGGTGCCGTTTGCCAGCCCGCGGCGATAGAGATCCCAGTGCGGGAACGCGCCGCCGCCGGCAACGAGCGGCACGATCCCCCAGAGCGGCCGCGCAAATCCCTCCAGATCCGCCGCCGCCCGATCGAAGATCGCGCCGGCCGCACCGAGGCGCACACGGGCGCGGCCTTCGGAAAAATACGGCAGCAACGGCTCGAAGAGATCGGTGACGGCCTTGGCGAGGTCGTCGCGTGTCTTCAGAGGATTACCGAAAAGCGGATTGGCCCGGGCGGGATCATATATCATTGTAAGCTCAATACCTCAAAACGGGATCGGCCGCGGGCAGATGCTGACCCGCGACCGTCGATATTTCTTGGGCCTACTTGATGGCCTTCACGCCTTCGGTCATTTCCTTCAATCCGTCGTCGATTGAGGTGTTGTCGGTCATCATCGCGTCATGCACGCGATTGAGCACGACCTCGATCTTGGCGGCGTTCGGATTGACCGCCATCTCCAGATAGGCCTTCGATGGTATCAGCGCTTCCTTGCTGGCCTCGTCCTGCGGGAAGCCGGGCGTTGCTGCGATCTTTGCGCTGACGTCAGCGGTCTTGAGCGCCGGGAAGGTGCCTGTCGACGCAATGACGGCTGCGCCCTCGGGACCGGTGACGAACTTGATGAAATCGAGAGCTGCAGCCTTGTGCTCGGAATTTGTATTGACCGCCAGGCCCGAGATCTGCGCAGCCGTTGTGCCGGCTGCCACGCCGTCCGGATGCGGGAACTTCACGATGCCCCAGTTCTTGCTCTTCGATTCACCCGATTTCACCTTGGCGATCTGGGTGCCGACGAACCAGGTTCCCATCGGCAGCATGCCGATCGTGCCGTTGAAGAACAGCGCCGAATAATGGGTGTTAGATGTCTTCAGGAAGGCATAGGAGGGGATGGCGCCATCCTTCTGCAGGGTGAGCGCCCGCTCGTACCACGGCTTGAGGAAGGCGTAGTCGCCATCGACGAGCGTGTGTTTTCCGTCGAGGATGCCGGGCAGCTGGACGGTCGAACGCCAGGTATGCAGCAGCGCGCCATAGGTCTTGTTGGTGCCCATGCCGCCTGCAAGCTTGTCGGCGGTCGCGTCGAACTGCGCCCAGGTCATGTCATTGGTGGGGTAGGGGACGCCGGCTTTGTCGAATATGTCCTTGTTGTAATAGACGATCCAGAAGTCGGAGCGGAACGGCAGCGAATAGATCTTGCCGTCGATGGTAAGCTCCGCGATCAGACCGCCATAGGGTGCAGGATCGATCTTCTGCTCGGTCACGAAGCTGCTGAGATCGGCGATATTACCGGCGCGCACCAGATTGGTGTAGCCCGGCACGTCCTTGATGGTGACGATGTCGATGTCTTTCGAGCCGCCTGTCAGCTGCGTCGAGATCATCTGCTGATAGTCCTGCGAGCCGAGGTCCATCGGCTCGAACTTCACGTTGGGGTGTTTGGCCTGATAGGCCTCGATCAACGGCTTGTAGTAGGCGGTCTTGTCCCAGTCCCACAAAGCCCATTTGAGCGTCACGGCGTCCTCAGCAAGCGCTGCGCCGGCCGTCGTCGCGGCCAAGGTGAAACCCGCCAAGGCAAGTTTCATCGTCCTCCCGAATTTATCCAAATACATTCCCGTTCTCCTTCCCTGGATCGTCTGTGGATCAGTTATTTTATGAAGCGTCGGTGCGGCTGCATTGCCTCTGGCAGGTCCAGAACCAACACCGACGCCCGATGGACGCCGAATGCGGCGGCGAACATTCCAAGTGAAAAATTGAAGGTTGCCGGCATGAACACGGAAACCGGATAGAAGAGGATATGCGCCAGCCAGAGACTGGCGACGAAGGCGAGCGCTGCAAGCGCCGGGAGCGGACGGATGACGGATGCGAGGGCGGCGAGGCGCAGGAGCCGCAGCGCCGGCAGATCGCGCATCACCATCAGAACAATGAGATGGCATGCCAGCACGGCGAGGAAGGCAGTGGCGACGAGGGCAATCGCCAGCGGCACGCTCAGCAACAGGTTGTCGCGCGCGCCAGCGGCATAGGTGAGGATCGCATGGATGCCGATTGCAAGCCCGCCCGCCAGTGCCAGGCCCCAGGCTGTGGCGCGCCAGAAATAGCGCAGGAACGCTTCCGTGAAGTCCCTGAGGAGATAGGTGTTGCGATCTTCCACCAAAGCCACCGAGACCCGGGCCATGGCGACGAGGGCTGCCGGCAGCGTCACCACCAGGAGGCTGGCCAGGATGAACAGGATGTTGAGCTTGACCATCTCCCACCACTCGCGGACGAGGATTTCGGCGAACAGGGCAAGGCCGGTCCTCTTCGGCGCATCCTTCGGAATGCCCGGTCCCTCCCTCGTCCACATGTCCCGCAACCACTGCATAGCCATCTCCCGCGAGCGTCTCAGTATAGAATCGAGCGTTCCGTTTCCTTGTCGAACAGCTGCGCATTGCTCATATCGGCGACCAGCGTCGCCTCCTCGCCGATATCGGGCCGGTAGCGCGGCGAGACGCGGGCGATGAGATTGCGCCCGCCCGCGACCATATTCAGGTGCACTTCCGAACCCATGGGCTCGGCAAGCTCCACCACCGCCTTGAGCGGCGCCAGATTCTCGGGCGGAATGTCGGCCGGCGGCAGTTCGTGGAAATTCTCCGGACGGATGCCGAGCACCAGTTCGCGACCCTCATAGAGCGCGATCCGGCCCTTGTCGAAATGGGCGGGCAGCGGCAATTCCGTGCCGTCGAATACCGCGACATAGCCATCGCCTCGGCGCAGGATGGTCGAGGGCAGCATGTTCATCTGCGGTGCGCCGATGAAGCCGGCGACGAACATGTTGACGGGACGGTCGTAGAGGTTCTGCGGCGTGTCGACCTGCTGGATGTGCCCGTCCTTCATGACGACGATACGATCCGCCATGGTCATCGCTTCCACCTGGTCGTGGGTGACGTAGATGAAGGTGGCGTTGAGGCGCTTGTGCAGCTTGGTGATTTCGGAGCGCATCGTGCCGCGCAGCTTGGCATCGAGGTTGGAAAGCGGCTCGTCGAGCAGGAAGACCGCCGGATTGCGTACCATGGCGCGGCCGAGCGCGACGCGCTGGCGTTGGCCGCCCGAAAGCGCCTTCGGCTTGCGGTTCAGGAGATGGCTGATGTCGAGGATCCTGGCGGCGTCCTGCACCTGCTTGTCGATGAAGTCGCGCGAGACCTTCCTCAGTTGCAGGCCGAAAGCCATGTTCTTGTAGACGGTCATATGCGGATAGAGCGCATAGTTCTGGAAAACCATCGCGATATCCCGATCCTTGGAAGGGACGTCGTTCATGACGTCGCCGCCGATCTTGAGCTCTCCTCCCGATATTTCCTCGAGACCGGCGATCATCCTGAGCGTCGTCGATTTGCCGCAGCCCGACGGGCCGACCAGAATGATGAATTCCTTGTCGGCGATCTCGAGGTCGATGTCGTGGACGACGGTGAGCGCACCGTAGCTCTTGTTCAGCTCTTTAAGTGAAATGCTGGCCATCGGGTTCTCCTGAATTCACCAATAGGAAGACCAGCGGCGCGAAAGGCGCGTCAAAGCTTCCATGTAATAATAATCTCCCCAGGAGACGCATTCATCGACACCCTCACCGCGGCAGGTGTTGAACGGCGATTTCTTCGAATAGGTGGCGTGCAGCACCAGCCCGTTCGAGACGGTCGGGTCTTTGACGCCATAATGATCCGCGAGGCTCTTCATCATGCGGCGCGCCAGCGTGCGATAGCGTGCGGCCGGCTCCGGTTCGACGAGATCGGCCATCTCCAGAAGGCCGCAGGCGACGATGGACGCTGACGAGCTGTCGCGCGGCTCGCCATCGCCGTCCGAAAAAACCAGATCCCAATAGGGCACCATGTCGGCCGGCAGGCGGTTGAGATAGAAGGCGAGCAGCCGGTCGAAAGTCCGGCGATATACCTCGATCCGCTCATAGCGATAGGAGAGTGCCATTCCCGAGATGCCCCAGGCCTGGCCGCGCGCCCAAGCACTGTCGTCCCGGTAGCCCTGCTTGGTGGCGCCACGCACCGGCGCGCCAGAGATCGGGTCCATGTAGAAGGTGTGGTAGGTAGAGTCGTCTGCTCGCACCGAATTGGCAAGCGTGGTGCGGGCGTGCGTGAGCGCGATCTCGCGATATTTGGGATCGCCTGTCTCGCGGCTTGCCCAATAGAGGAGCGGCAGGTTCAAGAGGCAGTCGATAATATAGCGGTATTCTTCTGCCTTCCCCTTGTGGCCCCAGGCCTGGATGAATTGGCCGACCGGTTGGAAGCGTTCGATCAGCTGGTCGGCGGCCAGGATGGCGGCCTTGCGGCCATCCTCGTCTCCGACGAGCTTCCAGGCCGCGATGCAGGAGGGCGAATAGAGAAAGCCCATATCGTGATGATCGGTCTCGATCCGGTTCACAATCCGGTGCAGGAAAGACTGGACCTGGATCTGCGCTGCATAGCGGAAGACCGGATCGCCGCTGTGCTCGAAGGCGAGCCACAGCTCGCCGGGCCAGAAGCCCGCGGTCCATTGAGTATTCGCCACGGCGGGATAGAAATTGCCGACGCTCGAATGGTTCTGCGCAGCGTAGGTGAACTCGGGAAGGTTGCGCCGGATCTGGGCGACGGCAAGATCGAGCGCGGCGTTCACCTCTTCGTCGGTGATCGGCTGCGGGGCGACTGGGGAAACGGCGTTCATGAATTTTAACCCTTCAGTCCCGTCGAGGCGATGCCTTCGACGAAGAAGCGCTGGAGAGAGAGGAAGACGACGAGAACCGGAATAAGGGCGACGACGGAAGCCGCCATGATCAGCCCGTATTCGGCCGAATATTGCGAGATGAACATGCGCAGGCCGATCTGGACGGTCTTCAGCTCTGTCTTGGTGAGATAGATCATCGGCCCGAGGAAATCGTTCCAGGTGCTGACGAAGGTGAAGATCGTCAGCGTCGAGAGTGCGGGTTTCGACAGCGGCAGCATGATGCGCGCCCAGATCTGGTATTCGTTCATGCCGTCGATGCGGGCCGCCTCGCAGAGCTCGGTCGGGATCGACATGTAGAACTGCCGCATCAGGAACACGCCGAAGGCGGTGAAGGCCTGCAGGCAGATCAGCGCCAGATGGGTGTTGTTGAGACCAAATTCGCGCATCAGCAGGAATTGCGGCACCATATAGACCTGCCAGGGCATGGCGATGGTGGCGATATAGCCGAGGAACAGCGTGTTTTTGTAGGGAAAATTCAGCTTGGCGAAGGCGTAGGCCGCAAAGCTTGAGGTCAGCAACTGCAGCAGCGTGACGATGATCGTCAGCTTCGAGGTATTGTAGATGAAAAGCGCAAGCGGGATCTTTGTCCAGATGTCGACGTAGTTCTGCCATTGCGGTTGCGACGGTATCCACTCGATCGGGAAGGCGAAGACGTCGCGGCTGAGCTTCAGCGACGCCGAGAGCATCCAGGCGAAGGGCATGGTCATCACGATCGTCACCGTGATGACGATTGCATAGAGGAGGACCGTTTTGATGGTGATTTTGCGCCCGGCGATCCTCATGCCTCGTCCTCCCTCTGGCGGTGGAACTGGAAGACGGTGACGGCGAGCACGAGGAAGAACAGCACCAGCGAAACCATGCTGGAATAGCCGAGATCCCAGGAAATGAAGGCCTCGTTATAGATGTGGTAGACGAGAACGAGCGTCGAGGTGCCGGGGCCGCCCTGGGTGATCATGTAGATCTGGTCGAATACTTTGAAGGACTGGATCGTCAGCATGACGATGACGAAGAAGGTCGTCGGCCCGAGCTGCGGCACGGTGACATGAATGAATTTCTGCCAGGAATTGGCGCCGTCGAGATCGGCGGCCTCGTAGAGCTCCGCATTGATGCCCTGCAGGCCGGCCAGATAGATGACCATGTAATAGCCCATGTTCTTCCAGATGCCGAAGAGGATCACCGTCACCATCGCCCAGTGGCGATCGGCCGCCCATCCCGGCATGTTCTTGGGATCGAGGCCGAGCGTGTAGAGGATCATGTTCACCGGTCCCATCTCGGGATTGAAGATCATGTTCCAGACCACCGCGACAGCCACCAGCGAGGCGACATAAGGGAAGAACATCGCCGTTCGGAAGAAATCGCGCCCCGCGATCTTCTGATTGAGGAGAACGGCGAGGCCGAGCGCGCAGATGAGCGTCGCCGGCACGGAGGCGACCGTATAGGTGACTGTGTTCCAGAACGCCGCGATAAAGGCCTTGTCATCGAAGAGCCGCCAGAAATTATCCAGCCCGGCGAATGTGATCGCATTCGAACCGTCCCAATGCATGAAGGCGAGCACGAAGGCGAACAGGATCGGGCCGAGCGTGAAGACGGCAAAGCCGATGAAATTCGGGGCAATGAAGGAATAGGCGACGAGCGCGCTGCGTATCCTGCGCTGGCGCTTGGACAAGACGGCGGCCTTTCGGCCTGGGATTGCCGGAGCACCATCTGTCGCGATGACCGAATTCGATATGGACACCGATGCCTCCTCTTCCTCCTGCAACGACATAGCACATATCCGGTATTGGTCAAACAAGTTCTGAATAGGTCATACGAATTTCATGGAAAGCGCAAAACACATATGATAGGTGAGCATGCAGACCAAATGCCCATCGATGCTTTTCCGGTACGGGGAGAGACATGTTCAGCGAGATTTCAGGGGAGCTGCCGGATGTGCTGGGCGATTTCACGCCCGGGGCGGTCTGCTCCGATCGCGCCAGCTGGAGCGCTGTGCCGCAAACGGTACGGGAACTGGTCGTTGGTGAGGCCGAAGAGACGCTTGCGCGCGCCTGGCCGCTGATTGCGGCCTCGGACTACCGGGAGTTCACCGCAACGGGCAACCGCTCGCGCTTCGAGGAGCTTTATTTCACGCGGCGGCGGATGCTCAACAATCTGGTGCTCGGCGAACTCATCGAAGGCAGGGCGCGGTTCCTGCCGAAGATCGTCGATGGCATTTTCCTGATTGTGGAGGAGAGCGGCTGGCAGCTTCCGGCGCACAACGCCTATGAACGAAGCGGTGCGCGCCTGCCGCTTCCCGACAATTCGCAGCCGGTCGTCGATCTCTTCGCCGCCGAAACGGCGGCGCTGCTTGCCACCATCGTCGCATTGCTTGGCGACGAGCTCGACGGCATCAGCCCCGAGATTGTGGCACGCATAGAGCGCGAGATCGAAACCCGCATCCTTTCGCCCTATCTCGGCCGGCATTTCTGGTGGATGGGGCGCGGCGAGGAGCGGATGAACAACTGGACGGCATGGATAAGCCAGAATGTCCTGTTGACGGTTTTCTCCCTGAAAACCGACCAGCCCACGCGCCACGCCGTCGTCGAAAAGGCACTCGGCAGCCTCGACGCCTTCCTGAAGGATTATGCCGAGGACGGGGCCTGCGAAGAGGGCGTGCTTTACTACCGCCACGCCGCACTCTGCCTGCATGGTGCGTTGACCATCATGGATGCCGCGGCACCCGGCCTATTCGCCGGGGTCTGGCAGCAACCGAAGATCCGCAACATGGCCGAATATATTGCCCATATGCATGTGGCCGGCCGCTACTATTTCAACTTCGCGGATTCCTCCGCTGTGGTCGAACCCTGCAGCGCGCGGGAATACCTGTTCGGACGGGCGGTCGGCTCCGAGATGCTGGCTGAGTTCGCTGCATCCGACAGAGCCGCTTCCGACAATCCGCACCTGCCCGGGGAATGGAACCTTTGGTATCGCGTGCAGGAACTGCTGGCCGGCCCGACGCTTCCCGCTGCCGCCGAGCCGCATCCTGCATCCCGGCGCGATATCTTCTATCCCGGCATCGGCCTGTTCATTGCCAGCGACGGGCAGTTTTCGCTTGCCGTCAAGGGCGGCAACAACGGCGAGGGCCACAATCACAACGATGTCGGGAGCGTGACGCTCTACAAGAACGGACATCCGTTCCTGATCGATGTCGGCGTCGAGACCTATACCGCAAAAACCTTTTCGGCGCGGCGCTACGAGATATGGACGATGCAGTCGGCGTTCCACAACCTGCCGACATTCGCAGGTGTCATGCAGTCCGCTGGCGAAACCTTTGGCGCGCGCGATGTCGAGGTCGGGTTCGACGAAGGGAGCGCGCGCATATCGCTCGATATTTCAGGCGCCTATCCCCCCGAAGCGCAGCTGCACGGCTATCGGCGCGTCGTTTCGCTGCTGCGCGGCCGCCATGTCGAGATCGTCGACAGCTATGACGGAGGCGAGCCGGCGGTTCTGTCGCTGATGACGTGCCTGGCGCCGACCGTCGCCCCGGTCAGGATCGATCTCGCCGATCTCGGCAGCATTTTCGTCGATGGCGGCGGCGAGATCGAACTCGACGAAATCGGCGTGGAGGACGCGCGGCTGAGATCGGCCTGGCCCGGGAAAATCTACCGGCTGCGCGTGCCGTTTGCCGGCCGGCTTCTGAGATTGCGGATCGTATGAGGAAGGCGAGCATGGAATTGATGCTGAAGATCGTGGATGCCGATGGGGCAGTGCTGGCGAGTTCCACAGGCCGGGCCGAGACGTTCCTGGTCTATCGCCAGAGTTATCGCGAAGGCGATCGCGTGGTCGTGGAGATCTCCGAGCCCGGACATGTCTTCCTCGCCCTCGATGGCGCGATCCAACCCTGCCTGGTCTATATGAAGGAATGTGCCTATTCGCTCGCCGTGCCCTTCGGCGACAAACGCAAGCCCTATTCGCCGAATGCCTTCAGGGGCGATATCCATCGGCTTTCAGCGCGTAGCACGCGCCCTGACGAGATTGTCCATCGGCGCAATCTCGCCCTGAATCCCTGGGACGATCACGCCAATCGGGTTCTGTTTCCGCATGCGCGCGCCAATGTCGAGACCCGGGGCGAAGCGGTGTTTGCCGCGCGCAACGCGATCGACGGCGAAAAGGCCAACGATGATCACGGCTTCTGGCCCTATACGAGCTGGGGCATCAATCGCGATCCGCAAGCGGCGTTGACGGTGGAATTCGGCAGGCCGGTCAGGATCGACGAGATCGCTTTCTATCTCCGGGCCGACTTCCCGCATGATTCCTGGTGGGAAAAGGTCAGCGTCACCTTCTCGAATGGCAAGACCACCTGTTTTCCGCTGGTGAAATCGGGCGCCGCCCAGGCCTTTCCAATAGAGCCCTGCATCGTCGAATGGGTGGAACTGCACGGTCTGATCAAGGCCGAGGACGCCTCGCCCTATCCGGCGCTGACCCAGATCGAAATCTGGGGAACCGAGGCGCAGGAGACCGAAACGTCGCGGTTGCGGTCGAAGGCCATACCGGAAGCGCCGACGGGGGCGCTCGTTGACGACGCCTAGGGCGATCGCAGGTGATAGCATCTCTTTCTGCTTCGGTCGGGAACAGAGGCCAAGCATCAGCTGTGGAAACCGTGTCGCGCTTCCGCCAGGCCGCCTGCACATGCTAAGGAGGTCGGATGCGACTGCTTGTGGTGGAGGACAACAAGGATTTGGCGGCCTGGCTGGGTAAAGCCCTGCGACAGGCGCAATACGCTATCGACATTGCCCATGACGGCGAGGACGCGGAGCATATGCTCAAGGTGGCGGAGTATTCGGCGATGATCCTCGACTTGGCGTTGCCCAAGCTTGACGGATTGACGCTTTTGAAGCGATTGCGGCAGTCCGGAAACAAGCTGCCGGTTATTATCTTGACCGCCAATGCGAGCCTGGACGGCCGTGTAGCAGGGCTTGATAGCGGCGCCGACGACTATCTCGCCAAACCCTTCGAAATAGCCGAGCTCGAAGCAAGGATTCGTGCAGTGGTCCGCCGCGGACAAGACCGGGCATCGTCCGAGATTACCGTCGGCAACCTGCGCTTCTCCGGCGGGACGCGGCAGTTTTTCGTCGCAGGCGAGCCGTTGCAATTGACGCCGCGCGAATATGCCGTTCTTGAACAGCTTGTGATGAAGCTCGGCAACACCATCTCGAAAGCCGCCCTTTCTGAAAGCGTGTTCGGTTTCGACGACGAGGCGGATCCGAGTGCCATCGAAATCTACGTCCACAGGCTGCGAAAGAAACTCGAGAGCAGTTCGGTTCAAATTGCCACGTTGCGCGGACTTGGTTATCTCCTCAGACATGTCCAGTAGCCTCGTCACAAAGGTGGGTGCGACGATCGCGCGGCTCAGCCAGAGCCTGAGGGCGCAACTGCTCTGCTGGGTGCTGCTGACGCTGTGCGGGGCGATCGGCTTCAATCTTTACGACAGCTTCTGGACGGCGGATGCCACAGCAAAGCTGGTGACGGATCGAACACTTCTGGCCTCGACGCGCGTCATTGCCGAAGCCGTCCGCGTCGACGAGGGCGGCAATGTTCAGGTGGATGTGCCGCCTTCCGCGCTGGAGATGTTTGATACGGGCTTCGGCGACCGGGTATCCTATCAGGTCATCACCGCATGGGGCAGTTTGCTCAGCGGCTTTCCCGACTTGCCGTTGCCGGCCGTCCAGCGCACCGGTGAGGATCGCACGTTCCATGGTGCCGATGTGCGCGTCCTGATGCTCGACCATCCTGTCGTCGGCCTTCCCGATGACGGCACGATCTCCGTCACCGTCGCCGTTACGCATAACAGCCAGTATGCGATGCGAAGGCAATTGTGGCTCTCAGACTTTTCGAAGCAGTTCGTGCTTGTCTTCGTCGCAAGCCTGGTGACCATCCTCGGCCTTCAGCGGGGCCTGGCACCTGCGCTGAGACTGCGGGATGCCCTGCGCCAGCGCGGGCGCAACCGTCTCGATCCGCTGCCGCCGGAGATGGTGCAGAGCGAGCTGCAGCCGCTCGTTCACGCCCTGAACGACTACATGGAGCGCGTCCAGAACCAGATGGCCGCACAGCGACGGTTCGTATCGAATGCTGCGCATCAACTGCGAACCCCCCTGGCGCTGATTTCGACGCAGGCGAGCGTGGCGGCCCGCGAAGCCGATGCGGCTCGCCGCGACGAGGCGCTTTTCGCCCTTCGCACCAGCACGAAGCAGATTTCGCGTCTCGCCAGCCAGCTGCTTACCTTGTCGCGGGCCGAGCCCGGAAGCCGGCGCCCGCGCAGCGATGCGACCGACCTTAGCAAGGCTGCCCGCGAGATCCTGGAAGCACATGCCGAAGAGGCGCTGAGGCGCAACATCGACGTCGGCCTGGAAGCCGTCCGCCCGGTCATTGTCGACGGCGACGCGACGATGTTGCGCGAGATGCTGGTCAACCTCATAGACAATGCGATCCGCTACACCCGCCCGAATGGACGGGTGACCGTCGCAGTCGGGCAGGCGGATGGCAACGCCGTGGTGACCGTCGAGGATAACGGGCCGGGTATTCCGAGCGGCGAGCGCGAGCAGGTTTTCGAGCGATTCTACCGGATCATGGGGACCGAAGCCGAGGGGAGCGGTCTGGGGCTTGCGATCGTTCGGGAGGTTGTCGAAGGCGCTGGAGGTTCAGTCTCACTCGAAGATGCGGAAGGCGGTGGGCTCGTCGTGACGGTCCGGCTTCCGCTCGCTTAGACCCAAGTGCATCAAATGAAGGAAGGCCGGACATGGGCGCCCGGCCTGCTTTGGGAAGAGGTTGATTTGATCACTGGGTATCGAGGTGCTGCTGCGGACGCCATTTCGCCAGGCGGTTCTCGATCAATGTCATGATGTATTCGGCAAAAAGCGTGACGACCATGACGAGGAGGATTGCCGCGAACATGCCGGCGGCATCGAACGTACCCTTGGCGATCGAGATGAGCTGGCCGATCCCGAAGCGGGCGCCGACGAATTCGCCGACGATTGCGCCGATGATCGCGAAACCGAAGGACACGTGCAGACTGGCGAAGATCCAGCTCATCGCCGACGGGATGACCACCGTGCGGGTGACCTGCCAGTCCGAGGCGCCGAGAATGCGGGCATTGGCGATCATATTGCGGTCGGCCTCGCGCACGCCCTGGAAGGCGTTTGCAAAGACGACGAAGAACACCATGATGAAGGCGAGAGCAACCTTGGAGGGCAGGCCGAGACCCATGATCATGATGAAGATGGGGGCAAGAACGACGCGCGGTATCGAGTTGATCGCCTTGATATAGACGGAGAAGATGTCCGACAGGAAGCGGTTGCGGCCAAGACCGATGCCGACGAAGACGCCGGTGATCGAACCCGCGAAGAAGCCGATCAAGGCCTCCTCCATCGTCACCCATAGATTATACCAGAGCGAACCTTCCGTGGTGCCTTCGGTTGCCCATTCGTAGAGGCGCTGAACGACGCCGCTCGGGCTCGAATAGAAGAACGGATCGATCCATTGCATGTTGGAAGACAGCTCCCACATGCCGATCACGAAGACCAGGATAGCGATCTGCCAAAAGCGCACCAGCGTCTTGCGCCGGCGCATTGCCTTCAGCGCCGATGCCTCGATTTCCGTGTCCGACGTGCCCGGCCGAAACATGGTGGCCGAACCGGCCTCAAGTGTAATGTGTGCCATGATATCCTCCCTCAGGCCGCTTCGCTTGCGCGGCGGTAGCTGGTCTCGACTTCCTCGCGGAGGTCCTCCCAGATCGTCTTGCAATAGTCGATGAAGTTCTGCTCGTAGCGGATCTCCGACACGACGCGCGGACGGGGGAGATCGATCGTGTAGACCGACTTTACCGTCGCGGGGCCGGCGGTCAGCACATAGACCTTGTCGGCAAGGGCGACAGCCTCTTCGAGGTCGTGGGTCACGAACACCACCGAGGCCTTGCGCTCCGCCCACAGCTTCAAGAGTTCTTCATGCATGACCGTGCGGGTCTGCACGTCGAGGGCCGAAAACGGCTCGTCCATCAGCAGGATTTCCGGCTCATTGATGAAGGTCTGTGCCAGTGAGACGCGCTTGCGCATGCCGCCGGAAAGCTGGTGGGGATAGTGATGGACAAACTTCGAAAGGCCGACACGGGCCAACCAGTCGCGTGCGCTCTTTTCCGCTTCAGTGCGCGACTTGCCCCGAAACAGCGGACCGGCCATGACGTTGTCGATGACGTTCTTCCAGGGAAAGAGCGCGTCGGTCTGGAACGCGAAGCCGACACGCGGGTCAATGCCGGTGATCGGACCGCCCATCAACCGCACTTCACCGGCGCTCGGGCGTGCGAGACCCGTCACGAGGTTGAGCGTCGTCGATTTGCCGCATCCGGTGGGGCCGACGACGGCGACGAACTCTCCGCGGGCGACTGTCATGTTGAAATCGCGCAAGGCCGTAAGGGACTTGCCGGTGGGTGAGACGAAGCGGCGGCTGACGTTGATCAGCTCGATCGCCGGGATCTGGTTCTTGTCATTTTGCATGATGATACCTGAGGCGTGCTTTGGGCGCGTGCACGCAATGCCCATGGATCGATCGGGATGCGACGCCTTACTTGACGTTCTTGACGAATTCCGTCGTGTAGGTCTTGGAAAGGTCGATCTGCTTGCCCTTGACGTTCTTGGAGAACTCCGAGAGCACGGCAAGCACGGTCTTCGGACCGTCTTCCGGCATGACGCCATCCGGTGTGAACATGCCCTTGCCGTCGTCGAGAGCCTTGATGTAGCCGTCCTTGTCGCCGACGTAGAAGTCCTTCGGCATCTTGTCCGCGATCTCGGCGGACGAATGCGTGTTGATGTAGCGCAACGTCTTGACGAAGGCGTTGGCGAGCTTCTGTGCCTCTTCCTTGTGCGCGTCGACCCAGGAGGCTTCCATGTAGAGCGAGGCGGCCGGATAGGTGCCGCCGAGCGCCTGACGGGTCGACTCGACCGTGCGCATGTCGACGAGCACGCTCGCCTCGCCGGTCTTGATCATGCGCGAGATCGTCGGCTCGGTCGTCATGCCGGCCTGGATCTGATCCTGTTGCATGGCAGCGATGAAGGTGCCGCCGGCGCCGACCGGAACCGTCACGACGTCGCCGGGCTTCAGCCCGGCCTTCGAGGCCATGAAGAGGGTCAGGAAGTTGGTGGACGAGCCGAGACCGGTGACGCCGAGGGTCTTACCTTTGAAGTCGGCCGGCGATTTGATGTCAGGATACTTGCTCGAAACCATCTCGACTTCGCCCGGCGCCTGGCTGAACTGGACGATGGATTCGACGAATTTGCCTTTGGCCTGCAGGTCCACACAGTGGTCGTAGAAGCCGACCACGCCCTGGACGGCGCCGGCCAGAAGCTGATTTTCGGCATCGACGCCGGCAGCTTCGTTCAGCAGCTCGACGTCGAGACCCTCGTCTTTGAAGTATCCGAGCGATTCGGCAAGCTTGGCGGGCAGATAGATCTGCTTCTCATAACCGCCGACCATGATGGTGATCTTATCGGCCGCATGTGCGGCGCTGGTCGCGAAAGGTGCTGCGGCGAGAAGCGTCGAAAAAGCGACGGTGTGAAAAAGGCTGCGTGAAGAACGCATGGAAATCTCCTCCGGTGGTTTGCTAGCATCGTCGCCTCGCCACCTTGACCCGTGTCTCCTCCACGATGCTGCCCCTTCCTATGACGTCGAAGCTTTCAACTAGCTTTCAGTCGCGGATGGGTCAGCAGCCCGTCGAATTCCATCGATGCATCCCCCATCGCTGGAGCGACTGGACGCAACGGGCGCGCAGTCATTTCTTAAGCCAGATGCGCCGTGCCTTCCACAGATGTCTGTCCCAGACGGATCTCTTTCCGAGCATGCAGCATCAAGCCATCGCGGCGAGTGCTTCAACGTGAAAAGTGCGAGACAATATGTCCGCGATCGTCATCGCGATCTGGTGACCGGCGGCGAGCAGTCTATCAACCGACGGGCAGCGTTGACCGTGCCGCGCTCGGCGGGCCGTCATTCAGACGGTTCCAGGCGCGGCGGAGCTGCCGCGCCGAGCCGAAGCCGGCGCGCATCGCGACGGCCTCCATGTCCATCCGTGAACCGGAGAGCATCTCGCGGGCGAGAGCGACCCGCATAAGGTTGACGAAATCCGTAACGCTCATGCCCGTCTGTTCGTTGAACAGTCGTGAAAGGTTGCGCGGGCTGGCACCGCTGAGGCGGGCAAGGGACGCCACCGACCAGTCCTGAGTGGGGTTGGCGACCACCGCATCCTGCGCACGGTGAATGACCGGGTGAATATGGTTGCGGCCTTCAAGCCAGGGCGAAAGCTGCGGATCCGAGCCGCCGCGCCTGAGATAGACGACAAGATATCGCGCCACCGCAAGCGCGCAGGCATGTCCTGCTGCTTCGGCAACGATGTGCAACATGAGGTCTATGCCGGCGGTGATGCCGGCGCTGGTGAGGCGGTCTCCGTCCTCGACATAGAGCCGGTTGTCTCGGACGCGCGCGCTGGGCGCGAGCCTGATCAGATCTTCCATACAGCCGTGATGCGTGGTGCACTCGCAGCCGTCGAGCATTCCGGCCTCGGCAGCGAGCAATGCGCCCGAGCAGATCGAGACCAGACGAATTCCCGGAAGAATGGCGTGCTTCAGCCATGCGACGATGGCGGCCTGCTCGGCGCGTTCCTGTTCGTCCCACGGGCGGTTGTTATCCATCGGGGCATCGGCGCTGCCGGCAATGACGACAAGCGCGGAATCGGGCAAGCGCTCGGGTAACGCGGCGACGCCCGTAACGGCAAGACCGATCGAGCTGCCGACCGTCGCCGATGGGCCGATATAGGTCACGGTAAAACGCACCGTGGGCTGTTCGAGGTTCGCCTTGCGCAGCACTTCGATCGGGCCGGCCACGTCGAGCAGCAGCACGCGCGGCGGCACGACGACGAAGACCGGAATATCGAAGGGTTGCGCGGCGACCGTCATGCGGCGAGCGACTTTCCGCGCCCAGCCAGGGCCTCTTCGACGGTCGCGATCCGAGCGAAACGGCCCGACAGGACCAGTTCGGTCCGGTCCCGGATTTCCTTGGCGCTCCAGGTGCGTCCTGCGGCGTCGGTCATCGGAAAGGTCAGGGTCGCTTCACCGACATAGTCGACTTGATAGCCGAGATCCGAGGCGTGGCGGGTCGTGGTCTCGCAGCACTGTTCGGTGCGGATGCCGGAGACGAGGATACGGCGGACGCCGTTCTCGGTCAGCCACACGTCGAGACCGGAACCGACCAGGGCGCTATGGCGGTTCTTCCTGAACGTCGCCTTGGGCGCGATCCTGAGCGGGGCGAGTGTGCTGACGAACCCGGATGCTTCCGAGAACGGACCGTTTTCATCGACATGGAAGATCTGGATGATGGGTATTCCATCGGCTTCGGCGCCGTCGATCAGAGCCTGCTGACGATCGATATAGCCGGAAGCGAGGTTTTCATCCCAATAATTGCGGTGTCGGAAGGACTCTTGGGCGTCGATAACGAGAAGGACAGTATCATGGCCGGACATTTTTTGCTCCATGCAGGTTGATCATGAAGTCATATTCGGCGATTTGAAGACAGGGGAAAATGCGCGCGCCGGACAAATAACGGACAATTCGCGCCAACAGCGACACTGAGGGGCGGCCTTGCGCCAAGAGCCTCGAGCCACATCCGGCGCCTGCCGGCGGTGCTCACATAATCGGTCTGACTTCCCACGTAATTCCGGATCAGATATCAGCTCGTAAAGCTTCGCAGATCTCTTAGCAGGTTGCGGTACCTGGCCTGGCTGCCGACCAGATGGTCGCGCATGGCGTTGCGGGCGGCCTGCTCGTCCCTGTCCGAGATGGCGACGACGATTGCCTCGTGCTCCCTGTGGATCAGCTTTCGATAGGCGGTCTGTTCGGCCGTCCTCGATTCCGGGACGAGCCTCGACTGCGGGATGATCGCAGAGCCCTGCGATTCCAGGAACTGCCTGAACAGCGGATTGTTCGTGGCTTCGGCGATTGCGGCATGGAGCTCGAGATCCGCATCGCGAATGGATTGATCGCTCTCGATGCACTGGAGGATTTTCCGATGACATTCGAATATCGCTTCCTCCTGTGCCGGCGAGCGGCGCAGGGCCGCTAGGCCCGCCGCCTCGATTTCGACAGGTGTTCTGATCTCGAGGACCTCAAGATCGGAGGCGACGCGGGCCTTGTCGACTTTCCGCGCGGAAAGCGCCGGATCCGCGCCGAGTACGAAAATCCCGGCCCCCTGGCGCACCTCGACAAGCCCGTCGGAGCGCAGTGCTGCCACCGCCTCACGCACGACGGTTCGGCTGACGCTGTGCGTTTCGGTCAGCTCGTGTTCGCTCGGAAGCTTGTCGCCTGCGGAATACTGGCCGCTCAATATGGCTTGCCGGAGGCTTTCGCCAACCTGTGAGACCAGCGACCCGGAGCCTTTGCTGCGATCCTTCACCTGCATTGCCACGCTTGACCCCCGCATCGGCCTTGATCCGAATGCCGTTCAAACGCGCGGCATTGCGAAATTCACGATTCATCACACATGTATGACAAATTTTGCCGCCTTTCAATGGATAAGGGCCGACGAGAGAGAGTCAGGCACTGCGCTTACATCTCTCGACACCGGTTTGGCATATGCGTGAGGACCGGTGGAAGCACTCACAACCGCCTGGTCGATTCTCCGCGTACGAATCTCGGCGTCAGGATGAAATCTTCAGGCGGCGCGGCGGCGCCCTCGGGGCTTGCTATTCTTGCCAGGAGGCGTTGTGCCGCCAATTCCCCGAGCTTCTGCGCATCCTGCACCACCATGGTGATGCGAGGCGTGATGACATTGCTCCAGGGCACGTCGTCGACCATCGCCAGCGACACGTCGTCAGGGCAGCGGAAGCCCATCTCCTGCATGACCTGAAGTGCTGCTAGGCCGGTCATGTTGTTGGCGCCGATGATGGCGGTCGGCCGGTCGCGGCGGGTCAAGAGGCGCATCGCCTGTGCATGGCCGCCAGTCCGGGTGTAGCCGCCTTCGACCACCAGCGAAGGATCGATGTCCATACCGGCGCCGGCCATTGTGTTCATGAAACCCTTCAGGCGCTCGTCGGCAGTGTGCAGGCCGCTCGGCCCGGAGATGAAACCGATGCGCCTGTGGCCGAGCTGCAGCAGATGTTCGGTCAGGATGGTGGTGGTAAGCGGGTTGTCGGAACCGACAAAATCGCGTTCCGCCCCTTCCACCTTCTGGTCGAACATCACGATCGGGGTTTTGAAGTCGCGCAGGAACGTCGCGTACTCCTCGCCGTGCCCGTTTGCCGCCAGCGCAATTCCGGCGATCTTCTGCGCTTCCAGCCGCTCCAGCAGCGCCCGTTCGAGATCGGCCCTGCCGGAGGAGTCGGCGATCAGGACGAAATAACCGTGGTCGAGCGCCTGGTGCTCGATCTCTCGACGGATGTCGCCGAAGAACATGTTGCCGAGATTGGCCGAAACGAAGCCGATCAGCGAGCTGCGTCCGCGCGCCAGCGTCTGGGCCACCGGGTCGATGCGGTAACCGGTCGATTTTATCGCCCGCTGGATGCGGTCGAGCGTCTCGACGCCGACCCGCTTCGGGCTGTTGAGCGCGAGCGAGACGGTCGAGATGGAAACCCCCGCAAGGCGCGCTACGTCTCGTATCGTGGTCATGTCTGTCGAACCGGTTCTAATACCTTGTTATGTCCGATTTTATTGCTCGGCGCAACATTCATGCTTCAAATCGGTTGCTTTGTGGGGCTTGCCTTTCTGATCTTGTGATCGCGAATTTCGGCTTGACAGACATCGGATCAGGCGAGATGATCATTTACCGAACCGGTTCGATATGATGTCGAGCCGGAAAACAGGGAGGAGAAACCTGTGACGAGTTCGGAACGCCAGCCGGAAAATCCGGCATCGGGAGGGGCGGAGAAACATGCCTGGTTCAGCCAGGATCGCCTGGGCATGTTCATTCATTGGGGCCTCTATGCGCTGGGCGCCCGGCACGAGTGGTTGAAAAACCGCGAGGAACTGACCGACGAGCATTACCAGCGCTATTTCGACAATTTCGATCCCGATCTCTACGATCCCAAGGAGTGGGCCCGCCGTGCGCGTCTTGCCGGCATGAAATATGTCGTGGTGACGACCAAGCATCATGAGGGTTTCTGCCTCTGGGACAGCAAGGTGACGGACTACAAGGCGCCGAACACGCCCTGCGGCAAAGATCTGCTCACGCCGCTGGTCGAAGCCTTCCGTGCCGAAGGGCTGAAGATCGGCTTCTACTATTCGCTGCTTGACTGGCACCATCCCGATTTCCCGATCGACGTTCACCATCCGCTGCGCAACCATCCCGACGCCAAGGCGATGAATGCCGGCCGTAACATCGCCAACTACGCTGCCTATATGCGCGAACAGGTGCGCGAGCTTCTGACCGGCTTTGGCCGCATCGACATCATCTGGTTCGATTTCAGCTACCCAAGGCGGGAATATCACGGGCTGCCCGGCAAGGGGCGCGCCGATTGGGAGAGCGAGCGGCTGGTCGATCTGGTTCGCGAGCTGCAGCCCGGCATCATCGTCAACAACCGCCTCGATCTGCCGCCCGGCACCCTGCCTGACGTGACGACGCCGGAGCAATATACGCCGCGGGTCGCCCCCGCCATCGCCAGCCAGGGGGTGCTCTGGGAAGCCTGCCATACCTTCAGCGGCTCCTGGGGTTATCACCGCGACGAAGATACCTGGAAGAGCCCGGAACAGATCATCCAGCTGCTGATCGATTCCGTCGCGCTCGGCGGCAACCTCTTGATGAATGTCGGCCCGACCGGCCGGGGCACGCTCGATGCGCGCGCCATCAGCGCGCTCGAGGTCTATCAGAACTGGATGGAAGTCAACGGACGTTCCATCTATGGGGCAGGGCCATCCCGCTATCCGGTGCCGGCTGGCTGCCGTTATACCCAGCGCGGCAACCGCCTTTATCTGCACGTCTACAATTGGCCTTACCGCCACATCCACATCGAAGGTCTCGCCGACAGGATCGCCTATGCGCAATTCCTGCATGATGCCAGCGAGGTGCACTGGCTGAACCATGCCAAAGATGTGGATTCCAATATCGGCGTGACGGTGCCGGAAGGCATGATCACGCTCGAACTGCCGGTCCGGCGCCCGGACGTTACCGTGCCGGTGATCGAGATCGTCCTGAAGGCGTGAGCTCGATCGCACTTGCGTGTCCATTGCGTTCATGGAGGGAGGAGAAACCCATGAAGGTGTTGAAGAAAACGCTTATGCTTGCCGCAATCGGCGGTAGCCTTTTTGCCACAGCCGCATCGGCCGAACAGGTCAACCTGACCTGGCAGATGTGGACCGGCTCCGAAACCGACACCAAGAGCTGGCAACATCTGGCAGAGATGGTGACCGCCAAGTATCCCGACATCAAGGTAACGCTGACGACGACGGGCTGGGTCGATTACTGGACAAGGCTGCCGGTGCTGGCGGCATCGGGACAGCTCGCCGACATTGTTTCCATGCAGTCGCTGCGCATGCCGAACTTCTATTCGCTGCTCGAGCCCCTGAATGACCGGATCGAGGCCGATAAGTTCGACGTCAGCGCCTTCACCCCTTCGATCATCGGCGGCATGTCCGTCGACAAGCAGCTCTACGGTCTGCCCTACGATGTCGGTCCGTGGGTCATCTATTATAACCAGGACGCGCTCGAAGCCGCCGGCGTCCCGCTGCCGAAGCCTGGCTGGACGCTTGCCGAGTTCACCGATGCCGCCAAGAAGCTGACGAAAGACGGCAAATATGGCTTCGGCATCACTCCGACCAACTATTCGGTCCTAGCCGCGGCCTGGGGCGATAAATACGTCAACGACGCCGGAGAGCTTGACTTGACCAGTGCGAGCGCAGTTGCCGCTGCCGACAGGATGATCGGCTTTGCCGCCAAGGATAAGATCGCGCCGCTGGTTCCCTCGGGTGGCGCGGATCCCGGTGATGTCGTCCAGGGCCGGTTCAATTCGGGCAACGTCGCCATGTATATCGATGGTCCCTGGTCTATTATCGGCATGAAGGACCAGGCTAAGTTCAAGATCGGCCTCACCACCCTGCCGCGCGACAAAGGCGAACTCTCGGCCGTCACAGCAGGCTCCGGCTTCGGCATTTCCACGTCAAGCAAAAACAAGGATGCTGCCTGGCAGGCGATCCAGGTGCTGACCAGCCCGGAAGCCTTATCCTATCTCGCCGAGCAGGGCCGTGCCTTGCCAGCGCGCACGGCGTCGCAATCCGTCTGGTACAAGGTGGCGGCCAAGGACATCACCAATGGCGGCGAGGCCATCGACTATTCCCTGGCGCATTCCGTGCCTTACGTGATCACCAACAACTGGGCCGCGGTGGAAAACCTGTTCAACCAGTATTTCCCGCCGGCTTTCGCCGGTAGCGCCGATGCCAAGCAGACGATGGAGTCCATCCAGAGCCTTGCGCAGCAATAAAGCCAGCGCGTCCGACAGGACGCGCTAGCGCCCGCCCGTGGCAGGACCTGCCGCGCATGGAGGAAGACATGTCGCAAAGCGCTGTTGCCGAAGTTTCCTTGCAGCCCGGTCGGCCCCGGCGCTTCCTGAAGCCGGAGACGCAAACTGCCATGCTGTTCCTGTTGCCGAGCTTCCTCGGCTTCATGGTCTTCATGGCCTTGCCGATCGTGGCGTCGCTGGCGCTCAGCTTTACCAATTGGCAGCTGATCTCGACGCCGTCCTTCGTCGGCTTTCAGAATTATATCAGGCTCTTCACCGTTGATCCGGCCTTCTACACCATATTGCGCAACACGTTGCTCTTCGCCGTCGAGTATCTGGCGCTGAACCTCGTCATCTCGTTGACGCTGGCGGTCTGGATATCGAGCCTGAAGCGCGGCAAGGCAATCTTCCGGGTAATCTTCTTCCTGCCGACCTTCACGCCCACCATCGCGGCGTCGGTGGTGTGGCTGCTCATCTTTACACCGGACGGGCTGGCCGACACCATCATCCGCGCGCTCGGCCTCGGTCTGCCGAATTTCCTGCTGAGCTCGAGCTGGGCCATGCAGGCGATCGTGCTCGTCACCCTGTGGGCGAATGTCGGCTACAACGTCGTGATGTTCAACGCCGCGCTCGACCTTGTGCCGAAGCACTATCTCGAGGCGGCGACGATCGACGGCGCCAATGCCTGGCAGCGCTTCTGGCGCATCCGCCTGCCGCTCATATCGCCGACCATCTTCTTCGGCACCGTGATGACGGCCATCACCTCGCTGCAGATCTTCGACGAGATATTCGCGATGACGCGCGGCGGGCCGGGCTCGGCGACGGCCACGCTAGGCTTTGCCATCTACCAGAAGGGCTTCACCAATTTCCAGATGGGCTATGCCTCGGCTCTCGCCTGGGTGATGTTCGTCATGATCATGGCGCTCACCATCTTGCAATTCCACATGCAGCGCAAATGGGTGCATTATGACGATTGACCCGACCTCACGGCATCCGCATTCCGTGTCCCAGCATCGTCACCGCATATTGCGGCGCATCGGCTCCTTCGCCAGTTACACGGGGCTTTCGCTGATTGCGCTGCTTTTCCTCTTCCCGTTCTTCTGGATGGTGTCGAACGCCGTGCGCTCCAATGCCGAGGTGATGGCCGTGCCGGTCCGCATCTTCCCCGAGGAATATCATTGGGGAACATTCGTCGAAGCCGTGGTTTCCCTGCCGTTCGGAACCTTCCTGTTGAATTCCTTCGTGGTCGCCTGCGGCGTTACGGCGATCGTGATTGCGGTCTCCTGCCTGTCTGCCTACGCCTTCGCCCGGCTGAGGTTTCCCGGCCGGGAGGGGCTGCTGCTCACCTATCTCACCACGCTGATGATCCCGCAGGTGATGCTGGTCATCCCGCTCTTCCTCATCGTCAGTACGTTCGGCTGGATCAACACCTATCACGGCATGATCCTGCCGGTCGCCTTCAGCTCTTTCGGTACCTTTCTGCTGCGGCAGTTCATCCTCGGCATTCCCAAGGATCTCGACGAGGCGGCGATGATGGACGGGGCTTCGCGCCTGCGCATCCTGGTTACGGTCATCATTCCGCTTGCCATGCCGGCCATCGGCCTGCTGGCGCTGTTCACCTTCATCGCACAATGGAAGAGTTTCCTCTGGCCGCTGATCGCCACCAGCGGCGTCGAAATGGCCACGCTGCCGCTCGGGCTCACCCTGTTCCAGACACAGCAGGGAACTGCGTGGAACTACATCATGGCCGGCGCGACGATCTCCATGGTGCCGGGTGTCATCCTGGCCATCGTGCTGCAGAGGGTGATCTACAAGGGTATCACCGTCAGCTCCGGCTTCGGTGGGCGCTAATCTTCATAAGAACAAGACTTCAAGCGCATCCCATCAAGCTTGGCGTGATGTCCTTCAAGTCCGGTCGATCGCTGCCGAAGAAGGCGCTCCCTGCCGCCGCAAGATCATACCCTCGCGCTTAACTTTTGCTTTCGGAAGAAAAGTAAAATTTAACCAAAATTTGAAATAACCCTTTCATATTCGAATTGTGCAGGGGAATTCATGAAAACGGCTACGCTTGCATCCATCGCCTTGGCGATATCGATCTCTGCTGCCCACGCCCAGACGATCGGGGTTTCGATGTCCGATCTCGACAAATTCAGAACAGCGCTTCTGAACGGCGTCGTCTCGCATGGGCAGACGATATCAGGCCTCAAGCTCGTCACCGAAAGTGCCAAGGGCGACAACGAGCTCCAGAAGCAGCAGGTGCAGAACCTCATTGCCGACAAGGTCGACGCCATTATCCTTGCTGTCTCCGATGGCGACCTCGGGCCGCAAATGACCAAGATGGCGGCAGATGCCGGTATTCCGCTGGTCTACATCAACAATGTTCCTTCCAACCTACTGGACCTGCCTGATAATCAGGTAGTGGTCGCCTCCAACGAGAAGGAATCTGGAACACTGGAGACCAAGCAGGTCTGCGCGCTCCTCAAAGGCAAAGGGCGCGTCGTCGTGCTGATGGGCGAACCCTTCCACGCGGCCGCCCGCGCCCGCACGCAGGACATCTCCGACGTCATCGCCACCCCGGATTGCCAGGGTCTTCAGATCGTCGAGCGGCAGGCCGCCTATTGGTCGAGCGATTATGCCGACCAGCAGATGCAGGAATGGCTGTCGGCCGGTGTCAAGTTCGACGCGGTCATCGCCAATAATGACGAGATGGCGCTCGGTGCGATCCGGGCCATGAAGAAGAACAATATCCCGATGAAGAACGTCGTCGTCGCCGGCGTCGACGCGACCGACGACGCGCTCGCCGCGATGGTGGCCGGCGATCTCGACGTCACCATTCTCCAAAGCGCCGTCGGACAGGGCGCTGCCGCTGTCGACGCTGCCGTCAAGCTGATCCGCAAGGAGAAGGTGCCGCGCGAAAACAACGTTCCCTTCGAACTCGTCACACCTGAGAACATTGCCACCTATCTGCCGAAGAGCCAGTGACATAAGAGGACTATGATGTTGCATTTCTGGAATAAATTCGGCATTCGCGCACAGATCACCTCCGGCTTCGTACCGCTGATCCTGTTGATGAGCCTGCTCACGGTCAGCGCGATCTCTGGTATGAACGGGCTCGCCTCGATCTTCTCGTCTTATCGCGCCACCGCCGGCCAAAGTCTCGCCATCTCGGATTACAGCGACCAGCTGAACGAGATTCAGATGTCGGCGGAAGCCTTCCGCTCCACGCCGACGCAGGATGTCGTCGATCGCTTCCGCGCCGGCGTGAAAGCCTTCGACGCCGACGACCCGCGTTTTGCCGGCAACAGGGACCTGCAGTCCGGCCTTGCGGCAATCCGCCAGGACATTGCCACCTATGGCAAGGCTTTCGAACAGATTGTCGCCCTGCAGGCCAGGCGTGATGCCTTGATCTCCAAGGTCACCGAATTCGGCCCCTGGACCAGCATCGCGCTCAACGATGTCGTGCGCAGCGCCTGGCGCCAGAACGATGTGCCGCTGCTGCAGATGACGGCGGCGACACTGGAGGCCTTGAACCGCAGTCTCTATTTCTCCGAACGCTTCGTGCATTCCGATGATTTTGCCGCCTACGACACGGCCCAGGCAGCACTGGCCGAAGCGGTGGCGCTCAACGATGCCGCCGCCAAGGCCGCAAAGAACGAGCTGCAGAAGAAGCGCCTGATGGGCGCCGGCCAGCTCATGCAAAACTACACCGCCCGTCTCGGCGACATGAAGGAGGTCCTGCAGGCTTCCGGCAATATCCGCCAGACGCAGCTCAGCGTGCTCGCGCCGAAAATCTCAGGTGGCTTCAAGGATCTGCAGGCAACCGTTACCGGTGCGCAGAAGACCCTTGATGGTTCGGTGGACGCAACGGTTGCCTCCGCGACCAGCACGACGCTTGTCATCAGCGGGCTGCTGATCGTCATCGGCCTCGTGCTTTCCTATTTCGTCGGCCGGTTGATTTCCTCTGCGGTGCGCAACATGGCGCAGTCCATGGAGCAGCTTGCCCGCGGCGAGGAAGGGATCGTGGTAACGGGCGTCGAGCACCGCCACGAGCTGGGGGCCATGGCGCGTTCGCTGAAGGTTTTCCAGGAAACGGGCCGCGCCAAGCTGATCGCGGAAGCCAATGCCGAACGCGCCCGCCTGGCGGCCGAAGAAGAGCGGCTGCGCCAGGAGGCTGAGCGGCTCAGCGATGCGCAGGTGATGGAGCATGCCTTCCGGCAGATTTCCGTCGGGCTGGACGCGCTGTCCAAGGGTGACCTCACCGTCCGCGTCGGCGAAGTCGACCATCGCTACGTGAGGATCCGAGATCATTTCAACAATTCGGTCGCGAGCCTCGAAGAAGCGGTCGATTCCGTCATTCGCGCGGTCGCCACCATCCGCTCCGGCCTTGCGGAAATCTCCACGGCGTCCAACGATCTCGCTCGCCGCACCGAGCAGCAGGCAGCCTCGCTGGAAGAAACCGTCGCGGCGCTGGGTGACGTGACCCGCGGCGTCAATGGAACGGCGGAGGGCGCAAGCCGCGCTCAGGCTGTCGTGGCAACCGCCCGAACCAACGCCGAAAAGGGTGGAGAGATCGTTGCCCGCGCCATCGATGCGATGACGGAAATTCAAAATTCGTCGTCGAAGATCGGTAACATCATCAGCGTCATCGACGAGATCGCCTTCCAGACCAACCTGCTGGCGCTGAATGCCGGCGTGGAAGCGGCGCGCGCCGGAGAGGCAGGCAAGGGCTTTGCTGTCGTCGCCCAGGAAGTCCGCGAACTCGCCCAGCGCTCCGCCAATGCAGCGAGGGAGATCAAGCAGCTGATCTCCACCTCGTCGGCGCAGGTCAAGACCGGCGTCGAGCTGGTGGGTGAATCCGGCCTCTCGCTCGAACAGATCGTCGAGCAGGTCACCGCCATGAATGCAACCGTGGCCGAGATCGCCGTTGCCGCCCGCGAACAGGCGACGAGCCTGCGCGAAGTCTCGGCTGCCGGCGACCAGATGGACAAGGTGACGCAGCAGAACGCCGCGATGGTCGAGGAAACGACGGCCGCCGCCCAGAGCCTGACACATGAAACCGAAGGCCTTGCCGAATTGCTGCGGCGGTTCAGAACGGGCAGCGGCCGGGCGTCGGAGCATCGCCACTACGCGATGGCATCCTGACGTTCGGATGCAGGCAAGCAAACGCCGTCGCCTCGTAAGGGCGGCGGTGAGCGAATATCTGGCGTCGCGTCAGTGGCTTCCGGATGCCGGACCGGCGGAGTGGCCGGCAATGCTCTTGCGAACGTGACGAACCGCCGTCCAGACGGCAAAGAGCACCAGCGGGATGGCGCCGAGAACGGCAAGCTTCGCCACGTGGGGATCGACACCCAGTTCGGAAATACTTTCGAGGCAGATCTTCGCCAGGCCGACGGTGTAATAGGTGATGGCGATGACGGAGAAGCCTTCGACCGCCTGCTGGATATGCACCTGGATGCGCGCACGCTCTTCCATGGACGTCAGCAGCGAGGCGTTCTGATCTTCGAGCTGAACCTGCACGGTGGTTCTGAGCAGGTCGCCGGCGAGACTGACGCGTTCGGCCAGTTCGTCGAGGCGCCGTTCTGCCGCATAGACCGAGCGGACAGCCGGTTGGAAGCGCCGATCAATGAACGTACCCAGCCTTTGCCTTTGCTCGACCCGCTCTTCTCGAAGTTCCGACAGCCTGCTTGCCACGATCTCAGCATAGGCTTTCGTCGCGCCGAACCGGTGGCGGGCGAGGGCGGAGAAGTTGAGCACATCAGAGGAGAGCCTGGTCACCTCGGACAGCAGCGCCTTGTCGACTTTGACGGCGCTCTGCATATGCGCGATCAAGAGATCGAGGCGCCGGTCGAAGGTTGAAAGCTTCGATACTGTCTCGCGCGCCATCGGCAGCGCAAGAAGCGCCATCATCCTATAGGTCTCGATTTCGAGGAAACGCCGGACCATACGTCCGGTCCTGTAGGCGTTGAGGTTGCGGTTGAAGAATAGGAACTCGACGAAACCGCTGTCGCTCAGGCGGAAGTTCGAATGCACCTCCGCATCGCCGCCGCCAACCTGGGATGCGACATAGTCCAGTTTCGGTTTTTCGGGACGATTTCCGCCCGTCTCGTCGCGCACCAGCACCCGGACTGCGGCGATGACCTTTCCGTCGATCTGGCGGCAGCAGGCCTGAAAGGCCGCCGGCGGATTGCTGCCGGGTTCGGCCGATGCCGGCACGACGAAGGTGAGGGTCAGGAACTCGGTATGGGCTTCCCATTTCAGTCGGCCGTCGCCGACGCGACCGGTGCCGTGGTTGCCCTCGCCGGTCATGGTGACATCTTCCAATCCCGGCAGGGACTTGGGCAGCAAAGGAGGGCCATTCTCGCCGACGATGGCGATGTGCCAGACGTCGGTGTCGCCATCGAAATAAAGTGACGGGCGCGCATGGAGCTCGTTGTGAAGTTCCCTTCGCAGCGGATGCTCGGAGCCGAGTGGCATGAAAAATGCACCTCAATGGGCTGGACTGTCGCCGATTTGCCGACGTTACTAAATTGAGCCTGAGCCGACGCGCCGCGCAGGCCGACAACGCGTATAGCCTCTCCTGGACCCTGTGTCACGACCGCCAGACGGTCCCTCTTGTCTAATCGCTCTGATGATATGCCGCGTCGGCTTGGCTGGCTGTCAGGGCGAGCGCCGGACAAGGACGTTTCCGAGCAGTTGAGCGGCAGTGCCTGTCGACATCGCGGCGAGAAAGGCGGGCTTCGCCTTCTCCCGAGAAGATCGTTCCGAGCGCCTTCCTTGCGGGACGTAGCGTGGTTCCTCGACAATTCGAAAATGATCGAACTGTCGGGGACGCGGTGTGGGCAGGGGCGAAAACGATCAGCCACGGCCCGTTGCGGGGCCGTGGCTGACGCAGCGCGCAATCTGTGGGAGACAGGCGCGGCCGGTTACTTGTTGGCGGCGAGGGCCACGTTGACCTTGTCGACGTCGGCGCTCATCGCCTTGAACGTATCGTCGAGGGAAAGCTCGCCGACGATAAGCTGGCTCATTCTCTGGACGATGAGCTGATAGATGGCGGAGGATCCCTTGAGGCGTTCGAGGTCGCGGGCGGCCTTCGGTGCGCTGTTGCGGCTTGCGAGGAAGACGGCCATGGCCTCCTTGGCGTTCTTGCTCTCGAGCTTGTACTGCGGGTCCTTGATGTCGGCGCCGGTCAGGATGACGTAGTTTTCGGCGATTTCACGCTGGACCTTTTCAGAGCCGAGGAACTCGATGAACGAGGCTACGGCCTGTGGGTACTTGGTGCGCTTGAATCCGACGATCGCTGTGCCCCCCGGCATCGCATAGCAGCCGGCATCGCCGCAGGGTGCGCTGATCGCCGTCCAGTCGAAGGCGTCGCCGATCTTCTTCTGGAACGGATTGACCATCCAGTTGCCGGCGAGATAGGTCACGACATTGCCGTTGACGAACTCGTCACCCATGTTCTTGTACTGGGTTCCGCCGGCAGCGCCCCACATTTCCTTCGGGAAGGATCCGTCCTTCGTCCAGTTATAGAGATCGGTGATGTAGTGCTTGGCGGCATCGTCGGGGAACGAGAACTTGCCGTCCTTGACGTAGTTCGAGCCGTAGGAGAAGGCCGCGCCGGAGAAGCGATGGCCCGAGCGATCCATGGTGAAGGGGATCTGGGCGCCGGTCGCCTTGGCGACGCGCGCCGAGGCTTCGACGATGTCCTTCAGCGTGGCGGTGGGCTTCGGAAGCGGTTCGCTGGCCTGTTCGAAGAGCGTCTTGTTGACGAAGGGCAGGTTGAAGGTCTGCGAGGCGACATAGCCGTTGATCGAGTTCGGATCGTTGACGCCGGGGAAGCGAAGCGTGTTCAAGCTGTCGCCGTGCAGCTTGGCGAAGCCGTCCGGATCCTTCATCAGCGGGCGCATGTCGAGGTAGTAGGGCGCCAGTTGCCAGTCGGTGATCTTGGCAACGTCGGGACCTTCGCCGATGGCAAGCTGCACCGGCAGCTGCTTGGCGACGGCATCATAGCCCGACGAAACGAAATTCACCTTGATGTCGGGATGCGCCGTCTCGAATTCCTTGCTCAGCGCTTCCATCCGCTCGACATAAGCCTGGTCGTCGTCGGTGAAGAGAAAGGTGATCGTCTGGGTTTCCGCCATCGCCACGCTGGACCATGCGAAAGAAACGGTGGCCAGCGCCAGTGCGAAAGCCCCTGAAAGATAGGTTTTCATTTTCATCCTCCCATGAAAACATTTTCATCAATCGCGGCCTAAGCCATCGATAAGTGAATTTCATATACTTGACATTCGTTCCGTCAAGCTATTTTCTACCCGAATAGCGATGTTTTTGGGCAATTTTCCAAAGTCACGCAGCTAAATGACATAATGAAAATATTTTCATTGGATTGCGGAGGAGGCGATCTGTGAAAACGGAAAGCATCAAGCAGCCGAGCGACATGGCGCCGGCCTACAGCGTGGCCGAGGGGCAGACGGTGACGGCATGGGCCGTTTCCGGCCTCATTGCCAGCTATTTTCCCGGCGAGCCGGCCCCAGCCGAAGACCGCGTGAACTATCGTTTCATCAACGGTTTCGTCGATGTCGGCGACCTGCCTTGCCGCAAGGCCTTCTGGTCGACCATGGTGGGGCGGCCGCTGGCACCCGACACGTCCTGGCCGACCGAAAGCCTCTATCTTCCCGGCTCGAACCGCCGCGTCGAGTTCACCAGCTTCTGGCATGTGCCCACACATGTCAGGCGATGGCTGAAGGGCACGTTCAGGACGGACGCTCCGCGCACGCTCCATCTCGCGCTCAAGACCTGCGGCGGCGTTCGCATCTGGGTCAACGGGCAGGAGGCGGTGCGCTTCGAGCCATTCAAGCGCAACGTCGAAAGCGCGACTGAGATAACGCTGCCGCTCGAAGCCGGCGACAACGAGATTGTCGTCCATACTGAAGACCTTGCCGAGCGCGACACCACCTGGTTCTTCGAGCTTGAAATGCTGGACGACGAACCGCTCTCGGTGCTGCTGCCGGTGTCGCTCGACCAGGACGAGGTGCGCGAACTGGAAGCCCTTTCGCGCGGGGTACGCCCAGCCTGCGACGTCTTCGTCAACCAGCCGCTGGAAATCATCTTCGACACGGCGCCCGAGCGCGACCTGCCGGTGGAGCTCAAGGTTGTCGGCCACGGCCATGAGCGGCCCATTCTCGCCCATTCGAAACTGACCCTGCATGCTCATCAGAGCCGCCTGATCGCCGAGGATGTCTGCGGCATTGCGGACGGTTATCACGGCATCCATATGACGATCGGCTCCGGGCCGGGTTTGGTCACCCGCGTCATCGATGCCGCCTTCATGAGCAGCCTTTCGCCATTGCCGGCCGAGGCACCGCTTTCCGCCCGCAAGCGGCAGGCGCTGGAATACAGCGCCCGCTTCGGCGCCAACCGCGCCGGGCGGCTGATCGCGATGATGGAAACCGGTCATGACGACCAGGAAAGCTTCGACCGCATCGTCGAAGCGACGCTCGCCTCGATCGATGCGCGGGAGGATTGTTCGGACTTCATCATGGTGCCTCTCCTGTGGCTGCTCGGCGCCTATGGCGACCGGATGCCCAAGGCCACGGTCGATCGCATCCGCCGTTCCGTTCTCTCCTATCGCTACTGGGTCGACGAGCCGGGCAATGATGCGATGTGGTTCTGGAGCGAGAACCATGTGCTCTGCTTTCATACCAGCCAGCTGCTGGCCGGACTTCTTCTGCCCGACGAGCTGTTTTCGGCCTCGGGGCGGACGGGACGGCAGCAGGCGGAACTCGCCGTCAGGCGCCTCGGGCGCTGGTTCGACAGCGTCGAGGCTCATGGCCTGGCGGAATGGAATTCGGCCGCCTATTACCCGATCGATTTCATCGGCCTGCTCGCGCTGGAGCGCTGGGCCGAGAGCGAGATCGCCGATCGCGCCCGCGGCCAGATCGATCTCATCTTCCGCATGATCGCCCTTCATACGCTTGCCGGCGTTCCGGCCGGCTCGCAGGGCCGTGCCTACGACAAGGAGCTGCGCGCCGGCCCGCTGACCGAGCTTGCGCCCTTCGCCCAGGTCGCCTTCGGGACCGGCTGGCTGAACAACGGCGTCGCGGCATTGACCATGTTCTGTGCCGGCGGCTACGAGCCCCCCGCCGACCTGACCGAGCTTGCCGTCCTTCCCAGGGGCAGAAACGTCGAGGCGCGTTACAGCCAGGGACTCGAGAGCGGAAAACTCGTGCTGTTCAAGAACGAAGCGGCGCAGCTTTCGACTGTCGTCGATCACAAGACCGGCCAGAAGGGGCACCAGCAGCATGTCATCGACATCCGGCTGGCCGGCCATCCGATGGCGAGGCTGTGGGTCAACCATCCCGGTGAGGACGATCCCTGGGGCAATCAAAGGCCATCCTATTGGGCCGGCAACGGCATCCTGCCGCGTGTCGCCCAGCATCGCGACGTCGCCCTCCTGATCGAGGACACAAGCGACGCACGCCATGCGTGGACGCATGCCTATATCGGCCGCGACGGCCTGGACGATCTCATCGTCGAAGATAAGTGGCTGATCGCGCGATCGGGCCGAGGATTTGCCGCCCTCTGGGCGTCGAACGGTCTGGGATTGATCATCGACGGCCCGACCGCCGGCCGCGAGGCGCGCTCCCACGGATCGCTTTGCGGCTGGGCGGCGATCGTCGGATGCGGCAACAGTGACGCCTTCAAGGCGTTCATCGAACGCCTGTGCCAGACAACGGTTTCCTTCGACCCAGAGCTTCGGCGTCTCGCGCTGACGCCACCGGGCGGCCCAGCGATTGGCCTGTCCTATGCCGACGGTCTTTCGATCGGCGGCGAGGCGAGGCCCTTCACCCACGATCAGCCGCACCCGATCCTCACCCACGACAGTGCAGCCTCCGGCGCCGGCACTGACGGGCCGTTCTACTCGTAAAAACATAGGTCTCCAGCATGAACACAACATCTGTCGATAACGCCGCCCTTCTGACGACGATCGATCGTGTGGCAACGGCTTTCAGCCGGCTCAGGGGCATCAAGGAAGGTCTCGTGACGGGAAATTCCGCCTCCGGAATCCAGTTCGACGAATGGGACTGGGAAGTCGGCGTCGGTCTTTACGGCTTCCTGCGGCGTGCCATTTCCACCAATGATCAGAAAGCGCTGCAGGAACTCGTCGCCTGGTATGCCGGCCAGATCGAACGCGGCCTGCCGCCACGCCAGATCAACAGCACGGCGCCGATGCTGCCGCTTGCAATCCTCGTCCAGCATGTCGACCGTCCCGATTTTCGCGCTCTCGTCGAGGACTGGGCCGAATGGCTCGTCAAGGAACTGCCGAAGACAGAAGACGGCGGTTTTCAGCACGTCGTCAAGGAGCGCCTCAACGATGGCGAATTGTGGGACGATACGCTGTTCATGGCCTGCCTGTTTCTCGCCCGGGCCGGCGTGCTCTGCGAGCGCAGTGAATGGATCGACGAGGCCGTCTATCAGTTCGTGATCCACACCCGCTATCTCTCCGATCCGGTCAGCGGGCTCTGGTATCATGGCTGGACATTCAACGGGCGGCACAATTTCGCCAATGCCTTCTGGGCGCGTGGCAATGCCTGGATCACCGTCGCCATCCCCGAGCTCTTCGATCTCGTTCCGACGCTGGGCGAAAAGGACCGACGTTTTCTGTCGAACGTTCTCGTCAGCCAGGTGCGCACGTTGAAGGAATGCCAGCGGTCGGACGGGATGTTCACGACGCTTCTGGACGATCCGTCCTCGCCGCTGGAAACCTCGGCCACGGCAGGCATTGCCTACGGCATATTGCGCGCCATCGATGCCGGCATTCTCGACAAGGACGACAGGGCCTATGCGGAGCGCGCGCTTGCGGCGGTGCTGACGCAGATCGACGAAGAAGGCGTCGTCCACGGCGTCTCGGATGGCACGCCGATGGGCCATGACCTCGATTTCTACCGGCGCATCCCCAACGTGCCGACGCCTTATGGCCAGGCGCTGACCATGCTGCTCCTGACGGAAGTCTTTCTCGAGAACGGCGAGCGCCAATGAGCCCTGTGTCTCTTGTCGCGATCGAGCCGGCGCAGGGTGACGATACAATCCGCCTGCAAGCGGCTATCGACGGCCTGTCGGCTTCGGGCGGCGGACGCGTGGAGCTCATGGCCGGCATTCATATCTGCCGCGGGCTCCAGCTCAGATCCGGCGTCGACCTTCATCTGGCCGCCGGCGCGATCCTGCGTCCCGTTCCGGACTATGCAGCCTATGCGCATACAAGTGTTTCGGTGATCGCCGAAAAATCGGACCGCGGCATGATCGTCGCCAAGGATGCGCGGCGGATCAGCCTGACGGGGGCGGGCCGCATCGAGGCCGGTTGCGAGAGCTTCATTGTGGGAGACGACGAGACGGTGGGAACCTTCATCCCGGCCGAATTTCGTCCCCGCGTCGTCGTCTTCGAGGGCTGCGACGAGGTTGAGATCAATTCCATCCATATCAGCCGCTCGCCGATGTGGACGCTGCACTTCGTCAATTGCACCGATGTCGCGGTCAGAAACGTGACCATCGACAACGACCGCCGCCTTCCCAACACCGACGGCATTGTGCTGGATGCCTGCCGCGGCGCCGTGATCGAGGACTGCCGGATATCGACGGCCGACGACGGCATATGCCTGAAGACGAGCATTGGTCCTGATCGTGTCGCCATCGGGCGATGCGAAAATATTCTCGTCCGTCGCTGCGCCGTTCAGAGCCTCAGCTGTGCGCTGAAGATCGGCACGGAAACCCATGGCGACGTCACCAATGTCGTGTTCGAGGATTGCAGCGTCTCATCCTCCAACAGGGCGCTCGGCGTCTTTTCCCGCGACGGCGGCCGGATATCGAACGTAAGGTTTTCGAGAATTGCGGTAGACTGCCGCGAGACGCCCGATGGTTTCTGGGGCTCGGGGGAGGCGCTGACCGTCAATGTCGTTGACCGAGTTACGGAACGCCCGGCAGGCGCCATCGAAAATCTCATCGTCGAGGACATCACCGGGCGGATGGAGGGGGCGATCACAGTCATTTCGACCTCATCGGCCGGCATCCGCAACGCATCGTTGGCGCGTATCGCCATAGACCAGCAGCCGGGGCAACTCGGCACGGCGCGGTCCTACGACCTGCGTCCGACGAACGCCGACCTTTCCCCGAAAGCCGATGGCGGCGGCCGCGCCAATGCCTGGACCCGCGGGTCGGACGGGCGGGTGATCGGTCTTGAGAACTATCCGGGAGGAATGCCGGCCGTCTACGTGGCGGATGTCACCGGGATCTTAATGAATGAGGTGCGGATCACAAGACCGACACCGCTGCCGCAAGGCTGGAACAAAAACGACGCCGTCTTCGAAACGGCGACACCTGATGGGAGTAGGGCATGGCAGAACTGAAACTTTCCAACGTCAACAAATCGTATGGCTCGGTCAAAGTCCTGCATGACGTCGAACTCGATATCAAGGACGGCGAGTTCGTGGTCTTCGTCGGTCCGTCGGGATGCGGCAAGTCGACCCTGCTGCGTGTCATTGCCGGTCTCGAAGAGGTCACGTCGGGTGCCATCGCGATCGGGAGCCGCGACGTCAGCGCGCTCTCGCCGGCCGAACGCAAGATCGCCATGGTTTTCCAGTCCTACGCGCTCTATCCGCATATGAGCGTTCGCAAGAATCTCGCTTTCGGCCTGGAGAACCTGAAATTCAAGCGCGCCGAGATCGAGGCGCGGATTGCCGAGGCCGCCAGGATGCTGGCGATCGAACCTTATCTCGACCGGCGCCCGAAGCAGCTATCGGGCGGCCAGCGCCAGCGCGTGGCAATCGGGCGGGCCATCGTGCGCGAACCGGACATTTTCCTCTTCGACGAGCCGCTGTCGAATCTCGACGCGGCGCTGCGCGTCCAGACCCGGGCCGAGATCACCAAGCTCCACCGCGAGATCAAGACGACGATGATCTATGTCACGCATGACCAGGTCGAGGCGATGACCATGGCCGACAAGATCGTCGTGCTGCGCGCCGGGCGGGTCGAGCAGGTCGGGGCACCGCTGGACCTGTTCGATAGCCCTTGCAATCTGTTCGTCGCCGGCTTCCTCGGCTCGCCGCGCATGAACATCATCAAGGGTAAGGTATCAGGCATCGGCGAAAGCGGCGTCGTCATCGATGTCGGCAACGGCGGCAGCATCGTCAGCGATGTCGATCTCGCCGGCATCGCGGTCGGCCAGGCCGTTCTCGCCGGTATCCGGCCCGCGCATTTTTCACGGTCAAGCGAGCAAGGCCTGCCGTTCATGGTCCAGTATCACGAAGGACTCGGGACCGAGACCTATGTCTATGGCAACCTTGCAGGGCAGGACGAGCAGATCATCATTCATGAGGCCGGCCATTTCGCGCCGGCGCCAGGTGATCACATCCTGATCGATGCCGCCCCGGGGCGGGTTCATCTGTTCGATTCCGAAAGCGGCCTGGCTTTTGCCCGACGGCCCGGACAGGGGAGGCGCTGAACATGGTGGCGCTCAGCGCAGGTGCATTGCTGTCGCAGGCAGGCGAAACAGCGATGCGGGTGGTCGAGGCCCCGATCAATGTGATCGAGCGCATCTTCGGCCGTAAACGCATGCCATGGCTGTTCCTGGCGCCGAACCTTGTTCTGTTCGCCATCTTTACCTTCCTGCCCATCGCCATCGCGGTCGGTTACGCCTTCACCGGCGGCACCAATCTTTTCGTCTCGGAGCGGCCTTTCGTCGGCTTGGACAATTTCCGCACGCTGCTTTCCTGCAGCAATTATCTGCAGCCGGGAACCTGCCAGGAATCGCTGTTCTGGACGGCAGTGTGGAACACGCTCTGGTTCGTGGCATTGAACGTCACCGCCACATTGCTAGTGGCGTTGATCACGGCGCTAATCCTCAATCGGGCGATTTTTGCGCGCGGCTTCTTCCGGGCGATGTTCTTCTATCCCGTCCTGCTGTCGCCCGTCGTCATCGGCCTGATCTGGAAATGGTTCCTCGATCGCAACGGGCTGCTGAACGCCTTCTTTCAGATGATTGGCGTCCCCCCGGAGATTTTCCTGCTGGATGTCGGCTGGTCGCGCTTCTTCGTCGTCGTGGTGTCGGTCTGGTTTCATATGGGCTTTTACACGCTCATCCTGCTGGCCGGTCTCCAGGCGATCCCGAAGGAGCTGTACGAGGCCGCCTCCATCGACGCCGCTTCGCCGCGCCGCACCCTTTTCAGGATCACGCTGCCGCTCCTGGCGCCGAACCTGCTCGTCGTCTTCATCCTTCTGATGATCAAGTCCGTGCAGATCTTCGACGAGGCCTGGGTTCTGACCAATGGTGGCGGCCCCGGCACGGCCAATAGCTTCATCGTCCAATATATCTACCAGATGGCATTCAGCAGCGATCTGCGTCTCTTCGGACTGGCCTCTGCCGCATCGGTTCTCATGGGATTGGTGCTTCTGGTTCTCACCCTCATACAGCTGCGCCTCGGCAAGCGCATGGAGTCCTGAGATGAACAGCTCTATGAACCCGGTCCGCTTCATGACGCGCACGCGCCGGGCCGGACGCATCGACATCACCGATATTTTGTCATGGGTCTGGCTGATCGGCGGAACATTGGCGGTGCTCGTTCCCGTCGTCTGGGCCGGCCTCTCCTCGCTGAAGCCGGCGGCCGAAATCACCCGTTTTCCGCCGACCCTGCTGCCGCGCGCCGCCGTGGAGCAGACAGTGCCCGGCTTCGATAAACCGCTCAGTCTCTGGCAGGTCACCATCGACGGCCGCTCGCGCGAAATGGCCATGGTGCGGCGCATCGGTCTCAAGGCCCAGATGGTCGATCCTGCAAATCCGGGACAGCCGGTCAGCGTCGACGTGAAGGGGATCACGCCGGTGCAGCATCTGACCGTCGCCACCGAGAATTACACCGATCCGCTGACGCGCTTCAACTTCCTGACCTTTCTCAAGAATTCAGTGTTCGTCACCTTCGTCGCTACGTTGCTGACTCTGATCGTCAACGCCATGGCGGCCTTTGCGCTGTCGAAATACAAATTTCGCGGCGACACGACGGTTTTCGTCATCATCATCTCGACCCTGATGATCCCGCTCGCCGTCGTCATGGTCCCGGCCTATCTCGTCATCGTCGGGGTCGGGCTTGCCGACAATCTCTGGGGCGTCATCCTGCCGACGATCGCCTCTCCGACCGCCGTCTTCCTGCTGCGGCAATATATGCTGACCATACCTGACGAGCTGATCGAGGCGGCGCGCGTCGATGCGGCGAGCGAATTCTGCATCTTCTGGCGGATCATCCTGCCGTTGACGGCGCCGGCGCTTGCGGTGTTGGCGATCTTCTCCGTGCTCTGGCGATGGAACGATTTCCTCTGGCCGCTCATCGTCCTCAACAGCCGCGAGAATTTCACGCTGCAAGTCGGCCTGAATGCATTCCAGGGAGAGTTCTCAGTGCAGTGGCACTATATCCTGGCGATGACGTTCCTCAGCCTGCTGCCTGTCACCGTCGTTTTCCTGTTCCTGCAGAAGTACATCACCACGGGCATTGCCGGAACAGGCATGAAGTGAACGGCGAGGCGTGGAGCTAGACCTCCCCGCAATCGCCGAACGACCCATACCAGGTCTTCCTCCCGACTGAGGCGCGTCGCATTGAACGTGGTTCATGCGGCGCGTTTCGGTTTTTGTCTTCGTGCGCTGCTCCCAAAATCGTCGCCCATTTTGTGGGCGGTATGCGCCGCGGCGAGCGTAGCGCTTGCCACTGGGGCCGGCCGCCTCCGCGACCTGATGGGCGGCCGTTTTAGGCTATGTTGACGTCGATTTCAAAATGCTAAGGCGTCCCACACATTTCACAAAACGGTTTCGAAGAGCGGGATCAAGGCCGCGCCGATTGCGCCGGGGGCATCGATTATCTGTGCCACGGCAAGCCTGGGGACGTCACGCAAAACGCCATGCCGAGGCAGATTGTTAAATTCTGTCCGTTCGATCAGCATTCTCGCGAGTGAGTGCGGAAGCTCGCCGCCAAGGACGATCAATGCCGGATCAAATATTGCGCAGATCGCATTAATGGCTCGATTGTGCGCCGGCGTGACGCGGTCGACCCACTCCGTAACACCATCCCAGTCCATCAGCTTCTCGTTCTTCAGGTCTTTCAGGGTCAAGTTCAAACGCCCCTTGGCACGAAGATGTTCAAGCAGGACACCAAGTGCAGGGCGCTCCTCGTAGTCCTGACGCCCGAAGAGAACGGAAAATTCGCCGGCGTTGCCGAAATTGCCGCGAAACGGAATGCCTCCGGAAACCAGGCCGCCGCCATAGCCATGAAGATGGGCGATATAGGCGAAATCCGCGACATCCCGGCCGACGCCGAAAATGGCTTCCGCCAAGGCTGCGGTCCTGGCGACATTGTCTGCCCAGACCGGCAGGCCAAGTTGCTCTCCAAGCAAAGGTGCCAGGTCGATCAACGACCAATGAGCGAGCGGCAAGGGGCAATTGAAGGCCGTCTCCAGCATGCGGTGGCCGGCGACGGCCAGGCCGACGCCGAGGACGTCTCGCCGTTCGGCGCCCCGGCGGGCAAGAAGCTCTTCGACCGCCGCTTCGATCTGCTCCATTTCTACGGATAGCGAGGAGCCCGCCTGTTGGATTTCCATTTTTTCCAAAGGCTCGCCGAAACCCATGAGGCAAAGGCCGATCGAACCGACATTCACGGAGATGCCCAGGGTTAAACACCATTCCTTGCGAAGGGTCAGCTCCGGGCTGGGCGGTCCCGGCCGCCGGGTTTCCGAATGGGAAAAGACGAGCATTCCTCGCTCATGAAGCCGCGCGACGATCCTGTGCAACGATTGCTGGGTGAGATCGAGCGGTTCTGTCAGGTCGGAGCGCTCGATCCCCGGAGACTTCCAGATCAGCCGCAACAGGTCGCGTTCGTTGCGGGAGGCTACGCGCACGGGTTGCGTGTCTCGCAAAAAATGCGCCGCAACATGGTTTAACGGATCATACTTCATTTTCGGTTCGTTTTGATTTACACTGTGAGTGTGAACCACATTGGGAGGGCATTTTGCTTCTGTCAAACAGGGAATTCGATCCCCGGTTTGCCGGCCCTGCTTACTTCATCGAGGTTGGCCAAGCCAGCCGGAATGACAGCAATTCACGAAGGTGGAGGTGATCGTGCCCCAAGCGTTTGGAAGGCACGATATCGGCGGCGCAGCGATTTCAAACGAGATGGAGCGCTTGATAGGCGGTTAGCCGGTGGGGTGGAAAGGGAAAGAACCGAGTTGCAGATATCGTTGAGATCCGAAAATAGGGCGCGCGCTCCCGAGCGTGAAGCATATGGGTTTGCGCCGACGCATGAAGGCACTGACTTCGAGTCGATGGTTCGAGCCTATTCGGCAGGCTACGGGGTCTTCGGCGCCAAGCCGTTGAGCAACGATCGGACCTTTGCCTGGGCAGCGGACCTGAGAACAAGTGAGGCATTTACGGTGCTTCATTCGGTTTATCAGAGTTCCTGGACAATTCGGACGCTCGATGAGACCCCGCAACACCTTGCGTTTTACATTCCGCACTCGGGATCCTTTCGGCTGTCCATTGGAAAAAGGGTCGTTGAAAGTGGGGCGGGTTATCTTCTCATGGCCAACAACCATGAGGCTGGCGATCGTCTCATCCATGGCCCACATTGCTCGGACGCTCTCTTCCTGGACTGGAAAGTTGTGAGGCGAATGCTTGTTTCACTGGTGGACACGCCGGTCCTCGAGTCGCTTGACCTCGAGCCCGTTGTGGATCTCGCAACCCCGTCAGGTCAGCTTATCGGCAGCCTGGTGCAGACGATCGTGCAGGGCATGCGCAATGACGGTCCGCTTCTGTCTTCACCTCTTGCCGTGGCGGCGATGAGCGAAACGCTTGCTAACCTCGTGATCCGATTTGGCCGCCATCGTCTTTCCGGCCATTTGGAAAAACAGAAAGTGTCATTGATCGCGCCGTGGCATGTCCGGCGTGCTATCGATTATATGCACGCCAATATCGCAGAGCCGCTCACTATGGCGATGGTCGCCGATGATGTCGGGGTTTCACTTCGCGCGCTGCAAACCGGTTTCAGAGCCTTCCGGGGAACTTCACCGGGCGGCTACTTGCGCACGATCAGGCTGCAAGCAGCCCGCGACCAATTGCGGGATCCGATGAATCAGCGGTCCGTCCGTGAAATCTGCGCGATGTGGGGTTTTTCTCATGCCGGCAGGTTCTCTATCATCTACCGCAGCGCCTTTGGAGAAAGCCCGCGCGATACGCGCCTGCGGGCTGAGCGCTTGCGCTAGCATGATGTCGTCCGAAAACCGCGCCCACTTTTCGGCACTATGCTCTAGGGGCGCGGCGGTGCGATGCTGCCGCGCAGGACGAGATGGCATCCGAGTTCCAGGCGATGGGCCGGCCGCTGCGGATCGTTGGCGATCAGCCTCTGTTCGATGAGCGCCAAAGCGGCAGCCCCGAGCTTGTCTGTGGGAACACTGACCGTCGACAGCGGCGGACGGCTGAATTCGCCGGGGACGATGTCGTCGAACCCCAGGACGGAAATCGCTTCGGGCACGCGGATGTCGCGATCGGCCAATGCCTTCAGGCAGCCGAGCGCCAGATTGTCGGCCGCGCAGAAGACGGCGGTCGCCCCTTTCATCGTCGGATCGCGGTCGAGCAGTGCGTTGATCGCAGCCTCGCCGTGCCGGGGTTCATATCCCTCGGCCTCGACGATCATATTATCAGGCACGGGAAGCTGCGCGGCGAAATAGGCATCGGAAAAGCCGTCGTATCGGCGCTGGATCGTCGTGCGGCCCTTCCAGGTCAGGTGCAGGATACGGCGATGCCCGAGCGCCAGCAGGTGCTCGATGCCGAGCCGCGCTCCGAAGCGGTTTTCGGGAGTGACCGTATCGACCAGCATGGCGGGGTCTTCGCCGTTGACGATGACGACCGGCATATCAGGGGAGGCGAGGCTACGGATCAGTTCCGGCTGATCGTCGTTCAGGACCACGATGCCGTCGGCACGTTCCGAGAGCGCGATCTGCCTGACCTGGGCGCCGTCGATACGCCGGCCGGTGCTGACGAAGGGTACGATCCGGATGCCGCGGCGTTCGCACTCCCTGCGAAGACCGTTGAGGATCGTCCAGCTCACCAGGTTGAGGTCGCTCTCCGGAGCGGCATCGTCGGGAATCGCAAGAAGCAGGACGCGCAAGGCCGCAATCGTCGCCTTCTTCCTGCGGCGGTCGAGGTAACCCAGGCGTTTTGCCGAATCCAGAACCCTTTCACGCACCTCGATCGTCAGCGGCGCGGTTCCGTTCAGTGCGTGCGAGGCCGTGCTCAGCGATACGTCAGCATCGCGCGCGACATCCTTGAGATTGACTTTGCGTTCCACTTTTTCCGTCGCGAATTGAGGCTGTACCTTCGAAGGTATGGCTAACTCGATGTTTTCACATAAAAACTTGAGAAAAGCTACGTGCCTGGCGCGGTTTTTTCATCATTCGGCGATCAGTGAGGTTTGGCGAGCAGGCCGTTGAGCAACAGGTCGAAATAGACCCGCAGGAAGGCCTCCTTGTTGGGAGTGGGCACGCGGCGGTCGTCGAATATCAGCCGCAGAACTGTCGTCGTCAGGATGGGCGCGACCACGATTTCGGAGAATTCCACCGGAATTTCGCGAAACTCCCCCGACGCCACACCCTCCAGAATGAGAGCGTCGACCTTGGCGATGATCGGCTCAATGAACTGATCGTGGTGGCGGTCGATCAGGTCGGGGAACCGGTGTCCTTCGGCAATGACGAGCCGCGTCAGTTCGCGGGTCGTGCGATCCTCGGCGATTTGTTCGTAGAGCAGGCCGAGAATGGAAAGCAGCCGGTCGGTGGCGCTGCCGCTGAGACCCTCGGTGATCCCCAGCAGTTCCTGAAACGGCACGGAGAAATGGTGGATCATGGCTTCGAAAAGCTTTTCCTTCGTCTCGAAGTAGACGTAGACCGTACCCTTGGTGACGCCGACCCTGTCGGCGATGTCTTCGACGCGCGTGCCCGTGAAACCGCTTCTCACGAATTCCTCGAAGGCGGCATCGAGAATCTGGATGGGCCGCAGCGCTTTCTGCTCCGCGCGTGTGATCTTCTTTTGAGCTGCCATTTGCCTCGCCTCCCTTGTTGCGCACGCCCTCGTCCCTGCGGCACAAAGTTTCATTGACTAATTCGTCAGTCAATTATATAGGAGCTGCCGTTGAGAGCAAGAGGTCAACTATGAGAACCATTCTGGTCGCCACAGCGATCGCATGCGCCATCGGTCTCGGATCATGCAGCGATGAGCGCGGGCCGACTGAGCCAACCCCACGGCAGGTCGGGATCATCGTCGCCAAGCCTGAGCCGCTGGTCCAAGGTGGCGCAATCACCGGAGAAGTCCGCGCCCGTGTCCAGACCGATCTGTCCTTCCGCGTCAGCGGCAAGATCACCGAGCGGCTGGTGGAAGTCGGACAGTCCGTGAAGGCGGGGCAGCTCCTCGCGCGCATCGATCCGGAAGAACAGAAGGCAGACCTGGATGTGGCCGCAGCCAATCTTCAGTCGGCCGAGGCGCAGCAGACTCAGGCGCAGCTCGCATACGACCGCCAGCAGAGCCTGTTTCGAACCCAGGTGACGACGCGTGCGGCACTCGACCAGGCGCAGGAGGCGCTTCTGACCGCGCAGGCATCGACGAAGTCGGCGCAGGCACTCTTCGAAACCGCTCAGGATACCCTGTCTTATACGGAGTTGAAGGCGGATGCCGACGGAGTGATCACCGCCCGCAACGCCGAGGTCGGGCAGGTGGCGCAGGCCGCCCAGGTCGTCTTCACCCTTGCCCATGACGGCGACCGGGATGCCGTCTTTGAGGTGGTCGAAAGCGCCTTCCTGCGCCCGATCGACGGCGACGGCACCGTGACCCTTCTGTCGGACCCGACGCAGAAAATTACGGCGAAGGTTCGCGAGATTTCGCCGACGATCGATTCCTCCACCGGAACCATCAAGGTCAAGGTCGCGATATCGAGCGACGCTCCGATCCCGCTCGGCGCTCCTGTCGTCGGAAGATTCAATTACGTCTCGCAGGACGTCATCCAGCTTCCCTGGTCGGCCATGACGTCCAAGGGCGGCAAGCCGGCCGTCTGGATCGTCGATCCCGCATCGTCTGCGGTTTCGGCAAGGGCAGTGGATGTCGCGGGCTACGAGACCGGCAGCTTCATCGTGAAGTCAGGCGTGTCGGAAGGAGATGTCGTGGTGACCGACGGGACCAAGTTCCTCAGGGCAGGTGAAATCGTGTCTTATGTCAAGGAAGCTTCCAAGTGAGTATTCGTCTCAACATAGTCGCACTGATGATGGGCACGGCCCTGATCTCCTCCTGCGCGCCGCAGGATGAGGAGAAGGGGGAAGCGCCCCGTCCCGTGCTGTCGATGACAGTCAAGCCGACTTCGGCCTCCAGCTTGAGCCTGACCGGCACGATCGACCCGACGATCGAGACCGAACTCGGGTTCCGGATTCTCGGGCGGATGATCGCGCGCAACGTCAACGTCGGCGATCTCGTCAAGAAGGATGACGTCGTTGCCGCCATCGATCCGCTGGCGCTGGAGCTTGCCGTGCGCAACGCGCAGTCCGACGTCGAGAACAGCGACGCCCAACTCAGGAATGCGGTGACCACGGAGCAGCGCCAGCGCGCGCTGCTGGAGTCGCGCTCTGGCACGGAAGCCTCGCTCGAAGAGGCTGAGCAGGCAAGGCGAACGGCGGCCGCCGCCGTCGCCAAGGCGCAGGCCAACCTCGACAAGGCCAAGGAGCAGCTCGGTTATGCGCAGCTTCGGGCGGAATTCGATGGGGTCGTGACGGCGACCTCGGCCGAAGTCGGGCAGGTCGTGTCGGCCGGTCAGACAGTCGTGACCATCGCCCGGCCGGACAAGCGCGACGCCGTGGTCGATGTGCCGCAGGCCGCCGTTCAGAAACTGAAAATCGGCGCGCCCTTCGAGGTGACGCTGCAGCTCGATCCGACCATCCGCACGTCCGGGATCGTGCGTGAAATAGCACCGGAGGCGGAGACCTCTACCCGCACGAGCAGGACCAAGATCGCGCTCACCAATCCGCCCGAAGCCTTCAGGCTCGGTTCGGTCATCACAGCCTCGGCAACCATTGCCGCCGATCCGCAGATCGTCCTGCCTGCCTCTGCAATCCTTATCGGCAGCGACGGCCCGAGCGTCTGGATCGTCGATGCGCCTGCCGGGAAGGTATCGCTTCGCCGCGTGAAGATCGACGGCGACGTCGAAGACGGCGGCACCGTCCGCGTCACTGAAGGGCTCGCTCCGGGAGAGCGGGTGGTCGTAGCGGGCGTGCATAAACTTGAAGATGGCCAGGCCATCAGGATCGACCAGGAGATCAGCCAGTGAAGTCCTTCAATCTTTCCGACTGGGCGCTCGAACACCGTTCGCTCGTCTGGTACTTCATGATCGTCTTCATTCTCGCAGGCGCCTTCTCCTATCTGAACCTCGGCCGCGAGGAAGATCCCAACTTTACCATCAAGACCATGGTCATCACCGCTCAGTGGCCGGGCGCTTCCGCTGAGGAAGTGACACGGCAGGTGACCGACAGGATCGAGAAGAAGCTCCAGGAACTGGAATCGCTTGACTACACCAAAAGCCAGACCGTTGCCGGCCAGACGACCGTCTTCGTCGAGCTGCTACCGACGACCAAGGCGAAAGACGTGGCGCCGACCTGGCTGCGAATCCGCAACATGATCGCCGATATCCAGGGCGATTTCCCGAGTGGGGTCGTCGGTCCATTCTTCAATGACCGCTTCGGCGATGTGTTCGGAAACATCTACGCCTTCACGAGCGACGGGCTGACCCAGCGCCAGCTTCGCGATCTCGTGGAAAATGCCCGCTCCGAGGTCCTGACGGTGCCGAACGTCGGCAAGGTCGACGTGATCGGCGCCCAGGACGAGGCGATCTATCTGGAATTCTCCACGCGCCAGATCGCAGCGCTCGGTATCGACCAGCAGTCGGTCATCCAGACCCTGCAGGCCCAGAATGCCGTCACCCAGTCCGGCTTCGTCGATGCCGGGCCGGAGCGCATTGCCTTGCGGGTGAGCGGACAGTTTTCCTCGGAGGAGAGTCTGCGCTCGATCAACCTTCGCATCAACGACCGCTTCTTCCCGCTGACCGACGTCGCTACGATCAAGCGCGGCTATGTCGATCCACCCTCGGCACTGTTCCGCTTCAACGGAGAGCCGGCGATTGGTCTTGCCATCGGCATGAAGCAGGGCGCCAACCTGCTGGAGTTCGGCGAGGGGCTGGACGCGCAGATGAAACGTGTCGTTGCCGATCTTCCTGTTGGTGTGGATGTCCACCGCGTTTCCGACCAGCCACATGTCGTCGACGAAGCCGTCTCGGGCTTTACGCGGGCGCTCTTCGAAGCGATCGTCATCGTGCTCGTCATCAGCTTCATCAGCCTCGGCCTGCGCGCCGGCATGGTGGTGGCGATCTCCATACCTCTCGTGCTCGCCATCACCTTCGTGGTGATGGAATATTCCGGCATTTCGCTTCAGCGCATCTCGCTCGGCGCGCTCATCATCGCGCTCGGACTGCTTGTCGACGACGCCATGATCGCCGTCGAGATGATGGTAGCCCGCCTCGAGGCGGGCGACGATCTCAGGAAAGCCGCCACCCACGTTTATACATCGACCGCCTTCCCGATGCTGACGGGAACGCTCGTCACCGTTGCCGGCTTCATTCCGGTTGGTCTCAACAACAGTGCTGCCGGTGAATTCACTTTCACGCTTTTCGTGGTCATCGCAGTTTCGCTGATCGTCTCTTGGGTGGTGGCGGTGCTGTTCACGCCGCTTCTCGGCGTTACGATCCTGCCAAAGACGATGAAATCGCATCACGAGAAGAAGGGCCGCTTCGCTTCCATCTTCTCCTGGCTTCTGGGGCTGGCGATGCGCTGGCGCTGGGTCACTATCATCCTGACGGTCGGCGTCTTCGGCCTTTCTATCGGCGGCATGGGGCTGGTGCAGCAACAGTTCTTCCCCAACTCGGACAGGACCGAGCTCGTCATCGACTGGAGCCTTCCCCACAACAGCTCGATCGCCGAAACCAATAGGCAGATGACCAGGTTCGAAAAGGAGATGCTGGCCGATAACAAGGATATCGATCACTGGACGACCTATGTGGGCCAAGGCGCACCACGCTTCATCCTGTCCTTTGACGTGCAGACGCCTGACGTGTCGTTCGGACAGACGATCATTGTCACGAATGGGCTTGACGTGCGCGACAAGGTGCGGGCGGAACTGCAGGCCTATCTGACGAAAACCTTCCCCGGCACCGACGCCTTCGTCAAGCTTCTCGACATCGGTCCGCCGGTGGGCAAGCCGGTCCAGTACCGGATCAGCGGTCCCGATATTCAAAAGGTCCGCGACCTCTCGCAGCAGTTTGCCGGCGTCATGGGATCGCACCCGCTTCTGGCAAACATGGTCCTGGACTGGAACGAGCCCTCTCGGGTGGTGAAGGTCGATGTCCTGCAGGACAAGGCGCGCCAGCTCGGCGTATCCTCCGAAGACATCGCCACCGCCCTCAACGGCATCGTCGAAGGCTCGACAGCCACCCAGGTTCGAGACGACATCTACCTGGTCAACGTCATCGGCCGCGCCAGGGCATCCGAACGTGACTCCATCCAAACGCTGCAGAACCTGCAGCTCTCCACCTCCAACGGTAAGGTCGTGCCTCTCTCTGCCGTGGCGAATTTCCGCTACGAGCTCGAGCAGCCGACGATCTGGCGTCGCGACAGGCAACCCACGATAACGGTCAAGGCAGCCGTCGTCGGTCCGACGCAACCGGCCACGATCGTCGACCAGCTGAAGCCCAAGGTGGAAGAGTTCCAGAAAAGCCTTCCAGTGGGATACAAGGTGGAAGTGGGCGGCGCGGTCGAATCCAGCGCTGAAGCCCAGGGGCCGATCGCAGCGGTCGCACCGCTGATGCTGTTTACGATGGCGACGATCCTGATGATCCAGCTGCAAAGCTTCAGCCGCCTCTTCCTGGTATTCGCCGTCGCCCCGACGGCTCTGATCGGCGTGGTCGCAGCACTCTTGTTGAGCAATGCTCCTATGGGCTTCGTCGCGATCCTCGGCGTGCTGGCGCTCATCGGCATCCTGATCCGCAACTCCGTCATTCTGGTCGTCCAGATCGAACATCTGCGAAGTGAAGGAATGGCGCCCTGGCAGGCGGTCATCGAGGCCACCGAACACCGCATGCGGCCGATCATGCTGACGGCGGCGGCAGCCACGCTGGCGCTGATCCCGATCTCGCGCGAGATCTTCTGGGGGCCGATGGCCTACGCCATGATGGGCGGCATCGTCGTCGGAACCGCGCTCACCCTGCTGTTCCTGCCGGCTCTCTACGTCGCGTGGTTCAGGATTCCGAAGGATGAAGGCGTTCAGGCTGATGCTGTGGCAAAGGCATGAGGACAGGCTTCGACATCCATCACATGCGGCCGCCGCCGCGGCGGCCGCCGCTGCATATCCTGGTCTCCGAGGAGAGAGCTCGATGACGGAACAGCGTTTGAACGGGTTTCCAATGGGAGCCAAGGCGATGCTGGTCGCAATCGGCCTGGCGATGCTCGCCGGTTGCGCCACGAGACCGTCGCCTGATGTGTTGAACCCGGTCCATCAGCCCGTTCATCTCCCAGCTCATCTGAATGCATCGCTTCATTCCGATAAAGCCGCCCCAAGCCGGGTGAACGTGCTCGCCGCGACGAACAGGAGCCTCGACACCGCGCGCGGCGGGTTCGGGAGCACCTGGGCTGACAATCTCACCTACGAGCAATATGCGTTTTCGGTCCCTCCCGACCGGAAGGACACCGCGATCACATATCCGACCTCGAGGCCGGATCCCGAGCGCCAATTTGCCGTCATCAGGCGCAAGCAGCTTGCAAGGGACGCCTTCGTAGAGGAGGCGCTCCGCTCCACGCAGTCCGACGGCACCGTCGGCATCTTCGTGCATGGCTATAACTATAGCTATCAGGAGGCACTGTTTCGCACCGCGCAGATCGCCGCGGATGCCAATATTCCAGGCTCTCCGATTCTGTTTTCGTGGCCTTCGGCCGCGGCCGTCGCCGGCTATGTCGCCGACCGCGATGCGGCGCTCTCCTCGCGCAGCGACCTCGACTCTCTCGTCAGATCGCTTTCGGCTTCCCGGAAGGTGAAACGCATCATCCTTTTCGGCCACAGCATGGGTGGCTTCCTGGTGATGGAAACGGTGCGCCAGCTCAAACTGCAGCATCGCGACGACGTCATCGGCAAACTGGCGGTGATCCTGGCAGCCCCTGACATTGACGTCGATGTTTTCCGGTCCCAGCTGAAGGATATCGGGCGGATGCCTATCCCCATATCCCTTCTCGTTTCGAAGGACGACCGGGCGCTGGTGGCCTCGAGCTTCATAGCGGGAGAGCGGGCGCGTGTCGGACGCCTCGATATCGACGATCCCGTCATCAGGGAGGCTGCTTTGAAGGAAAGGCTTCGGGTCATCGACATCACGTCGATCCACGCATCCGACGGGCTGGGGCATGACCGCTACGCATCGCTCGCCAAGTTCGGAGCGCAGCTTGCCTCCTTCGAAAGCGGAAGACGGTCGACCGCCGGAGATGTTGGCGCCTATGTCTTCAATGCCGCCGGCGCCGCAGTCGCAAGTCCGTTTCGTCTGGCCGGGCGTGTCGTCGGCTCGCAGTGACGAGAGCTAGGCGCTGTTCTCCTCGATCCTGCCGACTTTCACCACCATCCTGCCTGCATGGTGGGGCACCTACGGCTGGTCCTTCGGCGTCGTGATCGGCGTTTCGTGTTGAGAATGGGCGCGCGGCGCAATCCGGCCTTCGCGTCCTGACCGAATGAAAAGCGCCCGGCAATGGCCGGGCGCCTTTTAAGTCGGGGTTTCCTGTCGCCGCCCGCTTCAGCGGCGAGCGGCAACCGGATGCACGGCTGCACGGGCCGCGGGCTGCGCCATCGTTCTCGCCGTCGAGCGAAGGGCCGAGGAATGACTGACCGCATCGTCGAGCTGAACTGGGCGATGAGTTCGCGATGCATCGGGGCTTCCTGGGCGAGAGAATCGGATGCTTCGGTCAATTGTTGCACTTTGGTTGCATTCTGCTGCGTGGCCTGGTCCATCGGCTGCACTTCCGCAGAGGTGGCGATCGAATCCATATGGTGGACGATATTTCCACGGACACGTGATGCTAGGCTGGCGCCTGGCCACGGCTGGTGAGACCCCGCACCGACGCGGTGATGCATGTTTTACGAAATAGCATTATGATCGGCTGAGCGCCTGACCGGCGAAGGGATTGGCCCGCGGATATATGATCCCGTGCGGGAATGGAGAGGATAGCTGGATTTGGAACGGCTGAAGGATCTGGATAGTGCTCTCGCGCGGGCAGATGGCGGTTCCACATCGCCTCCGTATGAACGGCCCGGCGTCGTGGCCGCCGCCGTTTACCAGCATGGGCAACGCATTCGCGACATCAGGATAGAAGAGGCCGGCGAATGGCGAAGCCGGGAGAATGCCGTCGTCTGGATTGGCCTGCACGAGCCGGATGAAGTGCTGCTGCACCAGGTTCAGGCCGAGTTCAATCTCCATGCTCTGGCGATCGAGGACGCAGCACAGCCTCACCAGCGCCCAAAGCTGGAGATTTATGGGGACGCGATGTTCATCGTCGCCCGGACTGCCCATATGAAGGATGAAGAAATCGTCTTCGGCGAAACGCATTTGTTCGTCGGTCGCGGTTACGTCGTCTCCGTTCGCCACGGGGATTCATCCTCCTATCTGGCGGTGCGGCAGCGATGCGAGGCCACGCCGGCGGCACTTGCCCACGGCGAGAACTATATTCTCTATTCCATCCTCGATTTCATCGTCGACAACTACATGCCGGTGATCGAGGTCGTGCAGGAGGAAGTCGAGAAGCTCGAGGATCTGGTGCTGCGCGAACAGCTGGAAAAGTCCGATATCGAGCGGCTTTACCTGTTGCGGCGCAAGCTGCTGCGGTTGCGCAACGCTGTGGTGCCGCTCGTCGACGTCTGTCGGCGGTACGAGCATATCGATCTTCCCGGGATGGACCCGACGCTCCAGTCGCTGTTTCGCGATGTAACCGATCATGTGCGCCGGGTTCAGGAGGATATCGACGCGCTGCGTGAGGTTCTCGCCTTTGCCTTCGAGGCCAGCGTGATGATCGGCCAGACGGAGCAGACGGCGATCGCCCGCAAGCTCGCCGCCTGGGCGGCGATCCTCGCCGTTCCCACCGCGATTGCCGGTATTTACGGGATGAATTTCAACGATATGCCGGAACTGAAATTCCAATATGGCTATTTTGTCGTGCTCGGCGTTATCGCCTTCTTGTGCCTGTTCCTCTTCACTTTCTTCCGTCGGAGGAAGTGGCTCTAGACATCAAGCCTGAGCTTGGCGAAGGCGCGTCAGCACAGGGCTTTCAGCAGCCGGTCCCGATGGCTTTGAACATAGTCCGTATCGCTCAAATACAGCCGGGCATCTCCTGTAGCGACGTCCTCCGCGAATGTCGCCTCTCCCGCCGAGGCACTCGCCAGCATGAAATCGACGAGCGCCTCAAGCCGCCTGCAAATCATTTCGGGGAGCTGGAGCCGTTCTTCCACCGTCGCTCCATATGCCGTGCAGAAGAGTTCTGCTCGCCGCAGCTGTTCGTCAAGGCTGAACCCCAGATGTGAGTTGACGGGATTGGATAGAGGCGCCCAGCGGTAAACCGAGTAGGCCAGATCCCATATGCGCGGCGCGGGATGGGCGGCATCGAAATCGATGATCCCGACAGCCGCATGACCTGCCGTGGCGACGTTATAGGGCGCATAGTCACCGTGGCATACGATCTCGCACGGTTCGCGCGGCGGCAGCATCCATGTCTGGATCTCGCGATCCGATTCGAGAAACCCTTGAGATGCCGAATGAAATTCGCGCAGGAGCTTGGCTGCGGAAAGCAGCATGCGCTCCGATCCGACAAATTGGTCGCTCAGGTCTTCGCAGACGCGCCCGCTGACATAACTGACGACTTCCTGGTTTCCGGTTATCTCAATGGGATCCGGCGCTCCCGGAAAACCTCTGTTCCTGAGATGGCGCAAGAACCGGTGGACCGTCGGCGTCCATGCGCCGGAAGGCCTGATCACGGTGTTGCCGTCAAGCCAGATCTGCCCGGTTCGCCCGCCCTCCAACAGTTTCATTGTCCGGCCTTTGCGATATGGGCCTGAACCGTGGCGCCGAGGTTTGTCTCATGGCATTTCCGATAGAAAGCCACCACGTCGGAAATCATTCCGTCGGGGATGGGGACGAAGTCTTCAAGCCGCAGGCCGCTGGAACCGTCGAGTTGCGGATCCGCCAGTTGGCTCTCGCTCAAGCTGCCGACACGATCGGCCAGGGCTTGGAAATAGGCGAGGTTCTCATCCACCGCCGAAGGAGAGTAGGTCCGACCGTGCGCAGGGATGACCAGTCTGGCATTGAGGTCACGTATCCGCTCGAGCGAGGAACGGATCAGGCGGAGGTCGCCTGCATTTTTGCTCCAGACTTCGGGAATGGGGTATTCCACCGCATCGACGGCTAGGCAGATGCGAAGTTCGGGAATCCACACTGCGATATGGTCGGGAGTGTGTCCCGGTGTATGAATGAGCTCCAGTGTCAGATCGCCGCCGTTGAGGGCCATCGAGCCGGCGAACGTGATATCGGGACCGATGAGGTCGACATTCCGAAACCTCGACTCCTGGCTCGCCTTGTCCCTCAGGACTTCGCGTGCGGAAGGGTCGCGTAAACGGTCGAGCGCGGCGGCATGCGCGATAATGGACGCGCGCCCCGCAACGGCGGCATTCCCCCAGAAATGATCCCAATCCATGTGCGAATTGATAACGATCAGCGGGCGGGCGTTCGTCTGTACCGCGAGCAGGTCCAGCGCCGCCTTGCAGAGTTCGGGCGTGCCGAGCGTGTCGATCAGGACATTGAACCTCTCGGTCCGGACGAACACTGCATCAACTTCGTCTTCCGCCCTGACGATCACGATTCGATCATCGAGTTCGGGGTATGAACACAATTCCACCGATGGATTCACGTCTGGTCGCCTCTATTGCAATCACAGTGATTTCATTCGGATACATCAAGTCTCGTTCGGGCGCCTGCTCTTTCAGAATGGTGAGAGCCAGCCGCGGGGCTTCCCGTCTGATTTGGCTTCGGCTCGACGGGAACGTGGACATCCCAGCGTCTCATCACGGCGTTCGACACCGCGACCGTGCATATTACCATCACGCTCGGTTTCGAGCGGTCGTAGCTCTTCGGCGTCCACTTCGAGCGAGACCTTACATCGGGGAACCAGTGTCTTCAGGTTGGGCTCCAGCACCTCCCATTGCTGATGCCCCTTGGCGTTTTCGTGCGAAATGAAGCGCCTGGCCTCCGCGCGGACTTCGAACAGGCCATGCGTGTGCTCCGTGGAGCGATCAGTCTCGATGCCCCAGGAAGCCAGGCCGAAGGCGCAAGCCGAAAGGGCAGTGCCAAAGAGTATCGATCGAAGCAATGGTGCGCCGTCAGCAGCCAAATGAGTCACCCTCCCGGGAGGCGGAAGACTACCCAAATACGGCACGAACCTTCAAGGCCTCACCGCAGTGCGAGCGCCTCGGAACGCGCCCCATCGATCCCGCGCCAATGCGGTCTACGGTATCTGGCGCATCGCGAATTGCCAGTTTTGGTGGAACAACCGCCGCCAAGAAAAGTTTGCCTCAAAACCAACTCGAGGCGGCGGACGATGTTATTCTCTGCGAACCAGGGTGTGTTGAGCACCCCACCCCGGATCTATTATGTCAATCCACTCCTACTTCAGGGTATCGATGCGTGGCGCGAGGTTTTCGACCATGCGGCGGATACCGGTTTCGACCGCGTGCTGACGGCACCTCTCTTCGATCGGGGCGGGGAGCGCAGTATCTTTGCATCCCAGGATCTAAATCGCCTTGATCCTCAACTGTCGCTCGGAAGCGCAATCGAGGACGGGGTGGGACGCCTGGCGGAGGCTGCCCGCAAGAGCGGCGTCGCCTTGATGATGGACCTGATGCTCGACGGCAAGGCCCAGAATTCCGAGGCGGGCTTTCGCCCCGTCGACCCAAGACGCTCACCATTGGATCCGGCAGAGCCGATGATCGCGATGGAGGCGGAGTCCCGGCTGTTGGAAGAGTGGACAGAACGGTTGCAAGAACTTGCCGGTCTCGGCCTCTCCGGCTACCGGACCCTCGGGATCGATCGCATTGCGCCGGCGGTTTTCAAAGCGCTGATTGCGGCGGTGCGCGAGAAGGCGGACGCGCAATTCTTCGCCTGGACGCCCGGCACTGATTTTGGAGCCAGAGTCGCGGTCAAGAATACAGGCTTTGATGGATGTTTTTCATCGATGGCCTGGTGGGATTTTGACGAGAGATGGTTCGTCGAAGAACACCGCGTCCAGAAGCAGCTTGGCTGGCAGATCGCTTTTCCGGAGCCGCCATTCGCCAGGCGGATCGCGCACGGAACCGAGAGCCGCGAAATCGTTGAACGGCGCGCCATAAGGGCGCTACGCCTAGCTGCCTCGCTCGGCGGCGGCCTGATGGTTCCGATGGGCTTCGAATATGGCGCAGCCGCGCCGCTTGATCCGACCCATGGGAACGGAACGGGTTTGCGGGGGCTGCGTCATGACCTCGCTTTCGATATCTCCTCCGAAATTCGCCTTGCGAACACCGAGGTCGGCAAGGCTCCCTCTGCGCTTGCCTCGCTTCGGCTCATCCGCAACGCCAATGGACCTGTCTCTGCGCTGCTGCAATCGGCGGCGGAAGACCTTCGCGGCGCCGAGAATGTGCGGTTCATCCTGCTCAACAGGGACCTTCGGAAAAGTGCGCCCGCTCCGGTAACCGCACTGCGTGAAGCGGCCTCCGGTTTTCTTCCCGCCGCAGCCGACGGTACGGCTCTGCGACTGCGGGCAGGGGAGACCCTGGTGGTCGAATGCAAGGCGCCGGCTCCGATCACATCGCGGCCGATCCTCGATGTCGAGCAGGCGGTCGCTTCGCCGCGCCTCGCGATCGAGCGCATCATGCCGCGGGTCGATGACGGGCGCTTTCCCGTGAAGCGGGTGGTCGGCGACATCGTCACCGTGGAGGCGGATATATTCGCCGACGGCCACGACCCGATCGCCGCGGTCCTGCTCTGGCGGCCGCTCGATGCGGCGGACTGGAACGAGACGGAGATGCAATTGGTCGAGAATGACCGCTGGCGCACCGAATTCCTATTGGAACGGGTCGGACGCTATGAGTTTGCCGTCGAGGCATGGAAGAACCCGTTTGCGATTTTTCGCTACGAACTGATGAAGAAGAACGATGCCAGGCTGGATCTGAAGCTTGAGCTCCAGGAGGGGATAGAGCTCGTCCGTTCGGCCGAGATCCATGCAGGTGACACGCTCCGCGCCGAATTAAAGGCGCTGCTCGCCAATCTCGAAAGCGCCTCAGATGCCGAGCGTACGGCGATCCTGCTCGATGCCGGAACATCTGAATTGATGAACAAGGCGGACAGGCGGCCGTTTCGGCTTCGCTCGACGGCAAGCGCCGTCGATGCCGAACGCAAGGAGGCTGCCTTTGCCAGCTGGTACCAGATCTTCCCGCGCTCGCAGAGCGGCGATCCGGACCGGCACGGCACGTTCGAGGACGTCATTCCTCGACTGCCCGCCATCCGTGACATGGGCTTCGACGTGCTCTATTTCCCGCCGATTCATCCGATCGGTTCGACCAACCGGAAAGGCCGCAACAACAGCCTGAAAGCCGCGCCCGACGACCCCGGAAGCCCCTATGCCATCGGCTCCGAGGACGGCGGCCATGACGCCATCCATCCCGAGCTCGGCGAGTTCGAGGATTTCCGGCGGCTGGTCGAGGCGGCAGGGCGGCATGGCTTGGAGATCGCTCTCGACCTCGCGATCCAGGCGTCGCCGGATCACCCTTGGCTGAAGGAGCATCCCGGCTGGTTCGACTGGCGTCCCGACGGCACGATCAAATATGCCGAAAACCCGCCGAAGAAATACGAGGACATCGTCAACGTCGATTTCTACACAAAAGATGCGCTGCCTTCACTATGGGTGGAGCTCAGGGATGTCGTCCAGCTTTGGGTGGACCAGGGCGTCAAGCTGTTTCGCGTCGACAATCCGCACACAAAGCCCTTTCCGTTCTGGGAATGGCTGATCGGTGATATCAGGGCCCGTCATCCCGATGTCGTCTTCCTGTCGGAAGCCTTCACCAAGCCGAAGGTGATGTATCGCTTGGCGAAGATCGGCTTCTCCCAGTCCTACACCTACTTCACCTGGCGCAATGCCAAGTGGGAACTTGAGCAATATATGCGGGAGCTGACAGAAACGGCGCCGAAGGAATTCTTCCGTCCGCATTTCTTCGTCAACACGCATGATATCAATCCGGATTTCCTGCAGAACGCCCCGCGCCCGGCCTTCCTGATCCGCGCAGCACTTGCTGCCACGCTTTCCGGATTGTGGGGCGTCTATAACGGCTTCGAACTTTGCGAAGGGCGTCCCGATGCCAAGCGCAAGGAATATGCCGACAGCGAGAAGTATGAGATCCGCGCCTGGGATTACGACCGTCCAGGCAATATCATCGCCGAGATCAGGATGCTCAACCGCATCCGGAACGAAAATCTTGCCCTGCATTCGCATCTCGGGCTAACGCTGCTAAACGCCGCGAACGACAACATTTTGTTCTTCGAGAAGGCGAGCCGCGCCCGCGACAATGTTTTGTTGATCGCCATCAGTCTCGATCCACACAACTTTCAGGAAAGCGACGTCGAGCTGCCGCTCTGGAAGTGGTCGCTCGGAGACGGCGGAGCGCTCGACGCCGAAGATCTGGTCACTGGGCATCGGTTCAGATGGAATGGCAAGTGGCAGAGAGTGAGCTTCAACCCTCAGATCCTGCCCTTTGCCATCTGGCGCGTTCGCGTAGCGGAGGCATGAATGGACACGTTGAATCCTGATGGTATGAACCAGCCGCTCTGGTACAAAGACGCTATCATCTACCAGCTGCACATCAAGTCGTTCTACGACGCCAATGGTGACGGGGTCGGCGATTTCGCCGGCCTGCACCAGAAGCTCGATCACATCGCAGCCCTCGGCGTCAACGCCATCTGGCTGCTGCCCTTCTTTCCCTCACCGCGCCGAGACGACGGTTACGACATTGCCGATTACGGCAATGTCAGCCCCGACTACGGGACGATGGAGGATTTCCGGGCTTTCGTCGACGCCGCCCATCAGCGCAATATCCGCGTCATCATCGAGCTCGTCATCAACCATACCTCCGACCAGCATCCCTGGTTCCAGCGCGCGCGCCAAGCCCCGGTGGGGTCGCCGGAGCGCGACTTCTACGTCTGGTCGGACAGCGACCAGAAATTTCCTGAAACCCGCATCATCTTCCTCGACACGGAAAAATCCAACTGGACGTGGGATGCCGTTGCCGGCGCCTATTATTGGCACCGCTTCTATTCCCACCAGCCCGATCTTAATTTCGACAGTCCTCTCGTCATGGAGGAACTGCTGAAGGTGATGCGCTTCTGGCTGGAAACCGGTATCGACGGGTTCCGTCTCGACGCCATTCCCTACCTTGTCGAGCGCGAGGGAACGATCAACGAAAATCTTCCCGAGACCCATGCGATCCTCAAACGGATCCGCGCCGCCCTCGACGCCACTCATCCCGGCGTGATGCTGCTTGCCGAGGCTAATCAATGGCCAGAGGACACGCGCGAATATTTCGGTGAGGGCGACGAATGCCATATGGCCTTCCATTTCCCGCTGATGCCACGCATGTATATGGCGATCGCCAAGGAAGATCGGTTCCCGATTACCGACATCCTGCGCCAGACGCCCGAAATCCCCGAGAATTGCCAATGGGCGATCTTCCTGCGCAATCACGACGAGCTGACCCTCGAAATGGTGACCGACGCCGAGCGGGACTATCTCTGGGAGACCTATGCATCGGACAAACGCGCCCGCATCAACCTCGGCATCAGGCGGCGGCTGGCGCCGTTAATGGAGCGCGACCGCCGGCGCATCGAACTGATGAACGCGCTTCTGCTCTCGATGCCCGGAACACCTGTCATCTATTACGGCGACGAGATCGGCATGGGCGACAACATCTATCTCGGCGACCGGGACGGGGTGCGGACGCCGATGCAATGGTCGCCGGACCGCAATGGCGGCTTCTCACGCACGGACCCGGCTCGTCTCGTCCTCCCGCTGATTGCCGATCCGCTATACGGTTACGAGGCGGTCAACGTCGAGGCCCAAAGCACTGATGCCCATTCTCTGCTCAACTGGACGCGCAAGATGCTGGCGCTGCGCGGCAGGCATCCGGCCTTCGGGCGCGGCTCGTTGCGTTTCCTCTCGCCTGAGAACCGAAAGATTCTCGCTTATCTGAGGGAATATGACGGCGAGACGCTGATGTGCGTCGCAAACCTTTCCCGGTTGCCTCAGGCAGTCGAGCTCGACCTCTCGGCTTTCGAGGGCCATGTGCCGATCGAGCTGACCGGTATGTCGCCCTTTCCGCCGATCGGGCAGCTGACCTATCTCCTGACATTGCCGCCCTACGGCTTCTTCTGGTTCCAGCTGGAGGCCGATGCCGATCCGCCGGCATGGCGCACCGCGCCGCCCGAGCAATTGCCCGACCTCACGACGATGGTCATTCGCCGCGGCCTGCTCGATCTCGTCGATGAGCCGCGGCTGGGACGCGTCCTCAGCAACGAAATTCTGCCGGCTTACCTCGCCAGGCGCCGCTGGTTCGGGGCGAAGGACCAGCCGCTCCAGGCGGCGCGGCTGATCTCGGCAACACCGATCCCCTTTGCAGATGGTGTCGTTCTCGGCGAATTGGAAGCGGTGCTGCCGGATCATACCGAATCCTATCAGCTGCCGCTCGCGGTCGCGTGGGACGATGCGCAACCCTCTGCTTTGACGCAGCAGCTTGCGCTCGGGCGGATTCGCCACGGCAAGCGGGTCGGCTTCCTGACGGACGGGTTTGCCGTAGAGCCGATGGCGCGCGGCGTCCTGCGCGGGCTTGCCGACCGTTCCAGCATAACCGGGCGTACCGGCACGCTCGAATTCCTCGGCACCGAGCGGCTCGACCGGCTTAATATCACCGACGATATGCCAGTCCGTTGGCTTTCAGCCGAACAATCCAACAGCTCGATGATCGTCGGTGACGTCGCAATGATCAAGCTAATCAGACATATTTTCCCCGGCGTCCATCCGGAAGTCGAGATGACACGGTTTCTCACCAGCGCCGGTTACGACCACACCGCGCCGCTGCTTGGCGAGGTGGCGCACACTGATTCCACCGGGCGTCGCTCGACTTTGATCATCGTTCAGGGCGCCATTCGCAATCAGGGCGACGCCTGGAACTGGATGTTGAGCAATCTGCGCCGCGCGGCCGACGAGCTCGTGATGAACGATCCGGCGGTGGAACCAGGTGATGATGTCTTCCAGTCACTGATCAGCTTCGTTGGAATGGTGGGCCTGAGGCTCGGCGAATTGCATGTTGTCCTCGCGGGGGAGAGCGCGGACGAGGCGTTCAACCCTCTCATCGCCGGCGACGGCGAGGTCAAGGCTATCAAGAAGGCGGTGGCGGGCGAAATCGCCTATGCGATGTCGAAGCTTGCCGAACGCGAGGAAAATGCCGATCCCGCGGTCGATCTGCTCGCTCACCCGCTTTTGGAGCGCCGCGCCGAACTCGTCGAGCTTGGCGCAAGCCTGGCGGAGAGCACTCGCGGCATGTTGATGACGCGTACGCATGGCGATTTCCATCTTGGCCAGATTCTGGTCAGCGAAGGCGATGCCGTCATCATCGACTTCGAAGGCGAGCCCGCAAAAAATCTCGCCGAGCGTCGAGCCAAGACCGTTCCGCTCCGCGACGTCGCCGGGCTTTTAAGATCACTGAACTATCTCGTCGCCACCGCGCAGCTCGACAATGACGCGGTTACCGAACACGAGAATGAGGTGCGACGGGACGCCATCGCCCGCTTCGGGCGCGGTGCCGAGGAAGCCTTTCTCAATGCCTATTGGCAGGAGGTCGCCGCATCGAAGGCGCTCGCTATGCCGCCCGACCAACGACGGAGGGTCCTCGATGCCTTTCTTCTCGAAAAGGCTGCCTATGAAATCGCCTACGAAGCGCGCAACAGGCCGAAGTGGCTGCCGATCCCGCTCGCCGGCCTTACCGAAATCGCATCGCGCTTAGCGGGGGTAACGGCATGAATGTTGAACGCATGGAACTTCTCGCAGGCATTGGACAGGATGCGCTTTGGGCTCTGATAGAGGGCCGCCACGGCGATCCCTTTTCGATCCTGGGTCCTCACGAAAGCGGCGGCATGACGATCGTGCGGGTATACCTGCCTGGCGCCGAAGCGGTCGATCTCATCGATACGACAAGCGGCCGGGTGGTGACGCCGTTCAGTATCGCCCACCCGTCCGGCCTGTTTGCCGCGGCGGCCGCCTCTAGGACGGGATACCGGCTGCGGATCACATGGCCCGATGCGGTCCAAATCACCGAGGACCCCTACAGTTTCGGTCTGCTGCTCGGAGAGCTAGATCTGCATCTGATATCGGAGGGTACTCACTATAGTCTGAGCCGGACGCTCGGCGCGGTGGCGATGTCGATCGACGGGATATCGGGCGTTCGTTTCGCCGTGTGGGCTCCAAATGCGCGCCGCGTCTCGGTCGTCGGCGACTTCAACGCCTGGGATGGGCGACGAAACCCGATGCGGCTGAGACAGTCGGCGGGGGTCTGGGAGCTGTTTATCCCCCGGCTGGCCCCCGGCGAAAGATACAAGTTCGAGATCATCGATGCGCACGGGACCTGCCTGCCGCAGAAGGCCGATCCGGTCGCGAGGGCGAGCGAGGCCGCTCCGTCCACCGCCTCCATCGTCGCATCGTCGACGCCCTTCCGATGGAATGATGACCGCTGGATGAAGGGCCGGTCCCGACAAGACAGGCTCGAGGGCGCGTTCTCCGTCTATGAGGTACACGCCGGCTCCTGGCTTCGCGATCAAAAAGACGGCAACAGGTCGCTCGACTGGGTCGAACTCAGCCAGCGGCTGGTTCCCTATGTCAGCGACATGGGCTTTACCCATATCGAGCTGCTTCCGATCATGGAGCATCCGTTCGGCGGGTCCTGGGGCTATCAGCCGCTCGGCCTGTTCGCTCCCACTGGCCGATATGGGACGCCTGAGGACTTCGCCTATTTCATCGACCGGTGCCATGGCGCCGGGGTCGGCGTCATCCTCGACTGGGTACCGGCCCATTTTCCCACAGACGTCTGGGGGCTTGCCCGCTTTGACGGCAGCGCGCTCTACGAACACGAAGATCCGCGCGAAGGCTTTCACCGCGACTGGAACACGCTGATCTACAATCTCGGCCGCAACGAGGTGAAAGGGTTCCTGATCGCCAGCGCGCTGGAATGGCTGGAGCGCTACCATATCGACGGGTTGCGGGTCGATGCCGTTGCCTCGATGCTTTACCGCGACTACAGCCGCAACGAGGGCGAATGGATTCCCAACCAATATGGCGGCCGGGAAAATCTGGAATCTGTCGAATTCTTCAAGCACCTGAACAGCATCATTCATGAGCGCTGCCCGCACGCGATAACCATCGCCGAGGAATCGACGGCCTGGCCCGGGGTGACGAAGCCACCGGAGCAAGGGGGGCTGGGCTTCGACATCAAATGGAACATGGGCTGGATGCATGACAGCCTGAGCTACATCGAGAAGGATCCGATTTACCGGAGCTACGCCCATGGCACGATGACCTTCGGAATGATCTATGCCTATTCCGAACGCTTCATTCTGCCGATCTCACATGACGAGGTCGTCTATGGAAAGGGCTCGCTGCTGACGAAGATGCCGGGTGACGAATGGCAGAAATTTGCCAATCTGCGCAGCTATCTCGCCTTCATGTGGGGTCATCCCGGCAAGAAACTGTTGTTCATGGGGAGCGAAGTCGCACAGCCGGGCGAGTGGAACCATGATGGTTCGGTGAGCTGGGATGTGCTGGACCGGCCTCAGCATGTGGGGATTCAGCGGCTGGTGAAGGATCTGAACGGCCTCTACGCGGACGAGCCGGCATTGCAGTTCGGCGACTTTCATCCCGAGGGCTTCGAATGGGCGGCCGCCGACGACGCCGTCAATTCCGTCCTCGGGATGCTCCGTTATGCGCCCAATCGCGCTTCGTCGGTGCTGGTCATGTCGAATTTCACGCCGGTGCCGCGTTACGGCTACAGGATCGGTGTGCCCAGCGACGGTGTCTGGATCGAGCGGATGACGACGGACGCGCGGGAATATGGCGGCTCGGGCCTGGTCAACGGCGCGGTGTCGACTGAACCCGTGCCCGCCCACGGCAGGCCCGTCTCCCTGTCGCTGACACTGCCGCCGCTATCGACGATTTTTCTGAAGGGGCCGTCACGCTGACGGCGCGGCCGCGGAACGGTTATCTCGGTCACGGTTCCACCGTCACCTGAGATAGTGAATATGCGGGCGCGAATGATAGCGAGAGGTTTCGATGCGGGCCTCGACGGAAAAGACATTTCTGAGAAGGTCCTCGCTCAACACGTCCTGCGGTGCGCCGGAGGCGACGATTCTGCCCTGCTGCATGATGATCAGCTGGTCGCAGAACATGGCGGCATGGTTGAGATCGTGCAGGGCGACGATGCTGGTGATCGGCAGGCCGGAGACGAGCCGCATCAGGCCGATCTGGTGCTGGATGTCGAGATGGTTCGTCGGCTCGTCGAGGATTAGTTCCTGGGGCGACTGAGCGAGCGCCCTCGCGATATGGGTGCGCTGCTTTTCGCCGCCCGAGAGATTCTGCCAGCGATCGTCGCGCTTCTCCGCCATGCCGGCGCGCGCCAGCGCCTCTTCGACTGCCTCTTCGTCGGCCCTCGTCCAGCCCGAGAACATCGACCGGTGCGGAAACCTTCCGAGCTTGACGACGTCGACGACCTTCAGATTGGCATTCGTCGTGGCATGCTGCTCGACGAAGGCGATCCGCCTGGCAATCGAGCGGCGGCTGATGGTACCGATGTCGCTGCGGTCGAGCGTGACCCGGCCGGAATGCGGCCGCTTGAGTCCAGCCAGAAGCCGCAGGAGTGAGGTCTTGCCCGAGCCGTTCGGCCCGAGCAGGCCGAGCATCCTGCCGGGGGGCGCTTCCAGGGAAACGCCATCGAGAATGGTCTTCCTGCCAATTTTCCAGGTGAGGTTGTCGGCCTTGATGCTCATGACGCGCGCTGGAACCGGTAGAGGATGATCGAGAAGAAGGGAACGCCGACCAGCGCCGTGACCACGCCGATCGGCAGGATCTGGTTGGGAATGAGGGCGCGGGCCGCGATGTCGGCGAGCACCATGAAGATCGCCCCCGCGATGGCGCAGGCCGGCAGGAGGCGGATATGGAGCGGTCCGACGACAAAGCGGGCGACATGCGGCACGACGAGGCCGACGAAGCCGATCGACCCCACCATGCTGACGATCGTCGCCGTCATCATCGCCGTCAGCGCGAAGAGCACCATGCGGGCGCGGCCGACATTGACGCCGAGCGAGGATGCCGCCTCGTCGCCGAAAGCGAAGGCGTCGAGCACGCGGGCATAGAACAGACAGGCGGCGAGGCCGAACCCGACGACGATCGAGACCAGCGCGAATTCCGGCCAGCGCACGCCGCCGAAACTGCCGAGCAGCCAGAACATGACGTCGCGCGCCTGCTGCGCATTGGCCGAGGTGGTGACGATATAGGAGGTCGAGGCGTTGAAGAGCTGCGATGCGGCTACACCGGCGAGAATGGTGCGGTCCGCCCCGCCGCGCGTACCATTCGACAGCAGTGCGACGAAGAAGAAGGCTGCGAAAGCCCCGGCAAAGGCGCCGGCCGATAGCGATACCGCGCCCGAGCCGACGCCTAAGATGACGATCGCGACGGCGCCGGTGGAGGCGCCGGCGGAGATGCCAAGCACATAGGGTTCGGCAAGCGGGTTGCGCAGCAGCGACTGCATGATCGCGCCCGACAGCGCAAGGCCCGCGCCGCAGAAGGCGGCGACGAGCGCCCGGCTCAGGCGATAATCCCAGATGACGGTCTCGTGGATGCGGTTCAGTTCGACCGCGGACCATCCGAGCCGGTTGGTGACGGCCGAAAAGGTGGTCGCCAGCGGGATCGGCAGGTCGCCGATCCCGACGCTGACACCGACGGCGACAGTGATGAGACAGAGGGAGGCAAGCAGCAGTGCCGTGACTGCTCCCAGTTGCCGGAAGAGACTGCCCGCTTCCGTCACTTCAGCAGACCGAGAGCCTTTAGCTGCTCGGCCACCTGCTCGGCGCCGTAGATCGTGCGGATGGTCGGGTTCATCGCTTGGCCGTCCATGACGACGATCGCCTTGTTCTTGACAGCCGGGGTCTGGCTGACGGCCGGGTCGGTGTTCAGGAACTTGATCTTGGCCTCCGGCTTGTCGAGTTCCCAACGGTTGCGGTCGAGGCTGGCCACGACGATCACGTCAGGATTGGCGGCGATGATGCCTTCCCAGCCGATCGTCGGCCATTCCGCTTCCGCTGATATCGCATTGTGTCCGCCGAGCAGGTCGGCAATGAAGCCGGAGGCGCTGTTCTTGCCGCCGACATAGGCATCGGCCGACGGGCTGGGGCTCGAGAACCAGAAAACATAGGACAAGTTCTTGCCGTTCTTGGAAACGCCGGAGCGAAGCTTGGCCTCACGCGTCTTGAAGTCGGCGATCAGCGCTTGGCCGCGATCGGCGACGTCGAAGATCTGCGAGAGTTCGTCGATCTCCTTGTAGAGAAGATCCATGTTCCACAGCTCGCCGCGGCTGCCATACTGGTCCTTGACGTCCTTGGTGCTGAGGCAGGTGCTGGGCGAGAGATAGGTCGCGACGCCGACCTTGTCGAAATCCTCGCGCTTGGCGATCTTGCTGTTCGGCCCGACCAGGCTCGGCAAAGCCACCGCGACGAAGTCGGGATTTTCGGCGAGCATCGATTCGAAGGTCGGCATCTCGACGGTCAAAAGCTTGACCTTGGCATTGGCTTCTGCGAGCTGCGGCAGGACCTTGCTCGGCCAGAACGCTGTGCCGGCCATCTTGTCCTGAAGGCCGAGCAGCAGCAGGATTTCAGCGCTGTTCTGGCCGAGACCGATCGCCCGTTCGGGCGCCTTCTGGAAAGTCACCTGCGCGCCGCAGTTTTCCAGAGTCAGCGGGTAGGTCGTCGAACCGGCCAGAGACGGATTTGCGGCAAGGCCGATCATGGCGGAGAGGCCGCAGGCGGCCAGAAGCGATTTGAGGCTGGTCACGTAGAGATCCCGGTGCATGAGTGTGTACGGCCGGGGTATAGCCACAGGAGCCGCCGAGAAACAAGACCAAATGGATCAACTTATAGCAAAAACCGGCAGCGCTGAACATTCTCCCTGATGGCGCACTACCGAAGCGTGTCTCGATTTCAAGTTCTATCGGTGTTCGAGAAACTCCCGGATCGTCTGCGAGAGCGCTTCAGGATTCTCTTCGGCCACGTGATGGCCGCTGTCTATGCCGCAGCCGTGCACGTCATCCGCCCAGTTCCGCCAGATGGCGACGGGATCGCCATAGATCTGCTCCATGTCGTCGCGTAGCGACCAGAGACAGAGCATGGGGCAGGTCACTTTCCGGCCGGCGTCGCGGTCCTCGCGGTCGTGGAGATGGTCGATGCGGAGGCCGGCGCGGTAGTCCTCGATCATCCCATGGATCGCGGCTGGATCGCGGACGACGTCGACGAGGTCGTCATAGGCTTGCCTTCCCATCAGCGCTGGCGAGAGTTTGTCATACCACGCGAGGGGATCGGCCAAGATCGCCCGTTCCGGCTTTTCCGGTTGAGCGAAGAAGAACCAGTGGTACCAGTCTCTCGCAAATTTCCAGTCGGCGCGTTCGAGATGCTCGATCACGGGGATGCCGTCGGCGATGATGAGTCTCTGCACACGGTCGGGATGATCCATCGCCATGCGGAAGGCAGTCAAGCTTCCGCGGTCGTGACCGACCACCGCGAAGTTCTCGTGCCCCAGTCTCAGCATCAGTTCAACCAGGGCTTCCGCCTTTGCGCGCTTCGAAGAGTTGCGGCTGTCGGGAGCATCGAGCGGCTGGTAGGAGCGGCCGAAACCGGGAAGGTCGGGGCAGACGACCGTGAAATGGGGCGACAGCAGATCGGCCACCTTGCCCCAGGTCATATGTGTCCTGGGATGGCCGTGGAGAAGCAGAACGGCCGGTCCCGTTCCGCCGTGACGGACGCGAAGCGACCCCGGCCCGGCGTCGACGGTATCGAGAGAAAAGCCTTCGAACATGCTCAGCTGAGCTTCCCCACACGCTTGGCATAGTCTGAAAACGTGGCCCCTTCACCCTTCCGACCGGCTTCGCTGGCAAGCTGCAGCACGCGGATCGGAAACAGGATCGCCGCCCGGTTGGCGCCTGACAGCTCGTGGTCGTCATCCTCCTCGATCGCCTCTTGAGCCTTCGAGAGCGCAGCGTCGATCTCCTCGCGCGTGAGCAGTTGCTTATCGACGATCGCATCACATATCGAGGCCATCGCCATGATCAGGCCCTTGAGCTGCAGATTGGCGGTATTCATGAGAACTCCCAGGTGAAGAAAGGATTTCTAGTCCGGTTCGACCGGCCGGATCGTGTCGACGGAGACCGTACCGTCGAGGATGCCGCGCTTTATATCACGTCTGTTCCGATCGATTTCGATCACGGTGTAAAGCTTGTCGTCGCGGAAGGCGCTGGCATTGACTGTCGTCACATCCTCGGCGGGCGCTGCGTCGACTTCCATGAAGTCAAGTTCGCGCGCCGCGGCGACGATCCTGGCATCGCCTGGCGTTCTCGCGGCGACGACGACGGTACCATGTCCGGGGGAATTGTCCCATCTCGGATCGTCGGGTGCGGCGATCGGCTCCAACCGGTAGATGTTGAGCATCTCGCCGCCAGCGCCGGGCGACGCTTGCGCCGCCGCATCCTCAATTTGCGCCTGGCTCTCGACCGACTTTCCGAAGGTGGTCGGGCTGGTCGCGTTGTTGATCTCTTCCTTGCCTGTCCTTGAGACGTTCGACATGTCGCTCTCCATTGTCTGGATGGAAACGACAGCCGGCAGCAAAGTGTTCCCGCGCGAAAAACCGCAAATTCCACCGAGACGGTTTACGGCGAGCATTTCCGATATCTGCAACTTACAGGCTCATTTTGGGCGGTGAATCATGTTAGGATGCACGCGGGACGGCCCATACCATTTTCTGAGTTGAGCACTAAATTACCAGTCGTCGAACAGGGGGATTTTCGTGAGCAACCAAACCAGCGAATTCGCGCGCGACAGCGTTGCGATAGACAGCCTCAATGGGCATGACCACAAAACGATGGCATTCGACGACGCCAGCGCGCTTCTGGAAGTCCTTGTCTCGGTCAGACGCGGCGACTTTTCCGTACGGATGCGGTCCGACCTGACGGGTCTCACCGGCAAGGTCGCCGATGCCCTCAACGACATCATCGCCGCCAATCAGCGCATGGCCCAGCAGCTCGAGCATGTCGGGCAGGTGGTCGGCCGGGACGGGCGAACGAGCACACGCGTACGCTTCGGCCTGTCGGACGGCTCCTGGTCCGAAATGGAAGGATCGATCAACGGTCTGATCGACGATCTCCTATGGCCGACGACCGCCGTCACGCGCACGATCACGGCCGTCGCTAAGGGAGATCTCTTGCAGACCGTGCCGCTGGATGTCGACGGGCGGCCGCTAAAGGGCGAGTTCCTGCGCTCGGCCGACATCGTCAACACGATGATCAAGCAGCTGAGCGTCTTCACATCGGAAGTGACACGCGTCGCCCGCGAGGTCGGCACCGACGGAAAACTCGGCGGCCAGGCGCAGGTGCCGGAGGTGACGGGTGTCTGGAAGGATCTCACCGAAAGCGTGAACTCGATGGCGTCGAACCTGACGGCGCAGGTGCGCAACATCGCGGAAGTGACGATCGCCGTTGCGAATGGCGATCTTTCCAAGAAGATCACCGTCGACGTGCGCGGCGAGATCCTGCAGCTGAAGGAGGCGATCAACACCATGGTCGACCAGCTCAGGTCCTTCGCCTCGGAAGTGACCCGTGTCGCCCGCGAAGTCGGCACCGAAGGCAAGCTTGGCGGACAGGCGCTGGTGCCGGGCGTAGCCGGCACCTGGAAGGACCTGACCGACAGCGTCAACGCCATGTGCGGCAACCTGACCGCCCAGGTCCGCAACATCGCTCAGGTGACGACGGCCGTGGCGCGCGGCGACCTGTCGCGCAAGATCACCGTCGACGTCTCCGGCGAAATCCTGGAGCTCAAGGAAACCATCAACACGATGGTCGACCAGCTGAACGGCTTTGCCGGTGAGGTGACGCGCGTGGCGCGCGAAGTCGGCACCGAAGGTCGGCTCGGCGGACAGGCGCAGGTGCCCGGCGTGGCAGGCACCTGGAAGGACCTCACCGACAACGTCAATTCCATGGCCTCGAACCTCACCGCGCAGGTGCGCAACATCGCCGAGGTCTCGACTGCGATCGCCAATGGTGACCTGTCGAAGAAGATCACCGTGACGGTGTCGGGGGAAATCCTCGAGCTGAAGGAGACCATCAATACGATGGTCGATCAGCTAAATGCCTTCGCTTCAGAAGTCACCCGCGTCGCTCGCGAAGTGGGCACGGAGGGACGGCTCGGCGGTCAGGCCAATGTGCGCGGCGTCGCCGGCACCTGGAAGGATCTGACCGAGAACGTCAACTCCATGGGCGGCAACCTGACGGCGCAGGTGCGCAATATCGCGGAGGTCTCGACTGCGATTGCCAATGGCGACCTGTCGAAGAAGATCACCGTCGACGTGAAGGGCGAGATCCTCGAATTGAAGGAAACCATCAATACGATGGTGGACCAGCTGAATGCCTTCGCTTCGGAAGTGACCCGCGTCGCCCGCGAAGTGGGCACGGAGGGCCGGCTCGGCGGCCAGGCCAATGTGCGCGGCGTCGCCGGCACCTGGAAGGATTTGACCGACAGCGTCAACTCCATGGCTTCCAACCTGACCGGGCAGGTGCGCAACATCGCCGAGGTCGCGACCGCCGTGGCCCAGGGAGACCTGTCCAAGAAGATTACCGTCACCGTGTCGGGGGAAATCCTCGAACTGAAGGAGACCATCAACACGATGGTCGATCAGCTCAACGGCTTTGCCGGCGAGGTGACGCGCGTGGCGCGCGAGGTCGGCACGGAAGGGCGGCTCGGCGGCCAGGCGAACGTGCTCGGCGTCGCCGGCACCTGGAAGGACCTGACCGACAGCGTCAATTCCATGGCCGGCAATCTGACGGCGCAGGTGCGCAACATCGCCGAAGTCTCGACCGCAATCGCCAATGGCGACCTGTCGAAGAAAATCACGGTGTCGGTCTCGGGTGAAATCCTCGAGCTCAAGGAAACGCTGAACACCATGGTCGATCAGCTGAACCGGTTCGCCTCGGAAGTGACGCGCGTCGCCCGCGAGGTCGGCACCGAAGGCAAGCTCGGCGGCCAGGCGCAGGTGCCGGGTGTCGCCGGCACCTGGAAGGACCTGACCGAAAACGTCAATTCCATGGCCTCCAACCTCACCGGCCAGGTCAGAAACATCGCCGAAGTCACGACGGCCGTGGCGCGCGGCGACCTGTCGCGCAAGATCACCGTCGATGTGAAGGGCGAAATTCTCGAACTGAAGAACACCATCAACACGATGGTTGATCAGTTGAACGCCTTTGCCGGCGAGGTGACGCGTGTCGCCCGCGAAGTCGGCACCGAAGGCAAGCTCGGCGGCCAGGCGCAGGTCTCCGGCGTCGCCGGCACCTGGAAGGATCTGACCGACAGCGTCAATTCCATGGCCGGCAACCTGACGGCGCAGGTGCGCAACATCGCCGAAGTGGCGACCGCGATCGCCAACGGCGACCTGTCGCGCAAGATCACCGTCGACGTGCGCGGCGAAATCCTGTTGCTGAAGGATACTTTGAACACCATGGTCGATCAGCTTCGCTCCTTTGCCGGCGAGGTGACGCGTGTGGCCCGTGAAGTCGGCACCGATGGCAGGCTCGGCGGTCAGGCGGTCGTTCCCGGCGTCGCCGGCACCTGGAAGGACCTGACCGACAACGTCAACCTGCTTGCCGCCAATCTGACGACCCAGGTTCGAAACATTGCCGAGGTGACGACGGCCGTGGCGCGCGGCGACCTGTCGCGCAAGATCACCGTCGACGTGAAGGGCGAGATCCTTGAATTGAAGAACACCATCAATACGATGGTGGACCAGCTCAATGCCTTTGCCGGCGAAGTGACGCGTGTTGCCCGCGAAGTCGGCACCGAAGGCAAGCTCGGCGGCCAGGCGCAGGTGCCCGGTGTCGCCGGCACCTGGAAGGACCTGACCGACACCGTCAACGTCATGGCCGCCAACCTGACCGAGCAGGTCCGCGGCATCGTCAAGGTGGTGACGGCGGTGGCGAACGGCGACCTCAAGCAGAATCTCACCGTCGCATCCAAGGGCGAGGTGGCCGCTCTTGCCGAAACCATCAACAACATGACCAACACACTCGCGACCTTTGCCGACCAGGTGACCACGGTGGCACGCGAGGTGGGCGTGGAAGGCCGCCTCGGCGGTCAGGCGAACGTTCCGGGTACCGCGGGAACCTGGAAGGATTTGACCGGCAACGTCAACCTGCTTGCCGCCAACCTGACGACACAGGTGCGCGCCATCGCCGAGGTGGCGACCGCCGTCACCAAGGGCGATCTGACGCGCTCGATCAAGGTCGACGCGCGCGGCGAAGTGGCCGAGCTCAAGGACAACATCAACACGATGATCGACAACCTCCGGCTCACCACCGAGCGCAACACCGAGCAAGACTGGCTGAAGACCAACCTGGCGCGCTTCACCAACATGCTGCAGGGACAGCGCGACCTGACGCTGGTCGGCAAGATGCTACTGTCGGAGCTGGCGCCGCTGGTCGGCGCGCATCAGGGGGTCATCTACCAGGTGGATGCCGACGAGCGGCAGCCGGTCTTGTCGTTGCTCTCGGTCTACGCGAAAGGCGGCGAGGCGGCGCATCCGGCCCGGCTCGAATTCGGCCAGGGACTTGTCGGCCAGTGCGCCAGCGACGCCCGCCGAATCCTGGTCACCGACCTTCCCGATAACGTCGTTCCGATAAGCTCCGGCGTGTTCACGACCCTGCCGAGAAGCGCCATCGTGCTGCCGGTGCATTTCGAGGGGCAGGTGAAGGCGGTAATCGAGCTTGCTTCGGTAGGCGAATTCACCGAACTGCAATTGTCTTTCCTCGACCAACTGACGACATCCATCGGCATTGTCCTCAACTCGATCGAAGCGACCATGCAGACCGAAGGCCTGCTCAAGCAGTCCCAGCAGCTCGCCGCCGAGCTTCAGACGCAGCAGCGCGAACTGCAGCAGACCAACGAGCAGCTCGGGCAGAAGGCGCAGCAGCTGGAGGAACGCAACGTCGAAGTCGAGGCGAAGAACCAGGAGATCGAACAGGCCCGGCGCGCGCTGGAGGAAAAGGCAACCGAGCTCGCGCTCACATCGAAGTACAAATCCGAATTCCTCGCCAACATGTCGCATGAGCTGCGCACGCCGCTGAATTCGATCCTCATCCTCGGCCAGCAGCTGGGAGAAAATCCGGATGGCAACCTGTCTGGAAAACAGGTCGAGTTCGCCAAGACGATCCACGGCGCGGGAACCGATCTCCTGAACCTCATCAGCGACATCCTCGACCTGTCGAAGATCGAGTCCGGAACGGTTTCGGTCGATGCCGAAGAGATCTTCGTCAGCAACCTGCTTGAGATGATGGCGCGGCCATTTCGGCACGAGGCAGAAAACCGGAGCCTGTCGTTCGCAGTCGAGGTCGGCGCCGATGTCGCAAAGAGCCTCATCACGGATTCGAAGCGACTGCAGCAGATCCTCAAGAACCTGCTGTCGAATGCCTTCAAGTTCACCGCGCAGGGCGGCGTGACGCTTCGCGTTGCCTCGGCGACGAGCGGCTGGTCGTCCGATCATCCCTCGCTCAGGCACGCGCCTTCGGTGATCGCCTTCGAAGTCGTCGATACCGGCATCGGCATCCCGCCTGAAAAGCAGCGCATCATTTTCGAGGCGTTCCAGCAGGCGGATGCCTCGACAAGCCGCAAATATGGCGGCACTGGCCTCGGCCTGGCGATCAGCCGCGAATTGGCGAACCTCTTGGGCGGCGAGATCCAGCTGCGCAGCACTCCCGGGGTCGGCAGTACCTTCGTCCTCTACCTGCCGCTCACCTATGTCGGCGCCGGCGCGGTTGCGCCAAAGTCCGTTCCGCCGGCAAATGTCGTGGAATTCGCCGAGGCGGCAGCAAACCGCCGCGCCGAGAAGACCATCGAACATGTCGAAGACGATCGCCACCAGATAACGGCCGGCGACTCGGTGCTGCTCGTCGTCGAGGACGATGCGCATTACGCCCGCGTCCTGGTGGACCTCGCCCGCGACAACGGATTCAAGGTTCTGGTGGCGATGCGCGGCAGCGATGCGCTCGCACTCGCTCAGGACTACAGGCCGGCGGCGATCTCGCTCGACATCTTCCTGCCCGACATGCTCGGCTGGACGGTGCTAAGCCAGCTCAAGCAGAATCCGCAGACGCGGCATATTCCGGTCCAGATCATCAGCCTCGACGAGGATCGCCAGCATGGGCTCACCCGCGGCGCCTTCGCGTTCATGAGCAAGCCGACGACGCCGGAAGGGCTCGGCAAGGCGTTGGCGCGATTGAAGGCCTATGCTGAGCCGCGCCGCAAGCATCTGCTGCTCGTCGAAGACAATGAGGCCGAGCGTCTGAGCGTCACTGCTCTTCTCGGGCACGACGACATCGACATCACCAGTGTCGGCTCCGGATCGGAGGCTCTTGTCGCTCTTCGGCAGAATGCCGCCGACTGCGTGGTGCTCGACCTTTCGCTTCCCGACATGTCCGGCTTCGACGTGCTGGAGCAAATCCGCGACGATGCCGAGATCGGCGAGGTGCCGGTGGTCGTGTTCACTGGCCGGGAGCTTTCCGCCGAGGAAGATGCGACGCTGCACAGCATGGCCCGCAGTGTCGTGGTCAAGGGCGTCGAGTCGCCCGAGCGCCTGCTGGATGAGACCGCCCTGTTCCTGCATCGGGTCGTCGCCGACCTGCCGGCCGCGAAACAGGCGACGTTGCAGGAACTGCACAGCTCCGATGAGGATCTGGTCGGTGAGACCGTGCTGCTCGTCGACGACGATGCCCGCAACATCTTCGCGCTGAGCAGCGTCCTCGAACGCCGGGGCATGAAGGTGCTGACCGCGACGACAGGCAGCGAAGCCATTGACGTCATCAACAACGAACCTTCTGTCGCAATCGTGCTGATGGATATCATGATGCCCGGAATGGACGGCTACGAGACGATGCAGGTCATCCGTTCGGAGCCGCGCTTCCGGCGGCTGCCGATCCTGGCGCTGACGGCAAAGGCGATGAAGGGCGACCGCGAGAAATGCCTGGAAGCAGGCGCCTCGGATTACCTGGCCAAGCCAGTCAATACCGAACAGCTGCTATCGGCTCTTCGCATGTGGCTGCATCGCTGAGGATCTGGCCATGAACCCCGTCAACATCCTCCTCGTCGACGACCAACCGGCAAAACTCCTGAGTTACGAGGTCATTCTCGAAGAGCTCGAAGAGAACCTTATCAAGGCGCAATCCGCTCGCGAAGCCTTCGAACATTTGTTGCGCACCGAAATCGCGGTAATCCTCGTCGATGTCTGCATGCCCGAACAGGATGGGTTCGAACTCGTCAGCATGATCCGGCAGCATCCGCGCTATCAGAACACGCCGATCATCTTCGTTTCCGCCGTGATGCTGGCGGAACCGGACCGGCTGCGCGGTTATGCGGTGGGCGCCGTCGACTACGTCTCCGTCCCGATCGTCCCCGAGGTGCTGAGAGCCAAGGTGCGGGTCTTTGCCGATCTCTACAGAAAGACGCGGGAGCTCGAACGCCTGAACGTTGAGCTGGAGGCGCGCGTTCGCCAGCGCACCGCTGAGCTCGAGGCGTCGGCAGCGCAGTTGCGTGAGCTCAACGAGGAACTCGAGCACCGAATTGATCAAAGGACGCGGGAGCGCGAAGAGGCGCTCGCACAGCTGTTCGAGGCGCAGAAGCTCGACACGATCGGCCACCTGACGGGTGGCGTCGCCCACGACTTCAACAACCTCCTGATGGCGGTTCTCGGCAGCCTGAACCTTCTGAAGAAGCGGCTTCCGGCCGATGAACGCAGTGAGCGGCTGGTGACGAACGCGATCCAGGCGGCCGAGCGCGGTACCGCGCTGACCCAGCGCCTGCTTGCCTTCGCTCGCCGCCAGGAGCTCAAGCCGCAGGCGGTCGACTTCTTCAGGCTGTTTGAAAATGTCGAAGATCTTCTCGCCAAGGCGGTGGGGCCGCGCATCGAAATCCGTAAAAGCATCCCGGTGGATCTGGCACCCCTCCTGGTCGACAGCAACCAGCTGGAATTGGCGCTGCTCAACCTGTTCGTCAATGCCCGCGATGCGCTCGAAAGCGGCGGAGCGGTGACGGTTGCCGCGGCGGCTGCCGAAGAAGCCCGGCCGGCCGGCCTCGCGGGCGGAAATTACATCAGGATATCGGTGTCGGACGATGGCGAGGGTATGGACGAGGCAACGGTCTCGCGTGCCGCCGAACCGTTTTTCACCACCAAGGGGGTCGGCAAGGGTACCGGTCTAGGGCTGTCCATGGTTCATGGTCTGGCGGCGCAATCCGGCGGCTCTATCCAGATATCGAGCGTCAGGGGCAAGGGCACGACCGTTTCCCTGTGGCTTCCCGTTGCCGAGACATTCGTCAAGGTGCAGCCTCCCGTTGAGCCTCCGGCGACGGAGCCTTTGAAACCGGCGTCGCGGCCGCTTGCCATTCTGGTCGTCGACGACGATGCCCTTGTCAGGACGGGAACCGTGGCGATGCTGGAGGATCTCGGGCACTTGCCGCAGGAAGCGTCTTCCGCTTCCCAGGCTTTGGAGTTCTTTGCCGATGGGCAGGGTTGCGATCTCGTCATCACCGATCATGCCATGCCGGGCATGACGGGCGCCGAGCTTGCGCGTCACCTTCGCTCTTCCTTTCCAGGCCTGCCCATCATCCTTGCCTCGGGCTATGCCGAGTTTTCCGAAGATCACGGCCTCGGCCGGATGCTGCGGATGAAGAAGCCATTCACGCAGGAACAGCTTCAGGCGGCCATGGATCAGGCGCTCTCGGGCAAAGTCGCGGCGGCCTGACGATCAAAGCGTAAACATGCCGAGCGGCCATCCTGGTGACAGCGGCCGCTTTCGTGCGTCCGCTTGCGGACGAAACTTTTTGCTCCCGCAAAAGTTACCCAAATCGCATCCCAATTTCATCGAAGGCTTTCCCTTGACCAAAATGACTTTCGGCCCCGCATTCACCGAAGAGGGCATTCTGTTTCGCCTCTGGGCTCCCTTGCATGAAAGCGTGTCTCTGAAGCTGGAAGGTGCTGGCCTGCGCCCAATGCAGGCGGCTGGGGACGGTTGGCACCGCTGCACGGTCGCGCAAGCCCGTGCCGGTACGCTTTATCGCTTTGTCCTGCCGGACGGTTCCGAAGTTCCCGATCCCGCCTCGCGGTTCCAGCCACAGGATGTGCATGGGCCGAGCGAAGTGGTCGACCTTTCCTTCTATCGCTGGAAGACGAGTGACTGGACGGGTCGGCCTTGGGAAGAGATGGTCATCTACGAGATGCATATCGGCTGCTTCACGCCGGAGGGTACTTTCACGGCCGCGATCGAGCGGCTCGACCATCTGCAGGCGCTGGGCGTTACGGCACTGCAGATCATGCCGCTGAGTGAATTTCCCGGCCGTTACAGCTGGGGTTATGATGGCGTGCTTCCCTATGCTCCGGACAGCAGCTACGGCCGGCCGGAAGATTTCATGGCGCTGGTGGACGCAGCGCACCAGCGCGGCATCTCGGTTTTCCTGGACGTGGTCTACAATCACTTCGGGCCTGACGGGAACTATATCCCCTCCTATGCGCCGCTCTTTACCGACCATCACAAGACGCCCTGGGGCAACGGCATCAATTACGATGGCGACGGATCTGAGATGATCCGTGAGTTCATCATCGAGAACGCCATCTACTGGTTCACCGAGTTCAGGCTCGACGGTTTCCGCTTCGATGCCGTCCACGCCATCAAGGACGACAGCGCCGAGCATCTGCTCCATGCGCTTGTCCGCCGCGTCAGGGCCGCCGCCGGCGACCGGCATGTGCACCTGATCGTCGAAAACGAGGAAAACGACAGCGAGTTGTTGGAGCGTGACGAAGACGGGGAAGTGAGACTGTTCACCGCCCAGTGGAACGACGATGTCCACCATGTGCTGCATATCACTGCCACCGGCGAAACCTTCGGCTATTATGCCGATTACGCCGGTGACGCCGGCAAGCTCGGCCGAGCGCTGGCGGAAGGCTTCGTGTTTCAGGGGGAGCACATGCCCTACCGCGGCGGAAGCCGCGGCAGGCCGAGCGTCCACTTGCCGCCCACCGCTTTCATTTCCTTCATCCAGAACCATGACCAGATCGGCAATCGGGCGCTGGGGGACCGGGTTCTGGCTTCTAGCCCAGCTGATGTTGTCAAGGCCGTCGCCGCCATCTACCTGCTGGCGCCGGAGATTCCGATGCTGTTCATGGGGGAGGAATGGGGCGCCAAAGAGCCTTTCCCCTTCTTCTGCGATTTCGACGAGGATCTGAACGAGAAGGTCAGGAAAGGCCGTCGCGAGGAGCTTTCCCGTCTGCCGGGCTTCGACGCCGACGACCTTCTCGACCCGACGGCACCATCGACCTTCGCCGCCGCCAAGCTGGACTGGTCGAAGCTCGCCTCTTCCGAGGTCCTTGGCTTTTACAGAACGCTTCTCGACCTCCGACACCGAAGGATCGTGCCTTTGCTGAAGGGTGCCGGCGCCGGAAGCGCGGTCTATCGCTCGGCGGGAAGCGCGCTCGCGGTGGATTGGACCCTGGCGCAACACCGGCGTCTTCATCTGCATGCCAACCTCGGCTCCGAGGTGGCGCCGCTTATCTCGCAGCAGGACGACGTCGAGACGATCTACCGTCTCGGCGGCAGCGACGGCGGCAATCTCGCGCCCTGGACGGTGATCTGGAAGATCAGCGAGGCGTGACGGCGTGCTGACAGGAAGGCGATCGAACGATGAAATCTGCTGAGCTCGACAAGCTCGCCCGCCGGCACGGCATCAGCCTGACCAGGCCCAGTCCCGACAATCGGGAGGTGGCGATATCAGGCGAGACCAAACGCAAGATCCTCTCGGCTCTGAAGATCGACTTGCCGGGAACGGCCGATCCCGAGAACGGCACGCCGCGGTTGGAACCCAAGTCGGCGGCTAAGAAGATAGCCCGGTCATTTCTGCCGGATTTCCTTTCCCGCACGCGCGTCTGGGGCGTGAGTCTGCAGCTTTATGAGCTTCGTTCGGCACGCAACTGGGGCATAGGAGATTTCGAGGATCTGTCCGATATGGCGGATCTCGCGGGGTCGCTGGGTGCCGATTTCATCGGCCTCACCCCGCTTCACGCGCCATTTCTCGCCGATCCCGACCGTTGCAGCCCCTATGAGCCCTCGAGCCGCCAGCATCTCAACCCGCTCTATATCGCGGTCGACCGGTTGCCGGGTTTTGCCTGCAGTCCCGAACTCGAACGGCAACTGGCAAGCCTTCGCCAAACCGATCTCGTCGACTACGCCGGCGTCGCACAGATCAAGCTGAGGGCCCTGCGCGATCTCTGGCCAGCCTGGCGGCAGCGCAGCGTGATCGACGACGCATATGATCCGGCCGATTTCGACGCCTTCATCACGCAAGGCGGTGACAGCCTGCGACTGCACGCACTTTTCGAATGTCTCTCGTTTTCCATGGTCGAGCGCGGTGCGGGCGCCGGCTGGCAATGGTGGCCGGCCGATTTCCGGCGCTTCGACAGCGCCGTCGTCACCGAATTCGAGCGGGGACACGCGGACGATGTTCGTTTCCACATGTGGCTGCAATGGCTTGCTCACCGGCAGTTGATGCAGGCGGCGGACCGGGCGCGGAAGGCAGGCCTGCGGATCGGGCTCTATCTCGATCTTGCCGTCGGGGAGGCGGTCGACGGCTCGGCCACATGGAGCGAGCCGGATACCTATGTCGCCAAGGCCACCATCGGCAGCCCACCCGATCCATTCGCCGTGGAAGGGCAGGACTGGCACCTTGCCGGATACCTGCCTTCCGCGATTGCCGCAGGAGAAATGTCGCCTTTCCGGCGCATGGTCAGCGCTGCCATGCGATATGCGGGCGCCATCCGCATCGACCACGCCGCAGCACTTCGCCGCCTCTTCCTGGTGCCATTGGGCAGCAGGCCGGACGGCGGCGCCTATGTCCGCTATCCCCAGGATCGGCTTCTGCAGATCCTCGCAGAAGTGTCCGCCGAGCATCGGTGCCTCGTTATCGGAGAAGATCTAGGACTGATCCCCAAAGGATTGCAAGACGATCTGGCGGCGGCCCAGATTCTCTCCTATCGCATCCTTTCCTATGAACAGGACGAGAAGGGCTTCAAGCCGGCGGACGTCTATCCCGTCCTGGCTTTGGCCTGCATTTCGACACACGACCACCAGACCCTTGCCGGCTGGTGGCGCGGTGCCGACATTCGGGCCCGGTGCGACCATGGCATCGTGCCGCCCGATCTCACCGAGAAACATCTCGAAGACCGCAAGCGCGAACGGAGGAACCTGAAAGCGGCGCTAAAGGCTGCCGGCCTCGACCTGCCGGCCAGGCTTTCCCAAGCGCGGGCAAGCGAGGACACACTCAGGGAATTGACCGTCAGCGCCTATCGCTTCATCGCCAGGACTCCTTCGCTTCTCGCCGCGGTCCGTCTCGCCGATCTCACCGACGAGAAACGACCGACCAATGTGCCAGGCACCAGCAACAGCTATCCGAACTGGAAGCCGAAGCTATCGGTTTTGCTCGCGGATCTGATGTCGAGCCCGCTGCTGAAGAGCGTGACGGCGGCAATGCGGGAGGAGAGGCCGCGGGAGTGATTAAGGCTGGCGGGCCGTCAGCTTCGTCATAGTCGTTCGATCGAGCCTGCCGCGCATATGGAAATGGCTTCGCGCAGGGAACGAATAGGAAGCCGGCGAATTTTGAAGGAATAGGGACAGGCATTGCCGAGATGAGGACCCGTCCGCTTTCGCCGCGTCGGATGCGGCGACTATATTGATGGAAAAAAGACCATGACGAGCGCATTCATCCTTATCGCATTGGCTCTGATCATCATCTACGCCGGTCCGACATTGCTGTTCATCTGCGTCGGATATGCCGATTATCTGCTGGAGCGGCGAAGGCATATGGTGGCGTTGAAGCACGCCGTGAAGCGTCGCAGCGACGAGTTCTAGAGCAATTTGCGGGAAAACCGCTTCCTACTTCTCCTCGAGGTGGTGGACACCTTTCGTCGTTACTCTGCTTTCCCAGAGAAGGGGATCCTGAGGCAGGTCGGTAAACCCGCCTCCGGCACCCAGCGTTGGTGAAACGCCTCTGCGAATAGTCAGTCGTTCGCCGTGACCTTGACGCCGAGCACCGAAGGAATGGTGTTCGGTGCACCCATGGCCGCGCCGATGATCATCGGGACGGGAACCGGTTTTTCCGGCGCGGCACTGATCGTCAAGCTTTTCGGTCCGTCGAGATAGGTGTTGACGGCAGCCGCCACCTGGTTTTGCAGCTCGGGCATGTTGAGCTGCGCCATCATCATCGGCACGAGACCTTTCAGTGATTGCGCCAGCTGGTCGCCCGTCACGCCCTGCTGCGAGCCGGCATAGTCGAGTGCCTTCTTGGTGATCGAGGCATCGTCGAAGCGGATCGAGGCGCTGTTGATCGTCAGCTGCTGCATCAGCCCCAGCATTGCAAGGCCGGCGGCCTGATTGGCCTCTTCCTTGTTCGGATTGGCCTCGGCGGTCTTCACCGCCTCCTGCAGCGACTTGATGAAGCCCAACGTGTAACCGGAGAAGTCCACGGCGAAATTCAGCCGGCCGATATTCTTGAAGTCGAAAGCGTATTCATCGACAGCGACCTTGCCGCTTTCGATTTCCCAGATGCCCTTCATTGTCACCGTGCCGTCCAGCGTCGTCAGGCCCAGTTTCTCTATGGCGTCCTTCGCATTCGCATCCTCGACCTGCGACAGATCGGCCTTGAGACCAGCGACATTGGCGTCATAAGTAAAGCCGCCATCCTGGCGTCCGAGGTTCGACTCGATGCTCTCGATCGCGAGCACGTCCTTGCCCTTGATGTTGAGAGCGATCGGCCCGGTGCTGACGGTTTCATAGAGGAGGATGTCGTTCAGCGTATCGCCCGTTGCGTTGGCGGGAATCGTGAGGCCTGTGATCTGGATCTCGTTTGCGGAAAAGCGTCCTTCCTCCTGGCTGATATCGATATCCGGGAAGGAGACGGTCTTGGCGTGATAGCCACCGCCTTCGATTTCCTCGACGCCCTCGAAGGTGAGGTCGCCGATCTTTAAAGTGTCGCCGGGCAGGCTCGAAGATCCCACCTGGACACCCGTAGCCGTTACCGTGTCGCCATCGGCTTCCGCCTTTTCGAAGGTGATGACCGTACCGCCGGCACTGGTTGCGGCATTGAGCTTCTTCATCATGTCCGTGCCATCAAGGGAAAGCGCCGGGCCGGCCAGCGTCAGGAACGCGGTGCTTGCCATCATCAGGCGCAGATTACGCATATGCTTCATGGAGATGTCCTTATGTGGAAAATGCATGCGAAGATTTCGAAATTCCCAGACGGGCCGACTTCCGCTCTCAGGCCGCAAGGGCGGTCCACGAAGAGCGCCGCTCGATATCACGGCCTTCATCCGGTCAGCTAACTTGGGGGCGGTGAGATCAGGATCAGCCGGAACGCTTGGCTTCCGCCGGCGATGGGCGGTAGTATTTTCTCTAGCAGAGGTAGCGTTGCGACTCATCCATTACACAAAAAGTGTATTTCTTCGATTCTTGCAACCCTTCGAACTTCGGACGCCGGGATAAGAGTCACTCGCCTCCTGCATAATTCCCTAAATCGGCATCGATTAGGACAAAATTATGCGACCATTCAAAGTGCTACAGCCTCCTTTACGCATCGGAAAAAGCGCGGCGCTGTCGGATTCAATTGCGCATTTCCGACACTCGCCCGCGCAACAAATAGGCAAGCGCAAAAATCACCAGGAAGGGGTAGACGAGCACAATCAGCGGCAGACCGGCAGCCAGCGCATCGTCCTGCACATAGATGTTGAGGATACCGGCTCCGAGCACCAAGGGGTATAGCGGCGCAAATCTGTCGAACCACATCCTGAAGGGCCCCGCCAGGAGCAGAACCAGCGCCGGCACAATGAAAATGCCGAGATTTCTCGCAACATTCATGAGCTCAGGACCAAACGGTTCGGCGAAGGAATAATGTCGGCCCATCTGGCGCGCCGCCCACAGAGCCGCGATTGCGGCCCCCGCATATCCGGCTGGTCTTGCTAGCATCGCCGAACTTCCTTTTGTTCACACTCTGACTATTACGGGCGCATATTATCTGCGGCGCCAACGCATTCAAGAATTGTCGTGCGGCAAACACCGGCCTGCTGCATGGGGGGGTGCGCGCCAGGCTCGGTAGGCGATCCGGAATTCGATGTCCTTGTAAAAATAGGTCTTGGCCTTTCGAAGCACGCGGCTCCTGTCCAAAGCGTCCGCCGTTACGACAACATGTGCAGCAAGCCGTTTGAATTGCCATGGCGGCGAAGCTCGCTCCTTCTCGATCACCTCGACATGGTAGTAAAGATCGTGATCGGCGGGCTCCGGATGTTTGTGGACGGTGGCCCAGCGAACGGTCCGCAGTGAGACGGAGAGAATGACGGTGGAAACATCAGGTGGTTTCACCGCTTCGGCACGCGCGAAGACCGGTGCGCCTAAAATGGTCGCGATGGCCAGAAGGATAGCTTCAGGACTTACTCGCATGTGCCATCGCTATAGGTAGGATTTTCGCTTCGGGTCGAATATCGGCAGATAATCCTCTTCGTCCAGCATGTCGAGAAAAGGGTTCAGTCCCTTCTCCTTGATGAAGCGGTACTCCGCATCGGAAATCAAATTCACCGTGAGGATCTCGACCGGATCATTCTCGATCATAAGTGCTTCCGCGATGCGCTGGTCAGTTTCTATGATCGGCGTGAGAAAGAGAAATGTCCTGAAATCGCATCCCTCGACCGGTGGGGTCGGCATCGGCACCCGATGGCCGAAACCGAACCAGGTCGCGTCCATGAATGGAAGTTCGGCGAGCCAGCGCAGATTGACGATATTTTCGGGCGTCGGCTCCCGCACGTACCACATCAGTTCGGCTCTGGGCTTCTCGCCCTTTTCCAGGTGCGAGGCCGGCAGCGTCATGCGCCGATCGCGCATGCCGTTGGTCAGGAGCACGTAACCTTCGTCCGTACCGACCGGCGCGAAGTCGCGTCCGAACGCATGAATTTCAATACCGTCCGATCGGTTGTCTGCGAAGGAGTATTCCGGTTCGTCCAATTCATTCTCATAAACGGCGCGACGGTGTGCATTGAAGGATGTCGTTTCTGCTCCTGGCATCGTCACCATCTCTCCATTCCATGCAGACGTGGCAGACCGGGCCGGCGCGGCACTACAGGCCAAAGTCATGGCAAGAAAACGCCTTCGACTGCATGCTCTGAGAAAGGGGATCATTTTTTGAAGCACAACCACGCTTTGAATGGACTTTTAATGCCACCGGCCTCTGAAAAATTCAACGTCAACGTGAGGGGATAGACGACTGCGTGCGCTCCGACCGAGCGACGCAATGGCGCGGTCGTTCCGGTTTCGGGCCGAGGTCTCGCCTGCACCGATGTCTCCGGCCAAATTCTGGAACAATGTCTGTCGTCTCCTGTTACATTGACAATAAAAGCGAGTGTCGCGTGAAGACGAGGCAGCTGGAGGGATCGATGAAGCGGAGCATAGGATTTGGGCTGGTTTTTGCGCTTGTGCTGACAGGCTGCACGACCAGCGCAGGCAGTTATTCGTCGGCAGGACTGGCGCCCATTCCCGGCAGCATCACGTATAATGGCCAGCCTCGCACGAAGTTGACGAAATCGCCGGTGGGCTCCTCCTTCCCCCACACCTTCACAGATCAGTGGGGACGCGAGGTCGAGGAGATCTACATCATTCGGCCCGACCGGAGCTTGCTGATCGCCGCGCGTCACTACCGGCCCGTCTTCTCGCTCGACGACGACTAGAACAGTATAATTTTAGGCCCGGCCGCCCTAAAATCTGAATCTTGTTCTACATTAGATAGTTACATGATGTCGGCTAAAGACCGCTTATACCTTTCGGCATCAAGCTTTAGGAAGGAGAAATGATCATGCCGCGCCGCAAGAGCACTGAGACGACGACCCTCGACCCCAAGGGAGCCAAGATCGGCCAGCCCGTTCCGAAAGCCATCATCGATACGAATACGGCCTCCGTCGGCGTTCCCCGGCAGCCTGATCATGACCTGGGCGAAGAGCTTGGCGCGCTGCGAAAGCAGATCGGCGCGCTCCAGCAACAGGTCCTCGATGCCGCCCGATCGGCAAAGGGAAACGCCGGGAAAGCCATGCGTCAGACGGAGGCAACGGTGAAGCTCTACCCCGCCTCGACGCTCCTGCTAGTCGCGGCGGTCACCGGCGCGCTTGCATTCGCCGTTCGTCGAGCCGCTCTGCCGCGTCATCGGCCTCAACCCGCACTGCGTGAGTTGAGGGATTTCTACGACACGATCCGCGAGCGCGTCTGACAAGATTTCAGGATTGTCAGCATCGCGATTATGGCCGACGCTTCGTTATCGAAGCGAGGGGTCGGCATGTTCGACATCATCATACGCAGTGCTCTTGATATCGTTGGGCAAACCGAGCGCCTTATCGATGCAATGAGGCGATTGCTCCAGAGTGACGGTCTCGACGAAGTCGAGGTCTACGAGCTCGATTATGAGATCGAGCGACTTGGGGACGTGGTTTTCAACGTGGACGAAGCCGTTCGATCGCTGGCGCGCACGGTCGAATGCTGGCCGCAGACCGCTCTCGCCCACGGGATCCGTCGGACATTGCATTGACGGCTGATTCTGCGTGTCACGCTGTTGTCACGCGACCGGCGCAGCAATCTGTGCTTGTTAGGCGCTGTTAGGCTTAGACCAGCAGGGTCGAGCCAAAATTGCTTTTTCGTTGGGGCATCGCAATGACCTTGAAAACCGCGGGGGAGGAATCTCAACCCCATGAATTCATCTTTCCGGTTCACACCCGGACGATCGCAGCGATCAGATACGATAGTCTGAGCCGCGTCATGACGGTGGTCTATCACGACGGCCGCTCGTCCACGACTTCCGGCATACAAGGTCCCGCGATGCTGAGGATCCTCGCCCAGCGTCCGCTGGAGCGCTCTCCGTTTCTATTGCAGACGGTCATCTGAGGCGGAAAAGTCGTCGCTGACCGTTGTCGGTCCCGTGCGTGCGTATAGGGTCGCCGCTTGTTAAATCGGAATGATCGTGCATCCATTTCCCGCGGCCTGCGTTCATCCTCCAGCAGCCAGAGACATGGAGGGAACGCCGATGACCTTTCCACCGCCGAAGACCGAATCTCCCGCACCGCGCTTCGAAGAGGCGACCGCGGTCGCGCGCAACGCTTTGGAAAGGCTGATTGCAGCCGCCAATGAAGCCGGTTGGGGCACCGAGGAGATAACCGCGGCGCTCCTGAAGGCCGCGCAGTTTCTGAGCGATTCCAACAAGAGAGATCCCGATCCGGCCGACGACCCCTCGATCAGCGATGCGCCTGCTCGGGAGCAGATTGGTCACGGCGAGCTCTACGATTAGTGGGATAGCGTTGGTTTTCCGTAACCGGTGTCCCGCTCCCACATTGTCCCGGACGTCATAATCTGTGATCGGATTCCGTGGATGAGCAACGGGAGTTTCTCCATGGAGACTACATTGGAGGTTCTCACGACCAGGAAGTCTGGACGTGAGGTTCACCGGCACTGGCCGGACGAGTTCAAGGCGCAGATCGTTTCGGAGAGCCTGCGCCCGGGTGCGATGGTGAATGAGGTCGCCGAGCGGTATGGGTTGAAGCCGAACCACCTGTCCACTTGGAGAACGATGGCGCGGCAGGGCAAATTGATTCTGCCCGCTCCCGAAGACCCGTTGGAGTTTGCAGCCGCGTTGATTGCCGACCTGAAGCGTTCAACCAAGCTATTCATGGACGAGACCCGTGCGCCGGTGCTTGATCCCGGCTCCCGTAAAACCAAGACCGGATACTTCTGGGCCCTAGCCCGTGACGACCGCCCGTGGGGCGGAGGTGCGCCGCCTGGCGTCGCCTTTACCTATGCTCCTGGTCGTGGCGGGCAACATGCTGAGCGGATATTGCAAGGATTCAAGGGCGTCCTCCAGGTGGACGGTTACGCCGGATACAACCGGCTGATCGCACCGGATCGTGCCGGGCCTGACATCCGGCTCGCCTATTGTTGGGCCCATACTCGGCGCAAGCTGGTCGAGATCACCCGCAACGGATCAGCGCCGATTGCCGAGGAAGGTGTGAGTCGGATCGGCGAACTCTATCGTATCGAGGCGGAGCTGCGCGGTCTCGACGCCGACGATCGTCTCGCTGGGAGGCAGGGACGGTCAGCGCCATTGACCGCCGACATGCGGACCTGGCTGACGCATCATCGCGCCCGCGTCGCTTGTAAGTCGCCGCTCGGCGAAGCGCTTGCCTATATCGCGAAATACTGGGACGGCCTTTGTATCTTCCTGACCGACGGACGCATCGAGATCGACAACAACACCGTAGAGCGAACCATCAGTCGCAAGAATGCTCTCTTCGCCGGACACGACGCGGGGGCGGAGAACTGGGCGACCATCGCCTCGCTCATCGAAACTTGTAAGGTCAATGGCGTCGATCCATTTGCGTATCTGACCGCCACGCTCACATCCATTGTCTATGGCCACAAACAGAGCCGGGTGAATGAGCTTATGCCGTGGAACTTCGCAAGACGAACAAGCGACTGAAGTCTGCTTGCGGCCCGTCGCGGACCTCTAGGATGGTGAGGTTCGCCTTGGGTGGGAGGCCATCGTTGCCCTTTCTCAATACGAGCTCACAAATCATGGGCTGTTACAATTCGATGCTCGATTATCGGCTCGGAATTGCACGCAACATCAATTACATGATCCTCGCAAATCACTGCATAATGCACGAATGGTCCTGGATGGTCCGACGACGCCCAAGTGCCCTTCGACACAAAATCCAAAAAGGCGGATTGTTCGTGCGTACGTAAGCGGCGCGAATAATCCTCATCATCTTCGGGAATTGCGTAAGTCTCGTTCCTAACCGAAAAGCAAACGTAACTTTCAAATATGATTGTAAAGGCGTCGTATCCTTCCTTTGTCATGATAGGATGCGCCTCCGCAAAAATCGCGTCCAAGTCTCTGTCACCGGCCCCAACCGAAGCAAGTTCATCTTGGACGCGCCCTTCCACAACAAAAATACGAAGGTCGAGCGAAGGCCCGGTCCCGAGTTTGGCAAGGAATATGTGGCGGCAGGCATCCAGTTTTGCGACCGCCGACTCCTGACTGTCCATTCAAACGACCCTCGTCACCTCAAAGGAGATCATCTGGATAGTCGCGTTAGGAGTTGTCCGCAACGGGGCATCGTGGCCGCTGATGGGACTCTCGCTGTGCGACTGCTCTTGGCGCAGTGTTGCCACCGATGTCGCAGCGGTAGCTTTCTGAACGGCCTACCGCGCTTGGTCAATGTGCGAAGAAACCAGCGCTTACTGAGAAGCGGGTTCTGGGGTCGCCAGTCCGACTTAGGTCCGTCTTCCCCTCGGCGCGATCCAGCTTAGATTTTCCTGATCCTTGTTAAAAGGACACCAGGGAGGTTTTATCAATGTTGCCGTCTCCAGTCAGAACCTCCCTGGTGAAGCTTTTGTCGAGAGGTGAAGGCGACACCTAGTGGAGCGCCATCGCCCCACGGTCGGTCATCAGTAAGCGCAGTCCCTCCCGCACCTTGACCACTATGCTTTATGCGGTTTCGAGGACGCCGCTACGAAGGGACGGCAGCTTCAAAGGTGGTTAGGTACTGTCAGGCGGCGAGAAGAAACAGTTCACGTCGTCTTCCGTGGGATGAAGGCAGATATGATACCGCCCATCGCCGGAGGGGATTTCGTCCCCATACGGAATGAAGAACAGGTGTGGTTTTGTCACGAGGTGGTGGTCGCCCGCATGCAGAAAGACGGAAAAGCCGCGAGGCCCTCGACTGATGCCCTGAGTGGGAATGGACTCACAATCTCCAAGCAAACCCTGAGCCTTGCAGCACGCCGGAGGGTAGGTCCAGCCGCTCTTCGCTTCATGGGCGTCGGTTCGAACGATAGTGGAGACAGAGATCGCCCCAAGTATGATCAGGGATACTGTTGATGTGGCAAGTGTCATAGCATACCACCTTAGAGGCGGCCCCTCGAAAAACGCCGGGAGGTTGCGCACTGATTACCAAGAACGCGCGATTTTTTCCGATACCTCGATTAGTTGTTTTTGCTACCAGCCTGCGCCTGAAGGGCCATCACCGTGATGCGTGGAGGCACATGGGAAGGCGGGTCGAACATTGGCCCTATCAGGATACTCCCCCGCTGCGTGGAAGTGAAATCAAACCTTCTGCGCCGCGTCCTGGTCTCCGACGGGTATGTGCAGCGCCGGACTGTCTTTTGCCGAGATGCAATACGATACCGTCCTCGGCAAAAGCCGTTGTGGTCCGGGAGCCCGACGCAAGGATCAAGCAGAGAACCATACAGGTGCTGGGTCATCACGGGCGAGCGTCCACTCCTTTTGTTCGTCGATGGAAAGCCGATCACAGATCAGGGCGGCGCGCACAACGTGGGAGCGGAACATCGGTTACGGTTTTCCGACGCAAGGAGACAAGGTTGCCGGATTTCTTGTCCGAGTGTTGGGCGTCTTTGCTCTCGGAACCTGTTCTCGATATGCAGAGGCTTGCTAGTCAAGCGGGCGGTAGGGACGAATTGCAACACTGTCGTCAGCGCATGAGCAGCGCGACCAAACCAGCCCGGGAGTTTACCCCGAGCTTGGAATAGATGTTTCTGAGGTGGGTTCTGACCGTTTCGTAGCTGATGTGATCGGCTATGGCCACTTCTTTTGGAGAATGACCGGAGGCGATGCTTGATGCGATCCGGATCTCCGTCGCGGTCAGTTTGTAGGCTTCCATTAAGAAGTCTCGCCGCTCATTGAGCGGCGTGGCCACCAGCGGCTCGACAATGACGGCCACGGTCGGCCCCTCCAAGAACTCAGTGAATGCATCCGACTGGAGCCGGAGGAGTGTGATGCGATAACTAGCCTTGTCCTTCCCCTTTGCAGTCGCCGTATGCGGCCTTGTTTGCACACCCTTTCTGGAAGTCAGGAATTCGAGAACGGCAGTAGATCTCTCGCATTGAAGTTCGAGCTTGCCGCTTGGGGCGACATGCACAGGAAAGCCAGCCGCCAATAAGGCGTCCGCGCTCTTGTTCCATTGGCGTGCTCGCCCTTTCTCCGAAACGTAGATCAGTCCGACGCCGATGCTATCAAACAGGGTTTGCGTTGTCTGTCGTTGCGGGCCGAGTAGATCGCGCTTCCGGATGAAGTCGAAAGCCCTTTTCAAATGGGGAGCGAGTATCGTGTAACGCCCGGCTGCTTCTTTGTTGAAATCGGGGTCCGCTGACGACGTGCAGGTCGATAGGACGAAAGTGCGGGCTTCCTCCCGAATGATGGAGACACCGATGCTCGTCTCGCATTGGGCCTGACCCTTCAGCCAATCATTGTAGAATTCCGATTTGAGCAAGTCCTCGCGTGGAAAGATCTCGTCTCCGCAGACACCCTGGCCGACGGGCACAAAGCTCAATCTCGGAATCCAGGGATTGACTGCAGCAAAGTGGCTGCTGAACTGGTCGACTTCGGTCTTCGAGAACCCCGATACGTAAGGAACATAGGCCACAGGCGAGGCCAGATCGTGGTAATGGAGGGCAGCCTTTCCATTCGGCGAAGTTTGCGCAACGCGATCCAGAAAATCCTGCCAGTTGCACTCACCGAATAGACTTCCATAGATCAAATCTATCAGCTCAGGTGAAGCGTCTTTTGACTGGAGCATGATCTCTCTGAAAATCCCATAGCGAGTATTTTCTGTATTAAATAACGTTGGTCAGGCAAAGACAACAGCAACCCCCATGTAATATCAAATCGGCGACCACGGGCATTCGTGACTGATTGCCATGCGGTACTACTCTGCTTCTCAAGGCGATGCGGGTATAGCCAACTCAGTAGGTCTCACCGGCCAATCGTGGCGACGGAGCCGCGCACAATGAGGCTCGTGCTGACGCGCAGACGTTCGACGGCAAGAGGGGTGCGTTCGATACGGGCGATGAGCCGCTCGCCGGCGAGCTTGCCCATCTCGTAGACGCGCTGGTCGACGATGGTGATCGGCGGAACGGTGACGCTGGTCCAGTCCGCGTCTAGAAACGAAATCATCGACACGTCCTTGGGGATCGACAGGCCGAGCGACTGCAGCGATTTGAAGATCCGCAAGCCGACGAGGCTGTCCGATGCCAGGAGCGCCGTTGGCGCAGCACTGTCCGAGAGCAGGTGTTTGATCACGCCGTCCGTCTGTTGCTGGTTCGTGGCGCCGAGCCTGACATAACGAAGAGGGTTCGGCAAACCCGCCTCGGTCAGGACGCTGACAAAACCTTCCACGCGTTCGCGCACGGCGGAATTCGAGATCCGTCCAATATCGGTGAGCCCACCGTCCTCGGCATCCATGGCAGAGACGTAGGCGAGGCGGCGATGTCCTTGCCCGATCAAATATCGGGTCGCCGCGATGGCCGCCTCCCGGTCGTCGCCGGTCACGGCGTCGGCATCGAGTTCCGGGACGGCCCGGTCGAACAGGACCAGCGGCACCCCGGCACGGCGGACGTGCTGCAGATGGTCAAAGCTGTCGCAGCGAGCCGGCGTCACGATCAGACCATCGACGCGTTTGCCGATCAGGAGGTCGACGGCAGATTTTTCCGCATCGAGTTCTTCGCCTGAATTCGCGATGATGACATTGAATCCCGCAAGGCGGGCCGCATCGCTGATGCCGCGCACCGCCAGGCTGAAGAAAGCGTTCTCGATATCGCCGACCACGACCCCGATGATGCCGGACCTGCCGGTGCTCATGCTCCGGGCGAGCTCGTTCGGGCGGTATTCGAGGGCGGCAGCCGCCGCCATGACCCGATCTGTGATCTTGGCGCTGACCACGCCGTAGCTGCCGAGCACGCGGGCGGCTGTCGCCTTCGAGACCTTTGCGGCCTTCGCGACGTCGGCGACCGTGACTGCACGTTTCGGATGAGCGGAATCTTCCATGGGCCGAGGACTACAAGAATTGTTGACGACCGGTCAATTGACAGATATCAAATATGTCGTGAGACCGGTCTCTTTATATCGGAGACCGGTATCTTGTCCACAAATCTCTGTCGCAGTGAGCGGCAGCGGCGGGACGATCCACAATGCCGACAAGAGCATTCCTTTCAGAGCGGAGAACGACGATGAAGCCTTTTTTATCATTTCCGGCCATCATGGCCCCGTTGCGGGCCGGTCTTTTGACATGCCTTCTTGCAATGGGGGCAGGGCCTGCGGCCGCGGCCGACAATCCCTATAACCTCATCGAGCCCGGGGTGATCAGCGTCGGCACGATGGGCGATTCCAAGCCATATACGTTTGCAACGGCGGACGGCCAGTTCACCGGTTTCGATATCGAGCTGTTTCTCAATGTCGTCTCCCGCCTCGGCTTTCAAAAGGACAAGGTGACGTTCACGGGTCAGGAATTTTCAGCACTCCTGCCGTCGGTCGCAAACGAACGGTTCGACGTTGCCGTTGCAGCGATCGGAACCACCGAAGCCCGCAAGAAGACCGTCGACTTTTCCGACGGCTATCTTGCCGGTTATCTCTCCGTCCTAACCCCTGATGCTGGCATCAAGGACGCCGATGGTCTCAAGGGCAAGCGTCTCGGCGTCGTGCAGGGGACTTTGCAGGAAATCTATGCAGCCAAGAATTTCGGGGGAACTGATCTGGTGAAATTTCCCGACAACAATTCCGCCGTAGCCGCCCTCAACAACGGAACGGTCGATGCGCATTTTCTCGACTACGAGGCCGCCAAGCAATATGGCGAGCGCTATCCCGCGCTGAAGGTCGCCGTGAATATCCCGTCCTTCGATGCGCCTGCTGGTTTCGTGGTCCGGAAAGGAAATGATGCCTTCCGCACGGCGTTGAACGGCGCGCTTCACGACGCGATGCAGGACGGAACCTGGAAGACCCTTTATGAAAAATGGTTCCCCGGCTCGCCGATGCCAGAACAGTATCTTCCCAAGAAGTGACGCCGTGAGCCGCCCGCTCACGGCGGGCGGCTACCAAGGCACTGCGGGACGGCGGCGTCCGCGCCGGGTAAGAATTCATGGGGATCTGAATGAACTGGCTTGAAAATCTGCGCCGCAGCTTCCTGGACTGGGGCGCCATGGCGGAAGTCCTGCCGAGCATGATCAGCGTCGGCCTGAAGAACACGCTGATCCTGGCCGCCGCCTCGACCGTGCTCGGCGTCATCATCGGCATGGCGCTTGCCGTGATGGGAATCTCGCAGTCCCGCTGGCTGCGGCTGCCGGCGCGCATCTACACCGATATCTTCCGCGGGCTGCCGGCGATCGTCACGATCCTGATCATCGGTCAGGGTTTTGCCCGGATCGGGCGCGAGATCTTCGGTCCGTCGCCATTTCCGCTCGGCATCCTGGCGCTCAGCCTGATTGCCGGAGCCTATATCGGCGAAATCTTCCGGTCGGGCATTCAAAGCGTCGAGCGCGGCCAGATGGAAGCCTGCCGGGCGCTCAGCATGAGCCATGGGCAGGGCATGCGCCTGATCGTCATCCCACAAGGCGTCAGGCGTGTTCTGCCGGCGCTGGTCAATCAATTTATCGGAAACGTCAAGGATTCCAGCCTTGTCTACTTCCTCGGATTGCTCGCCTCCGAGCGGGAGATCTTCCGAGTCGGCCAGGATCACGCTGTCGTCACCGGCAATCTGTCACCACTGCTGCTGGCGGGCGTCTTTTATCTCGTCATCACCGTGCCGCTGACCCATTTCGTCAATTATATCGATGCGAGACTGCGCCTGGGAAAACAAGGCCGCGGCTCGGGTGCTGCGAGCGGATTGGTCGAGGTAAGCGAATTGCGGGCCGCTGCCGGTCCCCATCCTACGGGCACGGCCGAGGAGAGTACGCCGCGCTTCAAAGGCGGCGCACTCAACATCCGGGACCTCACCATGGCCTATGGCGATCTCGACGTGTTGAAGGGTGTCGATCTCGACATCGCCGCCGGTACCGTCACCTGCATCATCGGCCCTTCCGGCTCGGGTAAGTCGACGCTGCTGCGCTGCATGAACAGGCTTGTCGAACCGAAAGGCGGCGACATCCTGCTCGATGGCGAGAGCATCCTGGCGATGAAGCCGGAGAGGCTGCGCCGGCGTGTGGGCATGGTGTTCCAGCACTTCAACCTGTTTCCCGACCACACGGCACTCGAGAACGTCATGCTTTCGCTGACGAAGATCAAGAAAATGCCGAGGCAGGAGGCGCGGCGCATCGCCGAAGCACGTCTGGCCGAGGTCGGTTTGGCAGAGCGCAGGGATCATCGGCCGGCAGGTCTGTCGGGCGGGCAGCAGCAGCGCGTCGCCATCGCACGCGCGCTGGCCATGGATCCGGAGGTCATGCTGTTTGACGAAGTGACGAGTGCACTCGATCCCGAACTGGTGAAGGGCGTGCTCGACCTGATGGCCGCTCTCGGCCGCCAGGGCATGACGATGGCCGTGGTGACGCATGAGATGGGATTTGCGCGCAGGGTGGCCGATCAGGTCGTCTTCATGGATGAGGGCCGCATCGTCGAGGCCGGCTGCCCCCAGCAGATCTTCGACAATCCCCGAAGCGAGCGGCTGAAGCGCTTCCTTGCGGAAGTTCTGTGAAGCGCTTGAGGCAACGCATGGTGCCCCCGGTCGTCCTCACGCCGGGCGGGCCGGATTTCATTCGATCTAGCAAGAGAAGAAAACAAGGTTATCGACATGAATGCTTCCATCAAACCTTCGAAGGTCGTCGTCATCGGCGGCGGGATCTTTGGCGTCTCGACCGCTGTCCATCTGGCACGGCTCGGGGTCCGCACTGTGCTCATCAATGACGGCCCGCTCGCCAACGGCGCCTCCGGCCGTTCGCTAGCCTGGCTCAACTCGGCGCGTAAACGCTCCGATGCCTATCACCGGCTGCGTTTGGCCGGCATAGATCGCTATCGCACGCTGGCCGTTCGGATCCCCGATGCGCCGTGGCTGCGCTTCGACGGCGGCCTGACCTGGGATGCGGACGATGCCGGCAACGAGATCGCCGAGATCTTCGACTATGAGCGCGATCTCGGCTATCACGCGCAATGGCTCGCCCCGGAGGGAATTGCTGCGGCGACGCCGGGTGTCGACGCAAGCGCGGTGACGCGGCAAGGCGCGATCTTCAACCCCGGGGAGGGCTGGGTCGATCTTCCGTCCTTGATCGGCACGCTCGCGGAGGAATTCCGCACGCTGGGCGGCCAGATCGTCACGGACGCGGGTCGCGCGACGGTCGATGTCGAAGGTGGGCGTGCCCGTGGCGTGATCACGGCAGACGGCATGCGCCGCGATGCGGATGCCGTGCTGCTTGCTGCCGGCGGCGAGGTTCCGGCAATCGTGGCCGAGGCCGGCCAGCATATCGAGGACGCAACACCTGTCGCGCTTCTCGTCCGGACCAAGCCGATCCGCCACCCGCTGAAGGCCGTACTCAACACGCCTCGCATTGCCATCCGCCCAACGCCCAACGGCGGCTTCGCGCTCGATTCCGCCTGGTCCGAGGAAGAGGTTAGCGTAAGGCCCGACGGCAGCTATGATGTCAGGCAATCGACGCTGGAGGGGCTGCTGCGTGAGGCCTCCAGGGTTCTCGAGGGCAATCCGGCGCTGGAGGTCGATGACTATGGCGTCGGCCCGAAGCCCATCCCGGGTGACGGCGAGCCCGTCTTCGGCGAATTGCCGTCAATCTCGGGTTATTTCGTTGCCTTCAGCCATAGCGGCGCCACCCTCGGCCTGATTGCCGGCGAGCTGCTGGCGGACGAAATCGTCACCGGACGCCGCCATCCGCTGCTGGCGGACTTTCGGCCGGAGCGTTTCAGCGCGTCATGAAGATGAAGGCAGCAGCGGAGGCCGATGCATCCTTCTGAGCCGTCGAGCGTTCTATCGCCAGGAACAACTGGAGACGCATCATGTTCAAGGACGAACTCGGGGTTACCGGCACAAACAAGGATATGCGCGACGGTGTGGAAACCGCGCCGGCCTCCTTCGAAGAGGCGAGCATCAACCCTGATCTTATCAGACGCGAGGGTTTCGCCAGCGAGGCTGAATATCGAGCGTATATTGCGACACTCGGAGGTGATGCTCCGGTTGGAGGCATCGTCGAGGAGCCTCTCCAGGTCTCCGATGGTCATGCCCTGGAAGGCCACCTGCGAGATTTGAGAGAAGAACTCGAAAACCTCCATGCTCGCCTTCACGTGATCCAACGTCAGGCCGCGACCGTGGTTGCGGAGAATGTCCGATGGGCCGATGCAAGCGCCCATGCGCAACTCGGCAATCAGCCTTGGCTCAAGCTGGCAGGTGCAATGGCGGCGACCTTCGTCGTCACGAGGGGCATCAGGCGGCTGCCTCTGGGAGCCGTGGCGACGACGGCGCTACCGTTGGTGGTGGCGGCGATGAATCGGAAGTTTGCCAGGTGAAAGCCGTCAGCGTCGATGGCTAATCAGGCGAAGCCGATTTCCGCGAGCAGAGGCAGGTGGTCCGAGGCAATCCTTGTCAGCCGGTTTTCCAGGACTGTCGCCTGTTTGACGATGAGATCGTCAGTGACGAAGATGTGGTCGAGGCGCATCAGCGGGTAGCGCGAGGGAAAGGTCGCTCTCGGCGCGTTGCCGCTTGCGAGCTGGGCGTCTTTCAATGACCGTGCGGCAAGTCGGTAAGTCGCCGATGACGGGATGGCATTGAAATCGCCGCAGAGGATAGTTGGAAGAGGGGCACCCGCCGTCCCGTGCAGCCAGCCGGGATTCAGCAATGTCGTCATCTGCCGGATGCGCTCGCGGCCACGAAGGCCGAGATGAGTATTGACGACCAGCAGTTTTCTGTCGCCAACCAGTATTTCGACGGAAATGGCGCCGCGCTGTTCGCCGATGGATGGCAATGGTCCGGCCTTGACCGCGCCTGTCGGCAGAGAAGTGATGATCGCATCGCCATACTGCTCCTCGGCAATCGACAGTGCCGGATGGAAATGAGCTTGCATCTTCAAAAGCGAGGCGATCGCATGGGCCTGGTCGACGCCGCCGGTCCTGCGCCTGAGGACGTCGACCTCCTGAAGAGCGACAATATCAGCCTCAGCCTCGGCGATGACAGAAGCGATGCGGCCGGGATCGAGCTTCCGGTCGCCGCCGATACAACTGTGCACGTTATAGGTCAGGAGTTTGATTGATTGATCCGGCATAGGCCCCGCTGAACTCGTTCCCCCTGGAGAACATAGAACTTGTTCTCCAGGGAACACAAAACTCGTTTGATCGTTCCCGATTATCGAACCATGGCGCTCGCACTCCTGAGGACAATCGATGAGCTTGAAAAGCATGATATGGAATGGACTGCTCGTTGCTGCCCTTTGTCTTGCGATCTTTCTCCTCTATCGGATCTTCCAGCAATACAGCCTCGATCAGATCGTCCAATCGGTTCGCAGCATCCCTTTATCGAGCTTTTGCGCGGCACTTCTTTTTGCGGCGGGGTCCTATCTGTGCCTGAGCTGCTTCGATCTCCTGGCGATCCGTTCGCTCGGCAAATCCTTGCCCTATTCCAGGATCGCGCTGACCTCGTTCATCAGCCTGTCGCTCGGCCACAATGTCGGCTTTGCCGGCCTGAGCAGCGGCGCCTTCCGCTATCGTTTCTATTCTCGCTGGGGGCTGACGGCGGAGGACGTGGCGAAGATCATCCTGTTTTGCGGCGTCACGGTGGGGCTGGGGTTGATCACGCTTGGCGGTCTCGCCATGATCGTCAATCCCGGCGATGCCGGGCGCCTGCTGCGCATCGATCCGGGAAGCGTGCGCATCTTCGGCGTGGTGGCGCTGGTCGTGCCGGTTGTCTATGCGGGCCTGGCGTTCTTCATCCGCGGCACGTTGCGGCTGTGGCGCTGGTCGTTTCAGCTGCCGCGGTTTTCGATCGCGCTCGCCCAGGTCGGGGTCGGGACGGTCAACTTCATGCTTGTATCCGCCTGCCTGCACCAGATGCTTTCGGCCTTCGGCGACGTCGCCTTCTTTAGGTCGGTGACGGCTTACGTGCTCGCCAATTCGGCAATCCTCGCAACGCATGTTCCGGGCGGTCTCGGCGTGCTCGAGGCGACCGTCTCCTATGTCGTGCCGAAGGAGGCCTCGATCGGCGCGCTGATTGCGTTCCGCTGCGCCTATTTCTTCATCCCGCTGGCGCTCGGCTCTACGCTTCTCGTCATCAGCGAGGTGATCTTCAGGCGGAGATCACGCGGGGCGGATGAGGAGGCGGACGAGCGCGCCGAGGCCCAGTCGGTCTAGGGGTGCGAAGGGTCGAGCCGGGTCGAAGATCGCCGTGCCAAAAATCGGTGAAATGCTGCCCGACAGTTCGACGGTGAATTCCCGTAAACCCCGAGGCCCGTCATTGAGCGCCTCAACTGCCTCGATCAACGAGCCGCTTTGCATAAAGGCTGCGGCAAAGCTTTCCGGGGTGGTTCCGAGATATTCCGAAAGCAGGCGATTGCGCAGATCCACGATCGCGCGGCGATGCTCGTTGTTGCCGGCCTCGAACAGCATGTCGCATTCGCCATCCAGCCCTTCCGAGCGATTGTTGAGGTTGGAGGAGCCGATACGGACCAGCTCGTCATCGACGATGATCAGTTTGGAATGAACGAGCACCTCCACCTCGCTCTCTTTCGCCGTGACTGGCCCGGGCACGATTGGCCCGGGCACGACGGCATAATAGACGCGCAGGCGGTCCGCACGATCGGCGCGTTTCAGGCGGCGGATGACCCGGTCGCGATTGCCACCCATGACAATCCTTTCGATCAGCCCGTGAGAGCTGCGCGTGCAGATGATGACGACTTCAGGCCCGTCTTCCTCCTGGAGCCGCGCGGCAATGGCGTCGGCGACGCGGAAGGAGGCGAGATATTGCGCCTCGATGTAAAGCTGCCGCCGCGCCCGGGCGATGACGTCCAATGTCATGGCGATGCCGTCGCTGATGCCGGGGCGAAAAGCGGTCGACGGCTCCGTCAGCGCGAAGCTGACCGCGACCTCCCTCATCGAAACGGCGAGATCGTCCGGCCAGCAGAAAGGGACATCTTCGGCCAGCGGCAGGTGGCTTTCACCGGTGGCGTTTTCCCAGCGCTGCCTGGCGATATCGCCGATCATCCTGGCGGCGTCGCCGGTGACCATTGCCTGAACGTCATGCAACGGATCGTAGGAAACGCCCTCGGGGTCACGCCGCAACTTATCCTTGGCGCGGTGGAACCAGGTGTCCCACCGGCGCGACGTCAGGTCTATGCCGCCGATGGAGGCGACGGCGTCGTCGATGCAGACGAGTTTCTGATGGTGGCAGCCGCGCAATGTCGGCTGAAGCTCGAAGCGCAGATCGATCTGTGCACTTCTGGGAAAGTTCTTCTTCCGTAGCGGCTGCAGGGACTTGCCAGAATAAACGGGACCGAGCGCCCAGATGAGGATGCGTATTTCGAGCTTCGGATTTGCCGCTGCCAGGGCATGCAACAGGTCGGCCAGCGTTTCGTCGGACTTATCGGGTTCCAACCGGATGTCCGGATTGAAATCCCACCCGACGATCCAGATGGTGCGCCGCGCCTGCCGCAACGCGCGCGCCAGCTCGGCGAAATAGCTGTTGCCGTTGATCAGGAAGGCCGCCTTGGCAGCGCTCCCTTCCAGGGACAAGGCGCTGCCCCCCTGTTTTTGGCGGTCGCCCGGCCGTTGTGATTTTGTCTGGGGCAAGCTCGGGTTATTGAAGATGGTTTCGAATGTCGTCATGATTGCCTCGGCCTCTAACTGGAGCACAAACGCCCGGAATTTGCCTGAGTTCCCCGATAGCGTCGGCCAGTGGCGAGCTACCGGCAGCCTGCGATGCAAAATGCAAGGAAACGAGATGTCACAACGAGCAGGCAGCGCCGATCTTCCCCTTCACGGGGGACGCGTGCCGCATTGGCTCGGCGACCGGATGACGCGGTTGGGAACACTGATCACCGAGGCGATCGTCCATCATTATGGCCGCGACGAATTCCTGCGCAGGCTCGCGCATCCCTTCTGGTTCCAGTCCTTCGGCTCGGTCATGGGCATGGACTGGCATTCTTCCGGTATCACCACCAGCGTTCTCGGCGCGCTGAAGCGTGGGCTGAAGCCGCGTGCCGGCGAGCTCGGCCTGCATGTCTGCGGGGGTCGTGGCGCGCATTCTCGGAAGACGCCACAGGAACTCGTCTCGATCGGCGAGCGAGTCGGTCTCGACGGCGAGGGGCTCGCGACCACGAGCCGTCTCATCGCCAAGGTCGACAGCGCCGCCCTTCAGGACGGGTTCGACCTTTATCTGCACGGGTTCATCGTCGCCGATGACGGCCATTGGGTGGTTGTGCAGCAAGGCATGAACGGCGACAGGCGGCAGGCCCGGCGTTATCATTGGCTGTCCGAAGGGCTGGAGAGCTTCGTCGACTCGCCGCATGCGGCAATCGAGGGAAGGAGCCAGGGCGAGATCGTCAATCTTGCCGACAGGCGCGCCGAACGCTCGCGGCGCGGTCAGCTCGATCTGCTGGCGACCTTCGGGCCCGACCGGATCATCCGCGAAGCCGCCGCCTTGCAGCGTGCCGAAGAGCCGGCGCCGGAACCTGCCCAACAGCTGATGCTGCCGCACCTGATCCTGCCTTCCCATCACGATGTCCGCGAGAGCGACGTCAACATGCGGCGCCTGCACGGAAATCTGGCTGCCGCGGCCGACCGCGGGCCGGCGGATTTCGCAGAGCTGTTGCTCGTTCCAGGCGTCGGTGCCCGCACCGTGAAGGCGTTGGCGATGGTGGCGGAAGTCGTCCACGGCGCCCCCTGCCGTTTTTCCGATCCGGCGCGCTTCTCGATCGCCCATGGTGGTAAGGACCGCCATCCTTTTCCGGTCCCGCTCAAAGTCTATGACGAGACGATTGCCGTGATGAAATCGGCGGTGCAGAAGGGTAGGCTCGGGCGTGAGGAGGAGTTACAGGCGCTCAAGCGCCTGGACGATCAGTCCAGGCAGATGGAACGCTATGTGACAGGCCCCGACCTCAAGGAAATCATCGCCGGCGAATTCCGCCAGTCTGCCGATTTCGGCGGCCGGAGCGTCTTCGGCTGGGAGGAGCCGCCCGCAGAGTAGGGCACCCCTTTATGCCACTATCTTAGCTCGTTGAGCCACGCAGGGTAACCTCGCCGTTTTCCTCACCATCCCAGTACCGGATGGAGGATGCGGAAACCTTGATGAGAACGATCCCGGCCGTGTTCACTCCTTCAGGAAACCACCGCTCGAGATCGGGGACCCAATGTTCTTCGAGTGTCGCCTTGTCCCGTACCAGCGAGGCGAAGCCCTCGACAGCGATGAAAATCCCCGGTTTGCCGAGGAGGCTGGGAGGCGCCGTGAACGTCAGCGAGACGGTGTCGATGCCTTCGATCTCCGTGATTTTCCTGCTGTCTTCATAGGAAAAGAACCAGGAATCCCCGTCATATTCGACGTCGCCGTTATTGCTCATCGGTCGGGCCGAGATACGGCCGGACCCGGCGTTCGTCGACAGCATGCAGAAATCGATCTTCTTCAGTTGCGAGGATAGGTCTTCGAGGGTCATGGACGCCATTGCGATCTCCCGGGTTTGAATGCTCGGGAGTAGCGTGCAAGCGTCCAGATTGTTCCGGGAAAGTCCACGTGACTAAGTCTCGTTCCGTTTGACTTTTAAGCTTCCTTCCGGCGGTGACACGAAGCTAAAGATAAGCAGCGCTGTAGCTTCAATGACCGTCGAGCGGGACGGCTTCGGCTGGAACCGTCTCTTTCAGATTCTTCCGATGGAAGATGAAGAGCCCCGCCACGACGATGATTGCGGCGCCAATGATGACCTGCGCATCGGGAATATCGTTGAAGAAGAGGTAGCCGAGGACGATCGCCCAGAGCAGCAGCGTATATTGTAGCGGCGCGAGCAGCGATGCCGGTGCGAGCTTCAGCGAGCGGGTGATGAGCAGATGTGCGCAGGTGGCAACGATGCCGAGCAGCAGCATGCCGGACCAGTCGACAATCGTTGCCGACTGCCAGTGGCCGACGCTTAAAACGATGCCGGTGATGAGCGCGGCGATCGTCTGCCATGTCACCAGCGTCGTGTCGCTCGTCGAACGCAGATAGCGGCTCATCACCAGCGACAGCGCAAAGGCAAGGCTGCCCGCAAGACCGAAGAGCGATGGAAGCGACAGCATCGCCGTGGACGGACGCAGCGCGATGACGACGCCGGCGAAGCCGATGAGAACAGCGAGCCAACGTCGCCAGCCGATTTTTTCTCCGAGAAAGAAATGCGAGAGCGCCGCAATGTAGATCGGCCCGGCCATATAGAAAGTCATGACGTCTGCGAGCGGCAGATAGGCGACGGCAGCGTAGAACAGGGCGACATCCACAGTCGCCATGAAAACACGGATGAACTGCAGGCCCTTCTGCTCGACGCGGAACAAGGCCATCGGCCCTTGCCGGAGGATCATTGGCCCGAGCACGATGAAAGCGCCGACCGAGCGGATCACCAATACTTGGCCGACGGCAAAGCTTGCGACCAGCCACTTGCCCATAGCATCATTCAGCGCAAAAAGCAGATCGCCGAGCAGCATCAGCACGACGCCGGTCATGATCAGGTTTCCGGCGTTGGCGACGCCAGTCTTGGTTGTCATCTTTGGCCTCCTCGCAAAGCAGCCGCGCATGCGTGGCCGAGTGCGGCTTCTGCCTTAACCCTGCCGATGTCAAGCCGCCGGCGCGGAGGATCAGACGCCTAGAGCGCCCAATCATCCCAATTCTGGACTTCGGCCGCTTTGTCCTCGCGACAAATTGTTTCCAACGCCAGCGAGGCTCGACTGGAGTGCCTTTGCTTATGCCGCAGGATTGAAAATTGGCGGGATGGGAGAGGGAAGCGCGCCTTCACCAGAAGACCCTGCGTCAAGAGCGGTGCGGCAACGGCACCCGAAACGACCGTCGCGCAGATGCCCTCTCTTGCCGCCGATATGACTGCCTCGTTCGATGGCAGTTGCAGCGCGACAGCCAGATCTGCGGGGTCTATGCCGAGATTGGAAATCGCCGCCTCGAAAGCCGACCGGGTTCCGGACCCTTTTTCCCGCATGACCCATTTCGTGCCCGAAACCAGCTCTGTCGGTGCAATTGGCTTGCCACGCGCCCAGGGATGGCGCGGACCGACGACGACAAGGAGTTCGTCCTCGGCAAGCGGCTGAACATGCAGCGCCGGCTCGTCAACGCTGCCTTCGACGAAGCCGACTTCGGCCAATCCATCGAGAACCGCTTTTGCCGCCGTGGTCGTGTTGCCGATCATCAGCTTCAGGTCGATGCCTGGGTAGCGGATCTTGAAACGCATCAGCATCGCCGGCAGCCAATAGCTTGCGATCGTCTGGCTTGCAAAAACGACCAGTTCACCCTTTTGCAGGCCGCCGAGATCGGACAAGACGAGCGCTGCGGCTTTTGCGCGCGCGAGTGTGGCTCTTGCCTCCTCCAGAAACACCCGCCCCTCATATGTCAGCTCTATGCGGCGTCCGACGCGGTGGAAAAGCTCGACTCCATAGGAGGTCTCGAGATTACGGATAGCCGAGCTGACGGCCGATGGCGTCAGCCCGATCGCAAAGGCGGCTTTGGTCAGATGCTCACGTTCCGCAACCGCGACAAAAATGGAAAGCTGTTCAAATGTCATGGTTCAATCGTTCGATTTTAGCGAATGAACCATGCTATACTATTCAATGGAAGTCGACAATTGAGTGTGGGAGATTACAGTCCTCCGCAAGGTCTTACCGATGCTCGTTTCCGCCTCACGTTCCCTGTCGCTTCCTGCCGTCCTGCCGGGACTCGTCCTTTGTGCGGCAGTCACGTTCTCTGCGTATCTCATTGAGCAGCTGCAGATGATGATTTTCGGCTCGCACTGGATCGAGAGCCTCGTGCTCGCCATTCTGATCGGCGTTGCCGTGCGCTCCTCGATCTGCCTGCCGCAGACATTCATTCCCGGCATTCAATTCGCCGCCAAGACACTGCTCGAGATTGCGGTCGTTTTGCTCGGCGCCTCGCTCAGCACGGCTGCCATCAGGCAGGCCGGACTGCCGCTTGTCGGCGGAATTGCCGTTCTGGTTGCTCTGTCTTTGGCCGGCAGCTTTGTTATCGGGCGGCTCTTCGGGCTGTCGGCCAGCCTGGCGACCTTGGTTGCTTGCGGCAACTCGATCTGCGGCAATTCTGCAATTGCCGCCGCAGCGCCCGTGATCGGCGCCAAACCGGACGATGTCGCCGCCTCGATAGCCTTTACCGCGCTGCTCGGCGTTGGTGCAGTGCTGACGCTGCCGCTTCTGCATCTGTTCCTGGGTCTCAGCGCCGTACAATATGGCGTATTCGCAGGCCTGACAGCCTATGCCGTCCCGCAGGTCTTGGCGGCCACGGCCGCTGCCGGAGCGGTCAGCATCCAGGTTGGCACGCTCGTCAAACTGATCCGCGTGATGATGCTCGGACCCGTCATCCTCGTGCTCGGCGCAGTTCATGGCCGCCGCCCTGGCGGTTCAGCTGTCAATCTTCGCCATCTTCTCCCATGGTTCATCCTCGGTTTTGCAGTCATGGCGACGCTTCGTTCCCTCGACGCCATCCCGGCGGCGCTGCTGCCCGGGATGGCGGCTATCTCCGCCGCCTTTACCGTCACCGCCATGGCCGCTTTGGGCCTCTCCGTCGATGTCAGATCCGTCGCCCATACCGGCGGTCGTGTCCTCGCAGCGGCGGCGCTGTCGCTGTTGGCGCTGGGGGTTCTCGGGCTTTGCCTGATCGGGCTGCTGAACATCGTCTGATCGAGCTGATATGCTCAAATTACTTGCAAAGATTCCCGTTGCCTTCCAAACGGTCAGCGGCTAGCCTGTATATACAGGGCGGAGAAGCAAAAATCGTCATGCGGGTCATCTCTTCACAACAGGCTGCGGATCTTCTCGAAGACGGGATGACTGTTGCTGCTTCCGGTTTTGGAGGTTGCTGCCATCCCGAGGCCATCACGGCCGCCGTCGAGGAGCGTTTCCTCGCCTCTGGAAAGCCCCGTAACCTGACGCTTCTGTTTGCTGCCAGTACGGGCGATCGTCAGACGCGCGGTATGGGGCACTTCGGTTATGAAGGCCTGGTCGCCTGCGTGATTGCCGGGGGATGGCGCGGAACGCCGCGCCTTGGAAACCTCGCGATCGAGGAAAAGATCGAAGCGCATTGCTGGCCGCAGGGCGTCATCGCGCAGCTCTATCGGGCGATTGCCGCCGGTCAGCCCGGCGTGGTCACCCATATCGGGCTCGGCTCTTTCATGGATCCGCTTCATGGCGGCGGCCGCATGAATGCGACGACACCGCGTTCGCTGGTCGAGCGTGTGTCGCTGCGCGGCAAGGAGTGGCTGCTTTATCCGTCGATGCCGCTCGACTGCGTGCTCTTGCGCGGAACGACGGCCGACGAAGACGGTAACATCACCCTCGAGGACGAGGCCTTCCCGCTCGACGTGCTCGCCATGGCGCAGGCCGGCCGAAACTCCGGTGGCATCGTTATCGTCCAGGTCAAGCGGATTGCCGAGCGCGGCTCGCTGCAGCCCAACGATGTTCGCATCCCGGCGACGCTGGTCGATTATGTCGTCGTCTGCGATGATCCGGCCCAGCACGGCGTCAGTTTCGCCGAGACGGACAATATCGCTTATACCGGGCGCGTCCGGATGGCGGTGAGCCGTCTGCAGCCGGCGCCGCTGTCGGCCGATAAGATTATTCAGCGACGCGCCTTCCTGGAACTGGCGCCGCTGAACCGCCCGACGATCAATCTCGGCATCGGCATCGCCGCCGGTATTGGCCGTATCGCCAGCGAAGAGGGATTCGACGATTATACCGTGACGATCGAATCCGGCGTCATCGGCGGCGTGCCGGCTGAGGAGTTGTCCTTTGGCGCCGCCGTCAATCCGACCGCCATCGTCCCACAGGCATCGCAGTTTGACTTTTACGACGGCGGCGGCCTGGATATCGCCTTCCTCGGCATGGCCGAGGTGGATCGGCATGGGGCGGTCAATGTCAGCCGCTTCAACAATTCCATCGTCGGGGTCGGCGGCTTCACCAATATTTCGCAGACAGCCAAGCACGTTGTCTATCTCGGCGCATTTTCAGCCGGCGGCGCGCAAATTGTGGTTGCCGACGGCAGGCTCGACATCGTCAGGGACGGCAGAGTTTGCAAGATCGTCGAGGCTGTCGAACAGATCAGTTCAAGCCCAGCCTTTGCGCCGGAGGGACAGTCACAGCTCATCGTCACCGAGCGGGCTGTTTTTCGGGTGATCGGCGGATGCTTGACGCTGACGGAGTTTGCCCCCGGCATCGATCTTGCCGCCCATGTTCTCGACCGCCTGCCGAAGGGCATCGCGGTGTCGGAGCAGCTGAAGCAGATGGATGCGCGCTTGTTTTCGACCCATGCGATGAAGGACTTTGCCCCATGAAAATCGATGGAGCCGCCGTCATCGTCACGGGCTCGGCAACGGGTGTCGGGGCCGCGTGCGTGAAGCAATTCGCCGAGGGCGGCGCCCGGGTGGTCGTCAACTACAGCCGCAGCAAAAAAGAAGCCGAGGAGACTGGCGATATCTGCCGCAGTCTGGGCGCGGAGATCGAGGTCGTCCAAGCCGACGTTGCCGATGACGCGGCTTGCCGTAGGATGGTCGCGGTTGCCGTCAATCGATGGGGGCGGCTCGACGCCCTGGTGAACAATGCCGCGATGACGGTCAAATCAGATCCTTTCGATCTGGAGACACTGTCGGCCGAAGACTTTCAGAACGTTTTCAGTGTCAACGTCATCGGTGCCTATCAGATGTGCCGGGCGGCGGTACCTGCGATGCGGAATAGCGGCGGTGGTGCGATCGTCAATGTCTCATCCAACGTTGCCTTTACCGGTGGCGGCAGCTCGCTTGCCTATACGGCCTCCAAGGGTGCGCTCAATGCGCTGACTTTGGCCTTGGCCCGCACCTGCGGTCCCGATATCCGCGTCAATGCCGTTTGTCCCGGCATCATCGATACGCGCTGGATGCGCGATACGCTCGGGCCGGATGCCTATGGAGCCATTGCCAAGCGATTTTCGGAAACCGCCCCGCTTGGCCGGGTTGCAACACCGGAAGACGTTGCCGGCGCCATTGTCTGGCTTGTTCAGGGTGCCGACTTCGTCACCGGCGAATTGCTTTCCGTTGACGGCGGCATCCGCCTGTCCGGTGGCGTTCGCAAACCCGCGACATCGGGGGGAGCTGCATCGTGATGCTGTCGGCTCAATCCATTCTCGATTTCCCGGTGCCGCAGGCGACACATGTAGTTACGGCAAGGGATGCCATCCTCTACGCCCTCTCGGTTGGCTACGGCACCGACGGGCCTGACGACAACAAGACATTGAAGTACGTCTATGAACGCGATCTCGTGACCGCACCGACCCTTGCCAATATCGTGGCGCATCCGGGGCCATGGATGAAGGACGCAGGCGTCGACTGGGCGCGTCTGGTGCATTCCGAACATCGCCTGACGATCCATCGGCCGGTCCCCCTCGATGTGCCGCTCATCTCTCGGTCGCGCGTCTTGTCGGTGGTCGATCGCGGCGTTGAGAAAGGAGTGTTCGTCAGCTTCGAGCGCCTAATCGCAACCGCAGACAGTGATGAGCCGATCGCGACCATCGTCCAGACCAATGCGTGCCGCGGCGACGGTGGATGCGGCTCGGCGGGATCTGCGCCCGAACCCTTGCCGAAAGTCCCGGACAGAGAGCCGGACCTTGAATTCAATATCGACATCCCTGACAACGCCGCACTGCTCTATCGCCTGAACGGCGATCTCAATCCGCTGCATGTCGATCCGCAGGCAGCCGGCAGGAGCGGCTTTGACCGGCCGATCCTGCATGGGCTCTGCAGCTTCGGTTATGCGGGCTACGCCATTGTCGCTGCTATCGATCCAAGCATGGCCAGCGGCTTGAGCGCGATCGCGGCGCGTTTCAGCGCGCCGATCTTTCCCGGCGAAACGATCACCGTGCAGATGTGGCGGAACGATGCCGAGATCCGCTTCCGCGGCCTCGTTGCTTCTCGCGGCGCGACCATCCTCGACAATGGCATCGCGAGGTTGTCATGACGAAAGCGGTCAAACCGGCCGCCGGCGAGGCGCGCCATTATATCAGGATCAAGGATCAGATCCTGACCGAGATCGCCGAGGGCAAGCTGCAGCCGGGAGACCGGGTATCCTCCGAAAGCGAATTGGTGGCGGCATTCGGCGTCAGCCGGATGACGGCGAACCGGGCGCTGCGGGAGCTGATGTTCGAAGGTGTTCTCAAGCGATCCGCCGGGATCGGAACATTCGTGTCGCCAAAACACCTCGACGTCGATCTGCTTCAGATCCGCAACATAGCCGACGAAATACTGGAACGGGGCCACAAGCATACGGCGGCAGTCGTTAAGGCCGGCTTGATGAAGGCGGATGCCAACGTTGCCGATGCGCTTGAGCTCATCCTCGGCGCTGAAGTGATGCATTCGCTGATCGTGCACATGGAAAACGACCAGCCCATTCAGGTCGAGGAACGCTACGTCAATCCCCTGGTCGCGCCCGACTATCTCTCGACCGACTTCCGCAGCATGACGCCGCATGAATATCTCACGAAGGTGGCTCCGATAACGGCGTTCGAACATATCGTCCAGGCTGTCAAACCGGATACGGCCATACGCAAATATCTTGGCCTGAAGAACGATCATCCTTGTTTGCGCGTCTTTCGACGGACCTGGTCGGGCGAGGCCGTCGTCACATGTGCGCTGTTATACTATCCCGGCGCGCAATATCGGCTGGAAGCACGATCCACCAAGGGTCCCTCCAAACCCGTCGCCATTCTCGGAGAGAAACAGTGAGCGCCACCAATTCTCCATCGATCATCTTCAGCTCGGCGCCGCCCACGATCGAGGACATCGCAGCAATTGCCCGTCGTCACGCCAGGATCGAGATCTCCGCCGAGGTCGATGCCCGGATTGTGGCCGCGCGCGCCGTCGTCGATCGCTATACGGAAAAGGATCTGCCGGTCTATGGCTTGACGACGGGACTTGGGGCAGGGGTCGATACACGACTTGCGACGGAAGATCTGGTGGCGTTCCAGATGCGTGTGCCGCAAGCCCGCGCGGTCGGCGTCGGAGAACCGCTTGCCCGGGAATCCGTGCGGGCGATGATGGCCGTCAGGGCCGCCGGCATGGCGGCGGGCGGTTCCGGCGTTTCGCTGAAAGTCTTCCAGGGTCTGATTGCCGCCATCAATGCAGGTATTCATCCTGTCGTCCCATCATTGGGCTCGATCGGTGCGGCGGATTTGGCTCCGCTTGCCCATATGAGCCGCGGCCTTCTCGGCTTCGGCGACATCGAGCTTGACGGCGACGTGCTGCCGGCCGCCGTCGCCCTTGAAAGGGCCGGCTTGAAGCCCCTCGAATTCGCGCCAAAGGACGGGCATGCGCTTGTTGTGGCCAACAGCCTCTCCATCGGCCTCGCCTGCTTGACGCTTGTGGATATCGAGCGGCTGTTCGATTGGTCCCTGAAGGCGATTGCCGTTAATTTCGAAGCGTTCCGGGCCAATGTCAGTGCCTTCGACGACCGCGCTCTGGCTGCCAGACCGGCCTTTGGGCAGCGCCGCGTCGCCGCTCAGTTGATGGAGCTTCTTTCGGGCAGCTCCTTGCTTGTAGCCGATGCAGCAAGACGTCTCCAAGATCCTTTGAGCTACCGCTGCACACCGCAGGTCTGGGGCGCGTTGAGGCATGCGATCGATGAGGCAAGGCAGGCGACTGACATAGAGCTCGTCAGTTCCAGCGACAATCCCGTCGTGATCGCATCCGAGGGCGTCATTCTTTCACACGGCAATTTTGACATGACCGCTTTTGTGCTCGCCTGGGAAAGGTTGGGGCAGGCGATGGCGCATTGCGCGGCAGGCACCGCCTATCGGATTATGAAGATCATGTCGCCTGGCATGTCCGACCTGCCACGCTTCCTGACCCCGATGGGCCAGAGCCGTACCGGTTTTGCGACCGTGCAAAAGACCGTCTCGGCCATGGAAGCCGAAATCCGCCATCTGGCCATGCCGGTTTCGCTTTCGCCCATTCCTGTCGCCGATGGCGTCGAAGACCAGGCATCGATGGCTCCCAGCGTTTTGGCAAAGGCGCAGGCGATCGTCGAGCGCCTGCGCTATCTGGTTGCCATCGAACTGATCGCATCGGTGCAGGCCGTCGAGCTCAGAGGCGTCTCAGGTGAATTGGGCAAGGGATCGGCGGAAGCCTATGCCTTTGTCCGCACCCACGTTCCGGCACTTGAAGAGGATCGCGCGCAAGGGCCGGATTTTGCGACGATTGCCGCATTGATCGGGCTCGGCCCGCAATAAGCCGGTTCGCCACTGCCCCGGCAGAAGGGCAGGGCGCCGATCGGTCATGCTGACGATCATTCCGGAGAATGCCGTCAGTCCGTTCATTGAAAAGTCAACAAGAGGGAATGACTATGAAAAGTTGGACAAAAGGCTTCTTCGCAGCGGGCATCATGGCAGCCGCCATGTTCCAGTCTGCATCCGCAGAGACCATCAAGGTTGGCAGCAAGAATTTCACCGAGCAGTTCATCCTCGCCGAAATGTACGCTGCCGTTCTGGAAAATGCCGGCATCACCGTCGAGCGCAAGATCAATCTCGGCGGTACGCTGATTGCTCACCAGGCATTGGTGGCCGGCGAGATCGATCTTTATCCGGAATATACCGGGACGGCGCTGGCTTCTGTCGTCAAGGGTGAGATGTCGACCGATGCCGAGAAGGTCTACACGCAGGTCAAGGATTTCTACGCCAAGCAGTTCAACCTCACCTGGCTGAAGCCGAGCGGCATCAACAATGGCTATGTGATCGTCGTCCGACAGGAAACGGCGCAGGCCAACAATCTGAAGAGCCTGTCGGATCTCGCCAAGGTTTCCAAGACCCTGGTCTTCGGCGGCGGCGCTGAATTTCCCGACCGCGCCGATGGCCTGCCCGGCCTTAAGCGTGTCTATGACGCCGAGTTCAAGGAGTTCAAGCAGTTTGCCAAGCTTGGCCTTCGTTATGACGCGCTGGAACAAAAGGACATCGACGTCGCCAATGGCGCCGCGACCGACTGGCAGATCGGCTCGAAGAACCTCGTGCCGCTGGCAGACGACAAGGGTCTGTTTCCGCCCTACTACGTGGCACCTGTTGTCCGCCAGGACGTGCTGAAGGCCAATCCGAAGGTTGCCGAACTGCTGGAAGCGGTCGGCTCCCATCTCGACAATGAGAAAATGCGTGTCCTCAATGCCAAGGTCGAGACCGATCACGAGGAAGCCAAGGACGTGGCGGTCGAGTTCCTCAAGGAAAACGGCCTGCTGCCGAAATGATTGTCACGCCCGCGGCCGGATATCGATCCGGCCGCGACCTGGCGTGACAATCTTCTTACGGTGTTTGTTCGAAAATCCGTCCGCTCAGCAGCCGGACAGGAATGTGGAGAAGTGGGAAATGCAGGAAATCTGGATCGATTATCTCAATGCCCTCGATGCCAAGGCACTGGCGCTGACGAATGACGAGATTCTCGATGCGGTGTCGAAAGCGCTGGATGCGCAGGGCAGGGGCGAAACCGTCATCGAGCCGCGTGTTCATCTTGTGCCGGAGAGCTCCGACAAAGGCCATTTCAACGTGCTTCGCGGCTATGTCAAAGCGCTGAATTATGCCGGCGTCAAAGTCGTCGGTGACTTCGTCGACAACTACAAGGTCGATCTGCCCTCGGAGCTTGCGGTCCTCAACCTGTTCGATCCGAACACCGGCGTACCGAAGGCCATCATCGACGCAACTGCCATCACCGACATGCGCACCGGCGCCGTGACCGCCCTTGGCGCAAAATATCTCGCCCGCATGGACAGCAAGATTCTCGGCCATATCGGTGCCCGCGGAACCTCTTACTGGAATGTCCGGCTTCTCGATCATCTCTTCGATTTCGATGAAATCCGCGTACACTCACGTCGCCCGGAAAGCCGTGATGCCTTCGCAAAGCGTCTTGAGGCGGATCTCGGCAAGAAGATCATCGTCACCGACAATTGGGAGGATTGCCTCAAAGGCGCCGATATCATGGTCGAGGCCAGCCGCCTGCCGGAACCGGCGCCGCTGTTCAAGACGGAATGGGTGAAGAAGGGAGCCTTCGTCGTGCCCTATGGCACGATGAGCGCTCTTGAATTCGATCTCACCGATATCATGGACAAGGTCGTCGTCGACGATTGGGGACAATGCGGCCCCGGCAAGCCTTTCGGAGCGCTTCGCCGTCACGTCGACGAGGGCAAGGTGACGGCCGAGAACTTGCATGCCGAAATCGGCCAGATCGTCTGCGGCATGAAGCCCGGCCGCGAAAGTGATGAGGAGACGATCCTGTTCTGGCATCGCGGCCTCAGCACGACCGACGTGGCGCTCGGCGCCGCCATGGTGGAGAAGGCCAGGGTGATGAATATCGGCCAGCGGCTGCGGTTTGCATAAATAGCCATGGTTATATGCAAGCCAATCGCCTGTTCGAGAATGTATAATCTCAGCCCGCGCATTCGCGGCCTGTGGGACGCGCTGTTCGCGCTGGTCAGCCTACGTTCCGGCGTCGAGCTGGAGATCATCGCTCACGCAGCTCCAGCTCCCTTGTCGGAATTATGGACAAGGCCGGACATGGGAGCGGTCTTCATGTGCGGCTATCCGTTTTCGCGCATGCCGGAGGGCTTAAGACCGGCGGCCCTTGCGGCACCCGTCTCGAACGAAGCATGGTCTTTGGACCAGCCGTTCTATGCCAGCCACATCCTCGTCGCCTCCACCGGGCCGGTGAACGCGGTGGCGGATCTCGCTGCGACACGCTGGGGCTGGACCGTGCGCGATTCCCAATCGGGCTACCACGCTGCGCGTTCCTTCCTTGCCGGCCAGTTTGCCGGGAAAATGAAGCCGAGCATGACGGTCGGACCGCTGCTCAACCCTTCAGGCATCATCGCCGCTCTCAAGGACGGCAGGATCGATGCGGGCGCGATCGACGCTTATGCCTTCCAATTGTTGTCGATGCACGAACGCGACGCGATCGGTGGTCTTCGTATTCTAGCGACGACCGATCCGCTTCCCGCGCCGCTATTGGTTGCCGCGCAAACATTGCCCGCGGACATCGCCACAGCGTTACAGCGGAGCCTCGTGACGTTGCATGAAACGCCTGAGGGAGCGGCGGCTTTGGAACGGCTCGGCCTCAGACGATTTTCGGCGGTCGCTCCGTCTACCTACGATGTCCTGCCGCAGAGAGCCGACGACGCCGATCGCAGATTGGGGATCTCATGGTAGACAGGCGAACGAGCGCCCGGACGCGGAGGTCTCGACGATGAAATGGGTTCCTAAACACCTCGATCGGCTGCTCGAAGCGCTGTTGGAGCACCTGTATCTCGTCTTTTCCTCGGTCGGCATTGCCCTGGTGATCTCGCTGATCGTCGGGATATGGGCGGCAAGGCGGCCGCGGAGCTTCGCGGTTATCATCATCTTCACCGGTATCCTGTTCGCCGTGCCGAGCCTGGCGCTGTTTGCGCTTCTTATTCCTGTCATGGGGATTGGGGCGGCACCCGCGATTACCGGTCTTGCCGCCTACTCGCTGATGATCCTGATCCGCAATATCGGCATGGGGTTTCAGGCAATTCCACGTGACATACTCGAAGCTGCCGATGGCATGGGCTACGGCACGGCGCGCCGGATCTGGGAGGTCGAGCTCCCGCTGGCGATGCCCTATATCGTCGGCGGCATCCGCATTGCCATGGTGACGGTCATCGGCATCGCGACCGTTGCCGCCTATATCAATGCCGGCGGGCTCGGCGTCATCATTTTCGAAGGCATCGACCAGCGGTTTCCCGAAAAGATCATCGCCGGCGGGCTGCTGACGTCATTTCTGGCGCTCTTTGCCGACTACTGTTTTGCATCCTTCGAAAAGCTGCTGCGCCGGCGCAGTGGAGGTAAAGCAGCATGATCGTTATCGATGCATTCAGCTGGATCTTCAGCAACTCCGGCGCCTTCTTCAACGCTTTCAATCGCCATCTTCTGATGTGCGTCCTATCGCTCGGCATCGCTTTCGTCATTGCCGTGCCACTCGGATTTGCCGTCGCACGGGCACCTCGCGCCGCCTTTGCAGTGGTCAATATTGCCGGCGCCTTGCGCTCCATACCGAGCCTTGCGATCCTGTCGGCAGCGATGCCGTTTCTCGGCATCGGATTGTTGCCGTCGGTGGTCGCCCTCATCGTCCTTGCCGTACCGCCGCTGCTGTTGAGCACGATCATCGGCATCCGGGAGATCGACGCCTCTGTGATCGATGCGGCCGACGGAATGGGTATGAGCGCCGGGCAGATGCTGTGGGAGATCGAACTTCCGCTGGCCGTTCCGTCGATTCTGTCAGGCGTCAGGACGAGTGCCATCCAGGTCATCGGCGGGGCGGCGCTGGCCTCCTTCATCGGCGGCGGCGGGCTTGGCGATTTCATCAATGCCGGCATCGCGATCATGAACATGCCGCGCCTTCTCGTCGGAGCGGTTCCGATCGCCCTGCTCGCGATCTTTGCGGAATTGGCGTTCGGCGCCCTGGAGCGCGTCTTCACTCAACGGCGCTAAGCGGCCGAAAGCGGATATCAGGATGATTCATCTCGACCATGTTACGAAGAATTACGACGGAAGCGGCTCGCATGCGGTCGACAATCTCGATCTCCTGATCGAGACCGGTTCGACGGTTGCGCTTATCGGTCCTTCGGGCTGCGGCAAGACCACAACCATGCGCATGATCAATCAGTTGGAGACGCCCACGGCGGGGCGTGTGCTGGTCGACGGCAGAGATATCGCCCGAGTCGATCAGAAAGAGCTGCGCCGCAGCATCGGCTATGTCATCCAGCAAGTCGGTCTGTTTCCACATATGTCGATCGCACGCAATGTCGCGACCGTGCCGCGGCTTCTCGGTTGGGAAAAGGCGCGCAGCGATCGCCGGGTCGACGAGCTGCTGGATCTCGTGGGGCTTGATCCGGCCATCATGCGGCAGCGCCTGCCACACGAATTGTCGGGCGGGCAGCGTCAGCGCGTCGGTTTCGCGCGCGCGCTCGCCGCCGACCCTGCCATCATGCTGATGGACGAACCGTTCGGCGCGATCGATCCGATCACCCGCGTTCGGCTTCAGGACGAATTCCGCGATATTCTCAGGAAGGTGAAGAAGACCGTCGTCATCGTCACCCATGACCTCGATGAGGCAATCAAGATGGGTGATCGCATCGCCATCATGCGCGACGGCCGCCTCCTTCAATATGATACCCCGCAGGAAATCCTCGCGCGTCCCGTCAATGAATTCGTCGAGAGTTTCCTCGGCCCTGACCGAGCCATAAAAAGGCTGAGCTTGATTGCCGTATCGATGATCATGACCGCGCCGGAACCGTCCAACGGCGATGCCGAGATCGCCGCTGACGCTACGGTTCACGATGCCTTGGCGCTCATCCTCTCCGGTGAGATGCCGGGCCTGCATGTCAGAGCCGCCGACGGGACGCTTGCGGGATATTTGTCTCGTGACACTCTATTGTGCGCCAATCGGCTGTAGAGCAATTCCACCAAACTGCGCAGCGGTCTTGCGCCCCGAATTGCGCGAAAACAAAAGATAGAGCGTTTCCGTGACGCGGAGAAAAGCGGACGTGCTCTGGCTGGGGTCGTTTGCGGAACAGGGCGACATCGCCAGTCGCCATGACGACCGGCATGAACCCTTCGGCCGCCACACAGGTGGATGACGCTGAAATATATTTCTCAGTATGAATTATATTGACAGCGCTGTGCCGTTGCGATTATCTGCCCATACCGGATTTCGAGGAGGAACTCCGGTCTTCAATGGATCATCGGCAGCCGCTGAGGCGCCGCCGGATATTTGGGAGGGGCTTCGGCCTCGAGGAGGAAACTTGCGCACATTTCTAAGCACGACCGCATTGGCGGTCCTTGCAACGACGCTTTTCGCCGGCGTGGCCAGCGCGAACACGGAAAATCCGTTCCGCTGCAAGCCGGGTGAAAAATACGTCATGAACGTCATGGTATCGGGCGTCGAATATTGGTTCCCGGTCTATGAAATGTTCAAGCAGGCCGGTCAGCAGCTCGGTTGCGAGACGGCCTACACCGGCACGCCGGAATATGACGTCAACAAGCAGATTGCCACTTTCGACCAGGCGCTGGCCCAGAACCCGGCCGGTATTCTCGTTCATCCGATGAACTCGGATCCGTTCATCGAGCCGATCAACCGGGCGATCGACCAGGGCACGGCGGTTGTGACCTTCGCAGCCGATGCGCCGCTCTCCAAGCGCATCTCGTTCGTCACCTCGGACAATACCCGCGAAGGCACCTATGCGGCCGACGCGATTGCCGAAAAGATGGGTGGCAAGGGTGAATATGCCGTTCTCGAAAATCCGGGCCAGGACAACCACGACAAGCGTATCGCCGCCTTCATCGCCCGTATGGAGGAAAAATATCCTAATATGAAGCTGGTCGGCCGCGCTGCTTCCAACCAGGACCCGAACAAGGCCTATCAGGGTCTGATGAGCTTGGTGCAGGCACATCCGAACATTGGCGCCGTCTTCATGCCGGAAGCGAATTCGGCCATCGGTGCTTCGCAGGCCAACAAGGAAAGCGGCGGCAAGATTCTCGTGATGTGCGCCGACGTCAACGCCAACATTCTCGACATGATCAAGGCGGGCGAAGTGTTCGGCTCGATCAACCCGAACCAGGGCATGCAGGGTTACATGGGCTTCATGCTCCTGTGGCTTGCCAAGCATCCGGAACTCATCGACCCGATGAACGACGCCAAGCGCGTCGGCTTCAATCCGATGAGCATTCCGTTCGTCGACAACGGCCTGTCGATCGTCACGGCTGCTAATGCCGACGACTTCTACTGGGACAAGTACCTGAAGCGGCGGGGCACCAAAGGCATCGAGGAGTAGACTTTTGCGCCGGCTGTCCGGGGCGTGATGCTTCGGACAGCCGCCGCGAGTGTGAGGAGGGGACGATGATGGTGTCGGTGCCGGTTCTGGAAATCCGCAATGTCAGCAAGCACTTCGGTGCGGTGAAGGCGTTGACGGAGGTGAGCATCAGCCTGGAAAGAGGCGAGGTTCATGCGCTTTGCGGCGAAAACGGCGCGGGCAAGTCGACGCTGATGAACATCATTGCCGGCGTGCTGCAGCCGAGCCAGGGAGACGTTCTCGTCGATGGCGCGCCGGTAAAGGTAACGTCGCCGGCCGTGGCACAATCGCTGGGGCTGGGGCTCGTGCATCAGGAAATCGCGCTCTGCCCCGATGCGACGGTGGCCGAGAACATGTTCATGGCCGCGACCAACCGCCGCCGCTCGCCTTTCATGAACTATGGCCGGCTGGAGCGGGATGCGCAGGTCGTGATGAACCGTCTGGCACCAATCGACGTGCGTCGCAAAGTCGGCGACTTGTCGATATCAAGCCAGCAGCTTGTCGAGATTGCCAAGGCGCTGACGCTCGATTGCCGGGTGCTGATTTTCGACGAGCCAACGGCCGCATTGACGGAGTCGGAGACGCAGATCCTGTTCGCAATCATCCGCGACCTCAAGGCGCAGGGTATTTCGATCATCTATATCAGCCACCGCATGGCCGAAATCTTCAGCCTGTGCGACCGGGTCACCGTGTTTCGCGATGGACGTTATGTCTCGACGGAGAAGGTGGCGGATTTGACACCGGATGATGTGGTGCGCCGCATGGTCGGGCGCGAGATCACCCAGCTCTATCCGGAAAAGCAGGCGCCGGCGGAGCGGACCGATGAGATCATCCTGAGCGTCCGCGATCTCGGCGACGGCAGCCGCTTCACGAATGTGAGCTTCGAACTGCACAAAGGGGAAATTCTCGGCGTCGGTGGGCTGATCGGCTCGGGCCGCACCGAGATCGCCGAAGGCATTTGCGGATTGCGACCGGTGATCGCCGGCGCGGTGCAGTTGCATGGAGAGCGGCTGCGGGCGCGCTCCTATGCGCAGGCCGCGAAGGCGGGCGTCGTCTATCTGTCGGAAGACCGAAAAGGTTCCGGGATCTTTCTCGATCTTTCCATCGCCCAGAACATTGCCGTTCTCGATTTGAAATCGCTGACCGGACCGCTGGGACTGTTGAATTCCAAGGCCGAGGCAGATCGTGCCCGCGACCTGGTCCGGCGGCTCGGCGTACGGATGGGTGGCATCGACATGCCGGTCTCATCGCTGTCGGGCGGAAACCAGCAGAAGGTGGCGATTGCCAAGCAGCTGGCGGTCAATCCCAAGGTCATCCTTATGGACGAGCCGACCCGCGGCATCGATGTCGGCGCCAAATCGGAAATCCACCGGCTGCTGCGCGATCTCGCGCGCTCCGGCATCGGTATCATCGTCATCTCGTCGGAACTGCCGGAGCTTCTCGGTCTGTGCGACCGGGTGCTGGTCATCCACGAAAGTACGGTGGCAGGCGAGGTCGAGGGCGCGGCGATGACGGAAGAAGCGATCATGCGGCTCGCCTCGGGGATCGGCGGCCACGATAATTCGAAGGCATCAGAGCATGCCGCGTAGGGAAAAAGCAGGGGCAGGAGACAGGGTCATGGCGGACGCTACATTGGCAACGGCACATCAGGCACGCGCGCCTGGCTGGAAACGGCTGGGGACGATGCGCGAGGCGGGATTGATCGCGATCATCCTGGCGCTCTGCATAGTCATGAGCTTTGCCTCGCCGCATTTTCTGACGCTCGGCAACTTCCGGGCGATGCTGATGTCGTTTTCGGTGGAAGGGATCGTCGTCGTCGGCATGACCATCCTGTTGATCGTCGGCGGCATCGACCTGTCGGTCGGCTCGGTCGTCTGCTTCTCGATGGTGCTGTCGGGCTCGCTGTTCCTGATGGGGCTCGATCCATGGAGCGCATCCCTGATCGGGATCATTGCCAGCGGCCTGATCGGCTGTGTCATGGGCCTCTTCGTCACCGTCGTCGGGCTCAACCACTTCATCACCTCGCTTGCGGCGATGGTCATCGTGCGCGGTATTTGCCTGATCATCACCAAGGGCACGCCGCTGTCGCTGTTCACCTTGCCGCCCTCGTTCAAGGCGGTGGGGCAGGGCACGTTCTATGGTGTCCCCTATGTGATCCTGATTTTTGTTGCCGTCGTCGTGCTGTTCGATTTCCTGCTGCGCCGGGCAACCGCCTTCCGCAAGGTGTTCTACACCGGCAGCAACGAGAAGGCGGCGCTCTATTCCGGTATCAAGACCAACCAGGTGAAGTTCTGGGTGACGGTGCTCTGCGCCACGCTGTCCGGTGTTGCCGGGGTGATCTACATGTCCCGCTTCGGTGCCGCGACCCCGACCTTTGGCGTTGGCATGGAACTCAACATCATCGCAGCTGCGGTGATCGGCGGTGCGTCGCTGAATGGCGGTTCCGGCACGATCCTCGGGGCAATCCTCGGTATTGCCCTTCTGTCGGTCGTAACAAGCTCGTTGATCTTGCTCGACGTGTCTGTCTATTGGCAAGACATGATCAAAGGCTGCATTCTGCTTGCCGCCGTCTCGATCGACCATTTTCTGCACAAGCGGAAGGCTGCCTGATATGCCGATAGCCAAGATCAAACCTGCAAATGCGCCGCGCGAGGAAATCGTCATCGCCCGGCAGATGCACCAGGCTCTGGTCCTGCATTTCCTCGAGGGACTGACACAGGCGCAGATTGCCGATCAGCTCGGCATCTCGCACGCTACCGTCAACCGGCTGATCAAGCGCGGCCGTCAGCTCGGTCTGGTCGAGATCAAGATAAAGTCGCCGGTCGAGCCGCTGGTCAATATGGAAGAACGGCTAAGAGCGCTTGGCGGCATCGGTCGCGCCGTGGTGGTGCCGACAGTGTCCGAAAACCCGCAGACGGCGCTTCAAGCCGTCGGCGAAGCGGCAGCAAGGTTGCTGCTGGAAGAGATCACCGACGGCGATACGATCTGCATCACCGGCGGCAAAGGGGTAAGCGCCGTCGTTGCCGGTCTGCAGCCGCCGCGTCGTTTCAATGTCGAGGTCATCCCTGCAACCGGCTGCGTGCAAGGTAAGCACTATACCGATGTCAATCATGTTTCGACCCTGATGGCCGACCGTCTTGGGGGGCGTTCCTACCAGATTCATGCGCCCCTCTTTGCGGACGATGCGGAGCAGCGGGCGATGCTGATCAACATGCGTTCGGTCGCCGACGTTTTCAAACGGGCGCGCGAGGCGAAGGTCGCGGTGGTCGGCATCGGCTCGATCCTGTCGGACGACTCGAGCTATTACGACCTGCATCCCTCCTCGAGCACCGACCGCGCCGCGATCGAGCGCTCCGGCGCCTCCTGCGAACTGCTGGCGCATCTGCTCGACGATCATGGCCAGGTCTGCGACTACAGCCTCAACCGTTCGCTGGTGTCGTTGACGTTGCCGGAATTCGCCTCGATCCCCACCAAGATCGGTGTGGCGAGCGGCCCGAACAAGGCAGGCCCGATCCTCAGCGTTCTCAGGGGCAATCATCTGGATACGCTGGTGACCGATGAGGCAACGGGTGCCCGCGTGCTGGCACTGGCGAATGGCGAAGGAAAATGGGCATGAGCGGACAGCAACTGACACGTGAGATCGGCAAATCGGGCGTTTCAGCCTCGGCGGTCGGACTGGGCACCTGGGCGATCGGCGGCTGGATGTGGGGCGGGACCGATGAGGCCGAATCCATCGCTGCGATCCAGGCATCGCTCGATGCCGGCGTGACGTTGATCGACACGGCGCCGGCCTATGGGCTTGGACGTTCCGAGGAGATCGTAGGAAAGGCGCTGACCGGGCGCCGCGACAAGGCTGTCATCGCCACCAAATGCGGCCTTGTCTGGCATACGCAGAAGGGCCGTCATTTCTTCGACCAGGACGGCAGGCCTGTCCACCGTTATCTCGGCCGCGACGCGATCCTGCATGAGGTCGAGGAAAGCCTGAGGCGGCTCGGAACCGACTATATCGACCTCTACATCACCCATTGGCAGGATCCGACGACCCCGATCGAGGAAACGATGCGGGCGCTGGAAGACCTGCGCAGATCGGGCAAGATCCGGGCGATCGGCGCAAGCAATGTCAGCCCCGACGACCTCAATGCTTATATCGCAGCCGGTGGTCTCGATGCGATCCAGGAGCGGTTCAGCATGATCGACCGGGAGATCGAGGCGGAGCTTCTGCCGCTGACCGAGGTCAACAGCATTGCGACGCTGAGCTACTCGTCGCTGGCGCTGGGGTTGCTGTCCGGCACTATCGGTCCCGACCGGGTGTTCTCAGGCGACGACCAGCGCAAGGGCAATCCGCGTTTTTCAGTCGGCAATCGCCAGAAGGCAACGGCGCTTGCCGACGCCATCGGCCCCGTAGCGGAAAAACACGGCGCGAGCATCGCCCAGATCGTGATTGCGTGGACGTTGGCGCAGCCGGGCATCACCTTTGCACTTTGTGGGGCGCGCAATTCGGTGCAAGCGCTCGACAATGCGCGAGCCGGGACCATCCGGCTGGATGCGGCCGATCTTGCGGCCATCGATACGGCCATAGCGGCGAAACTGACTGACATGGACAGGTAGCGGATCGCCATCATGAAACGGCAAGAGATATTGGACGGGCTCCGCCAGAGCCCGAAGGTGGACGTCTGTGTCATCGGTGGCGGCATCAACGGCATCAGCGTCTTTCGGGAGCTGTCGCTGCAGGGGCTGAATGTGCTGCTCGTCGAGAAACACGACTATTGCTCCGGGGCCAGTTCGGCGCTGTCGCGTATGGTGCATGGCGGGCTTCGCTATCTTGAAAACGGCGAATTCAAGCTGGTGCAGGAATCGCTGGTCGAGCGGGACCGCCTGCTGCGCAATGCGCCGCATTACGTCGCGCCGCTGCCGACGACGGTGCCGGTGTTCGATATCTTTTCCGGCCTCGGAAATGGCATCGTTCGCTTCCTGGGTCTCAGCCGCCGCCCGAGCCGGCGTGGCGCCGTCGCCATCAAGGCGGGCCTGAGCATCTATGATTTCCTGACGCGCAAACGGGCGCTGATGCCGCGCCACCAGTTCCGCGGCAGGCGCTCGACCCTTGCCAAATGGCCGGCGCTCAATCCCGACATCAGGAGTTCAGCTACCTATTTCGACGCCTGGGTCAGCCATCCGGAGCGGCTGGGCATCGAGCTTCTGCAGGATGGTCTTTCGACAAAGTTCGGAGCGATGGCGCTGAATTATGCGGAACTGCGTCGGACAGAGGATGGTCAGTACCGCCTCGAAGACCAGATCGGCGGCGCGTCCGTTGCCGTCGAACCGACGCTGATCATCAACGCCACCGGCGGCTGGATCGACATCGCCAATCAGACCCTGTTTTCGCCAGAAGGGCGGCCGGCTCCGCTGATGGGCGGCACCAAGGGCTCGCATCTGATCGTCGACAATGCGGACCTGCGCGACGCGCTGGCCGATCACATGATCTACTATGAGAACGAGGACGGGCGGATCTGTATCCTGTTTCCCTATCTCGGAAAGGTTCTCGTCGGTTCGACCGATATCCGCGTCGACGATCCGGAATCAGTGCGCTGCGAGGCGGACGAGCGGGATTATATTCTGCAATCGCTCGCCTTCGTGTTGCCTGATATCGCCGTCCGGCCGGAGCAGATCGTTTTCCAGTTTTCCGGCGTGCGGCCGCTGCCGGCCAGCACCGACAGTTTTACCGGGCGCATTCCGCGCGATCATTTCTGCACGGTCGTAGAGCCGAAGGATGGTGGCCCACCGGTTCTGTGCATGATCGGCGGCAAATGGACGACATTCCGGTCCTTCGGGGAGCTGGCGGCCGACATGGCTCTGGAACGGCTAAGCAGGCAGCGCCGTGTTGCGACAACCAATCGGCCGATCGGCGGCGGGCAGGCATTTCCCGCCAACGCGCCTGTCTGGCTTGCGCAGGTGGCGGCCAGCAATGGCCTTTCCGACGGGCGCATGGCTGAGCTGTTTGCGCGATACGGCACGGATGCCGAGGCGGTTGCCGGTTTCATCGCGGCGGGCCCCGATGCAGTGCTGCCGCACGCCGGCTACTCGGTTCGCGAATTGCAGTTCCTGATCCGCTGTGAAGCGGTGGAACATCTGGACGACCTGCTTTTGCGGCGCACGACGCTGGCCGTTTCGGGCGAGCTTTCGCTCGATATGATGGATGCCGTACTCGACCTTCTGGCGCAGGAAAAGCATTGGACGCTCACGCATCGCGCCCGTGAGCGTGACCGTTTTCTCACCCTTCTCAACGAACGCCACGGCGTCGACGAAGACATGCTTTCGGCAAGGAACGAACCAAGGAGCATAGAATGCGACACAACAGCAAAGTCCGGATGAACCGGCTGTTCGGCGGCGGCCGCTGCCTCGACGTGGCGATCGATCACGGCGTCTGCAACGAACCGTCCTTCCTCAACGGGCTGGAGGACATTCAGGCCGTCGTCAAGGCGCTGGTCTCTGCCGCGCCGGATGCAATCCAGATGAATTATGGCCAGGCAGACCTGCTACAGGACGTGCCCGGCAAGGACAAGCCGGCGCTGGTCATGCGCATCGACATGGGCAACCCCTACAACCGGATCCGCCACCGCGACATGTGGGCGGTGCTGCAGAACGAGGCCGAGCCGTTGGTCGGCGCGATCGAAATGGATGCAGCCTGCGTCGTCGTCAACCTGTTCATGCTGCCGGACGAGCCGGACCTGTTCCGCCAATGCGTGCAGAACATTTCCCGCGTGCGGGCCGATTGCGACAAGTATGGCATGCCGCTGATGATCGAGCCGCTGGTGATGCAGCCGGTCACCGAAAAGGGCGGTTACATGGTCGATGGCGATGCCGACAAGATCGTTACGTTGACGCGGCTCGCCCGCGAGATGGGGGCGGATATCGTCAAGGCGGATCCGACCACCAATGCCGAGGATTTCCACAGAGTGGTGGAAGCAGCCCGTTGCCCGGTTCTGGTGCGTGGCGGCGGCAAGGAAGATCTTCGTGCCGTCTTCGACAAATCCGCCGCCTTGATGCGACAGGGCGCAATGGGCATGGTTTATGGGCGCAACATCTATCAGCACGCCAATCCGAGTGCTGTGGTGCGCGGGCTGATGGCGATCGTGCATGAGGATGCGACCGGCGAACAGGCCTTTGCGCTCTACCAGCAGGGCTGAGTAGCGATTTCGAACCTTGGGAGGGGTTCTGCATGGGAAACTATCTTTTGGGGCTCGATGCTGGAAACACCGTCATCAAGGCGGTAATTTTCGACCGGACGGGCAACGAGATCGCGGCTGCGTCGGAAGAGGGACACAGCCGCATGCCGAGCCCGGGGCATGTCGAGCGGGGTCTGGACGAATTATGGGCGAATGCTCGGCAGGTCATCCGCGCCTGTCTCGAAAGGGCAGAGATCCCGCCGGAGGAAATCGCCGCGATCGGTTGCGCCGGGCATGGCAACGGTCTCTATGCGCTTGATCGCGACGGCGCTCCGCTCATCGGCATCCAGTCGCTCGACACGCGCGCGGCCGGGCTGGTCGATGAATGGCGAGAAGCCGGCGTTGGAGACCGGACCTATCCGGTTGCCCGCCAGCGTCCGTGGCCATCACAGACACCGACATTGCTAGCGTGGCTGAAGCGTCACCAGCCGGAACTGTTCAACCGCATCGGTACGGTGTTCTTCTCCAAGGATTTCGTCGTCAACCGCCTGACCGGCCGTCGCGTCAGCGAAGTATCCGACATGTCGGGGGCGGGTCTCCTCGATCTTGCCGCGCGCCGCTACGACAAGGCGCTGATGGAGGCCTATGGACTGGGGGATTGCATGGACCTCTTGCCGCCGCTCATCGAAAGCGCCGACATTGCCGGTACGGTAACGGAAGAGGTGGCGACGCAAACCGGGCTCGCCGCCGGTACGCCTGTAGTCGGCGGGCTGTTCGACGTTGTCGCTTCGGCGCTCGGCTCGGGCGTTGCGCGCACCGGCAGCGCCTCGATCATTGCCGGCACATGGAGCATCAACCAGGTCGTTATAGACAGTCCCGACCTGGACGGGCCGGTCTTCATGTCCTCGACCTTCGACCGCAGCCGTTACATGGCGATGGAGAACAGCGCCACCTCGGCTGCCAATCTCGAATGGTTGGTGCGGGAGTTCTTCGAAGGCGAGCATGCAGAAGGCGTTTCGCCCTTCGATGCCTGCTGCGCACTGGCCGGGGCGGTTGAACCCGCGGCAGACGACCCGCTCTACCATCCCTATCTCTATGGCGCTCAGCAGGACGGTCACGCGCGCGCCGGCTTCTACGGCATTGCCGGTTGGCACACCAAAGGCCATCTCCTTCGCGCGCTTCTCGAAGGTGTCGCCTTCGGTCATCGCCAGCACATCGAGACGATCCGAAAGGCCGGGGCGGTGTTCAACGAGGCGGTGCTCTCCGGCGGCGGCTCGCGCAGCCTGATCTGGCCGCAGATCTTTGCCGATGTGCTTGGCGTACCCGTCACTGTCGCCCGCTCGCGCGAAACCGGTGCACTGGGGGCGGCGATTGCGGCGGGAACCGGCGTCGGCATCTTCGCGGATTTCGGCGCTGGTGCTGCGGCCATGGTCCGGGCCGAGCGGCATTATCGTCCGGATGTCTCGCTTGAGGCGCATTACGCGCGACGCTACGCTCTCTATCAGGATATCGCCGAGGCGATGGTGCCGCTCTGGCGCCGTCTGACGGCGGTCTCGCCGGCGGCAGCGGGAGCGGCGGCGTGAATATGCGTGTGGATGATGCAGCCATTGATGCGGGAAGCTACGACTTCATCATCGTCGGCGCGGGATCGGCCGGATGCGTTCTGGCCAACCGACTGTCGGCCGATCCGATAAGCCGCGTCCTTCTGCTCGAGGCCGGCGGCAGCGACCAGTATCATTGGGTGCATGTGCCGATCGGCTATCTCTAATGCATGGGCAATCCACGCACCGACTGGATGATGAGGACGGCGGCGGAAGCCGGCCTCAACGGGCAATCGTCGGCGTTTCGGCTTAAAGCGTGTGGCGCGAACTGTGCAGCGGCTTTGCGACAACGACATGCGTAACACAAGCGCTCTAAAGCGCGAAGATCACGATGCGCTTTAGAGTACGAAGGCATTCGCGCCCGCGACTCGTCACGATGAGCCCAACCCGCTCAACGCAGGCTGGGCCATCTTTGATTTCGATCAGAGCGTCGAGACGTTCTCAGCCTTCGATTTTCCGGTCTTGCGATCCTGTCCAATTTCGAAGCTGACCTTGTCGCCTTCGCGGAGCGACCCGCCGCTCTGCAGCGCAGACACGTGAACAAAAACGTCCTGGCCGCCACCCTCAGGGGTAATGAAGCCGAAGCCCTTGTCGTCATTGAAGAATTTAACGGTACCTGTCGGCATGAGATAACTATTTCCTTGTATCGTTCGACGATTTGCGAAGGCGAAACTATAGCTTCGGGGCGTCTCTATCAACCCTTTAGCACGCCAACGGCTATTTGAACGCAAAAAGATATCAGCTCCGACGAAGCTCAATGCGGCTCGTGACAACCGATCGACCTGTCGCGGGGTCGGTATCGATGGTTGTGAGACGCATGCCCGACGCCCCGGTTTTTTCGATCGTCATCTGCGCACGTCGGTCGCCATTCACTTCTTTCGCCCATTTGATCGCGAGGTTTATGGCATTACCGGCGCGTTTTCCGCCGAGGCCCGCGGTGCCGGTGCCCGCGCCCACGTAGGAGCCGGTGTAGGTTTCACCGCTGGCCTTGAGGTTAGCGCGGATGACACGGGAAAAAATGGCGAGACTGGTGCAGCGCCCATTGAGTGCAAGGGAACTTGCATTCGCATCCGACTTGAAACGGCAAGTGACGTTCAAAGTGGGTGCATTTGTCCGCACTTTCACCGTACCCTTACCGCTCCAATTTCCTGCCAATGTCTTGAGGAAAGCAGACTCGTCGGCATTGGCGGAGCCGGCCATGAGCATTGACGCCGTCGCAGCGGCAATGGCGCAGGCAAGGACATTGATCATCTGAGTCACTTTCGGGCCGATTAACATCCGCATCATGACGCTCGGCTCTTCGAGGTGGAGGGTGTCATATAACCACTCGGCGGTGAATTGGTTCCGTATGGGGCGTATTAGCTCGCCGCGGAGCACGCGTTTCAACAGGATCAAACTACCAATGCTGCCCATGCGCGCTGAAAGGGATTGCCGCATTCTCGATCTGCTCAGCATTCACCGGACGGTCCTGAACCAGTGCGTTAACTGCGTCGCCCCGCGGGTTTGCCGAAAAGAAAAGATGCTGCCTGCAGCCGAAGAGATCATTAGTCCAGTCCCGCTTGGGATTTTGCGGCTTCACGTGAGGTGGAAATAGAGCATTCAATGCTGGCTCAGCCAGCGGACTGGCCCGGACCTTCCTGGCGCAGCGCGATCTTTACCATTTTTGGGGACAAGCTCGGGGAAAAACCTGCGGATTCAGCCGACACGCCATTGCGAAACCAATAGCCTTCGGCGAATGTCACCTCACGTGGCGTGAGGTGAGTTTATGTCATTTCGTATCGAGCGTCTGGTTGAAAAACACATTGGCGGCGCGGCCGTCGTATTGGTAAATGCCTACGCCCTGCCACCGTGGAATGAGAGCTGGTCCCTTGAAGCGGCTGCAGAGAATGTGACCTATGTGCTTGAAACTCCCAGGTCAATTGCACTTGCGGCAGTTGACGGAGGCAAGGTGCTCGGCATTGCGCTCGGGATACGACAGCGGCGCCATACCGGCCCCGTCATCTATTTGGACGAGCTTTCAGTGCAGCCCGACGCACAGGGTAAGGGAATAGGGACCGCTCTACTTTCTGCAATGTTCGAAACAGCCACAGCTGAAGGATGTAGCAGCGTCTGGCTGATCTCACAGCGAGCAGGGGCGCTGTCGGAGTTCTATCAGCGTTGCGAATTTGCTATGAGAAGCGACCTTGGCCTGTACTCCAGATCGAGCGGATAACTTTGGATTGGGAATCTCCGCAGCCGGATCGGATTGATGTGGATGGCGGGTCTGCGACGACGCCAAGAAGCAGGCGCGTATCGATCGAGAATTACGCCCTTCCGTACATCCGGCTCGCCCGCAGCAGGCTTTGCGAATAGGGGTGTTCGACCGCACCTCTTCGGAGGGCGCCGACATCGACCTGTTCGACGATCTCGCCCGCTTCCATGATGGCGACGCGGCTGCACATGTGCGAGATGACGGCGAGGTCGTGGCTGACGAGCAGATAGGTCAGACCGCGATTGACGCGCAAATCCTGGAGAAGATTGAGGATTTCGGCCTGAACCGACACGTCGAGCGCCGATGTCGGTTCGTCGAGAAGCAGTACATCCGGATCCAGCATCAGGGCACGGGCGATCGCCACGCGCTGGCGCTGCCCGCCGGAGAGCTGGTGGGGAAATCTGTAGCTCAGCGCCGGATCGAGGCCGACCGATCTCAGGACGGCGTTCACGTCGACGGCATTCGTATCCAGGCCCTGGTTGCGCAGCGGTTCCTTCAGCTGCGAGCGGATGGTCTTGCGGGGATGGAGGGATCCGTAGGGGTCCTGGAACACCATCTGCACCCGGCGGAAGAATGGCCGGCTGCGCTGTTGATTTAACGGCTCGCCGTGGAGCTCGATCCGGCCGTCATAGTTGGCGTTGAGGCCGGAAAGCGCCCTCAGGACAGTGGACTTCCCGCAGCCGGACTCGCCGACCAGGCCGAAAGCAGTTCCCTTTTCGATGGCGAAGCTTACGTCTCGAACGACAGGTCGCTGCCCGGGTCCGAAACGGACCGTAAGATTGTCGATTTTAATCACCGCGGCGGCTCCAATGCGAATTCTTCAAGCCAGGCCGGATCTCGTTTCAGGATCGGCAGCCGGGCAGGGGGATCTTCGATCGTCGGCAGGGATGCCAGCAAGCCTTGGGTATAAGGATGTCGGGCCTTGTCGAGATCGCGCGCCTCGAGCACTTCCACGACCCGCCCCGCATACATGATGAGGACGCGATCGCAGAAATTCCTGATGAGATTGAGATCGTGACTGATGAAGATCAGCCCGAGATTGCGGCGCAAGACGAGCTCGTCGAGCAGGGCCAGGATCTCGAGCCTCACCGTCACGTCGAGTGCTGACGTCGGTTCGTCGGCGATCAGCACTTCGGGTTGGGCAATCAGCATCATGGCGATCATCGCCCGCTGGCCCATGCCGCCCGAGATTTCGTGTGGATAAAGGCAGGCCACACGCTCCGGATCCCGGATCTGGACGGCCTCGAGCATATCGAGCGCCTTCTGCCAGGTCTTCTTGGTGCTCGTCCTCGGATGATGAGAGCGGTAGGTCTCGGCGATCTGTTCGCCGATCCGCATGACGGGATTGAGCGAATATTTCGGATCCTGCAGGATCAGGCCGATCCGCCGCCCCCTGATCGTCATCATCGTTTTTTCGTTCGCCTTGAGCAGATCGACGTCGCGAAAGCGCATCCGCTCGGCATTGACGATCGCGGTCGGTGGCAGCAGCTTCATGATGGCGCGGCCAACGGTCGACTTTCCTGATCCGGATTCACCGACGATCCCGAGCTTTTCCTGTCCAAGCGAAAAGCTCACGCCGCGCACGGCCCGGACCTGTCCGCCGCCGAAGGCGATTTCGAGGTTCTGAATATCGATCAGATCAGTCATTCCGAACCTCGGGGATCGAGAACATCGCGAAGCGCATCGCCGACAAGGTTGAAGGCGAGGCTGACGAGCGCAATGGCAATGCCGGGTGCCGCGATGACCCAGGGGCTGTCGAGCATGAATTCACGTCCGCTGGCCGCCATCGACCCCCATTCCGGCCATGGCGGCTGCGCGCCGAGGCCGAGGAAGCCGAGACCGGCGGCAGTGATGATGATGCCAGCCATGTTGAGGGTGACGCGGACGATCACCGAGGGAATGCACATCGGCAGGATGTGACGAGTGATGATTGCGATTGATGTCGCGCCCTGCAGGCGTACGGCGGCGATGTAATCCGCCTTGCGGAGGCTGAGCGTCTCGGCGCGCGCCAGGCGCGCGATCGGTGGCCAGGCGGTCAGTGAAATCGCGATGATCGCATTGGTGATGCCTGGACCGAGCGCTGCGGCAAAGCCCAGCGCCAGCACGAGGCCGGGGAAGGAGAGAAAAATATCGGTGACGCGCATCAGGATTTCATCGACAATGCCGCCGAAATAACCCGAGACGGTGCCGATCAGCAGGCCGAGCGGGGCGACGATCACCGTGACGAGCATGATGATGTAGAGCGTCGTGCGGGCGCCATAGATGACCCGGGAAAAGACGTCGCGGCCGAAATTGTCGGTGCCGAGCCAATGGCTCGCCGATGGCGCGGCAAGCCGCCCGGCCATGTCCTGAACGATCGGATCGTAGCTCGTCAGCAGGGGTGCGGCCAGCGCCACGACGATCAGCAGCAGGATGATGGCCAATCCGGCCAATCCAAGCGGGTGCAGGCTGAATTTCCGCCAGCCCTGGTAAATTTGTTGCGCCGATGACTGGAACCAGCCTCGAGGCTCCGGTGCGAGCAGCCAGTTGCGAAGGCCGCCGGTGTTGACGCTGTCTGCGTGCTCAGAGGAGATCGTCATGGCGTCACCGTGTCCTCGGATCAAGAATGCGATAAAGGAAGTCCGACAGGATGTTGATCGTCAGGAAGACGGCGCCGATCGTCAGCACCGAACCCATGACCACATTCATGTCGTTCATCTGTAGCCCTCGGGTCAGGTACTGGCCGAGCCCCGGCCACCCGAAGACGGTCTCGATCAGCACTGCGCCTTCGAGCAGCCCGCCGAAGGTCAGCGCCATGATCGTCAGGAGTTGTACGCGGATGTTCTTGAATGCATGGCGCCAGACCACCTTGCGGGTGCCGAGCCCCTTGGCCCGGGCGGTGATGATGTATTCCTGGCTCAGTTGCTCCAGCATGAAGCTCCGCGACATGCGGCTGATATAGGCGACGGAATAGTAGCCGAGGATTGCCGCCGGCAGGATGATGTGGCCAAGGGCGTTGTAAAACACGTCCCATTGGCCTTGAATCGCCGCGTCGATCAGGAGAAAGCCCGTCATCGGCGTGACAAGGCCTTCATAGAAGACATCGATCCGGCCCGAGGCACCGACGAGCTTCAGCTTCGCATAAAAGACGAAGAGCGCCATCAGCCCGGTCCAGAAGATCGGGATGGAGTGGCCGGCAAGGGCGACGATCCGCGCGATGTGGTCGATCACGGTTCCGCGCCTGACCGCAGCGGTGATCCCTAAAGGAATGCCGACGATCGCCCCGATGATCATGGCGATGATCGCAAGTTCGATCGTCGCGGGAAAGATCGTCAGGAGATCGGTGAGGATCGGCTGGCCCGTCGTCGCCGACATGCCGAGATCGCCTGTGGCGATCTTGCCGACGTAGGAGAGGAACTGCATCCAGATGGGCTGCCCAAGACCCAACTCGTTATAGACGCGATCGTAAACCTCCTTGCTGACCTCCGCCCCGGTGATGGCGAGCACCGGGTCGGCGGGCAGCAGGCGACCCATCGAGAAGGTCAGGAAGAGCAGGCCGAGCAGCGTCGTCACGACGGCCACAATACGTCCCGCCAGGCGCCGCAGCAGGCTCAGTGCCGGGTGCGGGGCCGCCTCGGCGAACCCGCCCGCCGGGGAGTGTCGGCTGCTCCCCCCCTTCGATGTCATATCGGCGCTTGCCACGGCGTTCTACTCCTTGGTCACGTCGTGCCAGCGCGTCGACCATGTCGTATGCCCGTGGTAGCCCTTCACGTTGGCGCGCATGACATAGGGGTCGGTTCGCTGGAAGAAGATGACCAGGGGCGAAGCCATGCCGGCATAGATGCCGTCCATCTTCTTGAAGATGTCGGTACGCTTTTCCGTGTCGCGCTCCTTCATCGATTGGTCGATGAGCGTGTTGAGCTCGTCCACCTTCATGCCTGTGCGCCAGAGGTAATAGCTGCCGAGGCGTGCTTCGTCGCTATTGTCGGGGTTGAAGGCATATTGCGTGGCGACCGCGAAGGGATCGGGCAGGCGGGCGCCGGAATTGCCGAGCAGCACTTCGAATTTGCGCTCGCGGAAGGCGGGCGTGAACTCGCCGGGCACGAGATCGAGATCGATGCCGGCGGCGCGGGCACTCGCCTGCAGCGCTTCGGCGAAGGGCAGGGTCGGGGCTCCCGACGGATTGAGCACCTTCTTCAGGCCATTGGGATATCCGGCCTCCGCCAGCAGTTGCTTGGCCTTGGCGGGATCGTAATCGTAGCGCACCTCCGCCTCGCCGGGAGCGCCGATCATGCCGCGCGGGATCATCGACTGCCAGGGAAAGCCCGTATGGCGCATGATATTGCCGGAGATCGCTTTCCAGTTGAAGGCGTGCTGGAAGGCCTCGCGAACCTTCGGCTTCTGCAGATCCGGGTCTTTCTGATTGAGGGCGATATAGTAGAAGCCGAGACCCGGGACATTCTCGATGACCATGTCTTTCTTAGTGGCGAGCGCATCGAGATCGCCGCTTGCCACATACTGGCCGACATCGACGTCGCCGGCTTCGAGCTGAAGCCGGAGATTGCCGGATTCCGGGATATGACGAGCGACGACGCGCGCCATGGCCGGCTTGCCGCCCCAGTATTTCGGCTGCGCATTGAAGATCGCGACATCGTTCGGCCGCCACTGCGCCAGACTGAATGGGCCACTGCCGGCGGAATTGGCGGAAAGCCAGGCGCCGCCGAAATCGCCGTTCGCCTCGTGCGACAGAACCGTCTTCTTGTCGACGATGCCGATCGACGAGCCCGCCAGCGAATAGAGCACTAGATCGGTATTGACCGACTGCGGCAGCTCGATCTCGAGCGTGTGTTCGTCTTTTGCGCGAACGAGCTTTTCGACGTTTTCAGGCGTAAATCCCCAGAGCGCGATGTCGGTGGAGCCGACCTGGCCCATCTTGATCACGCGCTGGATCGACCAGGCCGCATCCTCGGCGGTCACCTTGTTGCCGCTCTGGAAGAGCGCGTCGTCGCGTAATGTCAGCGTGATGATCTTACCATCCGCCGAGACGCTCCATTGCGTCGCGAGCATCGGCTTCAGCGTCTTAAGATCGTCTGGCGACAGCTGCACGAGGTTGTCGTAGAGGTTCGAGATCAGTTCGGAAACCGTGCGGGCATTGTTCTGCGCCGGATCGAGCGTCCTTATACCGGTGAGATTGGTGCCGATCACCAGCATATTGGGCGGCGACGCCGCGAAGCTGGGCTGCGCCGTCGTCAGGGCGCCGGCAATTGCGATCGTTGTCAGTACTTGTCTCAGCATCTCAAGACCTCCCAATCCTGTTGTTTGTGATAGTGTCGAAATCAGCCGGCCGCCTTTACGGCCGTCTGGTCTGAATGAGTTTGAATGTCGCCTTCGGCCTCCCAGCCTTGAAGCAGCCGATGAAGCTCCTCGCGGTCCTGGTGGTCGAGCTGCGGCAATCCCGGCACACGCACGGGACCGACATCGAGACCGGAATAGGTGACGGCTTCCTTGACGACGGTCACGTTCGTGCCATTGCGGAATTTGGTTCGCATCCGCTCGAATGGCTCGAGCTTGTTGACGATCGCCCTGGCGGCGGCAAAGTCGCCTTTTTCAAGCGCAGCGTGGACCGCAAGCGAGAGCTTCGGCGCGACATTGACGAGGCCGGACGTGAAGCCTCGGGCGCCGGCTGCGGTAAATGTCGGCGCCCAGCTCTCCGCCAAGCCGCAGACGAACAGCGCGCCGCCGGGGCTCGCCGCCGGGATCGCTCTCGACAACAACATCAGATCGGTCGTGGCGAATTTGATGCCGGCAATATTGCCGTGACTTGCGAGGCGGACGATATCGGCGACGGCGAAACCATCCGCCCTGACATAGGCGATGAGCGGCAGGGCGGAAGCATCCGCAAGATTGCAGAAATAGTCGATCTGGGCCGCAGGTGCTGCGAAAGGATCGACGGGTTGATGCGACATGACGGCGGATGCGCCGATCGCGGCCGCATCTTTCGCCATACCGATCGCCTCGCGCAGCGACCGGCCGATCGCCGCCGTCACCGGCGCCTTGCCGGCAACGCCTGAAACCGCCGCTTCGTGGACGATCCTGATTTCCTGCGGCGTCAGAGCATAGAACTCCCCGGTATTGCCGGCGGCGACGATGTTGTGGATACCCGCTGCCGCCACCCGCTCATAGACCTTCGCCGTGATCCGGGGTTCGACTTCACCCTTGCCGTCATAGGCGGTGACCGGAACACCAGATACGCCTGTAAGCGCCTTGCGCATGGTTGCGATGCTCATCTTTCTTCCCCGTTATCTTTCCAAAAATCCGCCGTCCCCGAAGGGTGATCGGCACGCTGTCATCCGACGGGATGATCCCCGAAGCGGAAGGGCGGCAGGCCCTCTGCATCCACGTCGAAGGCGATCACCGTGCCCGCCTCGAAACGCCCGCTGCGATCCGTCGACAGGCTCGTGACAAAGAGGGTGCGTAGCTCCGGCCCTCCGAAACACGGCATCGTCGGTGCGGGGACCGGCAGAATGTAGATTTCGACGATTTCACCTTCGGGCGATATTCGGTTGAGGCGACCGGCGGAAACGCCGGCACTCCAGTAGAACCCGTCACGATCGGTTGTCGCTCCGTCCGGCCGACCCTCGTCTTCCGTGAAGCTGCGGAGCCGGCGCCCATCGCCGAGTTCGCCCGTATCAGGATCGAAGTCGAATGCCTGCAGGAAGCATTGCCGGCTGTCGGAGTGATACATCCGCCGGCCGTCCGGCGACCAGGCAAGGCCGTTGGAACTCGTCAGTCCGGTTGCAACGGTCCGCGTGCGACCATCGGCGCCTACGCGGTAAAGTGCGGCCTCATCGGTCTGCGGCTTGGCTTCGCTGAACGAGCCAATCCAGAAGTGCCCGTCGGGGCCGACCTTTCCGTCATTGAGGCGGCAGTTGATGTGGCGCCCAACTGGATCCGACACAAGCTCGAAATCTCCCGAGACAGGATCGAAGAGATGGACGCCCGTCTGGAGCGCCACGACGATCCTGTGATCGCGGCAAAGCCCGAGGGCGCCGATTGCGGCCGGCATGTCGAAGCGGTCGATCTTTCCTGAAGGCGAAAGCCGGACGAGCGCCGGCGCCAGAATATCGACGAACCACAAAGTGCCGGTCTTCTCGTCCCATACCGGCGATTCACCGACCGTCAGCGGCTGCCGGAACATCGGACGGACGTCCGGGCGGATGACCCGAGGCGCGGTCATTCAACCGTCTCCGGGCTCTCGGCCAGGCCCTCGGCATCGCGCATGCGGATGGTGCCGTCGTGATTGATCTCACAGAACCCGCCGCCCTGGAAAGCCAGAGCGACCGGCCCTTCGGACCGCTCTTCGATCAGGGCGTGGTCACGCGGCCGGTCCTGCGGCCGGTAACCCAATCGTGCCGCCAGATCGTTCTCCCACCACATCTCCTCGGTGTCGGAAACGCCGTAGACCACTGTTGCTGCGATCGACGGGTGCGAAAGGCCGATCCTGACCAATTGCGCCAGGTCTCGCGCGCTGATCCAGATCGCAATGGATCGCTCGCTGTTGGGATAGGTGCCCGCATTGCCGATGCGGATGGAAAGGGAGCGAATGCCTGATGTGTCGTAATAGAGCCCCGCCACAAGTTCGCCCCAGCATTTGGAAAGCCCATATGGGCTGTCGGGGCGCATCGGGTCGAGCGGCGACACGAGCTGGCCGCGCGGATAAAAGCCCGTGGCATGATTGCTCGATGCATAGACGACCCGCTGGACCTTGTTGATCCGCGCCGCTTCATAGAGATTGTATGTTCCAAGCACGTTCGCGTGCAGAATGGCGTTCATATCGATGCCGCTTGCGATACCCGCCAGATGGACGACGCCATCGATATCCTTCAGCGCAGCCGTCGCCTCGTCGAGCTTTGTAAGGTCGGCCCTGACGAAATTCTCGTTTTCGCCAAGCCCGTCAGGTTCCTGGAGATCGATCAGGCTGAGGTGCTCGACATGTGACCGAAGAAACGGGCGCAGCAGCGTCCCTACACGTCCGGCAGCACCCGTCATAGCGACCCGTTTCATCGTCTCTCCCTCATATCGCTCAAACGCCCTGGAACATGCGGGCACGAGCATTCAGTATGTGTCTTTTCATTGCGTCATGCGCTTCGGTTTCCCGGTGCGCGAAGATCGCCTCGACGATCACCGCATGCTCATCCTGGACGCTGCGGATCTGTTCCGGCGTCCGCTTCAAGCTCAAGCTTCGCGTAACGGAATGCCCGATGGCGAAATGCGGCTTGAACCACTCGCGCAGGGTGATGTGGAACTGGTTACCGGTCGCCATGGCAATTGCATCATGCAGGGCCTGGTCCTCCTCGGCGCCAAGCTGCCCGTTGCGCAAACATTGCTCGATCGAAAGAAGCGCTGCCGTTATCCGTTCCTTGTCGACCGGTTGCCAGTTTCGCGCCGCAAGCTCCGCCGCCTCGGCTTCGAGACCGGCGCGGAATTCGAAGAACCGCTGGACATCGGCCAAGGAGCCGACCGGCACCATTTTCAGCATCGACGAATCCGGCCTTTGCCTGACATAGGAACCGGAACCCTTGCGCGAAACGACCAGGCCATCGGCTCTCAAGCGTTCGAGCGCTTCGCGCACGACAGGTCTCGATGCGCCGAAATCAGCGGCGAGCTTCGTCTCCGGCGGCAGCCGTTCGTTCACCGGAAAGTTGCCGTCGGCGATCATCCCCACGATCTTCTCGTAGATAATGTCGCTGAAGCGCGTTGCGCCTCTGTTCGAAACGGCATCGACGGCGAATGTCATCATGGTCCTTTTCTCTCAACGCCGCGTGCGTCGGTTCACCGGCCGCACCTGGCTGACGCCGGCCATAATGATCAGGACGGCGACAGCATCTGACAGATCCAACGTCCTGTTTGCCGTCTTTCGGCGGCACAACGTCGCATTTCAATGCGGTATGGCTACAAAATTTGTAATTATCTGTCAACTCTTGTAATCATTTGAGAACGTGTCTATGGTCTCGGTCGTAGCGCCGAGGAGGGCGTCAGCGTCGGGTCGGGAGCCCGCCGCATCAGCCGGTGCAAAGGCTGCGCCGGCACAAAAGGGAGGAATTCGATGGCCAAAGAAATACTGTCGCGTGGCATCACCCGCCGCGCCGTGCTTGGCGGCATGGCTGGCGTCGCGGCGCTGTCTATCGCCGGTCGCGTCTCTGCCGCAGGCGGCGAAGCGCCGGCCCTAGCGCAGCTCGCCAAGGATGGAAAGCTGCCGCCGCTCGCCGAGCGCCTGCCGAAAAGGCCGATGGTCGTGACGCCGTTCGAGAAGGTCGGCACCTATGGCGGTTCGCTGCGCCGCGGCCTTCGCGGTTCATCCGACCACAACGGCATCCTGCGTATGGTCGGCAACCAGAGCCTTGTGCGCTGGAACCTCGATTTTACCGCCGTGCAGCCGAACCTTGCCGAGCGCTGGGAAGTCAGCGACGACGCAACACAATTCACCTTCCATCTGATCGAAGGCGTGCGCTGGTCCGACGGTCATCCCTTTACGGCCGATGACGTCGTTTTCGCGATTGAAGACTGTGTCAAGAACACAGAGCTCTACAGCTCGACACCGGCGCAGCTTGCCGTCGCCGGCAAGCCGGTCACCGTCGAGAAGATTGACGACTATACAGTGAAGTTCACCTTTGCTGCGGCCAACGCACTTTACCTGGAAAACCTCGCCACACCGCTTGGCCAGCATCCGACGCTGTTTCCGAAGCATTATTGCAGCCAATTCCTGCCGAAATATAATCCCAATCTTGAGGCCGATGCGAAGAAGGCCGGCGTCACCAGCTGGACGGAACTGTTCCGCAGCCGTTGCGGCGATATCGAGATCCCGTCGCGATGGGGCAATGTCGACAAGCCGACGCTCGATCCATGGGTGGTCAAGGAGCCCTATGCCGGCGGTGCCACGCGCGTCGTCATGACCCGCAACCCTTATTTCTGGCAGGTCGATACCGAGGGCAATCAGCTCCCCTACATCGATGAAATCAACTTCGGCATCTCGCAGGACGTCGAATCGCTGATGCTGAACGTCATCTCCGGAAAGATCGACATCCAGGAACGTCACATCAGCGTGCTCGCCAACAAGCCGACGCTGTCCAAGAACATGGAAAAGGGCGATTATCGGCTGCTAACGCTCGTGCCTTCGGCCTCGCAACAGTGCCAGATCTATTTCAACATCACCCACAAAGATCCCGCCATGCGCAAGATGTTTGCCGACAAATCGTTCCGGCAAGCGCTCTCGATCGGCATCAATCGCCAGGAGCTCATCGACATCGTCTATTTCGGACAGAGCGAGCCCTACCAGGCCGGGCCGCGTCCGACCCACCCCTGGTATAACGAGAAATACGCGCGCCAATTCACCGAATTTGACGCCGACAAGGCCGGCGCGATGCTCGATGAGGCCGGTTACAAGAAAGGCGGCGACGGTTTTCGCCTCCGGCCCGACGGCCAGAAGGTGTTCTTCTCGATCGACGTCATTCCGACGCTCTATCCCGACCTCGTCGATGCCCTGGAACTGGTCAAGGCGCATTGGGCCCAGATCGGTATCGACATGAAGGTCAACACGATCGAGCGGGCGCTCTATTACACCCGCGGCGACGACAACGCCCATGATGCGGCGGTGTGGCCGGGTCCTGGCGGCCTCGATCCGATGCTCGATCCGCGCGATTTCTTCGCCTTCCATCCGCAGGGTTCGCGTTACGCCATTCCGTGGACGCTTTGGTACACCTCCAACGGTGCACGCGGTGAAGAACCGCCGGAAAGCCAGAAAAAGCGCATGAAGCTTTTCGACGAAGCGCGTTCGACTGCCGACCTCGACAAACGCGGTGCGATCATGAAGCAGATCTTCGACATCGCCGCCGAGGAATTCGAGACAGTCGGCCTTTGCCTTGCCGTCGGCGGCTTCGGCATCATCCGCAACAATCTGCGCAATGTTCCCGAGAAGGAGCCGGATAGCTGGTCCTGGCCCAATCCCGGCCCTGCAATGCCGCAGCAATTCACCTTCACGAGCTGATTTTCGTCTTGAGCGCCGTACCATCAGGTAGGGCGCTTTCTTTCAGTTCGCCCTCCGAGATGCCTTGTCGGTACTGACGGTCGACAAGGCCCGGAAGGCGGCGTTCAACGCAAGAGGCGCCTCATGCTGGTCTTTATCGTCAAACGCTTCCTATGGATGATTCCGTCGCTGTTTGCCGTCAGCTTCTTGGCTTTCGTGCTGATCCAGCTGCCGCCGGGCGATTATGTCACGACCTATATTGCGACGCTGGCAGCCTCCAACGAAATCGTCGATCAGAACACGGCGGCGCAATTGCGTGAGCGCTTCGGCCTCGGCGACCCGATGCTCGTCCAATATTTCAAATGGATATGGGGCATTCTCACGCGCGGCGATTTCGGCATCTCCTTCGAATGGCAGCAGCCGGTCTCGGACCTGATCTGGGAACGCATGGCGCTGACGCTCGTTTTGGCCCTTTCGACATTGATCGCCACCTGGGCGATCGCACTGCCGATCGGCGTCTTTTCCGCTGTGCGCAAATATTCGATCGGCGACTATTTCTTCACCGCCTTCACCTTTTTCGGCCTGGCTGTTCCATCCTTCCTGCTGGCGCTGGTGCTGATGTACATCGCGGCGGTCGAATTCGGACAGGATGTCGGCGGGCTCTTTTCGCCGGAATATGAGAACGCGTCCTGGAGCTTCGCCAAGATGGTCGACCTCTTCTCGCATCTCTGGCTTCCCGTCATCATCCTTGCCGTCTCCTCGACGGCGAGCCTCATCCGCGTCATGCGCGCCAACATGCTCGATGAACTGCCGAAGCCTTACGTGACCACGGCACGGGCAAAAGGGCTCTCTGAGTTCCGGCTGCTGATGAAATATCCTCTGATGATCGCCCTCAATCCGTTCATCTCGACGATCGCCTGGCTGCTGCCCAATCTCATTTCCGGCTCGGTCGTCGTTGCCATCGTCCTCAATCTGCCGACGGCGGCTCCTTTGCTGCTGCAGGCGCTGATGGCCCAGGACATGTATCTCGCCGGCGCCTTCGTCCTGCTGATCTGCGCGCTGACGCTGATAGGCTCTCTGATCAGCGACATCCTGCTTGCGCTGGTCGATCCCCGCATCCGGTTGGAATAGGAGCCTCACATGGCCGACATCACCGTTACAAACATTCCCCCGGATCGCGCCGCCGTTGCATCGCAGTGGCAGCTCATCTGGTGGGCTTTCCGCCGGCACCGGCTGGCCATGGTGGCGCTTGTCGTCACCGTGCTGATGTATATCGTCGCCCTCATTCCCGGCTTCTTCGCCATCAACGATCCGTACCTGCAAAATGCGCGGGCGACCTTTCACCCGCCGCAGAAATTGCATCTGATCGATACTGAGAACGGGTTCTCCTTCGGCCCGCATTATTATCCGATGAAGCTGACCCGCGATCCGGAAACGCTGGCCGCCATCTACAAGGAAGACACGACGAAGCGTGTCGATGTCCAGTTCTTCGGGCGCGGTTATGAATATTCCGTGTTCGGCCTGTTCAGGACCAACATCCATCTGATCGCCTCACCCGACAAGACGACGCCGCTGCTTCTCTTCGGCGCCGACAGGCTTGGGCGCGACGTCTTCAGCCGAACGGTGCAGGGCTCGCAGATTTCGTTGTCGATCGGCCTCGTCGGTGTCTTCTTCTCGCTGATGCTCGGCATCGTGCTCGGTGGCATTTCGGGCTACTACGGCGGCCGCATCGATTTCTTCTTGCAGCGGGTGATCGATTTCGTGCTGTCGCTGCCGACGATCCCGATCTGGCTGGCGATGGCCGCCGCCCTGCCGCAGGACTGGCCTGCGACGCTGCAATATATGATGATCACGATCATCCTGTCGCTGACCGGCTGGGCGCAGCTCGCCCGCGTAGTTCGCGGCCGCTTCCTGTCTTTGCGCACCGAGGAATTCGTCGCCGCCGCGAGGCTCGACGGCGTTCGCGAAAGACGCATCATCTTTCGTCACATGCTGCCGAGTTTCGCCAGCCATATCATCGCGTCGATCACGTTGGCGGTGCCGGCAATGATCCTTGCCGAAACCTCTCTCTCCTTCCTGGGGCTCGGTCTGCAGCCGCCGACCATCTCCTGGGGCGTGCTTCTGCGCGAGGCCCAGAACATTCGCTCGATCGCCACCGCGCCATGGCTCTTCATGCCGGGCTGTGCCGTCGTGGTCGCCGTGATGGCGCTCAACCTTCTCGGCGACGGCCTGCGCGATGCGGCCGACCCCTACAACAAATGAGGCCGGCATGACCGATATCCTTCCCATTGCCGGCAGGCCTCTGTTGCAGGTGAAAAATCTGACGGTCGAGTTCCCACTGCGCACCGGCGTCTTTCGCGCCGTCAGCGATCTGTCTTTCTCGATCGAGCCGGGCAAGACGCTCTGTGTCGTCGGCGAAAGCGGATCCGGCAAGTCGGTGACGGCGCGTTCGATCCTACAGATCGTCGATGCGCCTGGCCGCATATCCGGCGGGTCGATCATACTGAATGATCGGAACGGCGGCTCGATCGATCTGACCAGCCTCAATCCGCGCGGGCGTCAGATCCGAGCGATCCGCGGCCGAGACATCGCCATGATCTTCCAGGAGCCGATGTCGTCGCTGTCGCCAATCCACACGGTGGGCAACCAGATCGTCGAAGCGCTTCGCCTTCACACCCGGATGAGCAAGGCAGAGGCGCGCGCGGAAGCTATATCGCTGCTCAGCCAAGTCGAGATTCCCTCGCCGGAAAAAGCACTGGACCGATATGCCTTTCAATATTCCGGCGGGATGCGCCAGCGCGCGATGATCGCCATGGCGCTTGCATGCAAACCCCAGCTGCTGATCGCCGACGAGCCGACCACGGCCCTCGACGTGACGACGCAGGCCGAAATTCTCGACCTGATCGCCCGGCTGCAGAAGGCCAAGGGCATGGCCGTTCTCTTCATCACGCATGACATGGGCGTTGTGGCGCAGATTGCCGACGATGTGCTGGTCATGCATAACGGCGTCGCCAAGGAATATGCGCCAGTCGAGCAGATTTTTCATGCGCCGAAAGACGACTATACCCGGATGCTGATTGGCTCGGTGCTGAAGCTGGAAGCGAAGGCCGAAATCCGGCTGGCGCGCGCGCCGCTCGACACGACGGCGCCACCGATCCTCGAACTCCGTAATGTCTCGATGGATTTCGGCGAGGTGAAAGCGCTGGACGATGTTTCCATTTCGCTTCTGCCGGGCGAAACGCTCGGCATCGTCGGCGAGAGCGGATCCGGCAAGACGACGATGGGTCGCTCGATCATGCGGCTGATCGATCCGACTGCAGGCGAAATCCTTTATCGCCGCGCCGACGGCGACATCATCGATCTGGCAACGGCAAAAGGTCAGACGCTCGCCGCCGCACGGCGGGAATTGCGGATGGTGTTTCAGGATCCTTTCGGCTCCCTCAACCCGCGCATGACCGTCTCCCAGATCATTGGCGAGCCGTTGCTCGTCAATGGCGTCGCAAAAGGGCGGGCGCTGGAGGAGCGCGTTTGCCATCTGATGGAGCAGGTTGGCCTCGACCCGAGGGCGCGAGAACGCTACCCACACGCATTCTCCGGCGGCCAGCGCCAGCGCATCGGCATTGCTCGCGCCATCACGCTCAATCCGCGTGTCATCGTTGCCGATGAAGCAACCTCGGCGCTCGACGTTTCCGTGCGCTCGCAGGTGCTCGACCTGTTGATGCGCCTGCAGGACGAACTCGGGCTTGCCTATATCTTCATCAGTCATGACATCGGCGTTATCCGTTACATGTGTGACCGTGTGGGCGTCATGTACAAAGGCCAGCTCGTCGAAATCGGTGACGCGGAGCAGGTCTGCCGCACGCCCGAGCATGCCTATACGCAGGCGCTCATATCAGCGATCCCGCGCCCCGATCCGCGTGATCGCGATCATTCGCGGCGTTTCCGCTACGTCGCGCCGGACACTTTGAAGAATGGGAGTTTTCAGCGATGAAAATCACCGGGATCCGCACTTTTCTCATGCATGTCGGTCAGCCCGATCCCGCGAACTGGGTTTCCGGCCAACGGTCCGGTAGTGGCGCCTCGAAACAGTTCGGCGGCACCAGAAATTGGCTCTTTCTGAAGATCGATACCGATGAGGGCATCACCGGCATCGGTGAATGCTCCGGCTGGCCGCGCGTTGTCGAGACGGCGATCCATGATCTCGCCCCACTCCTCATCGGCGAAGATCCGGCCCATACCGAGCGGCTGTGGCAGAAGATGCATATCGCCATGATGGGCCATGGCATGCTCGGGACGGTCGGCGGCGGTGCGATGACCGGCATCGACATGGCGCTATGGGACATCAAGGGCAAGGCGCTCGGCGTGCCCGTCTGGATGCTGCTCGGCGGCAAGGTGCGCGACCGGATCCCAATCTATTCGCATGCGAATACACCCGAGCGCGCGCTTGCCCTCAAGGAGCGCGGCATAAAGGCGATCAAGTGCGGAGGCGTCGTCGATCCGGTCCGCAAGGTCGCCGCCCTGCGTGAGGCCGTCGGCGACGACATGGACATCGCCATCGATCTGCATGGGCCGCCGTGGCTGACGCCTGCGGATGCCTGCCGGCTGGTTCGGGCGCTCGAACCCTATGAATTGATGTGGGTGGAAGATCCGATCGCGCCGGAGAATGTCGACGGCTACCGGCGCATCCGCGACGCAGCGCATGTGCCGCTTGCCGCCGGCGAGCGCTCGGCGACCATCTTCGGCGAGCGGGAGCTCATCGAGAAGGAACTGGTCGACGTGATCCAGCCGGATACCGGGCGGGCCGGCGGCATCACCCAGATGAAGAAGATCGCCGCGATGGCGGAAGCCCATCATATCCAGATGGCGCCGCATTCGGGTTCGCTCGGGCCGGTGGCGGAATATGCGGCTTTGCATCTGCTTGCGGCGATCCCCAACGCCCTCATCCTCGAGCGGCTCGACGACGACTGGGACGGCCGCCGCCAGACGATCGTGCCGCATCCGCAACAGGTCGACGGTTTGATCGCCGTTCCTGATGGCCCGGGACTTGGCTGCGATATCGACGAGGCCTTCGTGGCGCGCTTCCCCAGCGACGGCAATGTCTCGGTGCCGCAAAGCGCCGGCGCCTACAATCCCGGAACCGACAATGAGCATCTCTACGTGCAGACGCGCCTGTCGCGCCGCAGCTATTTCAATCGCTAGAAGGACAGAAAAATGAAGATCGACCGCATGCGGGTTTTCATGACCCGCGACAAGGACCGTCCGCGCGTGATCGTCGCGCTCGACACCGATGACGGGCTGACAGGTTGGGGCGAATGCTACAATCACGGCCCGGACAAGGCGCTGCCGCCGCTCTTGGATTATCTCTACGGATTTCTCTCCGGCCAGGACCCGACACGCGTCGACTATCTCGTCAATCTGCTGATCCAGCAGAGCCGGTTTCCGCCGGGCGCACTTGGCCTTGCCGCGATCTCAGCGCTCGATCACTGCTTGTGGGACCTTGCGGCCAAGGCAGCGAATGTCCCGGTCTACAAGCTGCTGGGGGGCGAGGTGCGCGACCGCATCAAGGTCTATGCCGGGGTCTATACCGCGCCGGATGCGCCGGCGGCGCGCGACGAGTTCGATCGCCTGAAGGAGGGATGGGGATTTACCGCCTTCAAGCTCAGCCCCTGGCGGATCGACATGCACTCCAACCGCTGGGGTAATGTCGTGAAAGCCTCGGCGGATTATTTCCGTTCGCTTCGCGAAACGGTCAATGACGAATACGAAATCGCCTTCGATGCCCATGCGAAGATTTTCGAGCCAATCGCCGCTCGCCAGCTCGGCAATGCGCTGGCGCCTTATGATCCGCTGTTTTTCGAGGAGCCGCTGCGTCCCGAGAACATCGAGGCTTGGGGCGACCTGAAGCAAGGGCTCAACTGCACACTTGCGACCGGCGAGTCGCTCTACAACAAAAACGAGTTCCTGCGGCTGCTGCAGGTCAAGGGCGCCGACCTCATCCAGCCCGACATCTGCGTCGTCGGCGGCATCAGCGAAATGCGCCGCATCGCCACACTCGCCGAAGCCTTCTTCGTCGGCGTGGCGCCGCACAACCCGATGGGTCCGCTTGCGACGGCGGTCAACGTTCATTTTTCGGCGGCGGCGCAGAATTTTCGCATCCTCGAATACCGGCTGCCGAAGGGACAGGCCTATGTCTATGGCGGCCTCGATATCGAGAAGCGGGAGGGGGAAACCCGTTACGTCGTCGATCCCTATCTGCCGAAGGACGGCTATCTGGAGCTGCGTCCCGACCGGCCGGGCTGGGGCGTCGAAATGGACGAGAAGGCGATGGAAGAGGAAGGTTACATCCATTGGCAGCGACGCGTGCCGAAGCGGCCCGACGGCTCCTATGCCTTCGCCTGAGGGCATTGCCCGCTTGAAACAGGAGCTGGCCGCCCGGATGGCCCGGCCAGCTCCCGCAGGACGAGCTTCTAGGCATCTTTCGGCAGCACTGAGCGAACCCTTGCAATGAAGACATGGAAGTCCCGCATGAACGTGCGAAGGAAATCGGCCGTTTTGTCGTTCGTGACCTCGCCGTCATCAGTGATCAGCCCCGGTGTGAACTGGATGTAGGCTTCCGGGGCATTCATCTGGGGAGAGTTGCAGAAGCTGAGTACACTGCGCAAATTCTGCTGGGCGACTGCTGTGCCTATCGCGCCCGGCGACGTGCCGATCACCGCTGACGGCTTGCGTGTGAACGAGTTGGTGCCGTAGGGGCGGCTCGCCCAGTCGATTGCATTTTTCAGCCCACCGGGTATGGATCGATTGTATTCGGGCGTCACAAACAGCACGGCGTCGACGGCCGCTATTGCCGCCTTGAATGCCTTGCCAGCCGGAGGGTAGTCGGCGTCATAGTCGTAGCTGTAGAGCGGCAGGTCCTTGAAGGATATTTCCGACATTTCAAGCTCCGGCGGGGCGAACCGCACCAACGCCTTGGCGAGCTTGCGGTTGATCGAGCCCTTTGCGAGGCTGCCGATGAGATAGCCTACTTTATGCGTGGTCATGGCGTTCTCCAATATCTCGCATGATAAAGGACCTATCATACGCAAAAATCAAAGAAGGGTCTCTTGTCCTTCGATCGCAGGCAACTACTCGCCGACGAACGTGACCGTCTCGTCGAGCGGCGCGCGGCCTGTGCGGGTGTAACTGACTGTGGGATCCTCGTACCCGATCGACATGCCGCAGAAGAGGATGAGCTCGTCCGGGGGTGACAGGACTTCTGCGACCGTCTCGCGAACCTGCGACCACGCCATCTGCGGGCAACTGTGCAGACCTTCGGCGCGGAGCAGCAGCATGACGGTCTGCAGATACATGCCGACATCGGCCCATTGGGATAGGCCCAGGTCACGGTCGATGTAGCAGAACAGGGCGGCGGGCGCGCCGAAACAGTTCCAGTTGGCGATCGCTGCCCGCTGGCGCGCCTCCCAGTCCTCGCGCGCAATGCCGAGCGCGCTGTAGCGCTCCTTGCCGAAGGCGGATCGGCGCTCCCCGTAGGGGGACTTCAGCACGGGCGGGTACATCTCGTACTGCCGCTTATCCCAGGCGTCGCCATGGGCCACGCGCTCGACGGCGGACGTCTTGAGCTCAGCCAGCGGTGCGCCGGTCATCACATAGGTGTTCCACGGCTGGATGTTCGATCCTGACGGCGACCAAGCTGCGGCGGACAGCACTCGCTCAAGCACCTCCCTCTTCACAGGCTCGCCTTTGAATCCACGCACCGCCCGTCGGCTTGTGACTGCTTCATATACGTCCATGATCGCCTCCATGGCGCTGGCCGTTCGTTACGTCCATACTCATGGCCGCTTCCTCCTGACTGTTCGGTTCCTGATGTCGTTCATTATCTCCATTCGCAATGGAGGCGTAATCACACCGTGGTCTAGGAGGCGTAGATCAAACGTACATCAGGGATCGATGCGTTCGGGGGCATGTGGGCGAAGCATTGCTGGACTCCCGCGCCACGGGCATCTCGGCCTGGAATGACGCCCCTGAACGGCCTCAGCTTGGCGCTTACGCTCAAGCCGCAGTCATCTCTTTCGCCGTCTTCGCCATTGCGCTGCTCTTCGTTGCCGCGGCGCCGATCCCGAGTTGCCTACAAGAGCATGCTCCAATCATGAGCCGCAAGAGCAACGCTTCGTCATTTTGTCAGGTGCCTACGGCTCGGCCGCGTTTCGCTGGGGAGCGAGGGTGCCATCCGAAGATATCGGCGAGCGTATCGAGCATCGCTGTGGCCGCGGCGGATTGAAGTGAATAGTAGATCGTCTGGGCATCCCTTCGCGTCCGCACGAGTTCCTGTTCTCGAAGAATTGCCAAATGCTGGGAAGTCGAAGATTGGCTCAATCCCACCTCGTCGGCCAGGACGCTCACGGACATTTCTCCTTCGGCCAGCAGATGCAGAATGTGAAGCCGTTTGGCATTCCCCATAGCCGACAGGAAGTTTGCTTCGTTGTCGAAGGTGTTGGTTTCAGGGGAAGGCGCGGCTGACGATTGATTGTTCAAAGCGAGATCTCCTTGGGGAACCAAAGCCGGGTATCTGGTCATATCCCCGAGCTTTAATTTAGAGATAACGCATGGGTGCGGGGCCGAAACCCATTATCGGCGCCGCATCGTCTTTTCCGGCGCGAATCGGATACGGCGCGCATCAAATGGACAGCGGCGGCAGATCATGTTCGAGGCCGGCATCCTGCGCCTACTGGCGCGGGCCGACCTGGCGCATTTGCGCGGGCAGCGTTTCCCAGGCCCGGATCAGTTCGCCGATGGAGGCCGCCTCCATCTTGTGCATGACATTGCTGCGATGCAGCTTGACCGTCACCTCGCTGATGCCGAGGTCGAAGGCGATCTGCTTGTTGAGGCGGCCGCGCGCCACTTCATGCAGGACCTCGCGCTCGCGCTGCGTCAGGGTCTCCAGGCGCTTGATATTGCGCTTGGTGATCGCCGCTTCGGCTCGCCGCTCGGCATCCATCGCAATGCCGGCAGTCACAGCGTCGAGCAGCGTCTGGTCCCGCACCGGTTTGGTGAGAAAATCCACGGCGCCGGCCTTCATCGCCTGGACGGTCATCGGGATGTCGCCATGCCCGGTCAGGAAGATGATCGGCTTGGAAATGCCGTTTTCGGCCAGATGGCTCTGCAGGTGAAGGCCGCTTGCGCCTGGCATGCGCACGTCGAGGATCAGGCAGCCGGGGCTATCCAGGATATCGGCGTCAAGCAGTTCGCGGGTTGAGGCATAACTGGCTGATTGGAAACCCGCCGACAGGATCAACTCCGACAGCGCCTCGCGGACCGATGCGTCGTCATCGACGATAATGACAAGCGGCTGATTTTCTTCATAACTGCATTGCAATGATAACGGCGCCGATCTCCGCAGCAACGGCTGGTCAACTCTCATGTCACCCTCCATCTGTCGATTTATGCAAAGCGTTGGCAATGGCGGCCAGCAAGGCCTGGGCATCGAAGGGCTTGCGGAAAAATCCGCTTGCGCCTTGAGCGCGTCCCTGATCGGCTATCTCATGGCGGCCCGTGATCATGAATACCGGCAGTTCCGGACGCGACTTCCTCACCAGGTCACGAAGTTCGAAGCCGTCGATGCCGGGCATTCCGATATCGGTGATGAGAAGGTCGAGGTCCGACAGCCCGTTGACGAGCAGCGAGCCCGCCGATGAGAAGCTGCGGGCCACATAACCCGCAGATTCCAAAAGGTCGCCCATCGATTCAAGCAACCTTGGATCGTCATCTACAATTGCCACGACATGTCTTGTCTTGTTCATCTTCAATTCCCTCCCACTCTGCGCGAGTGGGTTATCGGTATTTCCAATCTCTCCGCGATCCGCACCAGATCGGCGAGCGATGCCGCGGCCATTTTCTGCATCACGTTTCTTCTGTGGATCTGCAGCGTGACTTCGCTGATCCCCAATTCGGCTGCGGCCTGCTTGTTGAGAAGGCCGCTGACGACCAGCGGAAGCACCTCGCGCTCGCGCGGCGTCAGGTCGAGATAGTGTTGTCTGAGCATGTCGATCTCGGCGCGCTCGGCTCTCTTTTCCCGATCCTGAGCAATCGCCGCATGGATTGCCGCCATGAGATCCGCATCGCTGAACGGCTTGGTCAAGAAGTCCACCGCGCCATGCTTGATCGCACGCACGGAGGAGGGAATGTCGCCATGTCCCGTAATGAAGACGATCGGTGGATGATCCCTGTCTGCGATCTGTCTCTGCAAATCGAGACCGTTGATGTCAGGCAGCTCGATATCCAGAACGAGGCAGGCGGGCACATCCGGCTTGTCCGCTCTCACGTAGTCGCAGGCCGATTCGAAGGCGATGGCGTGCATGCCGTGCGAGTCCAGCAGCTCGACGAGCGCTTCCCGGATACGTTCATCGTCGTCGACGATGAAGACGATATGGTCGTCGGCCGTCATAGCGCCGCCTTCGTTTCAATAGGCAATGTGAAGATCAACGTCGCTCCGCACGGATTGTTCTTCTCGGCCCACAATCGCCCGCCGTGCAGTTCGACGATCGAGCGGCAGATGGCCAGCCCCATGCCCATGCCTTTTTCCTTGGTCGTAAAGAACGGCTCGAACATCTTTTCGGGAAATTCGATGCCCTGGCCGCGATCGCTGACCTCGGTCTGGAGGATATTCCCGATCTGGCGTACGCGGATTTCAATGACCCTGTCGCCTGTCGTGGCGTCCATTGCCTCGATGCCGTTGCGGATGAGATTGATCAGAACTTGCTGGATCTGGACGCGGTCGATTGCGATGAGCGGAAGGGTGGCGTCGACCCCCACCTCCATCCGAACGTGACGACGCCAGGCCTCGTCGGCCATGAGGTTGCGCGCTTCGTTGACGATACCGGAGAGCGTCGATGGGGTCCTCCTGTCTACGGATTGCTTGAACAGAGCGCGAATGCGGCTGACGACATCCGCCGCCGAGTTGGCATCCCGGATGATGCGCTCGACCGTCCTCTGTGCCCGCTCCATATTCGGCGGCTCGGCCATGAGCCAGCGCTGGCAGGCGTGTGAGTTAGCCACGACGGCCGCGAGCGGCTGGTTCACCTCGTGCGCAATGGAGGCTGAAAGTTCGGCCAGGCTCGCCACTTGACTCGCCCGTGCAAGACCCTCTCGCGCTCGACGCAGATCTTCCTCCGCGTGAACCTCACCGTCGATATCAAGGCAGATGACATTCCACTGGACGATGGCGCCTTCGGCATTGCGCATCGCTGCCGCACGCGTCTCGACCCAGCGATATTCACCATCATGGCGCCGCAGACGGTGCCGGCGCGCATAGGGCTCGCCAGTGGACAATGAATGGGCATAGTTTTCCTTGACCCCTGCCAAATCGTCGGGATGAACACCGGCATCGAGTGTGCCGTCCAGCCGGGTTTTGCCCGTTCCATCCAGCTCTTCAAGATTATAACCGAGGAAGTCGCGCAGTTGCTGGCTGCGATAGATCGGCTCTCCATCAGGTGCCGCGCAATCGATCATTGCCGGCAGCGTTTCAACGAGCTGCCAGAGCGATCGTTCTCTCTCCCGCAGTGCGTCCTCGACGCGCAGTTGATCGTCGATGTCATGCGAGAGGCCGTACCACTGAACGATCCGTCCATTATCATCCCGCAGCGGCTCCGCGCTGCCTTTCACCCATCGGTAGACACCGTCGGCGCGCCGCAGGCGATATTGGCTGGAGAAGCGTTCCCCGGTGGCGAGAGAATGGCTGAGCGCTTGCTCGAGGCCGGCTGCATCGTCGGGATGGACGGCGGCCTCGATGAGCGCCGCCAGCCGGCTCACGCCCGACTTTTCCGTATCGGCAATGTCGAGACCCAAAAAATCCACCAAGCGCTGGTTGAAGAAGGTCGGAGCGCCTTCCGGATTGAGCCGCCAGAGCAGGCTCGGAACCATGTCCACGAGTTGCGAAAGCTCCCGCTCCCGGTCGCGAAGCGTTTCCTGCGCACGCATTTCATCGTCGATGTCGACGGATATGACATACCATTGCGTGATCGCGCCGCTTTGATCGCGCAGCGGCTCGGCTCGGCCATCGACCCAGCGATAGGCTCCGTCGAAACGGCGCATGCGATATTTTATAGAGAAGGGATCGCCGCTGGCGAGGGAATGATGAACCGTCTCGAGCAACCTTGATGCGTCGTCGGGATGGACGAGGGTGTGGATGACCGAGGAGAGACGGCTCATGCCGGGCCTATCCATATCGCCCACGTCGAGACCGAAAAAGTCAATGAGGCGCTTGTTGAAGAAGACCGGTTCGCCTTCCGGCGTCAGGCGCCTGATCTGGGCCGGGACCATGTCCACGAGCTGCGACAGCTCGCGTTCGCGGTGGCGCAGCGCCTCCAGCGCGCGCACCTCCTCGTCGATGTCGAGGGAGACGCCGTACCATTGCACGACCGTTCCGTCGTCATTGCGGCGCGGCTCCACCCTGCATTCGGCCCAGCGGTAGACGCCATCCTTTTCAAGCCAGCGGAACCGCATGGCGGTGCCGCCGCCGGTTTCGAAACAATTACGCAGCGTGCGCTGCACGTCGGACGCATCCTCGGGATGGATCAGCTGCTGCAGGAGCTCGTCGATGCGCGGTTCGGCCTGCGCGTCAAAATTGGCGATGACGGCGTGGAAATGATCCCGGTGGCGTTTGTTGAAGTAGATCGATCCGCCTGTCGGTTCCACGCTCCATATGCGGACCGGCACGGCGTCGATCATCTGCTGAAGCTGCCGTTCGCTCCGGCGCACGGTCTCTTCGGCATGCACCTGATCATCGATATCGTGACAAAGGCCGTACCACTGGACGATGTTTCCGGCCTGATCGCGCATCGGCTCGGCACGGCTCGACATCCAGCGATAGAGACCGTCGGCGCGGCGCAGCCGATACCGCATGACGAAGGTCTCGCCGGTGGCGAGGCAATGGCGAAGGGCGTCCCTGAAACCGGCTGTATCATCGGGATGAACGGTGGCCTGCAGGACGGCCTCCAGCCGGCTCATGCCCGGTCTGTCCGAGTCCGCCACGTCAAGACCGAGGAAATCGACCATCCGCCTATTGAAGAAGGTCGGCTCGCCCTCGGGCGTCAGGCGCCAGACATGGCTGGGAACCATGTCTACGAGCTGCGAGAGCTCCAGTTCCCGGTCGCGCAACGTCTCCACGTTTTGGTGCAATCTGAGCACTGCCAGCTGGTGCTGTCGCGATATGGCGGCGACAATCAGTGCTGAAAATGCCGAGATGGCCAGAAAGAGCTGCAGCATGATCTGATTGTGTTTCTGGGATTCGGGATCACCGGCAAACTGGCTGGCGCCTGTTATCGTGAATACCGCTGTGATCAGAGCAAGCAGAGCGAGCGATACCGCGGCGCCCTTGAACTCGAAGCGGACCGCGGCCCAAAGAAGAGGCGGCATGATGATATAGGCGAAAGGAAGGTAGCCGCTCAGCGAAAGAGCTGCGACACCGAGAAAGATCAGCCCCAGGACGCAGGCTTCCAGCCATTGCGCGGCCGAGAACTCCGTCTTGCTGCGCCAGCTGCGAAAGAGGACCAACGCCAGCGGTGCGACGATGAGGACACCGGTTGCGTCTCCGATCCACCATAGCGGCCAGGCCGTCGCGAAGGATTGCGATTGAATCGCGAACCAGGCAAGCGTGGCACTTCCCACGGTCGCGCTCACGATTGGTGCAATTCCGGCAGCCAGGATGACGAATGTGAGAACTTCCTGCAGAGTTTCCAGCTGAACAGGGTGCTTCAAGGTCCGATTCACCAGCCATGCCGCGACCATTGCTCCAAGAGCGTTGCCGACATAAATCAGGAAGGCCGCAGGCACGGGGCTGTAGAACCATAGGAAATTGCTGAACATCTCTGCCAGGCAACCCGCCAGGATCCACCACGGCCAGCTGCGCCTGGAGGCGAGGATGAGCGTAGCCACGAAAAGCCCGCCCGGGGGCCAGATGGAAATACCCGTTCCCGGCACGATTGCCAGCGACTGTGCGAAGCCGCAGGCGAGCACGTAGGCGAGGCAGAAAAGCCCCAGATGCAGGAACTGGGGACGGTGCGACCAGACGCTCAGCATCAACTGCTCCTGCCGGACAGAGAGAACCGGGGGGGCGTCAGCATTTCCTGCAGCAGTCGTTCTCGATTTCGGGGCGGGAGAGCTCATGTTGCGAAGCGTAGTCCCGCCGCACCACAACCGCAACTCATGGAAACCCATGCATTGCGCGGGAATGTAGCCGGAATTTTCGGGCGAACGACGGATCGGAAGACTGTTCTGTTTCCCGATGGCACATTCTAGACTTCAGGCTGGCTCCGCTAAGCCCTACGGCTAGGGCGCCAGACCTCAGGCACGATGGAAGGCGTCCGGCTTTCCGGTCATTGTCGATCCGCGTGAAGCATTGCAGAAGACATGCAACAGAGGATGCCGATATGAAAGTCACGGTGGTGGGAGCAAGCGGTCTCATCGGAACGCGGCTCAGCGAGAAGTTGCGCCGATCGGGCCACGACGTCGCGGCCGCATCATTGTCGCTTGGCGTCGACACGGTTACCGGCAAGGGACTTGATGTGGCGATGGCGGGAACCGAAGTCGTTGTGGACGTGACCAATGCCGCATCGTTCGGTGACAGTTCGGCGTTTGATTTCTTCAAGGCGTCGACGAAGAACTTGCTCGCAGCTGCGGCGCAAGCCGGCGTCCGGCACTATCTCGCACTCTCCGTGGTTGGCACGCCGCGCCTCGTGGAGAGCGACTATTTTCGCGCGAAAATGGTGCAGGAAAATCTGATCCGGGCTTCAGGTCGACCCTATACGATCCTCCGCTCCACGCAATTTTACGAGTTCATAAACGGATTGATTGACATCGGGGCTGAAGGCAATGTCTTACGGTTGCCATCGGCCTTGATGAGGCCGGTCGCGGTCGGGGATGTCGCTGCATTCCTGGCGGAACTGGCAGCCGGCGCTCCCTCGGGCGATGTCGTCGAAATCGGCGGCCCGGCGCAGTTCGGCATCGATGAAATTGCCCGGATCTATCTCGCCGCGAATGAAGACGAACGGCAGGTGATAACCGATCGATCCACGCCGTATTTCGGCGTCGAACTGACCGACGACGCACTGATCCCCGGCGCCGGTGCGCGCGTAGCGCGTCAGACGCTTTCCGACTGGCTCTACCAATCGATGATTGAGTAGGCATGCCACTTTTCTCGCGATAAGTAGAGACTTAAATTGATCTGCCACACTGAGCGTTCAATCGCTCGTCTTTGTCGCGGCCGTCGCCCGATGTTGGGGAAACTGCTCTCGCGCTTTCAGGTAAGTTTCCGGGAAACGGATGCTACTCATCTAGGGTCAGGACCTATTAATTTCGTTTGAGGTGTGATTCAGAGCCTCCATCATCCTCTCCTCTAAAAGCCGGAAGAAACCATGCGTCTAGGACAAAGTTCTCTATCGTAGCAGACACAAGGTCGAGGCCTATTCGCCAAACTCAAGGATTGGAGGCGCATCGCAACACGATATGACCGTTGTGCCCACACCTTCTTCTCGGCAATCTGCATCGCAGCTTCCGTCATCTTCTGGCTGTGATTAACGAGTTCCAAATCGGTCGATAAGCATCTCAGTGAGGGTTCGTACTTTTCGAGAGGGATACTGGCCGGGCGGCCTCACGACGAAGATGCCGGCCGGCGGAATCGGATGACGCGTCATGATCGGCACCAGTGCGCCCGAACATATATGGTCCGCGACAAGCGGTTCTGGCAGATAGGCGACCCCGAGCCCATCCAGAGCGGCCGCTACGAGGGACAACGCGTTATCAGCTATGAAGCGTCCCTGGGGACGCACCGTGACAATCTCGTCGCCATTCATGAATTGCCACTTCTCGGCGTCCCGCATAACGACTTGGTGATTCAAAATCTCGTCCGGTGTTTCGGGGGCGCCGTGAGCCTCGATGTAGGCAGGACTCGCAACCAGCTTGCCAAAGATCGGTCCGATACGTCTTGCGACAAGGTTCGAGTCCGGCAGATGCCCCAGCCGGATTGCGCAATCAAAACCCTCTCCCACGAGATCTACGAAGCGATCAGTATAGGAGGAAAGGATTTGCAGCTGCGGGTGTCGGCTAGCCATCTGGGAGAGGACGGGAGCAAAATAGGTCGGACCAAATGATAGGGGCGCGGCTACGCGCATGCGGCCTCGAAGCTCACCGGCGGGCAGGATCGTTTCGCGCACCACATCCAAGTCAGCAGAAACCCGTGCTGCGTAATCTCTGAATGTAAAACCTGCTTCCGTGAGCGCTATACCACGGGTCGTCCTTGCAAATAGCTGTGCGCCGAGTTCCGCCTCAAGCCTGGTGATCCGCCGGCTGACCATCGACTTGGAGATACCCAGTCGCAGCGCTGCAGACGATACTCCGCCCGCATCAGCAACTTCGACAAATATTCTCAGATCCTCAAGTTCCACAAAGCGTTCCTTATTTTGCAACACGGCTTCACACGACTGAGGACTACCAAGGCAAAGGGGAGAATGACAACTTCGCTGCGGCTGACTCTCCGTGGGGCATCCTCGCGACCTGCCTCACGAACCGCCAATATAGGACTTTTTCCATAGGCTATCTAACGGCTTCAACTCACTTCTTCGTCCATCGCACGCATCCGTAAGGCGCCGGCTTGTGCATGACCGCAATTCATAAAAATCAGTCGAACGAGGGTAAAATGATCAGAAAAATATTCATCGCGTTTGTGACGATTTCTTCTTTCTCTGCGGTTCAGGCACAAACGACGCAAGAACGACCCGGCGCTGATCTGATCGTTATCAATGCAAAGATCTTCACCGGCAACCGGGGGCAGGCCGAAGCTTCTGCTGTAGCCGTCAAGAAAGGCCGCATCTATTCGGTCGGATCTGATGTGGACATTCTCGGTCTAAAGAATTCCACTACCAAAGTGATTGATGCACGCAGCCGGAGGCTCATCCCCGGCATCATCGATGCGCATACGCACGTCCTCAACGACATGGCCTACAACTACAATGTAAGATGGGATGGCGTGCCGACGCTGCGTAAGGCGTTGACGATGCTCAGCGAGCAGGCCCAACGCACGCCTGAGGGTCAGTGGGTCAAGGTGATCGGAGGCTGGTCCCCCTACCAGTTTGAGGAGAACCGCTTTCCCACGCTGGGCGAACTGCACGAGGCCGTGCCCGACCGACCCATGATCGTGCAATATGCCTACAACCGCGCCTTCTTGAACAAACAGGCGATGGAGGCACTTGGCGTGGGCACCGGTCGGTTCCCGACGTTGCCGGACACCGAATTCGAAAGGGACAGCCGCGGCAATCCGACCGGTGTGGTCCACGGCTATACCTGGTTGTTTCTCGCCCTCGAGAGCATGGTACCGCAGCCCACGTTCGACGAAGAAGTGAGTTCGTTGATCTATAGCATTCACGGTCTGAACCGGTTCGGCGTGACCTCGATCATCGATAACGGCGGCAGGTGGCCATACCCGGAGGCCCAGGAGAGGGTGGGCGTGCTTGCACGAGACAACCGCCTCAATGTGCGCATGCCCTTTGTGGACTTGCAACTCGGCGACGGCGGGCCGGTAAACATGGTGGATCTGGAAGTCGAGGCGATCACGAAAACGGCGCCGATAAGCCCAGGACAAAACCTGCACCCCACCCTGGCACATGGCCATGAATATCGAGGGGCCGGGGAGGTTCTGAGCGGGGAAGTGCACGATCATGAGAACTTCGACCGTCCGGCGGTCATCATCGAGCCCGAGAAGATGCGACGCTTCGTCGAGCAGGATGTGACGAAGCTGGTCCAGCGGCGTATCCCGTTTCGCATCCACGTCAGCTACGACGAGAACATCTCCCCCTTTCTCGACGCTCTTGAGAAGGTGAACGAAACGACCCCGCTCGATGGCCTGAAATGGAGTCTCGAGCACGCTGAGACCATCAATCCGGAGAACATCGATCGGGTGAAAAAGCTGGGTGGGGGAATTGCCTTGGACGCCAAAATGGCGCTGCACGGCGATGGTTTCATCAAAACCCATGGTCGCGAGAAGGCTCTGGAGACCCCGCGTCTGCGCAAGCTCGTGGATAGCGGCATGCCGCTGGCCATGACCACCGACGCCTTCCGGGCAGCCACATTCAACCCTTGGGTCGGTATAAGTTGGATGGTATCTGGCAAGTCTGTGTCCGGATCCGAAATTCTTGCTAAGGACAATCGCCTATCCCGCACCGAGGCGCTGAAACTGTTTACCAATGGTGCAGCGTGGTTCATGAATACAGAATCCGAAATGGGCGTAATCGCCCCCGGATACCTGGCGGACTTTGTTGTGCTCGACAGGGATTACTTCACCGTGTCGGAAGATCAGATCAAATCCATCTCTTCTGTGCTCACGATCATGGACGGCGAGGTCGTGTTTGGTGCGCAGGACTATAGCGCTCTATCGCCAAAACTGCCGGAGATCCTTCCGGCTTGGTCACCCCTAAAATACTTCGGCAGCTATCATGGGGAAAATTGAACCCAGCGGAAAGGTTCTCCCCGCTTTCCCCAACAGTTCCATTGCAGAACCTCGTTGGACTTGGCCATACCCTACTGCGTTGGAAGCACCATCGCCTAAATGTGGGAGCAGCAGTCGCTCGACACGCGAGTGCCGACGACCAAGAGCGCGCACTATTCAAAAGTAGGGTTGATGAGATCTCGGACGAAACATCTGGAAAAGCCACGTTGCTTCCAGCCTCGTCATCTCGTCTCAAACGCCCCCATGCTTCGCCGTGCCAGTGGCAATCACGGTGAGCGGAACGATCTTTCCCGAAATTAGCTTAAGCGCGCTTCCCCACAGATCGTCAGCTGCGATGAGAACAGCCCAGAGCGTGTCCGACTGATGAAGGTGAGCTCATGCGGCCAATAGTCCGTATGGGAGACGCCGACGCGATTTGGCGGCCCCTTTTCCAAGGGAAGGCGAGGCCCGTAAGATCACCTTTAGCGTCTCAAAGGCCGTCCCGCCATTTGATGAGGGCACGACGCTCGACGGCGAATGGGTCTCCACCTTTGCCTCGAGCGGCATGACCGCGACTTCATCGGGGTCGGTGGCGTCCAGCCATACGCTGACGCTTCATCGAAACGGTACTTTCGAACGCACAGGCTGGTCCGGCGCCTCGATGACGAACGAAATCGGCGGATCGCGATCGGGCATCACCACATCAGGCAACCGGCCGGGCGCAAGCGGACGCTACAAGCTTTCCGGTTACCGTCTCGACCTGACCGACGCGAGCGGCAAGACGGAAAGCATGAGCATATTCGAACCCGACAAAGGCTCCGACGGGCTTCTGGTGATCAACGGCAACAACTACCTGAAGGATGACGGGAAATAGCCTGACGGCGCCCAACATATTGACGAACTTGGATTTCTGCGGCGAATTCATTGCCCTCCCGCTCGGCTTGAAAGCCACCCGGCTTATCAGTCATTTCGAGCCAATTGCATTGCCTATATCGCTTGAAATCTGCCTTACGTCTCCGGCCGTCTCGGCGGGCTGAAACGGGCGGTTTGGTTAAGCATTTGTAAATTGGTAACGAATCGAGGCATATAGTAACTGCGCAACTGAAGCGCTTTCGTTCAGAATTGCGCAGTTACTTGGGAAAAAGATCATGCAGCCGAGTCTTGCTCTTCAGGACGATCAAGAGCACCTCCCGTCGCTTCTGGCAACAGATGCGAAGGAGTTATCCTATCAACTTCAGCAGCATCAGGCAAAAATCTTCCCCCCGCTGTCGCAAAAAACCATCAGAACATTTTCGCCGGCGGAAGCTGCGGCCTTCATCGGCATCGGCGAAGGCTATCTCCGCCAGGTGGCCGCCGACGGCCATGGGCCCGATCCGCTCGCAAACGGACGGCGGCTTTACAGTGCAACGGATATGGATCGGATTCGTCGGGTCCTCGACGAGCGAAACGGAACACCGAAATATGTGCCGGCTCGCAGGCCGGGCGAAAAACTCCAGATCATCTCTGTCATGAATTTCAAGGGTGGCTCGGGCAAGACCACCACTGCGGCCCATCTGGCGCAGTTCATGGCGCTCAGGGGCTACCGCGTGCTCGCCGTCGACCTCGATCCGCAGGCCTCTTTGTCCGCCTTGTTCGGCCATCAGCCGGAGTTCGATGTCGGAGAGGGTGAAACGATCTACGGTGCGATCCGATATGAGGAGCCACGCCCCATCGCCGACATCGTGCGCGCCACCTACACGCCCAATCTGCATCTCATTCCGGGCAATCTCGAGCTGATGGAATTCGAGCACGAGACCCCAAAGGCGATGGCGTCGGGGACGGCGGAGACGATGTTCTTTGCCCGCATCGGCGAGGTCCTGACGGAGATCGAAAGCCTTTACGACGTCGTGGTCATCGACTGCCCGCCGCAGCTGGGGTTCTTGACGATGTCGGCGCTCTGTGCGGCAACCTCGGTATTGATCACGGTTCACCCACAGATGCTGGATGTCATGTCGATGTCGCAGTTTCTGACGATGACGAGTGAGCTGATGTCGGTCGTGGAAAAGGCCGGCGGGCGTACCAGCTATGACTGGATGCGCTATCTCGTGACGCGGTTCGAACCGAACGACGGACCGCAAAGCCAGATGACCGGCTTCATGCGAGCGATCTTCGGCAATCGAATGCTCCACAACGCCATGGTGAAGTCGACGGCGGTCGCCGACGCCGGCGTCACCAAGCAGACACTCTACGAGGTCGAGCGGTCGCAGTTCACACGCGGAACCTACGATCGGGCACTGGAGTCGCTCAACCTCGTGAACGGCGAGATCGAGGCGCATATTCGCTCCACCTGGGGGAGGAAATAGATAGATGGCGCGCAAAAACCTCATCGAAATTTCCGCTCCGAACCCGGCAAGGGCGGAAGCAGTCGCGCCGCGCGACAATCGTCCGATCGCCGGGTTCGTGCCGCAGGAGCGCAGTGCCGCGCCGGTCGGCGGCATTACCAAGACGCTCGGCAACATTACCGAGAAAATGGAGCGAGCGAGTGAGCTGGAACGGCAGCTTGCCACCGGCCAGACTATCGTCGAACTCGATCCCGGCCTGATCGACGCTTCGTTCGTCAGCGATCGATTGGCGATCGATGCGGCGGAACTCGCGCAACTTGTCGAGCAGATCCGCGAGCATGGGCAGCAGGTTCCGATCCTTGTCCGCCCGCATCCCGAAACCAGGGGACGCTATCAGGTCGCCTACGGCCATCGGCGCCTGGCTGCCACCCGAGAAATCGGCATCCGGGTGCGTGCGGTCGTCCGCGATCTCACCGACGGTCAGTTGGTCGTCAGCCAGGGACAGGAAAACAGCGCTCGAACCAATCTCTCCTACATCGAGCGCGCGCTCTTTGCATCGCGGCTCGAGGAACGCAGCTTTGGCCGCGATGTGATCATGGCGGCTCTCGGCGTGGACAAGGCGGCGCTGTCGAGAATGCTGATCGTCATCCGGCAGGTCCCCCTGGAGCTCGTCAACGCCATAGGCGCGGCACCTGATATCGGCCGCCGGCGATGGTTGGAACTGGGCGAGCGGCTTGAGAAAGCCGACGTCGAGAAAATCATCGCGGAGTTGTCCGCGGACGACGCGCGCAAAATTTCGAGCGACGAGCGGTTTCAGCGGGCACTCGTTCTGGCAACGAAGAAGACGGCTGCGCCGAAGCCGGCGGTGGCTAAAACCCAGGTTAGTGGTGTGCCTGTCATGATCAAGAAGACTGCATCCGGTGCGACCTTCGTCTTCGACGGCAAGACCGCGCCCGGTTTTGATCAATTCGTCCAGGAAAGGCTGAAGGGCCTGTTCCAGGAGTTCAACAAGGACAGAGGAGCGTAGCGCGCAAAAGAAAAAGGCCCCCAACGACGACGCCGTGGAAGCCCTTCTCAGATCTTAAGCACATCGAGAATCGCATTTCCCCGAATCACAGTCAAGCGTCTTAGGCACCAAATTGGTGGATGGTTTTCTTTTGCCTGAACGAAGGTGAAGGCAAATGGAGAGTGGATATGTGACGACGCCCTTTGGGCGGCGGCCGATGTCGCTTGGCATGCTGGCAAGCCAGCAACTGGCCGAGACCATCGAGCCGGGAATGAAACGCAGCAAATGGAAGCTGTTCAGGGCGATCTGCGAAGCGCGACCGGCGCTTGGCGTCACCGATCGGGCGTTGACGGTGCTCGACGCGCTTCTGACCTTCTACCCTGACGACGAAATCTCCGAGGAAAAGGGACTGATCGTCTTCCCGTCGAATGCGCAGCTTTCGTTGCGCGCTCGCGGCATGACCCCAGCCACCCTCAGGCGGCATCTTGCCGTCCTGGTCGATGCCGGCCTGATCCTGCGCAAGGACAGCCCGAATGGAAAGCGCTATGCGCGCCGCGACAGGGCAGGGACCATCGGCGAGGCCTTCGGCTTCAGTGTCGCACCGCTTCTGGCCCGTGCTGCCGAAATCGAATACCTGGCCGCCCAGGCGGTTGCCGACCGGGAGCTGTTACGGGTGACCAGGGAACGCCTGACGGTGTGCCGGCGCGACATCTCCAAGCTGATAGCGGCCGCACTCGAAGAAGGGATTTCTGGTGATTGGGAGGGCATTTCGGCGATGTTTCGAACGCTTCTTGCCCGAATTCCGCGCGTGGCGACCGCCGAAGACCTGGCACCGCTGCTCGACGAGATGGGGCTGCTGCGCGCAGAGATCGTCAACATGCTGGAAAGACGGATAAAAGCAAAAAAAATAGACGCCAATGAGTCTCAAATTGAGCATCACAAACAGAATTCAAATCCCGACTCCCTTAATGAACTTGAACCAAGCTTCGAAACGAAGCAGGGCGAAAAGGCAGCGGCTAATAACGACCCGAACGCCGGTCCGTCGGACGAACGAAGATTGAAACAGCAAAAGCCTTCCAGCGGGATGAGCAACAGGGCGGGGGGCGCGGCCGATCCGGGCGCCGGACCAAGCCTGAAATCCTTCCCGCTCGGCCTCGTCCTCCAGGCCTGCCCCAGTATTCTCGATTACGGGCCTGGCGGAAGCATCGGCAATTGGCGAGACCTGATGTCGGCCGCCGTCGTCGTGCGCTCGATGCTCGGCGTCAGTCCCTCGGCATATGAGGAAGCCTGCTCGGGCATGGGGCCGGAAAACGCAGCAACCGTGATCGCCTGCATCCTGGAAAGGGGAGGGCACATCAACTCGCCCGGCGGTTATCTCAGAGATCTGACCCGAAGGACCGAAAGGGGCGAATTTGCGATCGGCCCGATGCTGATGGCGCTCGTGCGTGCGAACGGACCGGGGGCGAGGCATGCCAGTTGATCGTTAGCAAGCTATGGCCGCGACGATCGTGTAACGAGGCAGTGTGCAATCACCTCTTTACAGCTAACATGTTAGTCTGCTACATCTGACGCGGAATTGGGAGGAAAGCATATTTGACACAGAAATTCGGGCTCTCGGTCGCGCTTGCGACACCGTTCGACAGCAATGGGGATATCGCGATCGAGGCGATGATCGAGCAGGCGCAACGCAGCCTCGCGGCCGGATGTTCGAGCGTTACGCTGTTCGGGACGACGGGTGAAGGCTCTTCGATCGGAACGCAGGAACGTGAACGTGTTTTCGATTCCTTGCTCGATAGTGGGATAGCCGCAAATCAGATCATCGTCGGTGTGCTGGTCGACGCGGCCGAGGATGCGGCGATGCAGGCCGGCCGTGCGCTTTCCAGGGGAGCCCGCAATATCCTTCTTGCTCCACCGTGCTATTTCAAGAACGTCAGTGACGATGGCGTCTTCCAGTGGTTTTCCGCTGTCTTCGCCATCCTCGGCGACAAGGCGCGAGACATTATCGTCTACAACATTCCCTCGCTCACCATGGTGCCGCTGACCGTATCGTTGATCGGGCGGCTGCGAACCGCCTTTCCCAACATCGTTATCGGCGTCAAGGATTCCTCCGGCGACTGGCCTTTCACGGAAACACTATTGAAGTCGCATGGCGATCTCGTCATCCTGGTGGGGGACGAACGTCACCTGGCGAAGGGCGTGCGGCTTGGCGGCCAGGGTGCGATCTCCGGCATGGCGAATTTCGTGCCACGCGAGGTCAAGCTGATGGCGGAGGAAGGCGTGGACGATTCCCGCGTCGAGGATTTCGTGGAGGAACTGCTGAAATTTCCGGTGACTGCCGCCGTGAAAACCATGGTCTCTCACGTGACGTCGGATGAAATCTGGCTTGCGGTTCGTCCGCCACTCGTCTCAATATCGGCAGAAGGGCAGGCGCAACTCTTTCTTGCCTTCGATACTCTTTTCCGCTCGAAAGCGGCATAGGTCGGCGATGTTTCTGGGAGAGGCGATGGACGGAACGGACGAGCAGCCGACATTGCGGGAAAAGGCGTATGAGAGCTTCACACGCCACCTTCTTGCGCGTGACGTGCGCCCCGGCCAGTTCGTTTCGCAGCGCCGCCTCGTCGAGCTGACGGGGTTGACGCTTGGCGCCATCCGCGAACTCATCCCGAGGCTCGAAGCCGAAGGGCTGATCAAGACGGTGCCCCAGCGGGGTTTGCAGATTGCGCATATCGACCTCAACCTCATTCGCGAGGCGTTCCAGCTGCGCGTGTTCCTGGAGAAGGAAGCGGTCGCGCTTTTCACCCGCTCTGCGTCTGACGAGACAATCGCCGGACTATTGAAGCAGCATCGGGATATCGCCGACGCCATTCGAAGCGGCGATGGATCGCACGAATTGGAAGTGCATGCGCAGGCTGTCGATTGGGGCATGCACGACGCCTTCATCGATGCCCTTGGAAATACCATCATCTCGAACGCCTACCGGGTGAACTCGATCAAGATGCGCCTGATCAGTCAGGACCGTTTTCGCATCGAAGGTCACGTCGGGCCTGTCATGGCTGAGCACCTGAAGGTGCTCGAGGCGATCGAACGACGATCGGCGGAGGACGCCGTCAACAGCCTTGTCGCACATATCAATCATGCAAGAGATCGTGCGCTCAGGATATAATCGGAAATAAACAGCCGGGGATGAGGAGATCGCCGGCAAAAGGAGGAGGAATCACATGTCATCGTTTTTGAATCCGACGAGACGCGGCTTTCTGGCAGGTACGGCCGCTTTTGGCGCCAGCAGCATGCTCGGCGTGCGGTTGGCATCGGCTGCCGTCGATTGGAAGCGCTTTGCCGGCACGACGCTCGAAGTCAACCTGGTCAAGAGCCCGCGCAGCGAAATACTTCTGAAGTACTTGTCCGAATTCGAGGAGCTGACCGGCATCAAGGTCAATGCCGAAGCGACGCCCGAACAACAGCAGCGTCAGAAAACGACCATCGAGCTGAGCTCCGGCAAGCCCAGCTTCGATGTCGTGCACATGAGCTACCATGTCCAGAAGCGGCAGTTTGAAAAGGGCGGCTGGCTTGCTGATATTGGCGGGTTTCTCAAGGACCCCTCTCTGACCGACCCGTCTCTGGTTGAAAGCGACTTCGCCGAAGCCGGCCTGACTTTTGCCAGAGATCCGGACGGCGTCCTGCGTTCGCTTCCATTCTCGGTCGATTACTGGATCATCTACTGGAACAAGACGCTGTTCGAGAAGAAGGGGCTCGCCTACCCGACGACGTTCGAAGAACTCGCCAGTGCTGCGGAGGCGCTCACCGATCCTTCCACCAACACCTACGGCTTCGTCGCCCGCGGCCTGAAGAACGCCAATACGCCGGTCTGGACGTCGCTGCTGCTTGGGTATGGTTCGAGCCCGCTCGGTCCGGATGGCAAGCTGCGTACGACATCGCAAGAAGCGATCGATGCAGCCAAGCTCTATCAAAAGCTGATGACCAAAACCGCCCCTCCCGGCGTTTCTGGCTTCAACTGGGCCGAGGCGCAGTCGGCCTTCCTGCAGGGCAAGATCGGCATGTGGCTGGACGGCGTCGGTTTTGCGCCGCCGATCGAGAATCCGGAAAAGTCGCGCGTCGTCGGCCAGGTCGGTTACGGCATCATGCCGAAAGGTCCGAAGGCACAAGCCGCAGGCACCTTTGGCGACGGCCTTGGCGTCGTCGCGGCAAGCCAGAAGAAAGAAGCCGGGTACCTCTTCTGCCAATGGGCAATTTCGCATGAAATGGGCGCACGTCTGCTGCAGGCCGGCGCCGGTGTTCCCTTCCGGCAGTCCGTCCTCGAGGATGCGAAGGTCCGCGAAGGCGTCAAGATGCCGGGCGCCTGGCTTGATGCCGTCGTCGGTTCCGGCAAGATCTCGCAGCTCGCGCTGCCGGTCATCATTCCGGTCACCGAGTTCCGCGACGTCTATGGTGTTGGTCTCACCAACATGATCGGCGGCGCCGATCCCGAAACCGAGCTGAAGGCAGCGACGGCACAGTTCGAACCCGTCCTGGCGAAAAGCGAGGGATAATGGCCTCGACAAGCATCGAAACGGCCGCAGTGGCCAAGACGGCGAAAGGGAGGAGCAAACCGGACCGGTTTGCTCCCAACTATTGGCCTTTCGTCATCCCGGCGCTGATCGTCATTGCGGCCGTAATTGTTTTTCCATGGGTTTTTACGCTTTGGATGAGCGTCAACAGCTGGACGCTTGGCCAGTCCCAGGTCTTTGCGGGACTGGACAACTATGCCCGCCTGGTCGGGGACATGCGCTTCTGGGACTCGCTGTGGCATACGGTGCTCTATACGACGCTTTCCGTGGTGGTCCCCCTTTTTCTAGGGACGCTCGCCGCGCTGATCTTCGATGCTCAATTTCCGTTGCGCGGTCTTATCCGCGGCATATTCGTGATGCCGATGATGGCCACACCCGTCGCCATCGCACTGGTCTGGACGATGATGTACCATCCGCAGCTCGGCGTCCTCAACTATCTCCTCTCTTTCATCGGCATCGGCCCGCAGGAGTGGATCTACAATCAGAGCAGCGTCATCCCGTCGCTGGTATTGGTCGAGACCTGGCAGTGGACGCCGCTTATCATGTTGATCGTGCTCGGCGGTCTGGCGGCGGTTCCACGTGAGCCCTATGAAAGTGCTGAAATCGACGGAGCCAATGTCTGGCAGAAATTCCGCTATCTGACGCTGCCGATGATCGCGCCGTTCCTGATGATTGCCGTGATCATCCGCAGCATCGATGCGGTGAAAAGTTTCGACATCATCTATGCCATGACCCAAGGCGGTCCCGGCACGGCGTCGGAGACGATCAACATCTACCTCTACAACACCGCTTTCGCCTACTACGATATCGGCTATGGCTCGGCCATGGCGGTTGTCTTCTTCATCCTCATCGTCCTGCTCTCCTTCGTCCTTATGATGCTGCGGCAGCGCGTGAACTGGTCCGACGGGGAGGCACGCTGATGAAGCGCAAGACGCTCGATCGCATCGGACTGCTGTTTGTTGCCCTGGTGATGATCTCGCCGGTCGTCCTGTTCTTCCTCTGGATGATCTCGCTGTCGCTGAAATATGAGATCGACAACGGCGCCTATCCGCCGGTCTTCATCCCGGAGCGCTTGGCCTGGTCGAATTATCTGAAGGTTTTCGAGGAGAACAATTTCTTCCTCTATCTCTGGAATTCGGTGCTGGTGACAGGTGCCGCCACGCTTCTGGCGCTGCTGATCGGCGTGCCCGCCGGATATGGCATCGCGCGGCTGAAGGCCGAGAAGTCTGCCATGGTTATCATGATCGCGCGCATGACGCCTGGCCTTTCCTTCCTGATACCGCTCTTCCTGCTGTTCCAGTGGCTGAACCTGCTCGGCACGCTCATGCCGCAGATCATCATCCATCTCGTGGTCACCGTACCGATCGTCGTGTGGATCATGATCGGTTATTTCGAGACGACGCCGATGGAGCTGGAGGAGGCTGCAAGCATCGATGGCGCAACACCCTGGCAGGTTTTCCGCCTGGTCGCCTTGCCGATCGCCAGGCCGGGCATTGTTGTCGCCTTCATCCTGTCGGTCATCTTCTCGTGGAACAACTTCGTCTTCGGCATCGTGCTCGCCAGTCGCGAGACGCGCACGCTTCCTGTCGCGGTCTACAACATGCTCTCGTTCGAGCAGGTCAGTTGGGGTCCGCTGGCGGCAGCGGCGTTGATCGTCACCTTGCCCGTGCTGATATTGACGGTGTTTGCGCAACGGCAGATCGTGGCGGGCCTGACGGCCGGAGCCGTCAAGTGAGCGGGTGAGACAACGGCTTTGACGACGTCCTCTGCCTTCGATGTACCTCCCGATCGGGCGCGCCGCGTTTTGTGTGTCGGCGCGGCGGTCATGGACACCCTTTTTCGGGTGCGCACGTTGCCGACCGGCCAGGGCAAAATTCTGCCCTACGATATGCTGCAGATCGCCGAGGGCATGGCGTCGAGCGCCGCCTTTGCGGTCGCCCGGCTGGGCGGTAATGCCAGCCTCTGGGGCGCAGTCGGCAACGATGCCACCGGCGAACGCATCATTGCCGACCTCGGCAACAGCGGCATAGACACGAGCTGCATGCTGCGCGTTGACGGTGCCCGCTCGGCCGTCTCGACCATTCTCGTCGATGATCAGGGCGAGCGCCTGATTGTGCCTTTCTACGATGCGGGCCTGCACGAGACGGTCAAGCCGGTCACAAGAAAGGACGTTTCTTCTTTCGATGCGGTGCTAGTCGACGTCCGGTGGCCGAAGCTTGCGCTGCGGACGCTGTTGGCCGCCCGAGAGGCGGGCAAACCGGGCATTCTCGATGGCGATGTCGCAGGCGATGGCGTGATCGAGATGCTTGCACCGGCGGCCAGCCACATCGTATTCTCGCAGCCGGCCGCCGAGCGCCTTGCGGGTGCAGCCGAGCTGGTGAAGGTCGTCGGCCTTCTGAAGCGAAAGTTCGAGCATGCCTTCATCAGCGTCACCGCTGGCGAAAAGGGCTCTTTCTGGTTCGATGACCGAACCGGCGAAATCGTCCATCTTACCGCTCCGAAGGTGAGGGCGGTCGATACGCTCGCAGCCGGCGATATTTTTCATGGTGCTTTCGCGCTGGCTGTCGCAGAGGCCTTGCCGATCGAAGAGAGGATGCGCGTGTCATCCATCGCAGCGGCTCTCAAATGCAAGGTGTTCGGCGGTCGTACCGGCGCGCCAACCAGGGCCGAGGTCGGCGCTGCCCTGCGGGATTGGGACGTCGGCGTTAGCCGCAGCACTCTGCTCCCGCTATGAGTTTCGAGCGCGATCAGCGCTCCATCAGCTCTTGACCGAGCCGGCGGTCATGCCCGCCAGGAAATAGCGTTGGGCAACCAGGTAAAGGACCAGAAGGGGAAGGGAACCGAGCACGCTCATCGCCATCATCTCGTTCCATTCGAAGGCGTGCTGGCCCATCAGAAGCTGAATGCCGATCGGAACCGTCCGGAGGTCCATCGACTTTGTCAGCGTCAGCGCGAAGAGGAATTCGTTCCAGGCCAGCAGGAAGGTGTAGACCGCGGTGGCGACGATCCCGGGGATGGATACGGGAACGATGACGCGCCAAAGCGCCGTCCAGCTTGAACCGCCGTCGACAAGGACGGCCTCATCCAGCTCTTTCGGCAGGGTGTTGAGATAGCCTGTCATCAGCAGGACGGCGTAAGGCAGAGTGAAGACCATGTAGGTGAGGATCAACGCCAGATAGGTATCGAAGATCCTGAAGGCGACCACCATTCCGAAATAGGGGATGAGAAGGGTGATCGGCGGAACGGTCTGGGTGCTGATGATGAAGATGTTCAAGGTGTTCTTGAACCGGAACTGATAGCGGCTGAAGCCGTAGGCGGTCACGATCGCGACGACCAGGGTCAGGCCGGTGACGACGCCGGCGACGAAGTAGCTGTTGATGAAGAACCGCACTTTCACGGGATCGTTGAAAATCGTCAGATAGGCGGCCACCGTAAAATCATCCGGCAACAGCCGCGGCGGAAGGGCGAAGATTTCCGTATTCGATTTCAGCGAACTGAAAAACATCCACACGATCGGAAAGGCCGAAAAGACCAGGCCGATCGCCAGGCCGAGATAGGTCAGGATGGTCGGCAATACCGAGCTTTTGAAGGAACGCTTTGCCATGGGTCACCTGCGCTGCTGGTGTTTGATGTAGAAGTAGGTGACGCTCATCGAGATGATGAGGATGATCATTGCGCTCGCCGAAGCCAGCGAGAATTCATACTGGGAGAAGGCGAGCTTGTAGGTGAAGGTGGAGAGCACTTCCGTCGAATAGATCGGGCCGCCGCCCGTCGTCATCCATACGAGTGGAAAAACCTGCATCGTCCAGATGAAATCGAGGAGCGCGATGCTGATGATGATCGGCATCAGTTGCGGAATGGTGATGTACCAGAACTTTTGGACTTCGTTGGCGCCATCGATACCGGCTGCCTCGTAAAGCTCCTTCGAAATGCCCTGGAGGCCGGCGAGCAGGCTGACCATGTAGAGCGGATAGCCTGCCCAGATGTTTGCGAAGGTCAAAGCATGGATGGCGGTGCGCGTGGAGGAGAACCACTCGACCTTGAAGTTGATGATATGGAGCGCCATCAGCACGCTGTTGACGACGCCGTTCGGGTCGAGCAGCAGGCGCCAGATGATGGCGATGATGACGGCCGTGAACAGCCAGGGCAGGATGAAGAGCACGCGCAGGATGCTGCGAATGAGCGGATCGACGCGGTTGGTGTTCAACAGCAGCGCGAAGGCCAGGCCGATGATGAAGTGGAAGATGACGCTCATGATCGTGAAATAAAGCGTCTGCACGACCGACTGCCAGAAGACCGGATTCTCGAAGATGGTCATATAATTCTGGACGCCCGCGAAGGCAGCGTCCTTTTTCATGATGGCGCCGTCCATCAGTGAATATTTGAAGACCATCATCATGGGAAACAGCATCAGCAGGATAAGCAGCAGGGTCGCCGGCGAAACGTAGAAATACGGCACCAGCTTCCTCAAGGTGCTGTAACGAAGCCATCCTTTTCTTCGCGCTTTGGCTTGCGCAGCGACCAGAGCCGTAGCCGAATGATTCATGAGCTGTGACTTTCCATTCTGCCGAAATTTGACGACTTGCACCGGCAGCGCCTGGTTGCGCTGCCGGTGATCCGTGAAAGCGACGTGCTTAGAACTTCGCCAGCCAAGCCTTTTCGGTATTGGCAGCTGCCTCCTTGGCTGACTGCCGGCCATCGAACATCTTCTGAACTTCGACGTTCATGTCGCGCATCAGCTCTTCGGCAACCGGAAGGCCGACGAATTCGTTCGCAGGATAACCGCTCTGGAAGATTTTGAAGGCTTCCGCGAAGATCGGGTCTGAGGCCACGAAGTCCGGCTTGGCATGGACGTTGCCGGGGAAGGCATTGGCAATCGAGACGAGACGGCCGTTGACGTCAGGGCTCATCAGGTATTCGACGAGCTTCCAGGCTTCTTCCTTGTGTTGGCTGCCCTCGCTGATGCCGATGCCCCAGGATGCATAGGGCATGCCGCGCTTGCCGGTGTAGCCGTCAGTGGCCGGCAAGGCGGAGATGCCGAAATTGAGCTTCGGATTGCGCTCGCGGATGAGGTTCACATGGGCGAGGGAATCCACCATCATGCCGACGCGGCCGTTGACGAATTCCTCGACCTTGTCCTGTTCCTTCTTGGCAAAAATGCCGGGAGAAATAACGCCTTCCTTGTTGAGGGAGGCGATATAGTCGAGCGTGCCGACGACTGCTTCATTTTCGAGGTCAGGCTTGCCGTCCTTCAGCATCGAGGCGCCGGAGGCCCAGACCCAGGACATGACGTCGTTCTGGATTCCGCTCGGAGACTGTAGGGATAGCGGCAGGACCCAGCCGTACTGGTTCTTCGAGGCGTCGGTCATTTTCTTCGCGGCTTCGGCAAATTCCGTGCGCGTGGCCGGCAGCTTGTCGACGCCGGCGGCCTTGGCGATATCGAGGTTGACGAAGACCGGGTAGACGAAGGATGCCAGCGGGAACATCACGCTCTTGCCATCGATCTTGACGATATCGGTGATCTGGCTCTTGTCGTATTTCGCCTTCTCCATCAGTTCGTCCATGGAGGCGATTGCGCCCTGCTTGGAAAGCCCGTTTACCCAGGCACCATCGAGGCCCACCACGTCGCTCAGCGTTCCGGAGGCTGCGCCGACGACGATCTGGTCACGCGTCGTGGCATAGGGACCGCTGACCAGCGTCACCTTGATGCCGGGATTTTTGGCTTCAAAATCGTTCATGATGCCGCGCAGAGCGCCCGACGGCATTTCGGGTTCCCACCATTGAATGAATTCGATGGTGGTGTCGGCAAACGCCGATGTGGCGCAGAGCGCCCATACCGCTACGGCAGCCCGCATGGTCACGCCAAATTTTCTGATATTCATCTGTGCCTCCCAAAGATTGTCAGTTAATCGATCCTCCTCAAGATCGTAGGCAAAGTAGGTTCCCTGAAGCCCCTATCTGTCAATGAAGAACTGCGATCAGGAAAAGATGGGAGGCCGGCATTCACGGCGCGTGTTGCGTTAAATCATTGATAAAAAATCATAAAATTGATTGACATCATCAGTGTTTTTCTGCAGCATTTGTATTGCTTGTGACGCATTTTTTCTTTACTTTCGTAAACAAATGAAAGTTTACCCAATAAAATGAAAAGCGTGGCACCCGGCTTCTTCACTGCAAATTTTCGAATTTTAGGTGCTGAAACAAGCGCCTTTTGCAACCGCGCGGCGCAAACGGCACAAGTCGCAAATGAAGGGAATATTTCGATTTTCGAAAGGAGGGCAGAGCCTGCACAAAAATGACGGATCACGCCGGTTATGCGTTGATTCTCGACGATTCAGGATACGAAGCTCACCTGTACAATTGCCGAATGCATGATTTGGCGCATCAGAGGATCGGCCGTTGTGCGAAATCGTTCCCGATCAGTTGTCGTCGTCCCGCCAATAAGGAATTGAATGGCCAAGAAAAGCTATAAATCGATGGACGACTTCGCGAGCGCCTCCGGCGTATCGCGTCCGACCTTGTCGAAATATTTCGATGATCCCTCGCAGATCAAGGAGGTGACCCGCAAGCGTATCGAGGCGGCTCTCAAGAAGTCGCATTTCGAGCCGAATCTTTTCGCGCGGCATCTCAATCGCAAGCGGACCAGGAACATCGGGATTCTGGTCCCGACCATGTCGGATCCCTTTTATGTGCAGGTCGTGTCGCTGATCGAGCTGGAGTTGCGTGAAAAGGGATTCTGGCCTGTTCAGATTTCTTCGCATACGCGGCCGGAGCTGGAGGCGGAGGCCGTTCGGACCTTGCTCTCGCTGAAGGTCGCGGGTGCGATCGTGGCACCGCTCGGAGCCGGTTCGCGCCGTTCCGCGCTGGAAAGGCTGAGGGATGCCATACCCGTCGTCTGCTTCGACAATCCTGCCGACGCCGACCTTCCTTATGTCGGTAACGACAACGCGCAAAGCATGGCAGCCATTGTGCAATATCTCTGCCGGTCCGGTGAGCCGCCGATCTTCCTGGAAATTCCGCATATGACCGAAAATGCCGGCGAGCGGCAGGCGGGCTACCGCGCGACCATGGCGAGGGAAGGGCATTCACCGCTGGTCATCGATTGCGACGCACCACCTTCCTGGGAATTCGAGCGTCTCGGATACGAGCAGATGCAGAGAATTCTTGCAAATGGCGGTCTTCCCGGCAAAACGCTCCTATGCGCCAACGACCGCTTCGCTTTCGGCGCGATGGCAGCCGCATTCGCTTCGGGACTGAAAATCGGCCGCAGCGACGCGTGCGACGTGCGCATTGCCGGGCACGACGATCACCCGCTTAGCCGATATACCTGTCCGTCGCTGACGACGATGGCCCAGAACGCGCCCGAGATCGCCGCGAAATCCGTGGAGCTTTTGCTGGCGCATATCGAGAGCGAGGATGATGGAACGACCCCTGTGACGAACAAGGTGATCCTTGAGGCAACGCTTGTTATGCGCGAGTCGGCTTGAGGCCGGCACGGGTTTCCGCTTCAACGGGCAAGCGCTGGGTCCATGGCGCGCCATGCCGCTGCGATGGCTTCGAGTGCCTCTTGCCCCTCCGGAATGGCTCGTCTCTTCGATACGAAGCCATGGATCTGTCCGGGCCAGGTCCGGGTCGTTGCCTTCGCCTCGGCGCTGAGCCGCTCGGCATATGCGGCCCCTTCGTCGAACAGCACGTCATGTCCGGCAAGGATCAAAAGGGCCGGTGCCACGCCCGCCAGCGACGCTACGGTAAGCGGCGAGGCGCGCCAGTCCCACCGGCTCGCGGCGTCGGGCAGATAGTGGCCTCGGAACCATTTCATCGCGGCTGCCGTCAGGCCGAAACCCTCTTCGTAACGTGAGTAGCTGTCGCTTGTCTGCAACTGGTCGGTCACCGGGTAGATCAGCACCTGTCCGATGACAGCCGGCACCTGCCCGTCGCGCGCCAGCAGGGCGACGACGGCGGCCAGATTGCCGCCGGCGCTATCGCCAGCGACGATAACCCGCAAGGGATCGATGCCGAGCGCATCCGCCTGCTCCGTGATCCAGACGAGTGCGGCGGCGCAGTCGTCAATGGCAGCGGGAAAGGGATGTTCCGGGGCCAGGCGATAGTCGGGTGAAACCACGACGGCACCTACCATATTGGCAAGCGTCCGGCAGATATCCTCATGGGTTTCCGGCGCTCCGATCACAAAGCCGCCGCCATGGAGATAAAGCAAGGCCGGTGCGCCCTGGCGCGGCGCGGTCCGTCCGCGCCATATCTTCAACCTGATTGCGCCGATGTGCCTTTCCAGGATCTCGGCCACGTCTTCGAGTGGCCGCTGGATGTCTGCGAAACTATCCAGATATTGCTGCCGCGCCAGCGCCGGCGTGCAGTTTTCGACCGGCGTTTCCGGATCCCCAGGCCACGCAAGCGCGCGTTTGGCGGATTCATCCAGTTGTGTCATGCCAGCAAACTCCTCGCTTCGTCTTCCCGCAATTCCCTCGGCTGCGCGACGGTACCCGAAATGGTCTGCGCAATACCCGTTTCGCCGGCACGCAGGATCGCTTCCATGACTTCGAGTACATGCAGCGCGAGATCGCCCGAAGCGCGCGGCTTACGGCCTTCGATGATTGCGCGTGCGAGATCGGCAAGACCAAGCATACGATAGTTGGCACGATCAGGCGCTGCGATGGGCCAATTGACGGCACCGAAAAGTTCGCCTGATGTATCCGTTTCCTGCCAGGGCGCGCCGCGGCCGGAGAGCGCGACGGAGCCGCCGAAATTGTCGGGGTCGGGCAGGCGCAGCGAACCTGCGGTTCCGTGGAGCTCGATGGGGTGGTTGGAGTGGCGGAATACGTCCCACGAGGTACCGAAGGTGACCGTGGCGCCGCAATCGAATTCCAGCAGTGACAGCACGCTGGTCGGCGTGCCGACCTTGAACGTGGTGCCCTGTTTCGGCCCTTCGGCGGTGATGAGCCGCTCTTCCTGCCCGCTTGTGGCGACGGCCTGCACACGGCGGATCGGCCCCATGAGATTGACCATCATCGTGAGATAATAAGGCCCCATATCCATCAGCGGGCCTGCGCCGGCCTGGTAATAAAAGCTGGGATCCGGATGCCAGTGCTCCATGCCGCGCCCCATCATGAAGGCTGTCCCGGTCACCGGCCTGCCGATGGCGCCGGCTTCCATCTGCCGCCGGGCATGGCGTCCGGCCGCGCCCAGGAACGTGTCTGGCGCCGAGCCGAGCATGAGGCCCTTGGCGGCGGCGGCATCCACCAAGCCGCGTCCTTCTGCGGCCGTGACGCCGAGCGGTTTCTCCGTGAAGACATGCTTGCCTGCCGACAGAGCCCGCATCGAAACGTCAAAATGCGCGGCCGGGATCGTCAGGTTGAGGACGAGGTCGATGTTCCTGTCGTCAATGAGGCTATCGACGTCAGCCGCGCGCAAATTGAACTCCGCCGCGCGACGCTTGGCGGCGTCGGCGTTGAGATCTGCACAGGCGGTGATTTCGACGCCGCAAAACAGCGGCGCGTTGCGCATATAGGCAAGCGAAATATTGCCGCATCCGACAACGCCGATCCTGAGTTTCATATCATTGGTCTGTGCCATCTAGGAACCTGGTTTTGCCGTCGCGGCTGCGGAGAGTTGAGGGTGCGTAACGTTTTAAGCGCAGGGAATAAATTATATTGACGCACGGTAACATTTGACCGTACGTAATGACAAGACGCTGGGATCGCAATCCCCGATGAAGAGTTGCCGTTTCCGGTTTTCGATCCGCCTCTCGGCGGAAGGGGCTTTCGGCAGACGCGGTGAAACGCGTGAGATTGTGGATGCTTACGGCTTCGGTATCGGCTGCGATCAACGAACAGGTCAGGACCAAGATATGAAAAATGCTGAGTTGCAGATCGGTTGCCAGACATTTACCTGGGAGATGCTGGGGACAGATTGGGGCGGCGGTCCGGACGATCTGGTGCGCGCCATTGCCGATGGCGGATATGCCGGTATCGAAATCACCGACACGATGATCGGTCACTACGCGCTCAAGCCCGCCGCCTTTGCCCGCACGCTGACGGATGCCGGCTTGGCGCTGGTCTCCTTTGCCTTCGGCTCCGCCAGCGGGTTCACGATGGCGGAAAAGATTGCCTCCGATCTCGACACGGCGCGGCGGTGGGTCGATTTCGCGGCGAACTTTCCCGGTGCGATGGTATCGATGGGGTCGGCGACGGTCGTCTCGGATGGTCCGCTCGATGAGAAGTTTGCCATCGCGGCGGAGTGCTACAATCGTGCGGCCGAGATCGGACAGTCGGCTGGCGTCGTTGTTGCTGTCCATCCTTCCTCGCACCACAACACGCTCCTGTTCACCCGGAACGACTATGACCGCCTGTTTGTTCTCTTGGATCCACACGTGGGTTGGGTGCCGGATACCGGGCATATCCTGCGTGGTGGCCAGCAGGTCGGCGATACGCTGGCAGCCTACCGGGACCGGATCCGCTACGTGCATCTGAAGGATGTTGACGCCGGCGGGACTTGGGTGATGCTGGGCGAAGGCGTCTGCGACGTGCCCGCCGTGATTTCGGCCGTTCGGGATGCGCCGAACTTTATCAGCTGGATCGTGGTGGAAGAAGAATCGGACCATGCCGGAACCAATCCTGCCGCAGCCGTTCGCGCCAACCGCGAGACGCTTCGACGTCTGGGGTTTTAGCCCATCTCGTATTCCGTGGCGTCGGCCAAAGCTATTCGTCGACGCCAAAGCCTCTCCTGTCTCTCTTGTAAATTGGAGAGGTGGACTGCAGGTCACGCGTAGCGAACCTCCACGCCCAGCTTGTCCAGCCGGTGGCGAATGCTGTGCGGCATGTTGCTGTCAGTGATGATCAGGTCGACGCGCGACAGCGAGAAGGCTTTGGAGGAGGCGCCGATGTCAAATTTGCTCGAATCCGCCACGAGGACGACACGCCGGGCCATGCGAACCAGGTTGCGCTTGGTCCGGGCGATGTCCTCGGAGACATCGACGACGTCGAAGGCCTGATCGATCGCGTGGGCGCCGACAAAGGCCTGGTGGGCGACGAGGCCGCCGACCGCCTTGTCGGAATCCTGTACGATCGTGCTCACGGTGCTGGGAAATACGCGACCGCCGATCATGTGCACGTCGAGCCCCGGCCGGTACATCAGATGCTGGGCGATGTTCATCGCCGTTGTCGCAACCACGACGTTGTTGACCGGGGGCATCTGCATGGCCACCTGCAACAGGGTCGAACCGCTGTCGAAGACGATCGACTGATTGTCGATGATCTGTCGCGCAGCCATCTGGGCGATGCGTCGCTTCGCATCGAAATTGCGCTGCATGCGTTCCTCGAAGGCCGCTGCCGGCGAGTCGGACGGCAGGGCGATCGCCCCGCCATGTGTTTTGATCAGCTGCTTCTTGGCGTCCATGATCTCAAGGTCGGAGCGGATCGTTACTTCCGAGACTTCGAAGAATTCCGCGAGCTGGCGGGTGCGAGCCTGGCCGACCCGTTGAAGTTCCAGCATGATCTGCTGCCGCCTCTGTTCTGCAAGCATGTGTGATCCCGACTGCTGTTATTTGCAACAATGCGACTTTTGAAAAACGAAAGTTCGCCGGCTCTTTCCACGTCTCTTGCTGCAGAAATAGCCGTTCGATGACAAAAATGCACGTCAAAAATTCATCATTCATGTGAAAACGAAAGAAATCGAAATATTGAATATTTGTTTGTTTTCGAGTTAGGGTTTTGCCAGCATCGGCGCCAGCAATCGCAAAGGCTGCCATCACAAAGGAAGTATCGCCATGGGTCTCGGAACCAAAGTCCGCCTCGCACGCCTGTTCTCGAACCCATCGGGTCATCTGTTCGGCGGCGCCGTCGATCATTTTGTCGGTTATGGCAATGTGCGTGAGGGCGGGCTTGCCGACCTGCCGGGTGCGCTCAGACGCGTCATGGCGGGAGGGCCTGACTACATCAGTATCCAGCCCGGCGCGGCGCGCCACCTCTGGTCGGAATATGCCGGAAAGGCAGCGCTGGTCATCCAGGGCGGTTGCTTTACCGCCGACGACCGCATTCGCCAGCTCATTGCGACCCCGGAAGACGCAGTGCGTTATGGTGCGGACGCACTGGCTGTCGCCATTCCCGTGCGCGGTGCCACCGAAGGAGAGTACATTCGCTGGCTCACCGATACGGTCAACGCCGCCGCCCGCTTCGAGATGCCGGTCGTCGCCCATGTCTATCCCCGTGATTTCTCCGACGGCGGCAAGATCGTATTCACGCCGGATGAGATTGCCTATGCGGTGCGCATCGGCTTCGAGGCTGGCGTCGACGTTATCAAGGTCGGCTATACCGGCGATTTCGAATCCTTCCGCGAGACGGTCGCGACCTGCCCGATTCCAGTCGTGATCGCAGGCGGCCCGAAGACCGATACGCTGCTCGGAGCGCTCGTCCAGACCTCGGAAGCATTGCGTGCTGGAGCCAAGGGCGCGGTCGTCGGTCGCAACCTTTGGGGTCACGGCGATACGACCATGGCCGCGCGCGCCTTCAAGTTCGTCATTCATAAGGGGATGACGCCGGAGGATGCGCTGGCGGCGGCCGGTGCTTGAGACATGTCGCGCCCTTTCCAGGTTCTGGGCTTCGGCGCCCTGGCAATCGATGACATCATCTATGTCGATCGGGGGCTGACGGCCGGCAAGGGGAAAGTGACGAAGCGTGCCACGGACCATGGCGGCAACGTGGCGACAGCCCTTGTTGCCGTCGCCCGGCTCGGCGGTCAGGCCGGCTTCATTGGCTGGCTCGGCGATGAGCCAACGGCCGATGTGGCGGGCAGCGAACTCGAGCGGGACGGCGTCGACATATCGCTCGCTCCCCGCCACGCGGATGCCGCGCCGATCCGCTCCGTGATCACGGTCGGCCCCGACGGCGACCGGTTCATCGCTTATGACGACGATGTGCTGCACGGCACGTCGGATGCGCTGCCCGACGACGTTTTGATGAAGGCCCCGGTACTGCTGATCGACGGCTATGCCACGCACTCCGAAAGTGTCGTAGCGCGCGCACGCGCCTTGGGTCTGGCCGTGATTGCCGATATCGAATGGACGGTCGGTTCCGCGACCGACCGGATCCTGGCTTTCGCGGACCATCTGGTGCTGCCGCTCGCCTTCGGGCAGGAATACACCGGCGAGGGTGATCCCAGGATGATCCTGGACAGGCTCTGGTCAAAGGATCGGTCCGCGGTTGTCCTCACCGACGGCGAACGAGGGACTTACCTCCGCCAGAAAGGCGATGTCACCCGGTGGCATGTGCCGGCCTATCAGGTTCAGGCGGTCGACACGACCGGCGCCGGGGATTGTTTTCACGGTGCCTACGCCCTTGCCCTCGCTAGGGGTAAGAGCCCGCTTGATTGCATTGCCTATGCCACGGCGGCGGCCGCCATTTCCGTGACCGCACGGGGAGGGCGCAGAGGCCTGCCAGATCACCAGACGTGCATGGCGTGGATGGCGGCGGAAAATGCGCCTGCGCCGCTCCCGATGCCGGGATGCCAAAAATGAGCGCGGGGCGGCGATGGGTGCTGGCGCCGGTCGGCCGCACGGGTAGAGTCTCACGGTGACGTGTCATTGAATCGCATTCAACAGCTGTGACTTCGACCACAAAAGTTACGCGCGATAAAAAATATAATTCCGCAATTGATTTTTAATTTATCAGAAAAGATTTATATTTTTCAAATAGATATTAATTTCGGCTGGTGATCTATGGCCTGTTATCCTCGATTCTTTTGTTGACTTTGAAGCTCAGTCCTGAGCCTTCTTGTCGAAAGGATCCGAGACGGCGGGGAGCGCCGTTTGAAGATGTGATCCGGACTGGTACGGGAGGACGAGACGTGGCTGTGGTTGTACTCGACAAAATCTGCAAGACCTATGGAAACAGCTACCATGCGATCAAGGATCTGAGCCTGACGATCCATGATGGCGAGTTTCTGATTCTGGTCGGCCCGTCCGGATGCGGAAAATCGACCGCTCTGCGCATGATTGCCGGGCTCGAGGAAATCAGCAGCGGAACATTGAGCATCGGCGGTCAGGACGTCGTGGATCTCGCGCCCAAGGACCGGGACATTGCCATGGTCTTTCAAAGCTACGCGCTTTATCCGCACATGACCGTCTTCGACAACATTGCCTTTTCGATGAAGCTGGCCGGAAAGAACAAGGCCGAACGCACCAAGCGTGTGCATGAGATCGCCAAGATTCTGCAGCTGGAGCCCTTGCTGGGCAACAAGCCCGCACAGCTTTCCGGCGGCCAGCGCCAGCGTGTTGCGATGGGCCGCGCCATGGTCCGCGAGCCCGCGGCATTTCTCATGGATGAACCGCTCTCGAACCTTGATGCGAAGCTGCGTGTTCAGATGCGGGCGGAGATCGCCAGCCTGCAGAGACAGCTGGGCGTGACGACGATCTACGTGACGCACGACCAGACCGAAGCGTTGACCATGGGCGATCGGGTCGCGGTGCTGAAGGGCGGCGTGCTTCAGCAGGTGGATACGCCCAAGGCTCTGTATCACCGCCCGGTCAATGCCTTTGTCGCGGGCTTTATCGGTTCGCCGTCGATGAACCTTTTCGAGGGGCGTCTGGCGAGCGGGCGGATCCATCTGTCGGGCTTCTCCATTCCCCTGTCCGACGGCGCCTTCGAGCGCAATCCCGGTCTATCTGCTTTCGAGGGAAGGGACGTGATCTTTGGGGTCAGGCCCGAGGACCTCTACGACAGTCGGTTGCCGTCAGGAGCCTCCCATCCGACGATCCCGGTTATCGTGAAGTCGATCGAGGAACTCGGCTCCGAGTTGATCGTGCATTTGAAGATCGACGCGGTCCGGATCGACTCGGGCGACCCCGATGCCGTCGAGGACCTGAGCGGTGCCGCCAACGCCGTCGCGCGGTTCGAAGCCGTCAGCACGGTCGAGACGGGCCAATCGATCGATCTGGCCATCGACCCGGCGAAATTTCACTTTTTCAATCCTCAAACGCACATGGCGCTGTGAAGTGACGAGGGAGAGCCGACACGACGGTGGCGGTCCGGCCAGACGACGTCGGCGACGTTCGATGTTTTGAAAGCATTCCATCCGACGCCGAAACCAGCATTCATCTTCAATATCCGATCCAAAGGGCTTATCGATGCCAGCAAAACAGGAACGACGTCTCCGCATCGGCGTATTGGGAGCGGGCCAGATTGCCCAGGCGGCGCACTTCGAGAGCTGTACGAAGGCAGCCAATGCCGACCTCTATGCGATTTGCGACGTCGCCGAGGATCTCCGCGAACGCATGGCCATCACCCACGGGGCGGAAAAAACCTATGGCGATTACGACAAGATGCTGGCCGATCCCGATCTCGATGCCGTGGTCATCGCGACGGCCGACGCCTTTCACGTCCCGGCTTCCCTTCGCGCCCTTCAGGCGGGCAAACATGTCCTCTGCGAAAAACCGGTCGGCGTCACCATCGAGGAATGCCTTGAGCTGAAGGCCGCAGTCGACAAGTCCGGAAAGGTGTTTCAGGTCGGGCATATGAAGCGTTTCGACGCGGGGCTCCAGGCCGCCAAATCCTTCATCCGCGATGAAATGGGCGAGATGGTCGCTCTGAAAGCATGGTATTGCGACAGCACGCACCGGTATCCGATGACCGATGCCGTGCAGCCGCTGATCGTCACCAGCGCCAATGCGCGGAAACCCTCCGCCAATCCGAAAGCCGACCTGCGGCGCTACTATATGCTTGCGCATGGTTGCCATCTGATCGACACCGCACGTTATTTCGCCGGCGACATCGTTTCCGTCAGCGCTCGCCTGTCCGAGCGAGCGGGTATCTGGTGCTGGTTCGTGGACGTGGAATTTGCCTCCGGCACGCTCGGCCATCTCGATCTCACCGTCCAGGTGCGCATGGACTGGCACGAAGGCTTTCAGATCTATGGCAAGAACGGCAGCATTTTGGGCAAGACCTATAACCCGTGGTACTACAAGACCAGTGAGGTGGACATTTTCCGGGAAGCGGACGGCGCGACCCATCGCGTGCTCGGTGCCGACGGCCATTTCTATCGCCGTCAGGTCGAAGGCTTCGCGCGCACCATTCTGGATGGCGCCGTGATGGAAGGCGCCGATATCGATGATGGCCTGGCATCCGTCCAGGCCATGGTCGCGGTTGCACGCTCCGTCGAAAGCGGCAAGGCGGTTGCGCTGGCCGACGTCACGGGTGGCGTGTGATGAAGCTCGGCATTTTCGCAAAGACCTTCGAGGGAGCGGAACCCGCAACCGTTCTCAACTCGGTCGCTGGCGCCGGGTTCACCTGCGCCCAATATAATATGGCCTGCTCGGGCCTTTCGCCGATGCCGGAGATCATCACGGAAGGGCAGGCCCGCTCGGTTGCCGAAGCGGCGCGCGCGAGCGGCGTCGAGATCGTTGCCGTTTCCGGCACCTTCAACATGATCCACCCGGATCCTGCCGTTCGCGAGGCCGGCCTTCGCAACCTCGCGACGCTGGCCGAACGCAGCGCCGGCATGTCGACCGCTCTGATCACGCTCTGCACTGGCACACGCGACCCCATCGACCAGTGGAAGGCCCACGCCGACAACAGTACGCCGGAGGCGTGGCGGGACCTCCTCGAAGCGATGGGGGCGGCCATCGAGATCGCCGAGCGCTACGATGTCGATCTCGGCGTCGAGCCCGAGATTGCCAATGTCGTCAACTCGGCTGAGAAAGCTTATCGGCTGATCACGGCGCTGAAGAGCCCTCGCATCAAGATCGTGCTCGATCCGGCCAATCTCTTCGAGGTCGCGACGCTGGATGAGCAGCGCAGCATCGTCTCTTCCGCGATCGACCTTTTGGCCGATCGGATCGTCATGGCGCATGCGAAAGACCGCAATCCTGACGGTGGTTTCGCGACCGCCGGCAAGGGTGTCCTCGACTACGGGCATTATCTCGGCCGCCTCAAGGCGATCGGCTTTAACGGCAGTCTCGTCACGCATGGTCTTTCGGCCTCCGAGGCGGCCGGTGTGGCGGCCTTCCTGAAGAATAGCCTCGACGGTAATTCTGCGGGGGCAGGAAGATGAGACGGGTGCAACCGTTCGAAACCAGCGACGGGACCATTCTCAATGTCGATATGGCGGGTGAGGGCGCGTCCGTCATATTCCAGCACGGCCTATGCGGAGACGCGGCGCAGACCGATGAAGTCTTTCCGCTCGACGCGGGTTTTCTCCGGGTCACGATCGAAGCGCGCGGCCACGGCCATTCCCAAGCCGGCAAACTGGGGCAACTGTCGATCGCGACCTTCTGCGATGATATCGCCGCCTATATCGAGAAAAACCTGGCATTGCCGATCGTGATCGGCGGCATCTCGATGGGTGCGGCGATTGCCTTGCGTCTCGCGGTCAAGCGGCCCGATCTTGTCAAGGCTCTGATCATCGCAAGGCCGGCCTGGGTGATGGCATCCGCGCCGGAGAATATGGCACCCAACGCCGAAGTCGGGCGGCTTCTGAAAACTCTGCCACCGGGCGAGGCAAAGACCACGTTCCTCGCCGGGCCGGTGGGCGTGCGGCTCGCCGCCGAGGCGCCGGACAATCTGGCCTCGCTTGCCGGCTTTTTCTCTCGCACGCCTTTGGATGTGACCGCCGAACTGCTCACCAGGATTTCCAATGACGGTCCTGATGTGACCGACGAGGAGGTCGGCAATCTCTCCATGCCGACACTCATCATCGGCCATGATCGGGACAGTATTCATCCTCTCAACCATGCGCGTGCTCTTGCCGAGCGGATCGCCGGCGCGCGCTTCGTGCAGATCACATCGAAGACCGAGAGCCGCCCGCAATACGTCGCCGACTTCCGGCTTGCCATGGGCAATTTTCTGAAGGAGCTCTGAAACAATGACAACCCCCTCCAAGACCTGGATCGCCGACCTTCCGAAGGATCGCCTGATTGCCGAATTCTCCGTCTGGTCGGCCGATCTCGTGCATCTGGCGGATGATCTGGCACGTGTCGATCCTCACGTCGACATCCTCCACATCGATGTCGCCGATGGCCATTTCGCGCCGGCCATGTTGTTTTTCCCCGATCTTGTTGCCGGTGTGCGCAAAGTGTCCGCGCGCCCGATCCATGTTCACCTGATGGTCGCTGACAGCATCCTCCTGTCGCAGATCGAGCAGTTCGCCGATGCGGGCAGCGATTTGATCAGTCTCCATGTTGAAAACGAAAGTGTCGCCGCCGAGGCTCTCGATCTTCTCGATCGCCGCGGTGTCGCCGCCGGTATGGTGCTGAAGGTCGACACCCCTGTCGAGCGCGTCGAGAAATACGCTTCCCGGCTGCGCTTTGTGACGCTGCTCGGCACGGCGATCGGCGTGAAGGGCCAGGGTCTCGACGAAAAAGCCGGAGCGCGGCTTCAGCAGGCAAAACAGATCATCGCCGGTTGCGGTGCGGCGCATCGGATCGTGCTGGCGGCCGACGGCGGTATTCGGGAGCACACCGTGCCTCTTCTGCGCCAGTCGGGTGCGGAAACAATCGTCCTCGGCTCCCTGGCTTTCAATGCGCCATCACTGGACGAGCGGATGGCATGGGTGCGCGCACTCTAACTCATGGTCTTCACATGCAGCAGATTGCCATTGGAATCGACCTCGGTGGGACACAGGTGCGCGCTGCCCTCGTCGACGAGCACGGCGGGATCCTGGCGCGTGCAGCCGAACCGACGGATGCGCTGGCAGGCCCCGACCGGGTGCTCGCCCAAATCTGCGGCCTGACCGATGGACTTTTTGCAGCATCGAACCCTGCCTCGGTGGTGGGCGTCGGCGTATCCGCTCCGGGCCCGCTCGATACGGTCGCCGGTGTCGCTTCGAATATTCCGACCCTCTCCGGCTTTGTCGACTTTCCACTGAAGGCGGAATTGCAGAAGCGGTTTCCGTTTCCGGTCGACCTCGAGAACGATGCGATTGCCGCTGCCATCGGCGAGTGGCAGTTCGGAGCCGGCAAGGGGCTCGATAATCTGGTCTATGTCACGGTGAGCACCGGCATTGGCGGTGGTGTAGTGTCGGATGGTCGCGTCGTGCGCGGCCGCAAGGGCATGGCAGCCCATGTCGGGCACATGTCGGTCGTGCCGAACGGAGAGCTTTGCCCCTGCGGCAACAGAGGTTGTTTCGAGGCCTACGGATCCGGAACGGCTTTTGCGCGCCGCGCCCAAATGAGGGCGATGGAATCCAGCGGGACGACGATCGGCAGCGACGGCGGCGCCATCGACAGCCGCGGCGTTTTCGCGGCCGCAAGAGATGGCGATCGTCTCGCAAATCAACTGATTGACGAGGAAGCGGAAATTCTCGGTCGCGGCTTCACCAGCCTGATCCATATCTTCAGTCCGGATATCATCGTGATGGGAGGCGGGCTTTCCCACGAGTTCGACCGGCTGCAGCCGGGCATTCAAGCCTACATCACGCAATGGGCAATGCCGGCATTCAAGGATGTCAAAGTGGTGCTGGCGGCGCTGGATCAGAACTCGGGCCTCGTCGGCGCAGCGGCTCTGGCGTTTCTAACAGGGAAGGGCGTTCGGACCTGATCCAGACCCTCAAGGCGACAGGCTTGGTCAAATGCGCCGGTTCAACTCGTCTTCGCTGATCCCAAAGTGGTCGAGAATGATGCCGACGTTTCGGCGATGAGATTTGAAGTAGACGTCGAAGATATCGCCGAGCAGGGGAACGGTTCCGCCGGCGGCGTCGATGCCGAGATTGACGGCCATGCGTGCGAGCTTGTGGGTGGGAATGCCGAGGCGTCTTGCCTCATCGATGATGAAAAGACCGATGAGGGATCCGGCAATGTCGCCGACGGCCGGGATAAGGCCGAGAATTGAGTCCGCGCCGATCCGCACGCCGATGACAGGCAATCTGACCGCGGTATCCATCAGGCGCGCTATGCCGACGGCGCGCCGAATTCTTCCAAGTTCGATGGAGGTCAGGTGTTTCGTGCTGGCGGAGGCTGGCATCAGCAACCTTTTGGCGTGAACGACCGTTCCGCCTCCTCGAGTGAGGGCGCGGGAAGGATGTCATCGCATTGCTGCGAAATAGTCCGACGCAGCGAAAGCCCGGTGCCATCATGATGTTCCATGGCCGTGAAACGCTGGAAACCCGATAAGGTTCGCCGCGAAAGCAAGGATCATCTCGCGTCGGGAACCACGACCAATTTTCCCACGAAGTTCTTCGCCATGAAATCGGTCTGCGCGCGGTGGAATTCCGACAGCGGATAGACGCCGCCGACGAGAGGCCGGATCTTCCGGCTTTCGATGTAGCCGACGATCCGGCGGAAGTCAGCGCGGCTTCCCTGGCTCGAGCCGTGCAGCTCCAGCTGCTTCAGATACATGGTCCGCAAATCGAGCTGAACGACCGGGCCGGCGATGGCGCCGGCTGTGGTGTAGCGGCCTTCGGGGCGCAGGATCTTCAGGAGATCGTTGAACAGCGGTCCGCCGACGAGATCGGCGACGACATCGATCGGCTGGCCACGGCTGGCGGCATGGACGGCTTCGACCAGATCGCCCTTGCCGCGGGTCTCCACCGCCTCAGCGCCGATATCGAGCATCGCCGCCTCCTTGCCGGGACCTGCGACTGCGATCGGGATGGCGCCGCGAGCGCGCGCGAGCTGGATGATCGCCGAGCCGACGCCGCCCGAGGCGCCGGTCACCAGAACGCGTTCACCGGCAACAAGCCTTGCCCGTTCCAGCATGCGCTCGCCGGTCAGATAGGCGCAACAGAAGGTGGCGAGTTCGACGTCGGTCAGATCGGTTGCGACGACATGGGCGTTCTCGGCCGGCAATGCCATGTATTCGGCATAACCGCCGTCGCGGCCATGGCCCATGTAATCGATGTCGGCGAGGCTGTCGTCGTCGCGGTTATAGATCGAGAAGTCGACCATGACGCGTTCGCCGACGCGCGCCGGATTAACGCCGGCACCGACGGCGACGATATGACCGACCGTATCGGTGCCCTGAATGCGCGGGAATGTCAGCGTATTGCCTTGCCTGCGCCATGTGGAGACGGCAGACGGATCGTCCTCGGTGCCATAGGCGCCTTGACGCACCCAGACGTCGGTATTGTTCATGCCGCAGGCTGTGACGCGGATCAGAACCTCGCCCTCTGCGGGTCTCGGGACGGGCACGTCCAAGCTATAGACGAGCTTGTCCAAACCGCCATGGCCGGTGAGCAATACGGCCGCCATCTTTTCCGGGATCGTCATGCTGATCTTCTCCCTCAGATGGTCTTGAAGACGGTTTCGATCGCATCCGCCGCGGCCTTGACCACGATGTCAGCCTCCTCGCGCGTCAGGCAAAGCGGCGGGGCGAAGCCGAGGATATCGCCCTGCGGCATGGCGCGGCCGATGACGCCGCGTTCGAGCAGCGCGGAGGCAACCTGCGGGCCGATCTTGCGGCCGGCATCGAAGAACGTGCGGTCGTCCTCGTCCTCGACGAATTCGACGGCCGCCATCAGCCCGTCGCCGCGGACTTCGCCGACGTTTCGGTGGCCGCCGACGGCCTTTGCGAGTTCCGAGCGGAAATAGGCGCCGGTCGTGCCGGCATTCTCGACGATGCCGAGTTCATCGATCAGTTCGAGATTGGCAATGCCTGCAGCAGCACAGATCGGATGGGCGGAATAGGTCCAGCCGTGACCGATCGCGCCCAGCTGATCGGAACCCTGCACCAGGACTTGCCACATCTTGTTCGAAACGATCGTGCCCGAAAGAGGAGCGTAGGCCGAGGTCAGGCCCTTGGCGATGGTGATCAGATCCGGCTTCATGCCGTAGTGATCCGAGCCGAACATCGTGCCGAGGCGGCCGAAGCCTGTGACGACTTCATCGGCGACGAGCAGGATGTCATATTTGTCGAGCACGGCCTGGATCTTCTGCCAGTAGCTTTTCGGCGGCGGCACGATGCCACCGGTGCCGAGGATGGGTTCGCCGATAAAGGCGGCGACCGTTTCCGGGCCTTCGGCGATGATCATCTCCTCAAGCTTGTCGGCGCAATATTGCGAGAACTGCTCCTCGCTCATCGACCGGTCGGGGCGGCGGAAATAATAGGGTGCTTCGGTGTGCAGCACCGGCGCCCGCGGCAGATCGAAGGCGTTGTGAAAGAGCGCCAGGCCGGTGAGGCTGCCGGTCATGACGCCGGAGCCGTGATAACCGCGCCAGCGCGAGATGATCTTCTTCTTTTCCGGACGGCCGAGGATGTTGTTGTAGTACCAGATGAGCTTGATGTTGGTCTCGTTCGCATCCGAGCCGGAGAGACCGAAATAGACGCGGCTCATGCCGGCGGGCGCGCGGTCTATGATCATCTTCGACAGCGTAATCGAGGCTTCCGTGCCGTGGCCGACATAGGCGTGGTAATAGGCGAGGTTCTTCGCCTGTTCGGCGATCGCGTCGGCGATCTTCTGGCGGCCGTAGCCGACATTGACGCAATAGAGGCCGGCGAATGCGTCGAGGCTTTTGCGTCCTGTCGTGTCGGTGATGTAGACGCCTTCGCCGCCGGCAACGACACGGGTCAGTGTCTCGCCGCGGGCATGCCCGCCCATATGGGTCGATGGGTGGAAGAAGTGATCGCGGTCCCAGGCGGTGAGTTCGTTGCTTCTGTCGAGCATGTCGTAGCCTCTTTCTTGAAATGGGGCGGCTCAGGCGGCCGTGTCGATGCAGAGATATTTGAGCTCGGTGAAGGCCTCGAGCCCGTGGCGTGACCCCTCGCGGCCAAGGCCGGACTGCTTCCAGCCGCCGAAGGGAATGGGCGCGCCGGTGATCTTCACCCGGTTGACGGCCACCATGCCGTATTCCAGCGTACGGCCAAGCCGCATCTGGCGGGCGCCGTTTTCTGTGACGATATAGGCGACAAGGCCGTATTCGGTATCGTTGGCGCGGGCGACGACCTCTTCTTCCCTGTCGAAGGTGGTAACCGCCGCCACTGGCCCGAAAGTCTCCTCGCGCATGATCAGCGCCTTCGCCGGCACGTCGGTCAGCAGCGTCGGCTCGTAGAAAAGCCGGCCGGCTTTATGGCGCCTGCCGCCGGTAACGAGCCGCGCGCCATGCGCCAGCGCGTCGGAGACCTGCTCCTCGACCTTGGAGACGGCGCGTTCATGCATCAGCGGCCCGATCTCGGCGCCATCCTCGAGCCCTGGACCAACCTTCAGTTCGGCAATGCGGTGGGCGAAGGCTTTGGCGAAGCCATCGGCGATCCGCCGCTGGACGAAGATGCGGTTGGCAGCAAGGCAATCCTGGCCGGAGGTTGCAAACTTGGCGTTGACGGCAATCTCGACTGCCTTTGATATATCGGCGTCATCGAAGATGATCAGTGGAGCGTGGCCGCCGAGTTCCATCACTAGCCGCTTCAGGGTCGGCGCGCATTGGGCGGCGATCAGCCGTCCGATCCCGGTGGAGCCAGTAAAGCTCATGGCGCGCACGCGGGTGTCGGTGCACATCCGTCCGACGATCGTTGCGGCATTGCCGGTGACCACGTTGAAGACGCCGGCCGGAATGCCGGCACGCTCGCCGAGCACGGCAAGGGCCAGTGCCGAAAGCGGCGTCTCGGAGGAGGGGTGGGCGACGACCGTGCAGCCGGCGGCCAGCGCCGCGGCAGCCTTTCGGGTGAGCATGGCAGAGGGGAAATTCCAGGGCGTGACGATGCCGGCGACGCCGAGCGCCTCGCGCCTGACGATCATCTCCGCGCCGGGCAGATGGGTGGTCACGCTTTCGGCGTTCAGCCGCTTGCCTTCCTCGGCATACCATTCGACGAAGGAGGCGGCGTAATCGATCTCGCCACGCGATTCCGCGATCGGCTTGCCCTGTTCGAGCGTCATGATCAGCGCCAGATCCTCCTTGGCCGCAAGCATCAGCTCACACCATTTGCGCAGGATCGCCGCACGGCCCTGCGGCAGCATTGCGCGCCAGCCGGCGAAAGCCTCCGAGGCAGCATCGATCGCCACTGCCGTCTCATCGGCGCCAAGGCTTGCAACCCAGGCCAGCGTCGCCGAAGAAGCGGGATCGGTGACCTCGAAACTTTTCCCTGTTTTGCCGGCAATCCACCGGCCGTCGACATAGGCCAGATCGCGCAGGAGATGACGGTCGGCGAGCCGCGACAGCGCGTCATGATAGGCGGTGCGGGCAAAAACGGCGGTCATGTCCAGTCTCCTCGTGGCGGGTTGACGTCAGTCTTCCACGGGAGCGGGCGAGAGATTGTCTGTTGGCGGATGCGAAAAGAGAGAGATGGTCTAAAGGACGGCGGCCTGGCAGAGAGATTGTCTACGGCGCGCTCTGTTCTTCGCCGACGGCAGTGAAGGAAGAGACCGGAAGGACTGTTTCCTCCTTCACCGTCTTGGTGACAATGTAGGTGAAGTAGCGGTCGATGCCGAGTTCGCGGTCGAGAAGCCCATCGACCAGCCGCTGATAGGCGTCGATATCGGGCGCGATGATCTTCAGAATGTAATCGACACCGCCGCCGACCGACCAGCAGGCAACGATCTCCGGGATTGCGCTGATGGCACGCTCGAAGCGCTCGAAATCCGCCTGGCGATGGTTGGCGAGCGTCACTTCCATCATCACGCTGGCAACCGGCGCGATGCGCCGTGGTGCGACGCGCGCGTGGTAACCTGTGATGATCCCGGCCTTTTCGAGCTTGCGTAGCCGCATCCAGCACGGGGTCGGCGACAACCCGGCCTTTTCGGCCAGCGCCAGTTTGGTGATGCGGCCGTCGCGCTGGACGGCGTCGAGAATGCGCAGGTCGATGGCGTCGAGCTTCATGGTGCTTTCTTTAAAAAGAAATCATTTCAATCGCAGGGAAAAGACAATGGGAGCGCATTTTTGCATTGTCAATTGAACTGATTTTCAGCAGTGTTAAAATCATGACAAAGTGGCGCCCTGATCCCTCGCAACTCCGCCGTCCGGCCTATCTCTCGCTCGCCGAGCAGATCGCAAACGCGATCACCGACGGCAAGCTCTCCGACGGCACACAATTGCCGCCGCACCGCAAGATGGCGGATGATCTGCATCTTTCGGTGCAGACGGTCAGCCGCGCCTATGACGAGTTGATCCGCCGGGGGCTGATATCAGGCGAGATCGGACGCGGCAGCTTTGTCCAGACCAGGCCGCGCGAGCCGGAGCCGCCCTATCTGCCGGAAAGGCTGGGCGAGGTGATCGATCTGTCGATCCTGAAGCCGGTCTGCGAGCAGATCCATTTGGAAAGGCTGCGGCAAGCCTTCGGCTGGCTTTCGGAAAACCTGCCCTCCAGCTCGGCCCTTTCGTTCAGGCCGAACATGGTGTTTCCGCGACACCGCGCCGTCGCCACGGAATGGCTGGCGCGCTGCGGGCTGGAGGTATCGCCGCTGAACGTCAGCGTGACGAACGGTGCGACATCGGGCATGACGGTGGCGCTGATGAGCGTTGCCCCGCCCGGCTCGACGGTTGCGACTGAAGCGATCAGCCATCATACGCTCGTTCCGCTCTCCACCTATCTCGGTCTGCACCTCGAAGGGCTGGCGATCGACGAGGAGGGCATGATCCCCGAAGCGTTGGACGAAGCCTGCCGAAAGGGACCGATCCGGGCCATTTTCCTGCAGCCCTCGGTGATCAATCCGATGGCGGCGCTGATGAGCGCGGAGCGCAGGCAGGCGCTCGCCACCGTCGCTGCGAAACATGATATCGCCATCATCGAAAACGATATTCTCGGCCCGATGGTCGAGGGTCGTGCGCCGCCGATGGCCGCGTTTGCGCCGGAGCGGACACTCTACGTGACGAGCTTCACCAAGATTACCGTTCCGGGCCTGCGGATCGGCTATCTCACCGCGCCCGACCGCTATGTCGCCGCCGTCGCCAACCGGCATCTCGTCTCCAACTGGATGGCGACGCCTGCCATGGCCGAGATCGCCACCCGCTGGGTCAGCGACGGCACGGCGATGGAGCTGGTCAACTGGCAGCGTCGCGCCCTTTTAAGCCGGCACGCGATCGCGGCGGAGATGCTGGCCGGCCTACCGTACCGGGCGCATCCGCAAAGCCTGCACGTCTGGCTGCCGCTCTCCGGCAACCATACGGAGGACGGTTTCGTATCGCAGGCAAGGCTGCGCGGGGTCGCGATCGCGTCCGGCAAATCCTTCCACACCACCGATCAGGGCTGGACCCCGGCCGTGCGCATCTCGCTTGGTTCGACAACGGAAAGCGAGCTGCGGACCGGGCTCGGCATCGTCGCCTCATTGGCGCAAGGCAATCCGGAAGAGCTGCTGCTTGCGATCTGATGTCGATGCCTTGTATTTGAGCGGGTGCAGAATAATTGTCATGATATTATTTTACGAATTGACATGATTTTGATGGGCCGTCATCGTTAGGACATTGCTTGTCTCAACAGGGAGAGACATGAATGCTTCCGCCCATCATCCGCATCGACAACATCGTCAAGAAATACGGCCCGCTGACCGTGCTCGACGGCCTGTCGATGAATGTCATGCCGGGCGAGAAGCTGGCACTGATCGGGCCATCCGGCTCCGGCAAGACGACGATCCTGCGCATTCTGATGACGTTGGAGACGATCAGCGGCGGCCATATCGAGGTCGACGGTGAACAGCTCTACCATATGCCTGATAGCAGTGGGCTGGTGCCGGCCGACGAACGGCATCTGCATCGGATGCGCGAAAAGATCGGCATGGTCTTTCAGCATTTCAATCTGTTCCCGCATAAATGCGTGCTCGACAACGTGACGCTGGCGCCGATGCTGACCAAGGGTATCAAGCGCCCCGTGGCGGAAAAGCGGGCGATGGAGCTTCTCGACATGGTCGGCTTGGCCGACAAGGCAAAGAGCGTTCCGGCGCAGCTTTCCGGCGGGCAGAAGCAGCGCGTCGCCATTGCCCGGGCGCTGGCGCTGTCGCCGAAGATCATGCTGTTCGACGAGGTGACCTCAGCGCTCGACCCGGAGCTTGTCGAGGAGGTGCTGAACGTCATGCGGCGGCTCGCCTCCGAGACCGACATGACCATGCTTCTCGTCACCCATGAAATGGGATTTGCCCATGATTTCGCCGACCGTGTCCTGTTCTTCGATCGCGGCAAGATCGTCGAGGAAGGCAAGCCGAGCGACATCTTTCGCAATCCGACGCAGGAGAGGACGCAGACTTTCCTGCGCAAGATCATTGCGGCGGGGCACCGCGTCTGACCTCAGACATTGCCCGTAAGAACAAAACTCAAGGAAAATCAGAGGAGTTGGGAACGATGAAAACAGGATATCTTTTGAGCGCCGCCAGCCTGTCGGTGCTTCTGGCCATGACGGCCGCCCCGGCCTCCGCCGCCGATGACAAGCTCGAGCAGCTGAAGGAGCAAGGCTTTGCGCGTATCGCCATCGCCAACGAGCCGCCGTTCACCGCTGTCGGCGCCGACGGCAAGGTGTCTGGCGCTGCCCCCGATGTGGCGCGCGCAATCTTCGAAAAGCTGGGCGTCAAGGAAGTGGTCGCCTCGATCTCGGAATATGGCGCAATGATCCCCGGCCTGCAGGCCGGCCGCCACGACGCGATCACCGCAGGCCTCTTCATGAAGCCCGAGCGCTGCAACGCCGTTGCCTATTCCGAACCGATCCTTTGCGACGCCGAAGCTTTCGCTCTCAAGAAGGGCAATCCGCTGAAGCTGACGAGCTACAAGGACATCGCCGACAATCCGGACGCCAAGATCGGCGCGCCGGGCGGCGGCACCGAGGAGAAGCTGGCGCTCGAAGCCGGCGTGCCGCGCGACCGCGTCATCGTCGTTCCGGATGGCCAGAGCGGCATCAAGATGCTGCAGGACGGCCGCATCGACGTCTACTCGCTGCCGGTTCTGTCAATCCACGATCTGATGGCTAAGGCGAACGATCCGAACCTCGAAACCGTCGCCCCCGTCGTCAATGCGCCGGTCTATTGCGATGGCGCTGCCTTCCGCAAGCAGGACGTTGCACTGCGCGACGCCTTTGATGTCGAGCTGAAGAAGCTGAAGGAATCCGGCGAATTCGCCAAGATCATCGAGCCCTATGGTTTCTCGGCCAAGGCGGCGATGTCGACGAGCCGCGAGAAGCTCTGCGCCGCGGCGAAGTAAATGAGGTGAACAGCCGGCCATGCCATGGGCATGGCCGGATTGTCCCCCAACGATCTCCCAAAGCGCGTCGCGCTTTAGGTCCTTGTTTTTACGCATGTCGTTATCGCAAAACCGCTGCACCATTTTGCGCGACATGATCTAGGAAGCGAGTTCCCGATGTCGGTATGGTCCGGCTATCTGACACTGATCCTTGAGGGCGCCCTGGTGACGCTCGAATTGACGATTATGGGGTCTGCGCTGGCGCTGGTGATGGCCTTCCTGGCCGGCCTCGGCCGCCTGTCCCGCTTCTTTGCCGTGCGGGCTCTGGCGACGGCCTATATCGAGTTCTTCCGCGGCACCTCGATCTTCGTCCAGCTCTTCTGGGTCTATTTCGTGCTGCCTTTCGCAGGCTTGACCCTGACGCCGCTGCAGGCGGGCGTGCTGGCGCTCGGGCTGAATGTCGGCGCCTATGCGGCGGAAGTGGTGCGCGGCGCCGTCAAGGCTGTCGGGCGCGAACAGTCGGAAGCCTGCATCGCGCTCAACCTTTCGCGATACCAGCGCATGCGCCACGTCATCCTGCCGCAGGCACTGCCGCTGATGTTGCCGACCTTCTGCAACAATGCGATCGAGCTCCTGAAGGGCACGGCCGTCGTGTCGCTGATCTCGCTGACGGATATGACGTTCCAGGCGCAGGTGGTGCGGGCGCAAACTGGCAATACGCTGGTGCCCTTCGCGACGATCCTCATCCTCTATTTTCTCATGGCCTCGGCGATCTCCGCGACGATGCGCTGGCTGGAGCGGCGGATGGCACGCAGCCTCGACGGCATAAGGACCTGATCAGATGGAATGGGATTGGGACTTCGTCTGGCAGATCATGCCGACCCTTCTCGAAGGGTTCAAGATCACTCTTCTCGCGACCATCCTCGGCGCTGCCGTTGCCATGATCGTCGGCCTGGGGCTCGCCATTGCGCGGCGCTCACCGGTCGCCGGCATTTCCAGGACGGTCGGCTTCGTCTCGGAATTCATCCGCGGCACGCCATTGCTGGTGCAGCTCTACTTCATCTTCTACGTGCTGCCGGATATCGGCATCCGGTTGGCGCCGCTGGTCGCCGGCGTCATCGGCATGGGCATTCACTATGCGACCTATACCGCCGAGGTCTATCGCGCCGGCATCGAGAATGTGCCGCGTGGACAATGGGAGGCGGCCAAGGCCACCAATCTGACGACGCGCCAGGCCTGGATCCACGTGATCCTGCCGCAGGCAATCCCGCCGATGATTCCGGCGCTCGCCAATTATTTCATCGCCATGTTCAAGGAGACGCCGCTGCTTTCGGCGATCACCGTGCTCGAACTCATGAACCAGGCAAAGAGCATCGCCAACAGCAATTACCGCTACATCGAGCCGATGACGCTGGTCGGCGTCTTCTTCCTCGTCATCAGCCTGATCTCGGTCGTGGGATTACGCTGGCTCGAGGAACGCTACGCCAGGATGGACGACTGATCATGACCGTAGAGATTGAGATCATCGCTGCCGGCCGGCCACCGCGGCTGGAGGACCGGCCGCTGGAAAAGCGTATCGGCCTGGTCATCCTCGCGACCGACCATACGACGGAAGTCGACTTCCAGCGCATGGTCGCCAGCGATCGCCTCGGCATCTATGTCAGCCGCATCCATTATGCCAATCCGGTCACGCCGGAAAATCTCCTGAAGATGCAGCCGTCGCTGACTGAAGGCGCGGCACTGATCCTGCCGGACGAGGCGCTCGATGCCATCGTCTATTCCTGCACCTCCGCCTCGGTGGTGATCGGCGACCGGAATATCGAGGCGGCGATCCATGCGGCCAAGCCCGGCGTGCCCGTCGTGACGCCAACGGCTGTCGCCGTGACCGGCCTGAAGGCGCTGGGCGCCAGACGGATTTCGGTGCTGACGCCCTATACGATCGAGACCAGCCGGCCGATGGCCGACTATTTCGCCGATCTTGGCTTTGCGATCGACCGCTTCACCTGTCTCGGCCTGACCGATGATCGCGAGATGGCGCGGATCGCGCCGGACGAGATCCTTGCCTTCGCGCGTCAGGCGCTGGCGCCGCAGTCGGACGCGCTGTTTATCTCCTGTACGGCGGTGCGGGCAGCAGAGGTCGCGGCCCGGATCGAGGCTGAAATCGGCAAGCCGGTAGTCACCAGCAATCTCGCGACCGCTTGGGCTTGCCTGCGGCTTTGCGGCGATGATCGGGCGCGGCCCGAACTCGGTCAATTGATGACCAAGCCCTATTGGGAAGGCTAAGATCATGGTGAGCACCTTGCCCGTCTCGCTGGAGGATATCCGCGCTGCGGCGCGCCGGATTGCCGGCCGCATACTCGGCACGCCGATGGTGCAGTCCTTTTCCCTTGGCGAATTGGCCGGCGTACCTGTCCATCTCAAGCTCGAGCATCATCAGACGACCGGCAGCTTCAAACTGCGCGGAGCGACCAATGCGGTGCTCTCCTTGTCGGCGACAGAGCGCTCGCGCGGCGTCGCCGCAGCCTCGACCGGAAATCACGGCCGGGCGCTTGCCTATGCGGCAAAGGCGGAAGGCGCTGTCGCGACCATCTGCATGTCGCGGCTGGTGCCGGAGAACAAGGTTTCAGAAATCCGCCGCCTCGGCGCCGATGTCCGCATCGTCGGCGTATCGCAGGACGAGGCGCAACAGGAGGTCGACCGGCTGGTTCTCGAGGAGGGGCTGGTGATGGTCCCGCCCTTCGATCATCCTGATGTTGTAGCCGGGCAGGGGACGATGGGGCTCGAAATCATCGACACCTTGCCGGAGGCGGCAATCGTGCTGGTGCCGCTCTCGGGCGGTGGCCTTGCGGCCGGCGTTGCCGCCGCGGTCAAAGGCATCAGTCCGACGACCAAGGTGATCGGCCTGACGATGGAGAAGGGCGCCGCGATGAAGGCAAGCCTCGATGCCGGACGGCCGGTGCAGGTCGAGGAAGTATCGAGCCTTGCCGACTCGCTCGGCGGCGGCATCGGCCTCGACAATCGCCTGACTTTTGCCATGTGCCGCGACCTTCTCGACGAGGTCATCCTGCTGACGGAAGCGGAAATCGCCGCCGGCATACGCCATGCCTATGCCGCTGAACGCCAAGTCGTCGAAGGCGCTGGCGCGGTCGGTATCGCCGCGCTACTTGCCGGGAAAATCAGGGGCGACGGTCCCATCGTCGTGATCCTGTCCGGGCAAAATGTCGACATGGAGCAGCACCAGCGGGTGATCAGCGCTAAGCAGCCGCTCTACGGCGAGGAGAGACCATGAGCCGGATGATCATTCTGACGGAAGCGGAACTGCGGAAAGTCATCGGGCTTGACCGAGATGCGGTCGCCTGCATCGAGGAGGCTTTTGCAGCGCTTGCAACCAAGGCCGTCGCCATGCCGCCGATCCTGCGGCTCGACATTCCGGAATATCGCGGCGAAGTCGATGTGAAGACGGCCTATGTGCCCGGCATCGAGGGCTTCGCGATCAAGATCAGCCCTGGCTTCTTCGACAATCCCAAGATCGGACTGCCGAGTACCAACGGCATGATGGTGCTGCTGTCGAGCCGGACCGGGCTGGTGCAGGCGCTGCTACTGGACAATGGCTATCTCACCGACGTGCGCACCGCAGCAGCCGGCGCCGTCGCGGCAAGACATCTGTCGCGGGAAAATGCATCCGTGGCCACGATCTTCGGTGCGGGCATGCAGGCGCGGCTGCAGCTCGAAGCACTGACGCTGGTCCGGCCGATCCGCGAGGCGAGGATATGGGCGCGTGATGCTGCTAAGGCGCAAGCCGTGGCAGCGGAATTGGCCACAAAGCTCGGCTTTCCCGTCACCGCGACACCGGAGGCCAGAGGTGCGGTGACCGGCGCTGATCTCATCGTCACCACCACGCCTTCTGAGACTCCGATCATCAAGGCGGGGTGGCTGGAACCCGGACAGCATCTGACGGCCATGGGCTCGGATGCGGAACACAAGAACGAGATCGATCCGGCTGCCATCGTGGGTGCCGACGTCTATGTCGCCGACAGCCTGAAGCAGACGCGGCGTCTCGGCGAGTTGCATCACGCAATCGACGCCGGCCTGGTCACGGCCGATACGGTCTTCGCCGAACTCGGCCAGATCGTCGCCGGCCGGGCACCGGGGCGGACGCGCAACGACCAGATCACCATCGCGGACCTCACCGGAACCGGCATCCAGGATACCGCCATCGCTACGCTCGCCTTCGCCCGCGCCGGTGCGGCGAATGCCGGAACCACGTTCGAAAGCTGACCGGCGCGGCGCCGGAAAAGAAGGGAAGAAATATGACCCAGCCCAATCTCAAATTCTCGCTCGGCGAATATGCCGCGCGGCTGGAAAGGACACGGCGAGCCATGGAGGCGAAGGGCGTAGACCTGCTTGTTGTCAGCGACCCGTCGAACATGGCCTGGCTGACCGGCTATGACGGCTGGTCCTTTTACGTCCACCAGGCGGTGATCGTGCCGCCGCACGGCGAACCGATCTGGTTTGGCCGCGGCCAGGATGCCAATGGTGCCAAGTTCACCGCCTATCTGAAGCACGACAACATCGTCGGCTATCCCGATCACTATGTGCAATCGACCGAGCGCCACCCGATGGACTACCTCTCGGGCATGCTGACGGAGCGCGGCTTCGGCAAGCTGACGATCGGCGTCGAGATGGACAATTACTGGTTTTCTGCCGCCGCCTTTGCGGCGCTGCAGAAGCACCTGCCGAATGCTCGCTTCGTCGACGCGACCGCCCTCGTCAACTGGCAGCGAGCCGTCAAGAGCGAGACCGAGATCGGCTACATGCGCAATGCCGCCCGTATCGTCGAGGCGATGCACGCCCGCATCTTCGACAAGATCGAGGTCGGTATGCGCAAGTGCGATCTGGTTGCGGAAATCTATGATGCCGGCACCCGTGGCGTCGACGGCATCGGCGGCGATTATCCGGCGATCGTGCCGCTGCTGCCGTCCGGCGTCGAAGCGTCCGCACCACATCTGACCTGGGACGACCGGCCGATGAAGAAGGGCGAGGGCACCTTCTTCGAGATTGCCGGCTGCTACAACCGCTATCATCTGCCGCTGTCGCGCACCGTCTTCCTCGGCAAGCCGACGCAGGCCTTTCTCGATGCCGAAAAGGCGACGCTGGAGGGCATGGAAGCCGGTCTTGCAGTCGCCAGACCCGGCAATACCTGCGAGGATATCGCCAACGCCTTCTTCGCGGTGCTGAAGAAATACGGCATCGTCAAGGACAACCGCACGGGCTATCCGATCGGCCTTTCCTATCCGCCGGACTGGGGCGAGCGCACCATGAGCCTGCGGCCGGGCGACCGGACGGAACTGAAGCCCGGCATGACCTTCCATTTCATGACCGGCCTCTGGCTCGAGGACATGGGTTTCGAGACGACCGAGAGCATCCTCATCACCGAGAGTGGTGTCGAATGCTTCGCCAACGTGCCGCGCAGGCTGATGGTGAAGGATTGAGGCTGTCATGACAGAAAATGGCTTGCGGCCGTCGCCGATCAGCGCGACGGTCAATTTCGCCGCCGAGGGCGTCCAGCACGGCTTCCTGCGCCTGCCTTACAGCCGCGACGATTCCGCCTGGGGATCGGTGATGGTGCCGATAACGGTCGTCCGGAACGGCAAGGGACCTACGGCCCTTCTGACCGGCGGCAATCACGGCGATGAGTATGAAGGACCGATCGCCCTCTTCGATCTTACCCGCTCGCTAAAGGCCGAAGAGGTGAGTGGCACTGTCATCGTCGTGCCGGCCATGAATTATCCGGCATTCCAGGCGGGAACCAGAACTTCGCCGATCGACAGGGGCAACATGAACCGCAGCTTCCCGGGCCGGCCGGACGGCACGGTGACCGAGAAGATCGCCGACTATTTCAGCCGTGTGCTTCTGCCGATGGCGGATCTCGTTCTCGATTTTCATTCCGGCGGCAAGACTCTCGATTTTCTGCCGTTCTGCGCAGCCCACATCCTGCCGAACAAGCAACAGCAGGAAAAAGCCTTCGAATTCGTGACGGCCTTTGCCGCTCCCTATTCGATGAAGATGCTGGAGATCGATGCGGTCGGCATGTACGACACCGCGGCCGAGGAGATGGGCAAGATCTTCATCACCACGGAACTCGGCGGCGGCGGCACCGCCACGGCCAAAAGTGCTGCGATTGCCAAGCGCGGCACCATGAACGTGCTGCGCCATGCTGGGATCGTCGCGGGCGCCGTCGATCCCGGTCCGACGACCTGGCTTGACATGCCGGACGGCCGCTGCTTCTCCCTCGCGGAGGAGGGCGGATTGATCGAACCTGTCATCGATCTCGGTGAAGCCGTCACCGCCGATGCCGTTATCGCTCGCATCTATCCGACCGGACGGACCGGGGTGGCCCCCCGCGAGATCCGCGCCAGCATGAATGGCATTCTTTGTGCCCGGCATTTCCCAGGGCTGGTCAAGGCTGGTGATTGCGTTGCCGTCGTGGCGATCGTTACGGACTGAGGTGGTCGGACAGGCAGAGGCAGGATCGATTTCGACTGCCGATCACACGTCAAGCAGCTTTCTGCGGTTTTGACCCGCCGGCGGCCGCGTCGATCTGAAAGCGACTGACGACCCCTTCCAATGTCTGCGTCTGGCTGCCGAGCGCCCGGCAGGCCGAGGCGGTTTCGACGGCCATGGCGGCGTTGCGTTGCGTGACCTGATCGAGGGCGTTGACGGAGGCATTGATCTCGCCGATCGCTACCGCCTGCTCGGAGGACACCGAGACGATGCGGGCGATTAGGCCGGCAACCTGCTCGACCTGTCCTTCGATTTCCAGCAGCGCCTTGCCGGTGCGGTTGACGAGCTGCACCCCGGTGGAGACCTGAGACGAGGAGGTGGAAATCAGCGCTCTGATCTCCTTGGCGGCGTTGGCCGAGAGCATGGCGAGCTCGCGCACTTCCTGGGCAACGACCGCGAAACCTTTGCCTGCTTCGCCCGCGCGGGCTGCTTCAACCCCGGCATTCAGCGCCAGAAGATTGGTCTGGAAAGCGATTTCATCGATGACATTGACGATATCGCCGATCTGGGTTGACGATCCTTCGATCCTTTCCATGGCTGCGATGGCTTCGCGAACGACGGCTGCCGAATGTTCGGCACTGGTGCGGGTCTCGGCCATCATGCCGGTTGCCCTGCCGGCATGGTTGGAGGCGTCTTTCGCCTTGGCATTCATCTCATCGAGCGCCGCTGTTGCTTCTTCGAGCATTGCGGCCTGCTGTTCCGTGCGCGACGCAAGACTGTCAGCCGCATCCGTGATGCCGGCCGCGGAACTGCCCACTTGCTTGGAGGTCTGGGCAATCTCCGCCATCGAAGCGCAAAGAGCGTCCATACTGTCATTGAACTTCGCGCGCAAAGTCTCGTAGGCAGCGGCGAAGGGTGTCTTGATCCGGCAATCGAGATTGCCAGTCGATAGCTGTTCCAGTCCGTATGTCAGCTGATCGATCACCGTTTCGCGGATCTGCTCCTCGGCGGCCTTTTCGGCCAGCTGGCTGCGTTCACGCTCGAATTCAGCATCGCGAAGTGCGGTCTCGCGCTTCTGTGCGTCCTGCCGCTCGAGCGCGTTGCGGCGGAATACCGCGACGGCCTTGGACATGGCTCCGATCTCGTCGGAACGGTTGGCGTAGGGCACGTCGGTCGAAAAATCGCCTTCGGCAAGATTGCCCATATAGGCCTTCATGCCATCGAGCGGCACGATCGCCCGGCGTCGCAGAAGATAGAGCCCCACCAGCAACAGCCCGAACGATCCGAAGCCCGCAGCACCCGCATAGACCGTCCAGGTGACGATCTCCGAGGTCGCATTGCGTTCCTCGCCCTTCAGGAAAGCGTCGGAATTGGCAACGAGCTTCTCGACCGCGTCTTGGTGCGAATGAAAGGCGCCGTGCAACTGCTCGATCGCACCATGCGCCTTGTCTTCATCCTTGGCGTTCAGGGCCGGGATGATTTCACTGTTCATCACCCCCCAGAATGCATCGCCTTTGGCGATGACATCGTTTTCAAGCTCGTCCTTCAAAGCCTGCGGCAGCCGGGTGGTTTTCCAATAGGCGCGGCGGTCGTCGTAAGCGGCCTTGAGATTTGCGATCTTGGCAAGATTGGTTTCTGTGAGTTCGGGAAATTTGCTCGCCTCGAAGGAGAGCATGTAGGATTCGACTACAAACAACGGCGGCGGCAGAATATCGGCGATCAAATCCTTGCCGTAGACCACCTGTTCGTAGACTGGACCATTGACCTTCAGCCGTTCGAGCGCCGATTGCTGCAAACCGATCGATATGAAAAGGCCGGCTGAAACGGCGACACCAAACGCCACCAAACTACGAGCAATGGTAAATGCCACGACTGTCCCCAAATAACTTTTGGCATATCTGCTTCGAGATGCCTGATCTACGTGTGGCATTATTTGGCAAGAACACTGAAATATGGTTAATTATTTTCGATGTCGGAAGAAATCAAGAGCCTGAATACTTGTGGTACCTAGCCATCAGTTGCCATCTTGATGGCTAGAAGGCTGATGTTTATATACAGATGAAAGGAGACCGACATGGCTGAACCTCAACTTTCCGTGCGCAGTGCGAAGGCACGCGATCTTGCGCATCGGCTTGCCCGGCGCGAAAATCGCTCAATAGCTGACATCGTTGAGCGGGCTCTGGAATCGTATGAAATACGGGAAGCCGGCCGCGAGGCAGCCACGACCTTCTATGCTCGTCTTTTGCAGCAAAGTGGCACGGATATCGACCTTGAATCAGTTATCAAAGAGGACAGGCACGCACACAAGGGCATCGAACTTTGATCTTTCTCGATACCAACGTCATATCGGAAACCCTAAAAAAGTCGCCCGACGAGGCCGTGATTGCATGGCTGGTCCGTCATGATGCAGAAGTGGCGTTACCGACGGTGACTATTGGGGAAATAGCTTTTGGTATCCAGAAGATCCGACCCGATCAGCGAGCCGAACGCCTCGAACAGGGGCTGTCCGACTGGCGCCGTCGCTTCGCGGACCGGATTTTCGGTCTGACCGAAGAGGCAGCTCTTGCTTATGGCGACATTATGGGCCTTGCTGCTCGTCAAGGGCGTGGAATGTCGGCTCCGGATGGCATGATAGCCGCTATTGCGCGGGTTAATGGCGGTCGACTTGCGACGCGAAACCTGGGGGACTTTGCGACCACAGGTCTTGAGTTGATTTCACCATGGCAATTTTGAATTCCCGAAACATGCTTGGCGCTCATAGCCGAGAGGCCTTTCAAGCCAAGCGCAGGAGCTTTTCGTTCAGGGCGCCGATCTCGCGCAGGAGCTCGACCAATCTGTCCGTGTTTTCCTGGCTGAGCCGGCCCCTTCCGCCGCTGCTGTTCCAAAGATCTTGAAATTCCTGGCTCATGGTGCGTGCACTGCTCATAATTTCGATGATTTGAGCGCGGTTTTCCCAGGTTGCAACGATGGTCGGTTCGTCCATCTCCACCGACATATCCGGTTCGCATTCCAGCAAAAACAATTCCTGATTCCTCTTGGGCGATGACGTTTTGGTTCGGATGGCGCCATCCAACCTGCGGGATCGGCCATTCCTGCGATGACTCAGGAACATGGGGTTTGACAGTCTCAGAACGATTGAAAATCAAACGATTGGCTAGCGGGTGTGGGGCGGACCCGTTAGCCAATCGGCAAACCCTCCCAGGAATCACCCGCAGCAGAATTCGCATGAACAATAAATGGGAAAATTTCCCATTTGTCAACGTAGGAGTGACAGCGTTTTCAGCGCGGACCCGGACCCGGACCCGGGCCCGGGGGCGGCGGCCCAGGCGGCGGGCCGTCCTGAGTTGGCGGCCCGCCTCTGTCCGGAGCGGAAAAATCTCGGCCCGGCCCGCCTCTGCCGAAGGGCGAATGATCGGGCGGCGGTCGATCCGAAGGCCCCCCCGGACGTCTCGAACCGAAGCCGTCCGGAATGCGTCCATCGGGAAAGCCGGTCATTCTGCTTGAGTCCCGCACGCCGACATCGACGAAGCCATGACCATCAGGAGATGGCGGCATCGAGCCGAAAGGCGTGGACCCTCTGGGTCCCGCGCCCGGCCGGTCCTTATCGGTCGGCCGGAAGGTCTCGACGTTGACGATGCCGCGTTTCAAGCCCGGGACAAGGGGTTCAGACTGAATGCGCGTGATGATCAATCGATCGGCGACGGCCTTGAGACGCACGAGCGTTTGCTTGCCGGCCAGGTATCCATGCGTGCTTCCAAGCGAAAGGCCGCCGATCAGGACGCGATTGCTGCTCTTGACGGGGATGCCTCGAACATGGGCGCCTTCGGAAACGGAGCGGGGCTCGATGCGCCGGGCAATGATCGTACCGTCAGGTTTGCGGATGCCGAACACGGCAACCTGCTTGCCCTTGCGCAGGCCCTTCGTCGCAACACCCGTCGTGTCGATCGTTTGCCCCAGTATGGTCAGGCCGGTCTTGTCTATCCGGTCGATGCGGCCCTGGACTTCGCTGGCGATCGTGATGCGGGCGGCAAGCTTGCCCGTCAGCAGCACCCGGGCGACATGACCGACCTTCATCGCGCTCGCGCGAACGCGTCGGCCGTCGATTTCGATCGGTGTCGTTGCACTGAACGGTATGTGGATGTTGTTGACGATGATGCTTCCAAAACCTTGGATGGTTCCGACGATGCCCGTTCCGCCGATGCCGTGATCTTCGTTCTCCCCGCCGCCCTGAATGGAAAGTCCGGATCCGCCGATGCCGTGATCGCTGGTGCCCGTCGGCTGCGCGGCGGCAATCTTGGGCCCCAGAACCTGAAGCGCTATTCCGGCCAACAGAAATTGCCTTCTCGAGATCGCCGACGGGGTCATTCGTCCGTCTCCGTCTTGGATGCGGCGTCTGCCTGAAGATCGGTTTCGCCCTCCTCGGTCATGACATAGAGCCCAGCAATCCAGCGGCTGTTGCCGCCGGGGTCGTCCTTGATAGCCTGATGGGCGATCTTGTTGAGCTTCAGGAGCAACGCCATTCCTTCCGCACGCGCGATCTCGTCGAGCCGGGCGGCGAGAACAGGTGATATCCCGTCATAATGGACCGCGCGTTCGAAGTTGGGAGGAGGCTCGTTCATCAGGTTCATGACCGACGCCTGCACATGGTCACGGAGGTTGCGCGTAAAATAATGCCGACGGGCTTCGTCACCGGCATTGGGGACGATCGATGAGAGGTCGAGTTGGATCCAGCCTTTCTGATCGAGAACGACGATGCCTTTATCCAGCCAGTCGTCCAGGATGGAGCGGGGGTGGACGTCCTTGGTGATGTCACTCACCAGGCTCTCGAATGACGGACCGCCGTCGCTGGAGGTCCGGGGCAGGGCACTCGGCCGATCCTCCGCATTGCAATAAAACGGATCGGCAAGCCATCTGGCGAGAATGCGGCTCGTCTGCGAAACGCCGGTGGTCAGGAAGGATGCCGCAAGCACCTGTCCGCGCAACCGGTTGACGTCCTTGCGGTGAATGCCGGTCAGAAGCGAGATGCGGCTATCCGTCTGGTTCTTGTTCGGCAGCGCGAATTCCTTCTCTGCGACCTCGATATAGAGGCGACGAAGAACGGTCGAAAAAGAGATGAAGTTGAAGCCGGAGGCGAGTGCGAGCTTGACCAGCGGGCGAAGCACGCGGATCAGCATGGCCTGCAAGGTCTCTTCGGAGAAGGGTAGCTTCGCGCGCGGCTTCGACATCAAGAACACACTCGGTCTCTGAAAGACCATTGCCGGCAGACCTTCGGCAAACGTCCTCAGTCTCCCCTATGGGAAAGTCCAGACTGCCGCAACGGACAAGCAGTCTGCAAGACCAGCCTATGCCATGCTTCCTGGCGTCGCGGCCGTGATCGCGCCGCCATTGGGAAGGCATTTTGCGTCTCCTGTCAATGCGTTACCGGATGAGGCTCTGGTGACAGCACGGCGCCGTGGCGCCAGTCGATCAGCCGGTCGATGCGTGCAATCTTGTGGAAAACCTCGAAAACGTCGAATGATGTGCCTTTCTCGATGTGGGCTGCCAGCAGCTCGCAAAGCTCGAATATTTCTGGGGGCGTACCGGTCATCTCGACGCCGTCATCCGTGAAGACACCCGATCGCGGCCATGCCCGCAGCTGTTGCGCGTCGAGTTTGCTGCCGACGAAGGGGATCGTATCGATGATGCCGGAGGCAAGCGCGAAGGCCGCCTCCGCCACGATTTCGGAACACGTCGTGTTGGGCTCCCTCGTGAGGGCCGGTATTTGCAACTGCTTGAATTCCCGCATTTTTCAATCCGTCAGAGATAGTTGACCAGGCTCAGGCTCTGGAGTTTCGAAACGAGCGTGTAGGCCGTTTCCAATTGCGTCTGCAGTTGGTTGACGAGCGTCGAGGCCTCATAGGTATCCACGCCCTGGAGATCGACGAGGTTTCCCTGAAGCAGAGTGGATTGAGCGTCGAGCGCGTCATTTGCCTTTTCGAGCCGTTCCTGGGCGAGGCCGAGTTCGCTTTGCTGCGTCACGATCCCGGAGGTCGCCTGCGCCGCATAGGCGATCGCCTTGGATGCGACGGTGCTCTGCGCGTCGGAGCTGAGATCCTGGCCGAAAAGGGCAGAGACGACGACGGAGGCGAGGGCCAGATAGCGCATGCCTTCGGAATTGGCGTTGGTCGACGAGGTGATGGTTTCCGATCCGCTAATCCGGCTTGTCATGTCGGTACTGGAAGCGGCCGACCAGCCTTCGGAAGCATCCGTCCAGGCGCTCTCGGAGAACATCGGCTCGACCGTGTCGGTGATGAAGCTGCCGATTTCCTCGCCGGTCAACTCGCTGACGTCTTTTCCGAGACCGGTTGCATAATCGTTCAGAGCGGAAACGATCGTAGCCGAGACCGCCGAGGATTGATCGGTCAGAGGCTGGCTGTCGAGGTTCGTTCCGCCGAACAGGAATTCGCCATTGACTGACGTGTTTGCCGTCGAGACCAGCTGCGAAATCGTGGCGCTCGCCGTCTGCAGGGCAACGGCGATGCTCGTCGTATCCTGGCTCGCCTGGAGCGCGGTCAGGTTCGACACCAGGCTGTCGCCAGCATCCTTGAGGCTCGAAAGAGCGGTTTGCGATGCGTTCATGCGCAATTCGACGACGGCATTGCTCATCTTGAACGATGCGGCCTGGGCGATGGCGCTGGTGAGATTGATCGACTTTGCAGCGCCGGCGCCGAGGGACACGCCGATATCGGCGTAGGTTCCTGTGGTCGCTTCCGTCGAGGCCTGCTGCAGCTTGTCTTGGGACTGGCTGATGGTGAGCCGCAAAACATTCTGCATCGCCGATGATGAGACAAAAGATGCTTTCATGACTAGCTCGCTATGTCGAGGAGCGACTGGAACATCTCGTCGATGACGTTCAGGATCTTTGTCGCCGCTTTGTAGGATTGTTCGATGTCGAGAAGCAGTGTCAGTTCCTCGTCGAGGTTGACGCCGGTTTCGTTGGAATAGGCCTCGTCGGAGCGCGACAAGGCGGCAGCCGTGGTTTCGGAGGCCGAGGTGGCGTCGCTTCGATATTGTTCGAGCCAGCCGATGGAGGCGCTGGCGTAGTCCGTCAGGCTTTGCTTCGTGGAGAGACCGGCGTCCGAAGAGAACGAGCGCTGTTCCGTCAGCGCCTCATACAGGGCGTCGAGATTGTCCGAGAAGCCGCTGTCTCCCGAGGTGTTGAGATCGGTGATACCGCTGATGGAGCCATCGCGCAGCTTCGTCGCATCGCCGCCCTCGCTGGTGACGACGGCTGGATTGACCGAGATGGTGGAGGCGATCCCTGTCGTATCGTCGGAAGCAGCAGGTGTTCCCCCGGTTGCGCCTGACGCCGTCGTCCACACGAAAAGTCCCGGCGCGCTGGTGCTGCCGTCGGTTTCCGAGAAGATCTGGACGAGTGACTTGGCGATCTCGTCGAGCTGGGCCTGGAATGACGGGGCGATCTCGTCGCGAAGCTGCAGCAGCCCTTGCAGGCTGCCCGAGGCACTCGTCGTCGATCCCTCGCCGGCGTCGAGCGCAACGCCGTCGATGTAGATGGAGTTTCCTTCCGTCCCCGCGACGTAAGTCGCTGTCGGGGTGAACGTGACGGTTCGGGGGATGGTCTCGAACAGTACGGTGCCGTCCGAGGTGTAAAGCGCCATATCGTTATTGTCGCGCACGGCGGAGGTGACGCCGACGATCGAGGAGATCTGCTTCAGGAGCTTTTCACGCTCGTCGAGCGACGAGGATGTATCGGCGCCGGTCGATGTCGCCAGCTTGACCGCATTGTTGGCTGACTCGAACTGCGACAGCAGCGTATTCAAGGTGGAGACCTGTGTGGCAATCTCCGCATCCGCCTCGGCTCTGATCGACTGGACGCCGTCGCTTGCGGTATTGAGCGAATTGGCGAGATCCTGCGCGGCGGTCACGGCCGATTGCGCGGCGGTCGTGCTGCTCGGGGATGTGGCGAATGTCTGGAGCGCCTGCTGAAATGCCGTGAGATAGGTGCTCGGCGAGGTCTCGTAGTCATTGCCGCCCACCAGCGACTTCAGGCTTTCGAGACCGGTCACCAGCGTCTGCTGGGCGCTGTCCTTGGCATTCGTTTGCAGATACTGGGCAAGCAGAGCAGTTTCCTGCGCCCGGCTGATACTGACGACCTGGGCGCCGGAAAGAGACGTCGTAACCGACGCCTCCCGTCTCACATAGTCGGAATTTCCGACATTGGCGATATTCGTCGAGATGACGCTGCTTTGCTGGCCCGTATTGTTGAAAATATTCTGCACGCTGTTCAAGGCGGAGGTGAGCGACATGCCGGCGCCCTCCCTATCGTTTCAGATTGACGAGGACATCCATGATATCGGAGCCGGTCTGAAACACCTTCGAATTGGCGGTATAGCTGCGCTGCGCCTCGATCATCTCCGTCAGTTCGCCGGCGAGATCGACATTCGAGCTTTCGAGAGCGCCGGACTGGATGGAGCCAAGCCCGTTCGTCTGCGGAAAACCGGTAACCGTGACGCCGGACAATCCGTTGGCACTGTAGACGTTGCCGCTGAGCAGCGTCAGATTGTCGGGGCTGGCAACCGTCGCGAGAGGGATCTGATAGAGAGCCTTCGTCGCGCCGTTCGCATAGGAGACGGACACCACGCCGTCCGCACCGATAGACACCGAGCTTACGGCACTTGCGGCCTGGCCGTCTGCCGAGCCCGTCGCCGAGAAGTCGGAAGCAAGCTGGGTGAAGTCGGAATAGTCCATGGTAATCGTCTTGGCCGTCACCGGATCGATGATGTCGGTATCGGTTGCGGAGGTCAGCTGGCCACCGGCGTCGAAGGAGAGCGTTGCAACGCTCACGGCATCGGAAGAGTAGGGAAAGGACGTCGTGCTGCCAGTGGCTGCATCAGCATTGCGGTAAACCGCGACCTCCCAGGTGCTGCCGGTGACCGCGCCGCTCGCATCCGTCGTGACGCCGGTCTTGGTGAAGTAATAGTCGTACTGGACGGTGCCGCCGAGGCTGTCATAGGCAACCAGCGACATCTTCTGCGTGTCGTCGGTGACGCTTGCCGTGTTGGCGCTCGGCAGCGTCGTCGTATCGGTGACGACAGTCGCTTCGGAATTCAGGTTGCCGCTGAAATAGGCGCTGCTCGAAGCGACGGCGCTCAAGCCCGATTGGGATACGTTGACCGGCACCAGGCCGTCGAAGCCGTTGACGACCACCGCCGGCACGCCGGAATCATAGGAATATCCCATGAGCGTGAAGCCGGCACCGTTGACGAGATTGCCGTCGCTGTCGACCGAGAAGTCGCCGGCCCGGGTGAGCACAGGCGTGCCGTCGGCGCTTTCCACGATGAAGAACCCGTCTCCCGAGATCGCTAGGTCGTAGGCCGAAGTCGTATAGGAAATGTCGCCCTGTTGGGAAATCGCCTGGCGCACGGATGTCTGAACGCCGCCCGAATTGTAATTGCCCGAGGAAGACGGCAGGACCAGCGACGAAAAGGACGTGGAAACGGCCTTGTAGCCGGTGGTATTCGCGTTTGCGATATTGTCGGAAACCGTGCTCAGCCGGTTTGCCTGTGCACTCATGCCAGAGACGGCGGTTTTCATGCTTCCAAAAATGCTCATGGCTCGATTCCTTTATGGTTTGGGAACATGCCATGTGACGACAGGCTTCCAGGGCCCGGGTTGCGGGCGCACGACATCGCTGGCGCCGGGCAAGGCCGACACCGGTCGATGATCTGATTGTCTGGACTGACCCCGTGATGGCGATAGGCGCCTCGGCTCATCCGCGCGCTAGTATTGTGCGCCTGTGGCGGCACACCAACGTTTCAGTATTTCAGGAGCGGCCCGGCTGAGGGCTCTGCCAGCACCACTGCCGGGCCGCTTTCAGATCGTCTCATTGCCGTTCTCCAGCAACTGCAATGGCGACGCTCCGTATCCACCGTCAGCCTGCGGACTGTACGGACAATGAACCGGTGTCGGATGTGTCGAGTAGATCGAAGAGCTGGCTCGCCTGGCTTGCGGCGACGTCCTCTGGCTTGCTTGCCATGAACTCGTCCAATGTCACGAGCCCGTCTCCATTCGTATCGAGATCGGAGAGCAGGGATTGAGACTGGTCGTCTTCTGCGGGCGGCGGCGGTGGCAGTCCTTCGGAACGCTGCGACCGCTCAACCGACACTGCCTCGGTCAGCGCATCGACCGATAGCGACCCCGCTCCTTCGCTGTCGAAGCTGTCGAAAAGCGTGCCGGCCTGGTCCTCCGTCACATCGGACGGTCGGGCCGCGACGAACTCGGCCTTGCTCACATAGCCGTCGCCATCGCTGTCCAATTGGGCAACGTCCATGCCTTCGCCGCCGTCCTCGTCTTCACCGGAACCCGACGGATCGGAGAAGCGGTTCATCGACAGCGTCATCAGTTGGGACAGGAGTTTGTCGGCGCTGCTGGACGTGTCTTCATCGAGCTGCCCGCTTTTGGTTGCTTTTGCCGACGAAACCGTATTAGAGGATAGGATCTCCTCGGACGCGGATGCCGGGTGCTTGCCATAGGAATAGGAAGAGACTGATGTTGCAGCGGAAATGGCCGTCATAAGCGCTCCATCGCTAGGAGGGTGAGGATGCAACGCATTACAGAACTGATAAGTTCTCTAAATCGAAATCACTAATGCCACAACCGAAAAAATTGCCCCTCAGAAATCGTAGTCTACGTTCTCAGGTCGTCGGCACGCGTTTCGGCAGGGTGGTCTAGACCGTCATGGATATTATCGACGAACCTGCGGACGAGCCGCGCAAACGCGGTCGACCGAAAGTTTCCAGCGACGAGGACAAGCGGGCGCATATCGTCGAAGTCGCCGGCCGCGTCTTCGTCAAATACGGTTATGCCGGAAGCACGACCGCGATCGTCGCCTCCGAGGCGGGCGTTTCGAAGCAGACGCTCTATAAGCTGTTTCAGAGTAAGGAAGAGTTGTTTGCCGCCGTGGTCGGCGCGCATCAACGCCTGATGCTCGATCTGCCCAGGCCTGCCGAAGATATCTCGATTGCCGCGAGCCTCGAGCGCATTTTCATGATCGACATGGATGAGGGCAAGGATGCCGATCGCACCGGCTTCCTGCAGCTCGTCTTTCGCGAAGCGGCGCAATTTCCAGAACTTGTCGATATCCTGCAGCGCGAAGGCATGCTTGGCAGCCGGCAGCATCTCGCCGACTGGCTGAGCGAACGCCGGTCGGAAGGCAGATTGACGCTGGACGATACGGAGAGTGGAGCCCGGATGCTGATGGATATGATCCTCGGCGGAATGGGTCCGCCGGAAGGGCGCGCGCAGGCATGGCCCGATCGGGCTCAACTGTTTGCCCATCTTCGCCGCTGCATTGCCATCTTTGCCGCAGGCGTCGCCGCCGCCTAAAGCGCATCGCAATCTGTCAGATTCGCTCCTCGCGCTTTCGTCCGGCAAAACGCGATCCGTTGACTTTCGCTTCCAATTCCGCATTGGATGAATTACAGAACTATATAGTTCTATTAAATTGATTCGGCCATATGTAGATGGCTGCGCTTCGCCATGACCGGCGACGACATTCCCGCAGAGATGAAAATTTTCACCCGTGACTGCCGGCAGGCTTTCGCGCGGCACCGCCGTGCCTATGAAAGGGACACACTTTGGTTTCCACCTATGTAAGCTATCTTACGGTCGCGCGAAATCTGAACGCCAGTCTCTCGAACGTGGCTTCACAGGCAACGGTTGCCCGCGACAGCGCCTATTACAAGGAAAACATCGACAAGGTCACGACCGTCGATGACTTCATGGGCGACTACAAGCTCTATTCCTATGCCATGAAGGCATACGGCCTTGAAGACATGACATATGCCAAGGCTTTCATGAAGAAGGTGCTGGAGAGCGATCTTAGCGATTCATCGAGCTTCGCCAACAGCTTGAGCGACACCCGCTATGCCGAGTTCGCTGCCGCCTTCAAATTCGCCGGCGAGACGAAGACGGCGCAATCGGACGTGCAGCGAGACAATCTGCTCGATGCTTATCAGGAGTCCTTCGACACCGAGGCGGACGAAATCGCCGACGAGACGGACTATTTCGAAGAGAATATCTCGTCGATCACCTCAGTCGACGATCTCCTGTCGAGTTCTAAGCTGAAGAATTATGTGCTGACGGCTTTCGGCCTCAGCACCGAATATACCTCAACCAGCTTCCTGAAGAGTGTTTTGACGAGCGATCTCGACGATGCCGATAGTTTCGTCAATCAGCTCGACGACGATGTCTATGTCAATCTGGCGAAGGCCTTCAACTTCAACGAGGATGGCTCGACCGACGGCGACGTGATGTCGGAAGATCAGATCTCGCTGGTCACAAGCGCTTATGCGGTGGCCTCTGCGACGATCGCTTCCTCGGAAACCGGGGAGGCCTATGACACTTACTTCGCCGCGCAAATCGGAAATATCACCTCCGTCGATGAGTTGATGAGCGACGACAAACTGGTTTCCTATCTGAGAACTGCCTATGGGCTTACCGATAGCGAGACCGATAACTTCATTTCCGCAGCGCTGAAAAGTGCCGACCTCGCCGACGCGATCGGCTTGTCCGAGCTGCACGATGCCTTCAATTTCGATGAGGACGGCGCGCTTGCCGATGGCGATACGGCCCAGACATCGGAACAGACCGCCGCGACCACGGCGGCCTTCGATGAAAATTATGAGGTGCTGATCGCCAATACCGACACTGAAGACGCCGTCGACAACTATACGACGCGCATCGCCAGCATCACCTCGATCGATGATTTCCTGGTGTCAAATGATGACGATGACGATGACGACAACGACGATCTCCCGGAACTGTGGGAAATGGCGCTGCGAGCCTTTGACATAGACCCGGACAGCGTTTCGAGAAGCGAGGTCCGGAAAATTCTCGAAAGCGATCCCTCGGACTCGAAGAGCTATGTCAACAGCCTCGAAGACGAGCGGATCGCCGCCTTTCGCAAAGCCTTCAATTTCGACGACAATGGCGACGTGACCGTTCCGCTGCAGGCCATGTCGGAATCCGTCGTCGACGACTATGCCGCTTATTACAAGCAGGACAAGATCCGATATCTCGAAGGCGACGAGCTGACGGAAGCGACCGACGCGGCGGACGAGGAGATTACCTATTTTCGCGAGCAGATGGCGACGATCACCACAACCAGCGAGTTCCTGGCCGACGATCGTCTGGTTTCCTTCGTGCTCAAGGCGAAGGGGCTCGATCCTGATGATGTCACGTCGGACGAGTTGGAGAAGATGTTTTCTTCCGATCTCGACGACGAAGACAGTTACGTCAACAAGCTGGACGATAATCGTTTCGCCGAACTCGTCGGTGCGTTCAATTTCGATCAGGACGGCAATATTTCGGCCGATCCGACCGGGACGGTGCAGCAGCGCGGCGACGTGCTGGAGACGATCGGCGCCTATGTCAGGCTGACGCTCGAGGATGATCAAGGCGACAGCAACACCGGCGTGCGCCTTGCCCTCTACTTCCAGCGCAAGGCGCCGGAAATCTCGAGCGCCTACGACATTCTGGGCGACAGCGCGCTCTTCGAGTTTTTTACGACGAGCTTCAACCTGTCCAGTTACGTCTCGAACATGGACGTCGACAAGCAAGCCGAGATGATCGACAATTTTATCGACATCGAGGATCTGTCGGATCCCGAAAAAGTCGATGATCTGATCAAACGCTTCACCGCCATGTATGACATGGCCAACGGCACAGGCACCACGTCGTCAGCCCTTTCGATCCTGACTGGCTCGGCGGCAATAAGCGCTGACACGCTGCTTGCGGTCGCGCAGTTGAAAAGAGGCTGAGCGGCCTGCAGGCCTCCTTCCCGGAGAATTTGACGGAGGTGCATGGCTGCCCGCGGCACTGCAGGGGTCGGCTGCCTTTGCCCGGATGCGCCCGACGAACACAGCGCTGGTTGAAAACAAAATATACTGCACGTCATATTCATAATTAAATCCCCGTTAATGAGCATGGGCGAATATTTGCGAAATGGCTGGATCGACAGCGATGAATCTAGGGGGATTTGCGAGTGAATATTCTTGATCGTGGTGCAAATGCTGTCGCGGTTCTTGCGGCTCTATCGAATTCGCAAGCCATGATCGAGTTTGACCTATCGGGCAACATCCTCACCGCAAACGAAAATTTCTGCAGCGCGCTTGGTTACGAGTTGAGGGAGATCGTCGGAAAACATCACAGCATGTTTGTCGAGCCTGCCTATGTATCCTCGGCAGAATACAAGGCTTTTTGGACGAAGCTGTCAGCCGGAAAATTTGATCAACAGCAATACAAACGTCTCGGAAAAGGCGGGCGCGAGGTCTGGATCGAAGCATCTTACAATCCCGTCTTCCGACGCGGGAAACCGGTCAAGGTGATCAAGATTGCAACCGATATCACCGCGCAGAAGCTGAAATCTGCCGAGGATGCGGGCAAGATCGATGCACTGTCCCGGGCTCAGGCGATCATCGAATTCACGCCGGCCGGCGAAGTCTTGACCGCGAACAATAATTTCCTGACTGCGCTTGGTTATTCGCTGGCTGAAATCCAGGGCAAACATCATTCGATGTTCTGTGAAACTGACTACTCGAGATCGGAGGCTTATAAGGAATTCTGGCGGAAACTTGCGAGCGGCCAGCTGGTTGCCGACGAATTCATGCGTGTGGGCAAGGGCGGACGGAAGGTCTATATCCAAGCTTCCTACAATCCGATTTTCGACCTGAACGGCAAAGTGTTCAAAGTCGTGAAGTTCGCAACCGATGTCACGGCGCGCGTCGAAAATGTCGAACAACTTGCCCGTTGCCTGACGAACCTTGCGGACGGTGACCTGTCGCAGATGATCCAGAAGCCCTTCATTCCTTCGCTGGAAAGGCTGCGTGCCGACTTCAACAGCGCCTCGGAGAAGTTGAAGGGCGCAATGGCAACTGTTGCCGAAAATGCCAAGGCGATATCAGCCGGTTCCAATGAAATCCGCACAGCGGCCGACGACCTGGCAAAGCGTACCGAGCAGCAAGCGGCATCCGTCGAAGAAACGGCCGCCGCCCTTGAGGAAATCACGACGACGGTCAGGGATTCGAGCCGCCGCGCCGAGGAGGCCGGTCAACTCGTGGGGCGCGCCAGAAATCACGCCGAGCATTCCGGCCAGGTGGTGCGTGACGCCATCGGAGCGATGGACCAGATCGAAAACTCGTCACGCGAAATTTCCAATATCATCGGTGTCATCGATGAGATTGCCTTCCAGACGAACCTTTTGGCGCTCAATGCCGGCGTAGAGGCGGCACGAGCGGGGGAGGCGGGCAAGGGTTTTGCGGTCGTCGCCCAGGAGGTCCGTGAGCTGGCGCAGCGGTCGGCGAAAGCTGCCAAGGAGATAAAGAGCCTGATCACAGCGTCCGGTTCCCATGTCGCAAACGGCGTCGCCCTCGTGACGAATGCCGGATCCGCGCTCCAGGAAATCGCCACTCAGGTTCACGAAATCAATACCAACGTCACGGCGATCGTGGAGGCGGCGCGCGAGCAATCGACTGCGCTCGGCGGGATCAGCCAGTCCATCAACACCGTCGACCAGGGAACGCAGCAGAATGCCGCAATGGTCGAGGAGCAGACGGCTGCGAGCCATGGCCTTGCCCGAGAGGCTGCCGCGCTCTTCGAGCTTCTTGAACAGTTCCGTTTCAACGATGCGCCGAGACCCAGGTCTTCGTTTGCGCAGGCGGATCGTCATCCTGCCGCACCGACGGCCTTGAAAGTCGTTCGTAATTCGCCCCTCGCGTCCGTCCAGCGCGGGTCGGCCTCCGCCGCGCTGAAGTCCGACTGGGAAGAGTTCTGATTACGCTGACTAAGGCATTCATTAGTATTGGCGACAATCAATCGAGCGACCACGAGCCGGGATAGTTCGGCTTGCGACGCTCGATCCACGCGTCGAGCCCTTCGCGCAAATCGGCGGTTGGCGCCATGCGGGCGAATTGTTCGCCTTCGATCAGCAGCCCCTCCGCAATACTCTGGTTGATGCCGCGCGTCACCGCCGTCAGAATGCTCGCCGCCGCCAGCGGTGAATGACGCAGAATGCGCCGCGCGAGGTCGTGGGCGGCCGGCATGAGAGCGTCATGCGGGACAACTTGGTTGACAAGGCCTAGTTCGAGGGCGCGCTGCGGGGAGAATGCGTCGCCCGTCAACAGCAATTCGAAGGCGCGCTTGCGCCCGGCCAGCCTCGGCAAACGCTGTGTTCCGCCAAAGGTCGGCGGCATTGCGAGATTGATCTCGGGCTTGGCGAACAGGGCGCGTTCGCTGGCGATGGCGAGGGGTACAGCCTCTGTGATCTCGCAGCCTCCGCCAAAGGCAAGGCCGTTGACGGCGGCGATGACGGGTTTTCGGAAGGCTTCCAGCCGCGCAGTTAATCGCTGTCCGCGCGCGACGAAATCGCGCATCGCGACATCGGCGCCCTGCGTCACGCTTTCGGAGAATTCGTGGATATCGCCGCCCGCCGAGAATGCCCGCTCGCCTGCGCCGGTGAGGATAATCACCCGGATTGAACTGTCGGTTTCGATAGCGTCGAGGATCGCGAGCAAGCGGTCTATCAAGGCGTAATTCAACGCATTGAGTTTTTCCGGGCGATTGAGAGTGACGGTGGCGATTCCGTCGCGGCTGTCGATCAAAACAGTGTCGGCCATGCGGTTTTCCTTTCCGGTATGCTGCGTCGGGAGAATTATGCCGCCGGCCGATGCTTGTGTATATTCACTAGTCGGTATACATAGAGGCATGACCTCACATGCAATTCCGACGCGCGAACGCATCATTTCGGCGGCCGCCAAGCTGTTTTACAACGAGGGCATCAGGAGCGTCAGCGTCGATGCGGTGGCTGAAGAGGCCGGCGTCACGAAACGCACCCTTTACTACCATTTCGCCAGCAAGGACGACCTCATCGGGGCCTATCTGGAAGGGCGCGACCAGCCCAACCTATCTCTGTTCAAACGCTGGTACGCGGAAGCGATGGGCGAACCGGCGGATAAGGTGCAAGGCATCTTTCGCAATCTCGCCCGCGCGGCCCGTCATCCGAAATGGAAGGGCTGCGGCTTCCTGCGCACTTCTGCGGAACTCGCCAATATGCCTGGCCATCCAGCCATAAAAGTCGGGATTGAACACAAGAAGAGGGTCGAGGCCTGGTTGCGGGTGACGTTCGAGGCGGCCGGAATCAAGACGGAAGCGCCGCAGCTCGCCCGGCAGATCGTCCTGTTGCTCGATGGCTCGTTTGCCGTCGTTCTGTTGCATCGCGACCCGACCTATATGGAAGCTGCAGGCGAGGCGGCTGGTTCACTGATCCGCGCTGCAACCGCAAACGCGTAAGGCGCAGGATCCTGAGGCGCTGGCTCTGAAGACCGCATCTTTCGCCGTCGGCATGGCCGTCAGGTCGCTGAGCGGGAAGGGCATGATATTGAGCCTCTGAGACAACAGAACAATGCTGCACTGCCGAAAAAATCGCCACGCGCACCACTGCGCGTTTTTTCGGCATGACCCATTGACAATTCACCCTTGATGGCACTTCATAACATTGTTCCAGTAAAACAGACATACGTCCATTATACTGGAACAACAGGAACCATCCATAAGGGGAACGCCATGACCATTTCCTTTCGCACCGCCGTGATGTCGCTGGCCGTCGCCGGTCTGTTGTCCACGCCTGCGCTGGCCGACGGCAGCAAGCTCGATGAAGTGCTGGCCCGCGGCCATCTCGTCCTCGGCACGGGCAGCACCAATGCGCCCTGGCACTTCAAGAGCGCCGACGACAAGCTTCAGGGCTTCGACGTCGACATGGGCCATATCATCGCCAAGGCGCTCTTCGGCGATCCTGAGAAGATCGAATATGTGAACCAGTCCTCCGATGCCCGCATCCCGAACATCACTACCGACAAAGTCGACATCACCTGCCAGTTCATGACCGTTACCGGCGAGCGCGCCCAGCAGGTTGCCTTCACCATTCCTTATTATCGCGAGGGTGTCGGCCTGATGCTCAAGGCAGACGGAAAGTATGCCGACTACGCAGCCCTCAAGGCGGCCGGTTCCTCCGTCACCATCTCGGTTCTCCAGAACGTCTATGCCGAGGCGATGGTGCATGCGGCGTTGCCGGAGGCGACCGTCGACCAGTACGATTCCGTCGACCTGATCTATCAGGCGCTGGAATCGGGACGCGCCGATGCAGTCGCCACGGACCAGTCGTCGCTTGCATGGTACATGACGCAGAATCCGGGCCGCTACAAAGATGCCGGCTATGGCTGGAATCCGCAGACCTACGCCTGCGCCGTCAAGCGGGGTGACCAGGACTGGCTGAACTTCGTCAACACCGCCCTGCACGAAGCCATGACCGGCGTTGAATTCGACTTTTACGCCAAGTCCTTCAAGACTTGGTTCGGCAAAGATCTGACGCCGCCGCAGATCGGCTTCCCGGTCGAGTTCAAGTAACAGCCATGCGGAGCGGGACATGTTTCCCGCTCCGCATTTAAAGAGTGAGAGCAGGATGTCGTCCGAAAACCGCTCACACTTTTCGGCATCATGATCTGGTCTGAAAGGGCGGCCCGCATGGGTTACACGTTGAATTTCGCTGCCGTCTGGCGCAACTTCGATTTTCTTTTGAGCGGGCTTGCGCTCAGCCTCGGCCTTGCGGTGATCTCGATCCTGATCGGGGCCGCGATCGGCCTTGTGGTGGCCTTCGCGCTGACCTCCAAAAGCCGCTTTGCGGTCGCGCCGGCGCGGGTCTATGTCACGGTGATCCGCAACCTGCCGATTCTCGTCCTGGTGCTTTTCGTCTTTTTCGCGCTGCCGCAAATGGGTTTGCGCCTCGACAAGATAAAAAGCTTCGTCCTGGTTCTGTCCCTCTATTCCGGCGCCTATCTGGCCGAGGTGTTCCGCGCCGGGCTGCTGTCTATTCCAAGAGGACTGACAGAAGCGGGGCTTGCCATCGGCCTAACGGGGATGCAGATCCGCAGTTCCATCATCGCTCCGCTGATGCTGCGCAACGTGCTGCCATCGCTGTCCTCGACGGTCATCTCGCTCTTCAAGGACACCTCGCTCGCCGCCGCCATCGCCGTGCCCGAACTGACCTTCGCCGCCCGCAAGATCAATGTCGAGAGCTTCCGCGTCATAGAAACCTGGATGGTGACATCCGCGCTCTATGTCGCGACCTGTTTCCTCATCGCCGCCGTGATGCGCTTTGTCGAGCGCCGTCTGGCCCTGCCGAGATAGACCTGATGTCCCACACCTTTCTCGAACAACTCTGGATCGCCCGCTATGTCATCATGAACGGCATCGGCGTGACCGTGTTGATCTCCCTGCTGGCCATCCTTGCGGGTTCCGTGCTCGGCGTTTTCGTCGGTTTGGCGCTCGTCTATGGCGGCGTTGTTTTGCGTCTGACCGTGCGCGCCTATACGGATATCATCCGTGGCACGCCGGTGCTCGTGCTCGTGCTCGCGAGCTACTATGTCTCCGCCGCCGTCGGCCTCGATCTCGGGCCGTTCTCGGCCGGCGTGCTCGCCCTTGCCATCTTCTGCTCCTCCCATGTTGGCGAAATCGTGCGCGGAGCGCTTCAGGCAATCCCCAAGGGGCAGACCGAAGCCGCCAAGGCGATCGGCCTGACCTTTACCCAGACCTTCACCTCGGTGCTGTGGCCGCAGGCCATGCGCCAGTGCCTGCCGGCCTGGGTGAATACCGCGGCCGAGATGGTGAAGGCCTCGACGCTGCTCTCCGTCATCGGCGTCGCTGAGCTTCTCCTGCGCACGCAGGAGATCATCTCCCGCAATTTCATGAGCCTCCAGTTCTATTTCCTGGCCGGCGGTCTCTATTTCATCATCAACTACGGCATCGAGCACTTCGGCAAATACGTCGAGCGCAAGACCGCCCTGCCGTCCTGAGGAGACACCCCCGATGGCCAAGACCATTCTCGACATCCAGGGTTTGCGCAAGACTTACGGCATCCACGAAGTCCTCAAGGGCGTCGATTGCGCCGTGCAGGAAGGCGAAGTCATTTCCATCATCGGCTCGTCCGGCTCCGGAAAGACCACCTTGCTGCGCTGCATCAACATGCTCGAAGAGTTCCAGGGCGGCACGATCAGCCTCGATGGCGAGGAGATCGGCTACCGCGCCGAAGGCGCAACACGGCGCCGCAAGAGCGAGAAAGAGATTGCACGCCAGCGTGCGCTGACCGGCATGGCGTTTCAGCAGTTCAACCTCTTTCCGCATATGAGCGCCGCTGAAAACGTCATGCTCGGCCTCGTCAAGGTGAAGAAAATGACGAAGTCGGATGCCCGCGTTATCGCGGAAAAATGGCTCGATCGGGTCGGCCTTTCCACCCGCACGAACCATTACCCCGGGCAGCTTTCCGGCGGTCAGCAGCAGCGCGTCGCGATCGCCCGCGCCATCGCCATGTCGCCGAGGCTGATGCTGTTCGACGAAGTGACCTCCGCCCTCGACCCGGAACTGGTGGGCGAAGTGCTCCAGGTCATCAAGGGGCTTGCCGCCGACGGCATGACCATGCTGCTCGTCACCCACGAGATGCGCTTTGCCTACGACGTCTCGTCACGCGTCATCTTCATGAACCAGGGCGTCATCTGCGAGGAGGGCGATCCAAAGGACATGTTCGTGCATCCGAAGACTGAACGGCTCGCGGAATTCCTCAAAACCTCGAGTTTCAATTAGGCGAAAAGAGAAATCCTTGACGATCACCCGTTACGGTGGGCGCAACTCTCCTAGCGACTGGTTGCCTTACGATCGCATGGCAAGCGCACATTGAATGTGATGGCAAATCCATTACATTGCTAGCATCGCTATCATGTTCACGGGGTTGCCATCATGCCTGCAGTCACAATCAGAAACCTCTCGGAGGCGACGCACCGGGCCCTCAAGGTGCGCGCGGCTCATCACGGGCGCAGCGCCGAAGCGGAAATGCGGGAAATCCTTGAGGCTGCCGTGCGTCCAGAAACGCGGCTGCGTCTTGGTAGCGCGCTCGCCGAACGCAGCCGCCGCCTCGGGCTGACGAATGAGGACTTTGCCGTTCTGGACCAAGCTCGCGACACATTGCCTGCAAAGCCGATGAGCTTTGAATGATTATCCTCGATACGAACGTCGTTTCCGAGGCGATGAAACCCGAGCCCGACGAAGCCGTGAAATTCTGGCTAGATGAGCAGGCAGCCGAAACCCTGTTCCTTTCTAGCGTCACGATCGCCGAACTGATGTTTGGAATCGGCGCGCTCCCGGCTGGCAAGCGCAGGGAAAGGCTCTCCAACGCGTTGGACGGTCTGATGGAGCTCTTCGAAAGCCGTATTTTGGCTTTCGACATCACAGCGGCACGGCACTATGCCGATCTCGCCGTCAAGGCCCGAGCCGCTGGCAGAGGATTCCCCACTGCGGATGGCTATATCGCCGCCATCGCGGCATCAAAAGGGTTCGCCGTCGCCACGCGCGATACAAGTGCTTTCGACGCTGCGGGCGTTAAAGTGATCAATCCCTGGGTGGCTTCGACCGCATAAGGTCGTTCGGCCAGTGGGCACGGCGCCATATGAGCGGCCGACGCTGATCCAGGTTTGCAATGAGTTGCAGGCACTCGCTCAATTTACGTTCAATCTGCATTCTCACCGTGCAAACTCCAGGTGAGGGATCCGAGACACCCTGGAAATCCTGACCGCAGAATTTTGGCACGAGCTTTGCTTTCCTGTCTTGTATGCAAGATAGCCAGACATCCGAGACCCCGCAGAAAACCATCGAGGAGACGATCGTCTCAGGGATTCTTTCAGCCAAGATCCGACCCGGTACGCGTCTCAGCGAAAACCAGCTGGCAACGCTCTTCGGCGTGTCTCGAACCCGTGTTCGTGAAGCCATGATGCGCCTGGAAACACGCGGCATCGTGCATGTCAGTCCGAGACGAGGCTGGTTCGTCGTCGAACCGTCCGCCGAAGAGGCGATCGCGGTCTATGAGGCACGGCGCGTCGTCGAGGCCGGATTGCTGCGCAGCATGCGCGTACTGACAGACGAGGGACACAAAGCGCTCGACGCGCATTTGAACGAGGAAAAGGGCGCCATGGTTGCGGGCGACCGCCAGCGCCTGACCTATTTGATGGGCGATTTTCACATCCGCATCGCAGAATTGAGCGGCAACGCCATCATCGTCGATATCCTGCGCGATCTCACCGCGAGGACGATCCTCATTTCGATGCTCTACCAGTCTGAATTTCATGCGGCACAGTCTCATGACGGGCATTGCCGCATCTTCGAGGCCATGCGGGCGGGCGATTTCGCCAGAGCTGCCGAACTCTCTATCGAACATCTGGACGAAGTGGAGATGGGCCTCGACCTCACCGCGCGCCCGGATCCGCTCTCGGAACTGCGCAGTTCCCTGTCCCTTCCTCCCAGGACTGTATCCCCAACCGTCAGACCCAAAAAACCACAACTTCAAAGGAGCAATTGAAACATGCTGACAAGACGAGTCTTCTTCGCAATCGCGACCCTGGCTGCAACCTTCGGCTTCGGTTCGGCGTCCTATGCCGATGCTCTCGCCGACATCACGGCGCGCGGGACGCTGCGTGTCGCCGTTCCGCAGGATTTCCCGCCCTTCGGCAGCGTCGGCACCGATATGGCGCCGATGGGCTATGATATCGATGTGGCCAATCTCATTGCCGAAAAGCTGGGCGTGAAGGCCGAACTCGTGCCGGTCACCAGCGCCAACCGCGTCCCCTATCTGCAGACGAACAAAGTCGATCTGGTCATATCAAGCCTCGGCAAGAATGCGGAGCGTGAAAAGGTGATCGATTTTTCGACAGCCTATGCCCCCTTCTTCAATGGCGTGTTCGCCCCGGCCGATGTTTCGATCGCCAAGGCGGAGGATCTTGCGGGCAAGAGCATCGGCGTCACGCGCGGCGCCGTGGAGGACCTCGAACTGACGAAGATCGCGCCGGCCGACGCGACGATCAAGCGCTACGAAGACAATAACGGCACCATCTCGGCCTTCCTGTCCGGCCAGGTCGACACCATCGCCACCGGCAACGTCGTGGCCGCTGCGATCCTCGCCAAAAATCCCCCCAAGCGCCCTGAGCTGAAGTTCCTCATCAAGAACTCGCCCTGCTACATCGGTCTCAACAAGGAACAGGCATCTCTTCTGGAGAAGGTGAACGGCATTGTCGCCGCCGCCAAAACCGATGGATCGCTGAACGCCATATCGCAGAAGTGGCTCGGCGCCGATCTCCCGTCGGATCTGTAAGGAACCCGGTCTCACGGATGTCATCCCGCGCCGCGCGCGGGATGACATGACGCTCCGTCACCGCAAGAGGGGACAATTCCTTGAGCTATCATTTCGAATTTGGCTGGCTGCTTGAATATTATCCTGACATCATCAAGGGCATATTGGTCACACTGGAGCTTATCGCGATCGGCGGCGTGCTCGGCATTGCGCTTGGCATCTTCTGCGCCTGGGTGCGGGCACTCGGTCCGGCCTGGCTGAAACCCGTCGTTGCGACCTATGTCGAATTGATCCGCAATACGCCGTTCCTGATCCAGCTCTTTTTCATATTCTTCGGTCTGCCGTCGCTCGGTCTCCAGCTTCCCGAACTGACGGCCGCCAATCTCGCGATGGTCATCAACCTCGGCGCCTATAGCTGCGAAATTATCCGCGCGGGCATCCAGGCGACGCCGAAGGGCCAGTTCGAGGCAGGCGAGAGCCTCGCCATGACGCGCTTCGAAACCTTCCGCCATGTCGTTCTCGTGCCGTCCCTGCAGCGCATCTGGCCGGCGCTATCGTCGCAGGTCGTGATCGTCATGCTCGGCTCATCGGTCGTCTCCCAGATCGCCGCCGAGGATCTGACCTTTGCGGCGAACTTCATACAATCGCGAACCTTCCGCGCCTTCGAGGCTTACATCGTCTCGACAGCCATCTATCTCGTCCTGGCAATCCTGCTCCGGCAGCTGCTCGGGGTGGTCGGCGGGTTCATTTTCCCGAGGAGAGCAGCACGATGATCGAGTTCACACTCTGGGACATCCTGCGCAACCTGTTGCTCGCCACCCGCTGGACGATCCTGCTTTCGCTCGTCTCGTTCATCGGCGGCGGCGCAGTCGGACTGGGGCTGCTGTTCCTGCGCATCAGCAAGCGCAAGGCATTCAGGGCAATCGCGAAATATTATATTGAGCTCTTCCAGGGCACGCCGCTGCTGATGCAGCTCTTCATCGCCTTTTTCGGCCTCGGGCTCTTTGGTATCGATGTGCCGGCCTGGCTTGCCGCGGGATTGGCGCTCACCCTGTGGAGTGCTGCCTTCCTCGCCGAAATCTGGCGAGGATGCGTCGAATCGGTCGCTAGGGGGCAATGGGAAGCTTCCGCCAGCCTCGGCATGGGACGGTTGCAGCAGATGCGCTACGTCATCCTCCCGCAGGCGCTGAGGGTCGCCATCCCGCCCACAGTCGGTTTCTCGGTCCAAATCGTCAAGGGAACGGCGCTGACCTCGATCATCGGTTTCGTCGAATTGTCGAAAGCTGGCACCGTGGTCACCAATGCCACCTTCCAGCCCTTCACCGTCTACGGGCTCGTCGCCCTCATCTACTTCGCCCTGTGCTGGCCTTTGTCGAAAAGCAGCCAGATCCTGGAAAGGAAGCTCAATGTCGCTCATCGAAATCACTGAAGTCCGCAAGAGCTTTGGCTCCACCGAGGTGCTGAAAGGCATCAATCTCGATGTGGAGGCTGGCGAAGTCATCGCCATTATCGGCAAGAGCGGTTCGGGCAAATCGACCCTGCTTCGCTGCATCAACGGTCTGGAGACCATTACCGACGGCTCTATTTCCGTGGCCGGCGCGCAGCTCCTCGATGACGAGGTGCATCTGAAGGCACTGCGCCTGAAGGTCGGCATGATCTTTCAGCAATTCAATCTCTTCCCGCACCTGACTGTCGGCGGTAATGTCATGCTGTCGCAGACCGTGGTCAAGAAGACCCCGAAGGCCGAAGCCGAGGCCACCGCCCGCAAGATGCTGGAGCGGGTGGGTCTGGGTCACAGGTTCGACGCCTATCCGGACGAGCTGTCGGGCGGCCAGCAGCAGCGCGTCGCCATCGCCCGCGCGCTCGCCATGCAGCCGACAGCGCTTCTCTGCGACGAGATCACCTCGGCGCTCGATCCGGAACTGGTCGCCGAAGTTCTGGCCGTCGTGCGCGAACTCGCCGCCGAGGGAATGACCCTCCTGATGGTAACGCACGAGATGAAGTTCGCCCGCGACGTCTGCAGCCGCGTTGTCTTCATGCATCAGGGTCGAGTCCATGAAGCAGGCCGGCCCGAGGACGTCTTCGCCAGTCCGCAGACTGCTGAGCTCAGGCAGTTTCTCGGTGTCAGCTAGGCGGCGGTAACAATTCAATCATTTGAGCCAGAGCATAGTGTCTGCAATATTGATGAACCCCATGAAGTCGGCGGCGATTTTGTCATAGCGAGTTGCATTTCGTCGTCATCGCTTAAGCTTTGCAGAAAAGCTCTCGATCCCAGTGCGCCCTTTAGGCGATGCGACCATAGGCAATGCTGATATTTTTGCTAACGCGCAGTCGAGCGCCTGAAGCGCAACCGCAACTCCGGGGTTCGTGCATCCCCGGATACCAGCAAGGTCGTGATCGGTAGATGTAAAGCTTTCAGAGCCGGTCGTGTGGTCGCACGATTTGTGGCGAACGACTACCGCCATTCCTTGGTGAGAAATCCCGATGGGCCTTGAACGGGGTCGCTGCGGGGGATGGGTACTGACGAGATTTTTGCCAGCATTTCGCTTGATGCAGCCGAAGTCTGAATGTCGGCATGCTGTCCCTCAGGATAAGCGCCGACGACTTGGAAGTCCGACGTGCAGCCGAGATTTTGGTGCCCTGTCCCGGCTGGAAGCACCAAACAGTCTCCCGCCGTAACCTTTATTGCGTGACCACCGGGACCGCCAATGAGAAGAGTGGCGCTACCCCGTGCCACACCGAGCACCTCATGTGCGCTGGTATGGTAGTGCTGATAATCGAAGACACCGTTTGTCCAGATGCCCCTCCAACCGCTTCCTGCGAAGCAATCTTCGAAATCACAAGGTCGGTTGTCGCCAGAAAGCCCCTGGTAAAGTAGCACAGGAAGGCGCTGATTGTTCGGGACCCAGTCGCTCGGCTCGAAAATTGTCGTTTCGACGTGCATGTTGCAGGCCTAGATTGTCATCGATTGCCGCGGCGCGAGGGCGCGGAGCCGTTGAAGCTGTTCACGCAGGTCTTTTGAGGCGCTCGTCACTGAAGTCTTCCGCGCTAAGAGCTTCAAAAACTAAACTTTGGTGATTGCCAAAGGTTCCTCGACGCGCTGTAGCCTCGGCGAGGATATGGAGACCGCCGGATGCTTCGCGCTCCAAGCAAAACAAGAGAGGGCGCTCTGCGCCCCCCGAGCCGGCTACGTGCGGCCTCGGCTAGTCAGTGGGCCAGCATCTCCTCGGCGATCTGCTTCCCATTCAAGCTCGAGGGGTAGTAGGTCGGCCAGTTAGTGACCTCATTCAGTAGGGCGGCGCGGTCATTGCCCCAATAAAGATGGTAGTGGTCGGCCTTCTCGGGGGCGACGATGTGATCGCTGAACTGGATGAACCGAGGTGCGGCGTCATCACCGGCGCTTTTCCTGAAGATGAAACGAACCCCTCGATTACCCTTTTTGTAGGTGAGGATTTCGTGCCTATCCGTCTCGTAGTCTCCGGTCACGGAGTCCTTGCCGCGGAAAAACGTAACTTTCTTTCCGTTGATGACGATCCGGTCGACGTCGGTCTTGTATCCCTTGTCGTAGTAGGCACGATATTCCCCGGCGCTCTTGTCGCCGTGTTTCGCCTTGTCGGCCATCACCGGGTCCAAGGTTCCGTCGACAAGAAAGGGATAGACTGACTGCCAGTCGCCTTCCCAGTCCGACAGTTCACGCGCCTTCACCTGATCGTCATCGAAATAACCCTCATTTACCGACCCCTTCTTATCGTGGGAATGGCCGTGGCTGCGATTGTTTCCCGAAGATGTCTGGGCGCCTGCCGTTCCTGCAAAGGTCAATGCTGCAGATACAGCCAGTGCATAGCTGAGTGTTGTGATCGCCTTGTTCATTCACTGAAACTCTTTCAATTGGCCGGCACGCATCGCGCGCCTGGTGATGTAATAACATTACAAAAGCCAATTAGCGTGCTTTGACTGCAAGCGCAAGATGCGCGTCGCGGGGGATCACCATTCAAATGCATTACATCCAAATAATTAGGAGGCGCCCATCGCTCCAAAAGCTCCGGCTCAAAGCCGCATCGGTGCCGAACTCCCGGGATCGTGCTGGGCGTCATAGGCGCGGTCTGCGAGCACGTGCTTGGCTGGCAACCCACTGACGAGATCACAGGCAGGAGCCGTATCATTCTTCGATTTGTTGGGGCTGCAACGCCGAAAGTCCCACGTGCGGCCGCTCTGTCTTCAATCTGCCGACAGGGCGGCCGCTTCGCACATTATCAGTCTTTGTTGCCGGCGGGCGCGGGCAGCAAGATGGGCTCGACCGAATGTTTCGGTGCCATCAGTTGTGCAAGAATGTCGTCGGCCGAGTGGCTCGAACTGCCAATGCCGGCCTCGCGCAGTTGTCGATCAAGATCGCTGCCGTTTTCCAGCGCGGCCAGTTCAGCACCGGCTTCGATGCGGCCGGAAGTGATTTCCTGGCGCTTCTTGATACGTTCGAGACTTTCGACGGCGCTACCGAGACGGGTGTTGATGCCCGATTGGCTGTGGGCAATCGCCGACTGAGCGCGCAGCAGGGACTCGTTGGCTTTGACATTCTCCACCTCACGCTTCATCTGAGCAATGCGCGCTTCGGTCTCCTGGATCGTGCGCAGCATCTGCTGCTGGCGGGGCAGCAGCCGATCGAGCTCTTCTTGGTCGCGCTGCACTTCGGCACGGGTACCGGCAATGCGCTGAGCGAGACCCTGAGCCAGATCCGTGCGGCCCGCGGAGATCGCGGCGCGAGCGCTGTCGGTATCCTTGGTCTCCTTTGCGCGGTTTTCTTCAAGTCGGCGCATGACGCTCTTGTTGGACGCCATGATCCCGGCCAGATCGGATCGCGCGCTGCGTAGAGACTGTTCAGCGTCGCGGATTTCTTGGTCAAGAATGCGCATGGACTGACTGTCGGCGGCCGCTTCCGCTGCCTCGTTAATACCGCCGCGAATGGCGGTGAAAATCTTTCCCCAGGTGCTCACGCTGCAATCTCCCCGTTTTTCCATTCTTCGATCATGTGTGCCGCATCGACGGCATTGGCAGCCAGAATTGCGACCTCCTCGACCACCGTCTCGGCCGTCGAGCGTGCCGACAGCGAGCCGAACAATTCATACCATTCCTCACCGTCGATCGTGGTGATGCCGAAGCTGGAGAGCGGCACGAACTTGTGCGTCTTGAGCACCAGGCGTTCGAAGGCTTCCCGCTTGGGGATGTCCTTGCATGGCACCAGAACAGCGCTGACAAGAATATCGCGCTCCCCGCTTACCGCGACGAAGACGTCGAGATCACCCTTTTCCTTCAGAGTCACGCATATGACGTCGCCCTGTTCGGGTACGGCTACATCCACATCGCCCAGCACCTCCGGATCGGAGGCGAACAGGCGCGTTAAAGTGGTGAGGTTCCAGGTCTCCAAAAAATCCTCCATCGGTTGGAACGTCGAAAATATCTGGGTAGTCGATATGCCACTTAAAGGTGGCGCGCTAAATAAATTTCGCTAGGCTAAGCGTTGGGAACGGGGGCCAATCGCGTGCCATTTATCGCTTCATTACTGCGGCGTGTATATCTCTCGCTCGGCGAATTGGCCTGGTCAGCCCTTTTTCTTATCCTCGTGATCCATCTGGTCGCTTCTTATCTGCTCTTCCTGCTAGCCGGCGAAGGCGATCTCGTCGGCAATCCGGTCGACTTTCTTTATTACTATATGGTGACGGCAACGACTGTCGGCTATGGCGATCTCTCTCCAAAATCCGGGCTCGGCCGAATCATGACCGTCCTGTTCGTTCTTCCCGGTGGCATTGCCATCTTCACCGCTGTTCTTGGCAAGTTGTTGACAACTATAGGCACGATCTGGAGAAACCGCATGCGCGGATTGGGTGATTACAGCGAACGCACCGGCCATATCATCGTCCTCGGCTGGCAGGAGGGGCAGACATACCAGACGCTTCGGCTGCTGCATGCCGAACGACAGGCCAACGAACCGATGAGTGTTCTGGTTGCCAAGGACCTTCCGGAAAACCCCGCCAGCAATTACGCCGACTATATCAGAACCGAGCGGCTTGCAGATGCCGACGCTCTGGTGCGGGCCGGTGTGGCCCAAGCGCGGGCGATCATCGCGCGCGGAGCAAATGACGACGAGACGCTGGCCGCGGTGCTGATTGCCGCGGACCATGCGCCCAACGCCCATATCGTGGCCTATTTCGCCGACGACCGCACGGCGCAGATGGTCAAACAACGCCGGCCGCGTGTCGAGGCGGTGGGCTCGCTCGCCGAGGAGTTGCTGTCGCGTTCCGCCCGTGATCCTGGCTCTTCGGAAATCGCCGCACGGCTGCTGTCGGCGGCCTCCACCGACACGGCCTTTTCCCTGGCGGTGCCGCCTTTGCAAATGCCGCTACTCTATGGAGACGTGTTTTTAAGGCTCAAGCGTCAGCATAACGTGACGCTGGTGGGCATGCTGAGCCAGGGCATGACCGACCTCAATTGCCGGGACGAGACGCTGATGCGGGGCGGCGAGACCCTTTACTATATCAGCGGAATGCGGCTAGATCCCGCTGCCATCGCTTGGGCTCGAATGGGAGAGGTATCATGATCGGCTGGTTCGGCAGAGACAAGAACGAAAGGCCCTTACCCAAAGAACTTGGCCCGTTGAGCGCCGCCATCGGCGGGGCGTTGGAGATCGATTTCCTCTCCCTCGAAGCTGAGGCGTTGGCCGGCCAGCCGGCCATGCCGCTGCCACGGAGCGGCCCGTTCATCATTGCCGCTTACGGTGAGGTTTCGCTCGATGCCGCGACGGTTCTTTCGCGTTACTACGATGAAGACCATCGGATGATCCAGGTGATGTCGACGTCGGGCCAGCCGGGTGATGTCGACGACATCAGCTTTTATCAGCCCTGGGACAGCGTCGTGCCTGCCGGGCAGGGCGAATGGAACCGCTGGACCGGGCCGGACGGCCTGATCGGCCAGCCAGCCTACGATGCCGACGGCATCCTCTATAGCCGATTCTGGGGCGAAGGCCCGGAGCGGACCCCATTGGCGGAGTTTGTCGAGAAGGTCGACGATGGTGAGGCGCAACGCTCCATTCACCAGACCTGCATGTTGTATTATCGCCCGCTTGGCTCGACGCGCGAAATGCTGCTGATCAATGTCGAGCGCGACCTCGATCTCGGACAGAGCCAGGCAGGCAGCTCGGTGGAATTTCTGATCGGCTACGGACTCGCTCCGGCCGATGTTCGCCGCGTCTGATGGATCCTATCAATTTCAACGGAGGACTTTTTCAATGCTCCATTACGTGGCGGGTCTGCCTGCCTTCCTCGGCTATTTCGCCGTCGGACTTGCCGCCTATGGCGTTTTCGCGGTGATCTACACATTCTTGACGCCGCAGAAGGAAGTCCAACTCATTCGCGCAGGCAATCTTGCCGCCGTCACGGCATTCTTGGGCGCGCTTGTCGGTTTCAGCCTGCCTCTGGCTTCGGCAGCAGCCAATTCGGTCAGCATCGTCGACTACATCATATGGGCGATGGTAGGCATCCTGGCCCAGATTCTCGCTTACTACATCGCGAATTTCACCATGACGGATCTGCATGAAAAGATCACTGCCGACAATATCGCTGCGGGCATATGGGGCGGCGGCATCGCGCTCGTCATCGGTATTCTCAACGCCGCCTGCATGACCTATTGAGGGAGGGAACGATGCGCAGACGCATGAGCGGGCACAAACGACCTTTCCTGGCCCTCGGCACTATCGCTGCCTCGACCCTGGCGCTATCCGGTTGCGGCGATCAGACACCTTCGGAGACAATGTTCACCTCTGTCGACCAATGCGTGACTTCCGGTATGGACCGGCAGGTCTGCCAGGCCGGCTATCAGGATGCTATGCGGGCCCATCTTGCCGCCGCGCCGCGTTTCAACGGCATGGCCGCCTGCGAGGCCGAATACGGCTCGGGCCAGTGCACGGAACAGTCGGCTAGTGCCGTCCCCAACAATACCAGCGGAGGCGGCAGCTTTTTCGTGCCGTTCCTGACAGGCTACGTGCTGTCTTCGGCACTCAACAACATCGGCGACTATTACAATTATCGCCGGCGCCAGGAGGAGAGTGGCTCCTACGGCTCGACACCGATTTATCGCAATCGCTCGGGGCAAACGGTGACAACGACTGTTCGCTCGGGCGGCAGCGACACCGCGATCGCGCCCTCGCGTCAGACTGTCAAGCCGGTCAACGTCAACACTCGCACCGTTGCCCGTCAAGGCTTCGGGGGCCGTTCGTCGTTCAGTTTCGGCGGCTGACATGAAGCGCATCACACTTCCTGCGCGTCCTGATTGGCTTGACAAGGCGCGCGCCGTCGGCTTCGGGTTTCACGTCATGTATGGCGAGCCCTATTGGCTCGATGATGCCGCCTATACATTCACGCTCGATGAGATCGAGATGCAGATCGAAGGGCCGAGCCAGGAACTGCACGACATGTGCATGGATCTGGTAGGGGATATCGTCGGAAGCGAAGAGGCGCTCGACAGGCTGGCGATTCCGGAGGACCTGCGCGATGTGGTGCAGCGCTCCTGGCAGCGCCGCGACCGGCACCTCTACGGCCGATTCGATCTTGCTTACGACGGCACTGGCCCGGCCAAGTTGCTCGAATACAACGCCGATACCCCCACTTCGGTGTTCGAGACAGCCTATTTCCAGTTCAACTGGCTGACCGACCAGGTGGCTTTGGGTATCCTGCCCAAGGAAGCAGACCAGTACAATTCCTTGCAGGAAAGCCTGGTCGAGGCGTTCGAGCAATTTTCCAAAGAATCGATCTTCCACTTCGCCGCGATGACCGACAATGAGGAGGATCGCGGCACGACGGTCTATCTGATGGACTGTGCAGTGCAGGCTGGCCATCGCGTCGAGCTTCTGGACATACGCGAGATCGGCATCGATGCGCAGGGCCGTTACACCGACCTCCAGGATCGGGTGATCGACCGCTGCTTCAAGCTGTACCCATGGGAATTCATGCTGCGCGAGCCGTTCGCCCGCGACCTCGTGCGCTCGGGCGATGTTTTCGTCGAACCCGCCTGGAAGTCCGTGCTCTCCAACAAGGGGCTTCTGCCTCTGCTCTGGCAGCGCCACCCCAATCATCCCAACCTGCTGCCCAGCTATTTCACCGACGACCCGGCGGCCTCGACCTTGACGGACTATGTGCGCAAACCGCTGCTGTCGCGAGAAGGCGAGAACGTCACGATATTCCGAAATGGCCGGGAATTGATTTCCGCGCCCGGCGATTATGGTGACGAAGGCTTTATCGTCCAGGCCTATGCTCCGCTTTTCGAAAGCGATGGCGGCTTCGCCGTGCTCGGCAGTTGGATCGTCGGTGATCGCGCCTGCGGTCTTGCCGTCCGCGAGGATCGCTCGCGCATAACCGCCAATCTATCGCGTTTCGTGCCGCACGTCATCGTTGGATAAAAGGAGGTATATCGCTTCAGACGCAGCTATCTTCGTCTATGCGTCGAGCCTTGTGCCGGATCGACTCCGCACCACCTGTGCTGATCCGCTCCAGCAGACGACGTACTTGGCGCGTACTCAGTTCAAGCACATGTGCCGCCGACACCATCGTCATCCGGCCGGCAATCACTTTCGATAGAATCTCGATCCGCTGTAGATCACGCTCGCTCATCGCTATCAGTCCCATCCGCAATCTCCTACGTCATCAAACGCGGGGAGAGTGACATTCCAACTTTGCAGAAACAGGACACTTCAACTTTGCGGTTTTTTTGGAGAATCTACACCAAGTGCAACATGGGCGTTTGAAGGGTAGGGGATCAGCCGCATT
>NZ_JABFCN010000029.1 GCF_013087515.1 Rhizobium sophorae | reverse complement strand
GCGTATCGAAAACCGCCGAGGCTCTAATCGCCGTTGGATGAAGATTCAGAGGCAGGTCAGCGCCAATGCCGCAAACCTGCCGGACCTTGCCGAGATCAAGGGCCAGGAAAGCGCCAAGCGCGCACTCGAAGTGGCCGCCGCCGGCGGCCATAATCTGCTGATGGTCGGTCCTCCGGGCTCCGGCAAGTCGATGCTGGCGGCGAGGCTGCCATCGATCCTGCCGCCGCTTTCGGCCGCCGAGCTGCTGGAGGTGTCGATGGTCCATTCGATCGCTGGCCAGCTCTCCGGCGGCAAGCTTTCCGATCGCCGGCCCTTCCGCACCCCGCATCACTCCGCCACCATGGCGGCGCTGGTCGGCGGCGGCCTGCGCGCCCGTCCGGGCGAAGCCTCGCTTGCCCATCACGGCGTGCTCTTTCTCGACGAGTTTCCCGAATTCACGCCGCAGGCGCTCGATGCGCTGCGCCAGCCGCTCGAAGGCGGCGAATGCGTCATTGCGCGCGCCAATCACCGCGTCTCCTATCCGGCGAAATTCCGGCTGATCGCGGCGATGAACCCCTGCCGCTGCGGCATGGCCGGCGAGCCCGGCCATACCTGTGCCCGCGGCCCGCGCTGCATGAGCGATTATCAGGCCCGCATCTCCGGCCCGCTGATGGACCGGATCGATATCCGCATCGACGTGCCGGCCGTCTCCGCTGCCGATCTCATCCGGCCCACGGCAGCTGAAACCAGCGCCGACGTCGCCCGCCGTGTCGCCCGCGCCCGCGAGATCCAGCGGGAGCGCTTCGAAAGCGCCGGCGCAAAGGGCATCGGCACCAATGCCCGCTGCTCCACCGCGATGATCGAGAAACTGGCCGAGCCCGACGCCAGCGGCCTGCAACTGCTGCGCGACGCCGCCGAGAAGATGAAATTCTCCGCCCGCGGTTACCACCGCGTGCTCAAGGTTGCCCGCACCCTTGCCGATCTCGACGGCAAGCCAACCGTCGGCCGCATCCATCTCGCCGAAGCAATCTCCTACCGCATCGCCGGCGAAAGGCTGACGGCGGCGGCGTGAGAGGCGCGAAGCGCGCCCGACAGTTTGTTGGCAGCTCGTCCTTTACTCGGCGTCATCCTCGGCCTTGTGCCGAGGATCTGCTGCATATCAACTGGCTGCAGATGCTCGGGACAAGCCCGAGCATGACGAAAGAGGAGTGGGTCGGCTTTATCAGCAGCTCACAGAGCGCCGAAGCAGGCCCGATATCCTGCGAAGACGAGTGACCGGCAAAGCCCGGCCAAATCCAGCCTCAGCTCCCCAGCCCTTCAAACAGCGCCGTCGAGAGATAGCGTTCGGCGAAGGAGGGGATGATGATGACGATGTTCTTGCCGGCATTCTCGGGACGGATGCCGACCTTGATCGCGGCCGTCAGTGCCGCACCCGAGGAGATGCCGACCGGCACGCCTTCGAGCCGGGCAACCAGGCGCGCCTGTTCGAAGGCTTCGTTGTTGGTCACGGTGACGACCTCGTCATAGATGCCGGTATCGAGGATCTTCGGCGCGAAGCCGGCGCCGATGCCCTGGATTTTGTGCGGGCCGGGATTGCCGCCGGAGAGGATCGGCGAATCGGCCGGCTCGACGGCGATGATCTTGATCTCGGGCTTGCGGCTCTTCAGCACCTGTCCGACGCCGGTGATCGTGCCGCCGGTGCCGATGCCGGAGACGACGATATCGACCGTGCCGTCGGTATCGTTCCAGATTTCCTCGGCCGTCGTCTTGCGGTGGATCTCCGGATTATCTGGGTTTTCGAACTGCTGCGGGATGACGGCATCCGGAAGGGAGGACGCCAGTTCTTCGGCCTTGGCGATGGCGCCCTTCATGCCCTTTGGTCCCTCGGTCAGCACCAGCTCGGCGCCAAGCAGCGCCAGCATCTTGCGGCGCTCGACCGACATCGTCTCCGGCATGGTGAGGATCAGCCGATAACCCTTGGCGGCGGCGGCAAAGGCGAGCGCGATACCGGTATTGCCGGAGGTCGGCTCGATCAGCACCGTCTTGCCGGGGGTGATCTTGCCTTGGGCTTCGAGGCCCTCGATCATCGCGACGCCGATGCGGTCCTTGACCGAGGCGATCGGGTTGAAGAATTCAAGCTTGCCGATCAGGTTCGCCACGACGCCTTTTTCCCGCGCCAGCTTGTCGAAGCGCACGAGCGGCGTGTCGCCGATGGTCTCGGTGATCGAGGAATAGATGCGGCCGCGGCCGGGCTTGTGCGACATGGGTGCTCTCCCTTTGAAATCCTGCTCCTGAAATCGAGGGGAGAATAGGGTCAAAGGCCGGTCTAGGCCAGACCGCGTTCGACCTGGAAGGGCGATCAGGAGAGAAAAAAACCTGTGAAAACCGGTTCTTGCCGAATGTTTATTTCAGGCCGCCCGCGTGGCGATGAAGGCGGCCGTGCCGGCGAGGATGCCGGCCGCAACCCGGTTCAGCGCCTGCAAGGCCCGCGGCTGCTTCAGCATCGTGCGGGCTCGCGAGGCAAGCAGCATATAGGGCACGAGCACGACGATCAGCACGACGAAGGTGGCGGTGAGCAGGAGCGCATAGTCGCGTAGGCCGATATTGCCGATATCGATCAGCGTCGGCACCAGGGCGACATAGAAGAGCATCGTCTTCGGATTGCCGAGCGTCACCAGCAGGCCGGAAAGGAAGGACATGCCGATATTGGTGGATTTCCGCGCCGCGATATCCTGCGGCAACAGCCCTGCCGTCCAGAGTTTCCAGGCGATGTAACCGAGATAGAGGACGCCGGCGATCTTGATTGTTATGAACACCTCGATAAAGGTCTGCGCCACGAAGGCAAGGCCGAGAGTGACCGCTGTCAGATAGGTCATATCGCCGAGCACCAGGCCGAGACCCATGAAGAAGGTCTCGCGGAAATTCGAGCCGAGCGCACGCGCGACGATTGCGGTAATCCCGGGTCCCGGAATGGCCGCGGCGATGAACAGCGCTCCGGCATAGGTGATCAGGACGGTGAGGCTCATCTTCTTAACCCTCAGGACTTCCACCGCCCATCTATAGGCAAGCGCCGCTTCCTCATCAATGCTTTGGCGCTGATCGGTCCATAACCATAAGGAATAGGTCTGTCAGACTATGATCTACTTGGAAAGCGACCCGGCCTTGCTATTTCTCTCTCTGCAAATGCGCGATCAGCGCGGCCCGCCGCGGTTGTCCCGGCCGGTGGAGCTAGAGATTTTCATCACCAAGGAGAGATTAAATGTCCCATACGCCAGCCGAAACCCGCAGGCTTTCGCCACTCAAGACGCCGTCCAGCCTGTCGACCAACGCCACTACCGATATTTCGGCGGCGCTGACCGCGCTGCTCGCCGATGTCTTTACCCTTTATGTGAAGACCAAGAATTTCCATTGGCACATGTCCGGCCCGCATTTTCGCGACTATCATCTGCTGCTCGACGAACAGGCCGAGCAGATCTTCGCCATGACAGACGACATTGCGGAACGTGCCCGTAAGATCGGCGGCACGACGCTGCGCTCCATCGGCCAGATCGCTCGCCAGCAGCGCCTTTTGGACAATGACGCGGATTTCGTCACGCCCGAGGACATGTTGTCGGAACTGCGCGAGGATAACGTTCAGCTCGTTTCGCTGCTGCGCGAGGTGCATGACCTTTGCGACGAGCATAATGATGTCGCAACCGCCAGCCTGATCGAGAACTGGATCGACGAGGGCGAGCGCCGCACCTGGTTCCTGTTCGAAACGACGCGCGGGCAGAAATAATATCGGCATGTCCCGGGCATGCTTGCTATGCCCGGGACAGGCCCGGTTCTCAACTCTCCAGCGCCCGCGGCCGCAGCCACCGCGGCGTCCAGCCGAGATTCATGCCCGCTGCGGCAAGGAGAATGATCGCCGCACCCAATATCTGCATCGGCTGCAGCGCATGGCCGAAGGCCAGCCGGTCGACGAGGATCGCCGCGATCGGATAGATGAAGGAGAGGGCGCCAGTCAGATGCGTCGGCAGCCTCTGGATTGCGCCGTAGAGCAGCACATACATCAGCCCGGTATGGACGACCCCGACGGTCACCAGGATCGCCCAGCCTCCTGCATCTTGCGGCGGATTTGAAAAGTCCGTCATCGGCGCCAGCATCAGCATGCCGGTGGCGACCTGGATGAGCGCGATCAGATGCGGCGGCGTGCCTTTCAGCCATTTCGCGGCAAGGGCGGCGAGCGCGTAGAAGAAGGCCGCACCGAGCGCCATCAGGATGCCGAGGCCGTAACCGTCAGATGTCGCCCCGCCAGTCTCCGGTTTTGCCTCGACGATGGCAATCATGCCGGCGAAGGCGAGTGTCAGCCAGAACAGCTTGGTGGCGGTGATCTTCTCGCCGAGAAAGAGCGCGCCGAGCACGAGCAGCATGAAAGGCTGGGTGTTATAGACAGTCGTCGCGATCGAGATCGTCGCATGCGAGTAGGAGGCAAAGAGCAGCAGCCAGTTCAAGACGATGGCGATGCCGCCGAAAATGGCGATGCCGAAGGCGCGCAGCGTGATGATGCCGGGCCGCAGCAGCCCGAGCGCGCCGCAGATGACAAGCAAGGTGAGCGCGCCGAACAGGCAGCGCCAGAAGACCACGCCGCTGACGGGTTGTCCCGACATGACGACGAACCAGCCGATCGTTCCCGAGATCAGCATCGCTGCCGTCATTTCCGCCGTGCCTCTTTTGATGTCGCTGCCCATGATTGCCTCCATTTCGATGACATAAGAATATTGCGACGAGAGGCGATTTTATATAAGGAAAGGAAGGAAGATGATCGGTGCCGCCTAATCATAATAGGAGAATGTTCCGCTGTGGCTAATGATGTGCAATCGCTCGACGAAATCGATCAGGCCATTCTGCAGGCGTTGGCCGGCAATGCACGGATCTCGCTGAAGGAACTGGCCCAGCAGGTCGGCCTCTCCTCGCCAAGTGCCGCCGAGCGTCTGCGCCGGCTGGAGGAGCGCGGCGTCATCAAGGCCTTCACCATCGATCTCGATCCCGCCGCCGTCGGTTATCCCCTGCAGGCGATCGTGCGCGTGCGTCCGCTCCCGGGGCAATTGCACATCGTCGAGCGTATCATCGAGGAAATTCCCGAAATCATCGAATGCGACAAGGTGACGGGTGATGATTGTTTTATCGCCCGCCTGGTCATCCGCTCGATGGCGGACCTCGACGGCATCCTCGACCGCGTCGCCGAAAGGGCGGAGACCAACACCGCGATGATCAAAGCCTCGCCCGTCAAACGCCGCCTGCCACCGCTTTCCCGCCGGAAATAGGGGGATCTAGAATTCCGCCATCGGCGACAGCATCGCCGGAAAATCCGGGGTGGCATCGCCGAGCCCGCGCAGCATCAGCCTCGTGCCGCTTTCCAACGATTGTGGAACACCCTCCCAGCCGAGCTTGTCGGGACGGAAAAGCACTTCCACGGAAGCCGGCGCGATCTCCAGCCCGCCTAGGATCGCGGCAAGCGACGGTATCTCAGCCGCCACGACGTCGAGGAGGCTGAAGCGGCCCGCCTCATCGATCTTCCAGGCGATGGCCGCCTGCCGCACTGCCAGAAAGCTGATGCGGATATCGGGATCGAGCTGGGTGTTGATCAGAAACATCGCCGCATTGACTGTGACCGCCAGCGAGGTTGAAACCGGGCTTCGTGCCTTCAGCAGCGATTGCAGCAGGGCAAGATCATCCGCATTCGTCGGCGAAAGTGGCCGGGCGGGTGCGGCGGAAGACGAAGGGGCGGGTGGTGCCCCCTCGTATCGGTGCAGCGGTATCGCGTGAAACCCATAGGCTTCGTAGAGCGACGGCTTGTCGGTATAGAGGATGACGGCTTCAAAACCTTGCTGATCGCACCAGTCGAGCGCTTTTACCGTCACGTCGCGATAGAGGCCGCGGCCGCGCCATGGCGGCCGCACGGCGCCGGATTGCAGCCCGGCGGCATGGACGATCCTGCCGTTGAGGACGAAGGGCAGCGCAAAGGCCGAAATATTGGCCGCAAGTTCGCCGTCGGCATCGAACCAGCCGAAGGGCATGCTGGTGGGGTCGGGTCCGCCGAGCTGTTGCAGCGGTCCGACATCGATGCCGAAAATATTCTTGAGCAGGCAGACCAGGGCCTCCCAGCCCACGGGGTCGCCGAAATAATCCTGCCGGAAGGTCAAGCCAGCGCTGTCGAGGCGCTGCGTCATCAGACGCCGGTGGAGCCGAAGCCGCCTGCGCCGCGCATCGTTTCGCTGGCCTCGGTGATCTCCGCCACCCTCGCCTGGGTGACGGAAGCGATCACCATCTGGGCGATGCGCATGCCGCGCGAGATGACGAAGGGCTCCTCGCCGAGATTGATCAGCAGCACCTTCACCTCGCCGCGATAGTCGCTGTCGACCGTGCCAGGCGAATTCAGGCAGGTGATGCCATTTTTGAAGGCCAGGCCGGAGCGCGGCCGCACCTGTCCCTCGAAACCTTCGGGGATCTCGAAGATGAAGCCGGTCGGCACCAGCGCCCGCTTGCCGGGCAGAAGTGTCAGCGGCGCTGCCTCGTCGACAGCGGCACGCAGGTCCATGCCGGCCGCTCCCTTGCTTTCATAGGCGGGCAGGTCGAGGCCTTCGCCATTGGCTAAGCGGATGAGGTTCAGCATCGGGCGCGTGTCGTGATGAATGTTCATGGCCCATTACTTTGCGCGTGGAAGGGCAAGGTCAATTGCAAAGCCGGCCTTTAGTCGCTAGATACGCGGCAATTCCACAGGATTCACAAGCATGGCCGAAAGTCTCGCCGAGGCGGTCTCCCGCCGCCGCACATTCGCTATTATCGCCCACCCGGACGCGGGCAAGACGACGCTCACCGAAAAGCTGCTGCTGTTCGGTGGCGCCATTCAGCTTGCCGGCGAAGTCAAGGCGAAGAAGGATCGCATGCAGACGCGCTCCGACTGGATGAAGATCGAGCGCGAGCGCGGCATCTCCGTCGTCACCTCGGTGATGACCTTCGAATATAACGACAATGTCTTCAACATTCTCGATACGCCGGGTCACGAGGATTTCGCCGACGACACCTATCGCACCCTGACCGCCGTCGACGCCGCCGTCATGGTCATCGATGCCGCCAAGGGCATCGAGCCGCGGACGCTGAAGCTTTTCGAAGTCTGCCGCATGCGCGATATCCCGATCATCACCTTCATCAACAAGATGGACCGCGAAAGCCGCGATCCCTTCGAGATCCTCGATGAGGTGGAAGAGAAGCTGGCGCTGGATACGGCGCCGATCACCTGGCCGATCGGCCGCTCCAAGACCTTTTGCGGTTCCTACAATATCGCCGCCAATACGGTGCGCGGCTCCGATACCGAAATCGAGGGAACGCCGGTCAACGGCCCGCAGAGTGTCGCCGGCCGACTGCCGGAAAACGAGCGTCAGGTGTTCATCGAGGAGACCGAGCTGGCGATCGAGGCCTGCCGTCCCTTCGACCGCCAGGCCTTCCTGGAAGGCCATATGACGCCGGTTTTCTTCGGCTCGGCGCTGCGCAATTACGGCGTTCGCGATCTCATCAACGCGCTCGGCGATTTTGCGCCGCCGCCGCGTGACCAGGTCGCCGATACCAGGACCGTGCATGCGACCGACGACAAGATGACGGCCTTCGTCTTCAAGATCCAGGCCAATATGGACCCCAACCACCGCGACCGCATCGCCTTTGCCCGCATCTGCTCCGGCAAGCTCGAGCGCGGCATGAAGGCAAGGCTTGCCCGCACCGGCAAGCAGCTCGGCCTGACAGCGCCGCAATTCTTCTTCGCCTCGCAGCGCCAGCTCGCCGACACAGCCTATGCCGGCGACGTCGTCGGCATTCCGAACCATGGAACGCTCCGGATCGGCGATACGCTGACCGAGGGTGAATCGCTGGTCTTCCAGGGCGTGCCGAACTTCTCGCCGGAGATCCTGCGCCGCGTGCGTCTGGAAGACGCGATGAAGGCGAAGAAGCTGAAGGAAGCCCTGCAGCAGATGGCTGAAGAAGGCGTCGTCCAGCTGTTTTCGCCGGAAGACGGCTCGCCGGCGATCGTCGGGGTCGTCGGCGCCCTGCAGCTCGACGTCTTGAAGGAGCGGCTGATGGCCGAATACGGCCTGCCGGTCTCCTTCGAAATGTCGCGTTTCTCCGTCTGCCGCTGGATCTCGGCCGATCAGCCGGCCGATCTCGAAAAATTCCTCACCGTCAAGCGCGGCGATATCGCCCGCGATCTCGACGGCGATCCGGTCTTCCTCGCCCAGGACGGTTTTTCGCTGCGTTACGAGTCCGAGCGCCATCCGGCGATCAAGATGGTCGCGATCAAGGAATATCACGCCGCCAAGGCGGCGTGATCTCTAAAGCTACTCTTCCGAAGCGGCTTCAGCCGGCAAGCCGCTCCGCCAGGAAGTCGACGACGGCGCGTACCGCCGGCAGCTGGCCGCGCCGGTGCGGCATCAGGATGGTCGTTTCGATGCTGCCGGCCGTCCATTCCGGCAGCAGCCGCACCAGCCGCCCGTCCGCCAGCGCTATGCGACAGACCGATGTCGGCAGGCAGGTAATGCCAAGCCCCGACATGGCCATTTCCATCAAGACGTAGGGCTCATCCGCCGCCATGACGGAATGCAGCGTGATGAGAACCTCGTCGCCGCCCGAATAAAGCCGCCACTGGTCCTCCGTCAGGCTGGTCATGATCGTCGCGTGCTGTGCCAGATCCTCCGGCCGGCGCGGTTGCCCATGGGCATTCACATAATCCGGCGAAGCGAGAATGAAGAAAGGATGGCTGGCGAGCTTCCGCTGCACCAGCGCCGAATCCGGCAGTGGCCCGCGGTGGCTGCGCAACGCGATGTCGAACCCTTCCTGGACGATATCGACGAAACGGTCCGTCACGTGCACGGAGAGCCGGAGCTTCGGATAGCGCGCCGCCAGCGCCGGCAGATGCTCCGTCAAGGTAAATTGCGCGGTCGGCACCGAGGCGGTCAGGCGAACACTGCCGGCGGGTTCGGCCAGATGCCGCCGCACGATGCCCTCGGCCATCTCGGCCTCGATGATCGAGGCCTGGGCATGCTGAAAGAATTCCCGGCCGAGTTCGGTCAGCGCAAAGCTTCGCGACGTGCGCTGGATCAGCCGGACGCCAAGCCGCGCCTCCAGCTCCGCAACCCGCTTGCTGACGGTCGATTTCGGAATGCCGAGATGTCTTGCGGCGGCGGTAAAGCTGCCGCTGTCGACGGCCTGCACGAAGAGATGGAGGTCGTTGAGGTTGAAAAGCGCCATCGTCAGCTTCCAGATGTGTGGACATTGCGATGCATTTATAGCCTCTACCGCTGGATCGTCCACGCCTTCACATTCATCGCGTCCATAAGGGTTCAATTCTGAAAGGAACGATTGATGTCACCCATATTGTTTTACGGCGTGCCGGAGGGCTGCTCCTTCGGCTCGATCGTCGCGCTGGAATGGTCCGGCCTGCCTTATCGGCTCTGCCGCGTCGAGATGCCGGAAATAGTCTCCAGCGAAGAATACAAGCGGATCAACATGGTCGGCGAAACGCCGTCATTGCTGCTCGAAGATGGCAGGACGATCAGCGAAAGCATGGCGATCTTGCACCATATCGGCGCCCGCGCGATCGGCAGCGGTCTGGGCTTTGCGCAGGGCTCGGCGGATTTCGATCGGCTGAACCAGATGCTCGCCTTTCTCAACACCACCTTCTTCCAGGCCTTCGGCCCGCTCTGGTATGCGATCGAGCATCCGCTGGAGCCGGAAGAGAAGCAGGTCCTCACGGCCTATGGCATCGCCGCGGTCGAAAAGGCGCATCATAGGCTGGAAAGTCTGCTCGATGGCCGCGAATGGCTTCTCGGCAACGGCCCGAGCCTGGCGGACGCCTATTTCGTCGGCATCGCCCGCTGGAACGATTTCCACAAGGTCGTCGACCGCCGGCAGTTCCTCGGCCTGCATCGCCTCTATGAGCGCATGCAGCAGGAGGCCGCCGTGCGTTTTGCCCATGCGATCGAGCATCGGCAGGACGCGAAAAGCAGCGGCGGTTTCCGCGGCGAGGTCGATCTGGCCGAGGCGCTCGGCCTGTTGAAACAAGCGGCCTGATCGCCGCGGCCGTCGCGCCCCTGCGGCGCGGCCGCCGATCTGCCGTTAGCCGACGGCGATGATCTCGATCTCGACGAGCCAGTCGTCGCGCAGCGTTTCGACGATGATCGCCGTGGTCGGCACGGCGCGGCCGCCAAGCGCCCGAAGACGGGCATTCTGGCTCGCCTCCACAAAGGCGCCGTTGCTGAGATAGCTCGTCAGCCTCTGGAGCGTCCGGTACAGGCCGGCGTCACCGGTAGCTGGCCGGACATGCCCTTGTTGGAATAGGCTGACTGCAAGCGTTCAGCCTAATCCTCGCCCTCGAAGCGCGGAAGCGTTTCGATATTCTCAACCCCGGGCAGGGCTGAGCGGCACCATATCTGCTTTTTCGGCGTCAGCTCCCGCCGCTGGTCGATGCCACCGACGCGGATGCCGAACGCGCCGCCGTCGCCGTCCGTGCGGTAGAGCGGCGATCCGCAATTCGGGCAGAAGAATTGCCGGCTGAGACCACCGCTGTCGCCATATTTTGCGTAGCCTCTTGGCTCGCCTGACGTGAGCGTGAAACTTCCCGGCCGCGCCGGCGCGGTGATGCGATAGGCCGAGCCCGTCAACCGCTGGCAATCGGTGCAATGGCAGATCGACACCCGCTCCGGGTCGATCTCCGCCTGATAGCGGATCGCGCCGCAGTGGCATCCTCCGGTTATATGCATCGGCAAATCCCCAAAGCATGTCGCGCAATGTACAGCGGTTTAGTCCGCCGGCTGAGCGGCCAAATGTGTGCCGTAGAAGGCCTTCGCATCCGCCGTGAAGGCGGCCCGCTGATCAGCTCTTGTATAGAACATATGGCCGCCGCGATAAAGCTTCAGTCCGACACGGCCGCCGGCGAGCGAGGGCGGCAGATGGTCGACCACGTAGCGGCTGACGCCATAAGGCGTCACCAGATCGCTGTAGCCATGTGCGATCAGCAGATGGAAGGCCGGATTCGCGGCGAGCAGCTGCCTGATGTCGTCAGTGGCGCTGGCCTGGAAGCGCGATCCGCCGCCGCGCCCGCCACCCCATTCCCAGCGCCGGCTGATATCGCCGTCGAGCAGCGAATAGGTCATCTCGGTTCTGAAGCCGAGTTCGTTGCGGGCGTAGTCGGCAAAGGCGCCGCCATAGGCGCGGGTGAAACCGTCGAGGATGGCGTCGTCGCCGCGATCGTAATCCGATTCCGGATAGGGATCGGGTGCTGCAAAGGAGGCGTCGTAAGAGCTCATCACCTCGCCGCTGCCCTCATCTGAATGTTTGACGAAGGAACTGCCGAGGAAGCCGCGGTTGCGGGTAACGATATCCTCCGGAATTCCGGTCAATGCGGCGATCCTGCCATAGAAGGCGGCGGCCTCGGCACCCGTCGGCGGCGGCCCGGCGAGCGTCGTCAGATAGTCACCGAGCGCGAAGGTCTCGGCTGCCTTCTGCTTCTCTTCGTCAAAGGCGTTATGCCGGTCGAGTTCGGCGGCGGCGAGCGATGGCAGCTCCAGCGCCGCACCGAGCGCGAACTGATCGGCATTGAACATCAACTGGCCCTCGAGCAAGGGGGAAAGCATCACCGCGCCGGCGACGATGATGCCCTGGCTTTCCTGCAGCGCCGAGGCGACCTTGGCCGCGCGAAAGCCGCCATAACTCTCGCCGAGAAGATACTTCGGCGAGTTGGAGCGGTTGTTGTGTGCGATATAGAGTGCAATCGCCTTGGCAATGCTCTGGGCGTCGGCACTGACGTTATAATAATTGGAGGCGTCGTCCGCCTTTGCCGTTCGGCTCCAGCCGGTGCCGATCGGATCGATCAACACCAGATCGGTAAAATCGAGCCAGCTTTGCGGGTTGTCGACGAGTTTCGCATTGGCGCCGTCGCGTCCATCCGGCCCGAAATCGAGCACCTTCGGCCCGACCAGCCCGAGATGCAGGAAGGCGGAAGCGGCACCCGGCCCGCCGTTAAAGGCAAAGGTCAGAGGCCGGCTCGCCCCGCTATCCCTTGCCACATAGGCGGTGTAGAAGATCGCGCCGGTCTGCGCTCCGTCCTGGCCGAAGAGATCCAGCGTGCCCGCGGTGGCGGTATAGGCGATCTTCCGGCCACCGATCGTCAGCGCGTGCTCTGTGATGGAATCGGCCGGCAGCAGCTTCAGCACGCCGTCGCGTGCGCCGCTCTGGACATTCGCCCTCGGTGGATCGCTTTCCTGCGCATGGGAAAGGGCAGGCGCCAGCGACGCCATAAATGCGGTGAGCAGAAACAGGGTTCGTATGCGCAAGATGTCTCCTCCGGCGGTCGGGAATGAGAGGCTGAGATAGCGTAACATCCGCGGCCGACGACCGGCATCAAGAGATGGTGATGGACAGGTGAGCGAACGGCTCAGCCGTCCTTTTCGACCGCATGGACATTGATCTCCACCGCCCGGCCGGCCTTCCAGCCATTGATCGCCGCGCCCAGTCCGAGCGCAACGAAGAGGGCGGCGCACCAGGAAAAGCTGCCGGTCCAGCCACGGATGAGGCCGACGATGAGCGGGCCGATGGCGGCGAGCAGGTAACCGACGCATTGCGCCATGCCGGAAAGATGGGCGGCGACATCGGGATCGCGCGAGCGCAGCACGATCGTCGTCATGGCCGCCGCGATCAGTCCGCCCTGACCGATGCCCTGCAGCACTGCCCACAGCCAGACGGTCGAGAGCGGCGCGAAGAGCAGACCGAGCAGGGCGATGACGGCGACACCGCAGAGGCTCGCATTGATCAGCCGCTGGTCCCGGCCACGCACCGCGATATGCGGCACGATCAGGCAGGATGCCGCCTGCACCATCACCGACAGCGAAACGATTGCTCCGGCGGTGACGCCGTCGAGCCCGCGTTCGCGCAAGATCGGAACCAGCCAGCCGAAGACGCAATAGGCAAGGGCCGATTGCAGCCCCATGAACAGCGTCACCTGCCAGGCGAGCCGGTCGCGCCAGAGGCCTTCGACGCGAAAGCCGTTCCGTCTTGCCTGTCTGCCGCTGCGAAGAACCTCAGGCAGCCAGAGCAGGCTAACGATCAGGGCGGGCAGCGCCCAGACGGCGAGGGCGCCCTCTAGAGAGCCGCCCAGCCCATGCTCGATCGGCAGCGTCAGCCCGGCGGCACTTGCTGCCCCGGCGCAGAGCGCCATCGTATAGAAGCCGGTCATCAGCGCGGCGCGCCCGGCGAAATCCCGCTTCACCAGCCCCGGCAGCAGCACGTTGCCGACGGCAATGCAGGCGCCGGCAAGGGCCGTGCCGATGAAGAGCAACGGCACGGAGGAAAGCCCGCGCAATGCGGTGCCGAGGGCTAGAAGCAGGAGAACGCCGAGCAGCGTGCGTTCAGTACCGAGGCGCTGGGCAAGACGAGGCGCAAGCGGCGAGAAGGCTCCAAGGCAGACGACCGGAAGCGTCGTCAGCAAGCTGGCGCCAAGGGTGCTCAGGCCGAGCTCCGAGCGGATTTCCGGCAGCAGCGCCGAGGCGCTTGAGAAGACCGGGCGCAGGTTGAAGGCGATCAGCACCAGGCTTGCGCCGAGCAGAAAGCGATCCGCAACTCCCCGCGTCGGCGTTGCCTGCGGCGGCGGAAGGCTGCCGGCCTCGGCGTCGATCAGCAGTTCGTCGGCCGCCTCAAGCGTGCTGACGGCATGGCTGGCAGGCGTGTTCATGACAGGATCATCCGGTCGAGTACGGCAAGAACCGGTGCCATGAAGCGGCGCACCGCCGCATCCGCCCTGTCGGGATCGCCGGTTTCGATGGCGTCGACGATATCGGCATGCGCCTGCATATCCGGCTCGGGAATGTCCTTGCCGAGCGTCGCCGCGATGGTATCGGCGATCGAGGCCGAGAAGAAATCATAGATCTCGATCATCGCCCGGTTGCCCGAAGCGGCGATGATGGCCTTGTGAAAGGCGAGGTCGCGTTCGATGAAGGCGGCCTGGCTGCCGCCGTCGTAATTGCCGCGTTCGGCAAGCAGCCGGCGAAGCCCGGCAACCGTCTCTGGCGTCTTGCGGATCGCCGTCAGCCGGGCGGCCTCGACGTCGAGCGCTAAACGCGCCTCGAACTGGTCACGCAGGCTGGCGCGCCGCGCCATCGTCAGCGGCCGGCCGGCATCGCTGGTGGCGCGGACATAGGTTCCCGAACCCTGCCTTGTTTCGAGATAACCCTGGGAGACAAGAACGCGCACCGCCTCGCGCACCGTGCCGCGGCTGACGGAAAGCATGGCCGAGAGCGAGGCTTCATTCGGCAATTTTTCGCCGACCGCCCAACGTTTGCCGAGAATGTCGCCGCGGATCGCCTCGATCGCCTCATCGGCGAGATTGGTCTTGCTGAGCGCTCTCATCCCACTACTCATAAAGTCATCTGATGACTTTATGAGTAGTGGGATTTCGCTCTTCCGTCAACGCCTGGCTTCAAGACAATACAGTCAAAGAGACAATAAAAAAGGGCCGCCTCAGCGACCCTTTCCATGAGTTTGGCCTCAAACTGGCCTGGACTGTCTATGCAGCCCCAGGAAGGCGGGGATTAGAGCGAGGGCTGCCTCGCCTTCGTCACCTCTTCCATGCCCGTTACGAGGTCCGAAATCTCATTAGACATTGGATCACCTTCCTTTCGTTCTGTTGCTGATGACTTAAAGTTAGGCTGATTCTTTCGAGATGCAAGCAAAAATGCACGCATGACTGCTTTGGGGAACACGGGTGTTCACGAGAGAACACAGTGTTTTGCCGAATTTGAAGAGGCTATACGTCAAGAAACCGTCATGTTTGGCTTGCAAACCGGCCGCGCGTTAAGCTGTTATTAGCTGCGTCGTTCGACAATTTCAGCATTCCCGCCGATGCGGCGGCGGGTTCCGGAGCAAAGAGCCATGTGTCGCTGGGCAGCCTATCGCGGAGACCCTCTCTATCTCGAGGAGCTGGTATCCTCGCCCGCCCACTCGCTGATCGAGCAGTCGCATTGCGCCACCCGCGCCAAGACGGCGACGAATGGCGATGGCTTCGGCATCGCCTGGTATGGCGACAGGCCCGAGCCCGGCCGTTACCGCGATATCCTGCCGGCCTGGTCGGATTGCAATCTGAAGAGCCTAGCACGGCAGATCCGTTCGCCGCTCTTCCTCGCCCATGTCCGCGCTGCCACAGGCGGCGGCACGCGCCGCGACAACTGCCACCCCTTTACCCATGGCACCTGGTCCTTCATGCACAACGGCCAGATCGCAGGTTTCGAACGCCTGCGCCGGCCGATGGAGGCGATGCTCGACGACGAGCTGTTCAATGCCCGCGGCGGCACGACCGATTCCGAGCTGATGTTCCTGCTGGCGCTGCAGTTCGGACTGCGCGAGGCGCCGGTCGCCGCGATGGCGGAAATGATCGGTGTGATCGAGGACCTGGCCGAAAGCGTCATCGGCTCGATCCTGCTGCGCTTTACCGCTGCCTTCTCCGACGGCAGCACGCTCTATGCGATCCGTTACGCCACGGATCGCAAGGCGCCGACGCTCTATGCTTCTCCCGTCGGCGCAGGCTATTGTCTTGTGTCGGAACCACTAAACGACGATGGCGATGCCTGGGCGGAAATTCCGGATGGCAGCGCCGTCACCGTCTGCAAAGACGGCATCGACGTCGCCGACTTCCGGCCCGAGAAGCGCAGTGCCGCCAAGCCGCTGCGCGTGGCCATTCCTGCCTAAACACTTCGCGTCAGCTGAGCCGTTCGACGTCAGCCGAGCCGCTGGAGATCAGCGGAGCTGCTTGGCGATCAGTGCCGCCAGCCTTTCGGCAACCTCTTCCTTCGTCAGATCAGGCCATTGCTCGACGCCGTCGCGGCGAACGAGTTTGACGCTGTTGCGACTACCGCCCATGATGCCGGTTGCAGGAGAGACGTCATTGGCGACGATCATGTCGGCGCCTTTCCTCTCGAGTTTCGCCTTCGCATTGCTTTCCACATCCTGCGTCTCGGCGGCAAAGCCGATCACCAGCTTCGGCCGCATCGTGTGATGGCCGACGGTTTTCAGGATGTCCGGGTTTTCTGTCAGCGCCAGCGTCGGAATGGATTCGCCCGGATGTTTCTTCAGCTTCTGGTCGGCCGCCGAGGCGACGCGCCAGTCCGCCACCGCCGCGACCATCACCGCGATATCGGCCGGCAGCGCCGCAAGCACGGCATCACGCATTTCCTCGGCCCTCTCGACATGCACGGTGCTGACGCCGACTGGATCGGTGATCGTCACTGGCCCCGACACGAGGGTCACCTCGGCCCCGAGCTTTGCCAGGGCCGCGGCGATCGCATGCCCCTGCCGGCCGGAGGAGCGGTTGGCGATGTAGCGCACCGGATCTATCGGTTCGTGCGTCGGTCCTGAGGTGACGATCGCCTTGCGTCCCTTGAGCGGCTTTTCTCCATCGTCGAGCATGGTCTCGGCCGCAGCGACAATCTCCAGCGGCTCCGCCATCCGGCCGAGCCCGGCCTCCCGGCTTTCCGCCATCTCGCCGGCCATCGGCCCGACGAAGCGGATGCCGTCGGCTCTGAGCATCGCAGCATTCCGCCGCGTCGCCGGATTTGCCCACATGGCGGGGTTCATCGCCGGTGCGGCAAGCACCGGTCTGTTCGTCGCCAGAAGCACGGTCGAGGCGAGATCGTCGGCAAGCCCGTTCGCCATCTTCGCCATCAGATCGGCGGTCGCAGGGGCGATGAGCACGAGGTCGCAGTCGCGCGCCAGCCTGATATGGCCTATATCCTGTTCGTCCTGGCGCGAAAACAGATCGAGGAACACATGGTCCGCCGCCAGCGCACCGACGGCAAGCGGCGTGACGAATTCCTGCGCGCCTTTGGTCATCACAGGGCGCACGCTCGCACCATGCTCGCGCAGTCGGCGGATCAGATCGAGGCTTTTATAGGCGGCGATACCGCCCGAGATGATGAGGAGGATGCGTTTGCCGCTGAGAGCCATGGCCTTCTATCCGTTGCCTTTTCTGACCGTCCTCGACCCTAAGCCTTTGGCGGAGAACATGCAATCACGCGGATCTCCGCGACGTTCCCACGGGTTGTGGAAGGGCCCCCAACCGCAGAGAGTAATCGCGCGCGCCGTCTCAGCTGCGAGTGATCGAAGCGCCGCCGTCGACCAGCGAGGCCGTGCCGGTGACGAAGCTCGCATCGTCGGAGGCGAGATAAAGAACCGAGCGGGCGAGTTCTTCGGGGGTCGCGACACGCTTCAGCGCATGCAGATTGGTGACGAAGGCCTGCTTCTCAGGCGTATCGTTCATGTCCCGATACATGTCAGTATCAACAGCACCCGGCAGGATGGCATTGACGCGCACGCCCTGCTGGCCGAATTCGGCGGCAAGCGCCTGTGTCAGGCCGATCAGGCCGGATTTGCTGGCGGCATAGGCGGCAACGCCCGGAAAGGCGAAGCTGTAGCCGACGAAGGTCGAGGTGAAGATCACCGAGCCGCCGCCATTCTGCACCATTGCGCCGATCTGGTGCTTGGCGGCGAGGAAGGAGGCCGTCAGATTGATCGCCAGTGCCTCGCTGAAGCCTGCTTCCGAAACGGCGGTGCTCGGCCCAGCTTCGCCGAGCGTGCCGGCATTGTTGAAGGCGATGTCGAGCTTGCCGTAATTCGTCACGGCGGCGGCGACCAGCGCCTTGTGATAGTCTTCCGAGCGCACGTCGCCGGCAATGGCGATGGCGTTGCCGCCCTCTGCCTTGATCTCCGCGACGAGGCTGTCGAGTTCGCCCTGACGGCGGGCGCCGACGACGACCTTGGCGCCTTCGGCGGCGAAGAGTTTTGCCGTGGCGCGGCCGATGCCGGAGCTTGCGCCGGTGACGATCGCGACCTTGTTGTTCAAGCGGTTCATGATTCCATCTCCTACGTTTAAGGTGAGGCGGCCCCTGCCGTCCCTTTCGATGAGTGGAAGATGGCATTTTCCCTTCGTTCGGATTAGTCTCCAGATTGGGGAATTCGAATTCGGAAAAGCCGAACGATGATCAAGATAGAAGGCATTGCGGCTTTCGTCGCCGTGGTGGAGGCGGGCTCCGTCAGCGAGGCGGCCCGGCGCCTGCGGCTGTCCAAATCCGTCGTCAGCGAAAGGCTGGCGGAACTGGAGAAGTCGCTGGGCGGCATGCTGCTGCACCGAACGACGCGCAAGCTCACTTTGACGGAGGATGGCACGGTCTTCCTGGAGCGCGCCGCGCGCATCGTGCGTGAGATCGAGGAAGCCGCAGCCGATATGGCCGAACGGCGCGGAACGCTGTCAGGCCCGATCCGCATTGCCGCCCCCGTCACCTTCGGCCGCATGCATCTCGGCCCGGCGCTCTATCCCTTTCTTGCCGAACATCCCGAGATCGAACTGACCCTCGATATCGATGACCGGCGCGTCGATGCCGCCTCGGACGGTTATGATGCCATCATCCGCAATGGTCCGATCGCCGATAGCCGGCTGGTCGCCTGGAAGCTCGCGCATAGCCGCCGCCTTCTCTGCGCCTCGCCGGATTATCTCGCCCGCCAGGGAATTCCGTCGTCGCTGGCTGATCTCAACAGTCATCGCGGCATCTTCTACACCAATCGCGGCGTTGCCGACTGGCGCTTCCAGACGCCCGACGGTGCGATCGTCGTGCGCGCGAAACTGGCGCTCGGCATCAACAATGGCGACATGCTCCGCGACGCCGCGATTGCCGGGCTCGGCATCGCGCTGCTGCCCGCCTTCATCGCCGGCCCGGCCATCCGCGAGGGCCGGCTTGCCGAAATCGATGTCGGCCACAAGCCGGAGACCGAATTCATCTATATGGCCCATCCCGAGGGGCGAAATCCCTCCGCCAAGCTTCGCGCCATCGCCGATCACCTGAAGAAGAGCTTCGGCGATCCGCCCTATTGGGATCCGGTGGGCTAATTCATGAGCTTAGCAGGCTCATCAGGTTCTCGGTAACCGGCGAGCGGTGTGTTTTCAGGATTGCCAACGCCAGGCGCGCCACGGCCGGCGGTCCCTCGATCGGCCGGTAGACCACACCTTCGAGCTTGATCTGTGAAATCGAGGCCGGCACGATCGAGACGCCGAGATCGGCCGCTACCAGATTGACGACCGAGGAAATCTGCGGCGCCTCCTGCGCCACGGTCAGCTCGAATCCCGCCTTGCGGCAGGCGAGCACGACATCGTCATAGAGGCTCAAGCCCACGAGCCGGGGAAAGAGGATGAAGGGTTCGTCCGCCAGCGCCGCAAGCGGTAGCTCGTTGCGCCGTGCCAGGGGATGGCTGGCGGGCAGGGCAATCACCATCGGCTCATCCGGCAGCCGCCGCAGCCGGATGCCGGCGGGATCGTCCAGGCTGGGGCGCATGAAGGTGGCGTCCAGCTCGCCGCGTTCGAGCTTCTGCATCAGCGCCAGCGTATTCATTTCCGTCAGCGATAGCCGCACCTCCGGCCAGCGCGCGCGAAAGCGGCGGATCGTCGTGCTGACCACGGGGTTGAAGGCAGAGGATGCGGTGAAGCCGAGCGACAGCCGGCCGGTCTCGCCGCGATTGGCGCTTTGCGCCGCAAGCTTCGCTTTTTCCGCAGCCGCCAGCGAAGCCTTTGCCTCGCCGAGGAAGGCCGCGCCCGCTGCCGTCAATTCGGCCCCATGCGGCACGCGGTGAAACAGCGCCGCGCCCACTTCCCTTTCCAGGTCGCGGATCTGCTGGCTAAGCGGCGGCTGCCCGATACCGAGCTTGGCGGCGGCACGGGTGAAATTGCCTTCTTCCGCCACTGCCAGGAAATATCTCAGGTGCCGCAACTCCATCGCCATCTCCAAAACCTATCGAAATCGCCAGTTTCATATATTGGACAAATGGAGTGGCGTTGACTAGATCGGAGGCTGGAAGGATGAAGATATGCCAACGTCAGTGCATGCATTGAAGACCGCCGAGACAGCCGCAATCTCAGGGCAGAAGCAATACCTGACCCGCGGAACCGGCGCCTATCGCCGCGCCAGCCTGGCGCTCTTCCTGTCTGGCTTCTCCACCTTCTCGCTGCTCTATTGCGTCCAGCCGCTCCTGCCGATCTTCTCACAGCAATTCTCCGTCAGTCCGGCCGAAAGCTCGCTGTCCCTATCGCTCTCCACCGGCTTTCTCGCGGCCGCGATCGTCTGCGCCGCCGCGGTTTCGGAAGGCCTTGGCCGCCGCAGTCTGATGTCGATATCGCTGGTCGGAGCGGCATTGCTGACCATTGCTACGGCCTTTGCCCCGAATTGGCATCTGCTGCTCGTCATCCGCGCCCTGCAGGGCCTCGTTCTCGGCGGTGTGCCGGCCGTTGCCATGGCCTATCTCGCCGAGGAAATCGAGCCACGCGGTCTCGGCGCCACCATGGGCCTCTATGTCGGCGGCACGGCTTTCGGCGGCATGTCCGGCCGCGTGCTGACCGGCATCTTCGCCGAATATCTCACCTGGCGGCCGGCGCTTTTCATCATCGGCGCCATCGGTCTTGCCGCCGCAATCGGCTTCATCGCCCTCTTGCCGCCATCACGCAATTTCGTCCGCCGGCCGGGCTTCGATCCGCGCTTTCATGCAAAAGCCTGGCTCGGCCATCTCACCAATCCGGCGCTGCCCTTCATCTTCGCCATCGCCTTCCTGGCGATGGGCTCCTTCGTGACCATCTATAATTATGCCGGTTTCCGCCTTGTGGCGCCGCCCTACGGCCTCAACCAGACCGAACTCGGGCTAATCTTCACCGTCTATCTCTTCGGCATCGGCGCCTCTTCGATCGGCGGCCTGCTCGGAGACAGGATCGGGCATTTTTCCGTGCTTCTCTTCGGTCTGGCACTCACCGCCGCGGGCAGCGCGCTGACGCTTGCAGCCTCTCTCCCGGCCACCATCCTCGGTATAACAGTGCTGACGACCGGCTTCTTCATGAGCCATTCGATCGCCAGCGGTCTTGTCGGCAAGCTGGCGCATGGCACCAAGGGCCATGCCTCATCGCTCTATATGCTTGCCTATTATGTCGGCTCCAGCCTCATGGGTTCGGCGGGCGGTTGGTTCTTCGCCGTTGAAGGCTGGGCCGCCGTCGTTATCTTCACGCTTTCCATGCTGGCGCTGGCCTTTGTCTCCGCCTGTTTTGCCCAGCAATTCGCGAGGAGAAAAGCATGATCCGCATAGACCATCTCGACCATCTCGTGCTGACCGTTGCTGATATCGCCATCACCTGCGATTTCTATTCCCGCATTCTCGGCATGTCGGTCGAAACCTTCGCAGAAGGCCGCAAAGCGCTGAAATTCGGCCGCCAGAAGATCAACCTGCACCAGGCCGGCCGTGAATTCGATCCCAAGGCGAAACATCCCACATCAGGCTCAGGCGACCTCTGCTTTGTCGCCGAGACACAGCTTGCCGATGTCATCGCCCATCTGCAGGCCGCAGGTGTTGCGATCGAAGAGGGGCCGGTCGAACGCACCGGTGCGGCCGGGCGTTTGCGCTCGGTCTATTTCAGGGACCCCGACGGCAACCTCCTCGAAGTCTCCAATCTGATTGCCTGACGTCCGCCTCCCGCGCATCAACCAAGCCGGATATAGGGCACGTCCTTCTTCGCCACCTCGTCCAGCGCCTCCTCGTAACCGGCATCGGCGTATCGCATGACGCCAAGCGCCGTATCATTGGTCAGTGCATGGTCGAGCCGTTCGTCGGCGGCGTCCGTGCCGTCGGCGACGACGGTAACGCCGCAGCTCGTCATGTAGCCGGCATAGCCGCCGCCGCCGGAATGGATGACGACCAGATCGGCCATCGACGCGCACAGCATCATCGCATCAATCAGCGGCCAGTCGGCGATCGCATCCGAGCCGTCCTTCATCCCCTCGGTCATGATATTCGGATGCGCCATGGCGCCGGCATCGAGATGGTCGCGGGAGAAGGCGACCGGACCTTTGAGTTCGCCGCTCGCAACCAGTGCATTGATGCGGCGGGCGAGTGAGGTGCGTTCGCCATGGCCGAGCCAGGCGATGCGGGCCGGCAGCCCCTCGAAGGGCACGTGCTCGCGCGCCAGCCGGATCCAGTTGGTGATGATCTTGTTGTCGGGGAACATTTCGAGCAGCAGGTCGTCGATCCGGGCGATATCGCTCTCCTCGCCTGACAGAGCCATCCAGCGGAACGGGCCGATCGCCCGGGCAAACAGCGGCCTGAGATAGGCTTCGGTGAAAATCGGAATGTCGAAGGCATTGGCAACGCCGCCCTCTTTGGCTTGTGTGCGGATCAGGTTGCCGTTGTCGAAGACTTCCGAGCCGCGCTTCTGGAATTCCAGCATGGCCGTCACATGCTCGACGATCGAGGCGCGGCTTGCCGCCATCAATTGCCCCTGGCCATCGTCGCGCAGACCTTTGACCTGCTCGAGATTCATGCCCTTCGGCACGTAGCCATAGACGAGGTCATGCGCCGAGGTCTGGTCGGTGACGATATCGGGCACGATGCCGCGGCGGGCGATCTCGGGATAGACTTCCGCCGCATTGCCGACGAGGCCGACGGACAGCGCCCGCTTGTCCTTCACCGCCGCATCGATCATATGAAGGGCGGTATCGAGATCGGGGGCGATTTCCTGGAGATAACCGATCTGCTGGCGCTTGCGGGCCCGCTCCGGATCGATGTCGACACAGAGGATCGCCGCCCCTGCCATGCGGCCGGCGAGCGGTTGCGCCCCGCCCATGCCGCCGAGGCCGGCCGTCAGCACGAACCGGCCGAGGAGATCGCCGCCGAAGCGCCGCTCGGCGATACGCATGAAGATCTCATACGTGCCCTGGATGACGCCCTGGCTGCCGATATATTGCCAGGCGCCGGCCGTCAGCCCGCCCCAGCAGATCAGTCCCTTGCGCTGCAGCTCGTAGAACACTTCCGCCTTTGCCCATTGCCCGACGATATTGCAGTTGGCCATGATGACCAGCGGCGCCTTGGCATGCGTTCGGACGAGGCCGATCGGCTTGCCGGACTGGATGAGCAGCGTCTGGTCCTCTTCCATCTCGGTCAGCGCCTTGACGATGCCCTTGTGCGCCGCCCAGTTGCGGGCCGCCTTGCCGAGAGCGGCATAGACGATCAGGTTTTCGGGATCCTCGCCGACGGAGAGCACGTTTTCGAGCAGCCGCAGCAGTGCCTCCTGCCGCCAGCCCTTGGCGCGCAGTTCCGGCCCGCCGGGAATCGGAAATTTCGGATGACGTGGATTGGCCTTCGGCATCGTGGGTTCCTCGTTTGCTCCGCCTTCGTTCGTTATTTGCTGGGCAGCGATTCCACATAGGCAAGTGCCGCACCAAGCAAGCGCCGTCTCAGGGCATCGTCGCCGTAAACTTCGGCTCCGCCTCGCACCCAGCCATGCATCACACGCTCGCCCGACAGCATCTGGATCACGCCCGGCAGCGCGAGCGCCCAGCCGTCATTGCCCTTGCCGAGACGGATCAGCATGCCGTCATTCCGCGCGCAGCAGAGAAGATTGCCGTTGAGCATGAAGGCCCAGCCGCCGAACATGGATTTTTCGGCAAGGCCCGGCCGATCGCCGAGTTCCTCACGCATCAGTTCTTCGAGACCGGGATCGCGCGCCATGGCTCAGGCCTTCGTCGCCAGTGCATAGCGTGCGATCTCGATCCCCATCGCCTTTTCGACGACGGGATAGACGGTCGGATCGAGCACGCTTGCCGACAGCGGAATGATCTCCATCGGCACATGCAGGATAAAGACATGCATACCCTCCTTGAGCTGGCCGACGCTGAGCGGCTCGCCCTCCGGCGAAAGCGTGGTGATGACGGCGGGGAAGGTGGCAAGCCTTTTGCCATCCGCATCGTCCACCGCCATATATTCGTTCATCACATGCAGCGTCACCGACTTTTCGCCTGCGCCGACGGTGATCGTGCCGATGTCGAAGGCTTCCTTGGTGTAGACGACGTCCTTGCGGGTGATGACGCCTTCGGCAAGGATATGGCCGCCCGTCGTCTTGCAGACCGCGTCGATGACGGCAGATCCGCCGCGCTTCTCCGCCGCGATGATCGCCTCGCCGAGCGCAAGCGCCATCGAGATGCCGCCGAGCGCCGCATGGGCGCGGACATAGGAGGCCCGGAGCGGATTGCGGCAGCTGGCGATGAAGCCGCCGGATTGGTCGGCAGCAGTGCGCAGCACCGGCGAGATCTTCGCCGTCGCCCCCTTCACCACCAGCTCGATGTAACGGTTCTCGGCGCGATTGCCGCCGACGGCAGTCTGGATCATCTGCTCGGGCGAACCGGCCATGCCGATCGAGCCCATGTCGCCTGTGGGATGCGCGCGGATATCTCCGACCGCGTCGACCACCTTGGTGCCGAGGATCGCCGACGGCAGCCAGCCGTTCAGCGTCGAGGATTTGCCGTTCTGGCCGATTATCAGCCCGGAAAGCCTTTCGCCGAGCGCCTCCTGTAGCAATTGCACGGCCTTCACATAATCGATGCCCTGCATTTCCCAAGGGGTGGTGGAGGCCGGCGCGCCGATCGCGGCTGCGGTGGCAATCCAGTCCTCGTCCTTCAACTCGTCGATCGAGACCAGCTCCGGCTTGCCGACATTGACGGCGGCAAGCCCAAGCATCCGCCCGTGATCGGCCCAGCCGCCGCCGCCGGCGGCATAGACGGAGCCGCCTTTGACGGCAGCTTCCACGTCCTTCTCAACCAATATGCGTCCCATCGGTCTTCTCCTCTTTCGAGTTCCTGTCCATCTCGCGCACAGCTTCGAAAAGCACGGCGGCGCCGAGTGCGATATCGTCGTTTTCAGCCCATTCGTCAGCCGAATGGCTGCGGCCGTCCCGGCAGGGCACGAAGATCATCGCCGCCGGCGCCACCTTGGCGATCCAGGCGGTATCGTGTCCCGCGCCGGAGGCCATGCGCCGATGTTTTGCGCCGACCCGTTCGCAGGCAGCCTCCAAGGTCGACAGCAGACCGGCATCGCCAGGCGTCGGCTGATTGTCGGAAACCCGGTTCGGCGTCTTGATCGTCACGCCGTAGGCGCCTGCCAGCTTTTCGACATGGCCGTCGAGCCAGCGGCAGAATGCCTCGATGTCGGCGCGGATTTCGGCACGGCCATCGATCAGCAGCACCACCTTCGACGGCACGACATTGGCGGCGTTCGGCTCGATCCTGAATTCCCCGACCGTTGCTGCAAAATGGCCCGGCATTTTGGCAAGTTCTGCAGCGGCGTTGCGGATGTCGAGCACCAGCTGCGATGCCGCGACCAGTGCATCAGCCCGCCGGTCCATGGGCGTCGTGCCCGCATGGTCGGCTCGCCCTTCGACGGTGATCTCGATGCGGGTGATGCCCGCTATCGCAGTGACGATGCCGATATCCTCCTTTTCGGCTTCGAGTACCGGGCCTTGTTCGATATGGAGTTCGAGAAAGCCCGCTATATCTGGTCTGTTCTGCTGCATCAGCACATCGGGTCTGCCGCCGACCTGGGCGATGCCCTCAGCCAGGTCGCGCCCGTCGCTGACGCGCGAAAGCCAGGCCTCCGGCAGCTGGCCGGTCATGCCGCGGCTGCCGATGCAGGAGACGCCGAAGATGCTCACCTCCTCGGCAAGGAAATCGACGATTTCGAGATCGTGATCGAGTTCGATATTCTGATCGCGCAGCGCGCGCGCCACCTCCAGCGCCGAGATCACGCCGGCGATGCCGTCAAAGCGGCCGCCGTCCGGCACCGTGTCGGAATGCGACCCGACCATGATCGTGCCGAGCCACGGTTTCCGGCCTGTCCGGCGGCCGATCAGATTGCCGGCGGCATCGATCCGCGTTTCCAGCCCCGCCACCTTCATCCGCGCTTCGATATAGGCACGGCCGTCGAGAAAGAGCGGCGAGAAGGCCCGTCGCGTCCAGGGATGCCCCGGCTCGGTGATCCCGGCCAACGTATCGATATCGTCAGCGATCCGGCTGGCATTGACGGGTAGATTGCGGCTCATGCTTCAATTCCCGGAATGGCCTGGCGCGGCAGCGGCCGCACGAAGCGGCCGGTGCCGGGCTTGGCCAGCACCTTGGCGCCCTCGGCGATCTTTTCGCCCCTGAGGTAGGTGGCGGAAACGGTCCAGGGCAGGCGGATGCCGTTATAGGGGCTCCAGCCGACGACGTTGTTGCCGCTCACGGCGGCATCATAGACACTGTCGCGCGGTTCGAGCACGGTGATATCGGCATCCTTGCCAGGGGTCAGCGCGCCCTTGATATGGTCGAGCCGGAAATGCTTCGCCGGGTTCTCCGCCATCAGCCTGGCGGCCCATGTCAGCGGAATGCCGCGTTCGATGGCACCTTTGACGAAAAGCGGCACCATCACCTCGAGGCCGGGAACGCCGGATGCGTTGGCGAGCATGTCGGGATTGGTTTTGCGGTTCTCCGACCAGCTGACGTGATCGGTCGAAACCAGCCAGACATCACCCTCAGCCACCTTCCGCCAGAGCCTCTCCACCTCGGCGCGCGGCCGCACAGGCGGATTGATCTTCGCCTTGCCGCCGAGCCGCTTCACGTCGTTTTCCTCGTCGAGCGTCAGGTAGTGGATGCAGCATTCGACCGTCGCCGCAAAGCCATCGCGGCGATAGGCGCGCGCGAGATCGTAGCCGCGCCCGAGCGAGCAGTGCACCACATGCGCCGGGCAGCCGGTATTGGCGCCGGTCTCGAAGATCGTATGCATCGCCAGCAGCTCGGTGATCGGCGGCCGCGACAGGCCGTGCGCCCGCCAGTCGGTGATGCCGCTCGCCTTCACTTGTTCCATGTAAGTGCGCACCGCCTCGTCGTCTTCATTGTGCACGCCTGCCGTCAGCCCCGTCGGCGCGATTGCCGCAAAGCAGGCGTCGAGCAGGGCCGGTGGAATGCGCGGAAAGCGCTTGGGGTCGGTGCCGAAGGTCGAGAATTTGAAGGCCGAGACGCCTGCCTCCACCATTTCGCGGATCCGCGTCGGGCCTTCTTCCGGATCGACGGTGCCATAAAGCGCGAAATCGACGCGCGCCTGCGGACCGGCGTGGTCGATCTTCCGCTTCACCGCCGCTGCCGAACAGACGAGATTGCCTTCGTCATAGGGCATGTCGACGATCGTCGTCACGCCGCCGGCCGCCGCCGAGCGTGTCGACCAGATGAAATCCTCCTGGTCCTTCTGCGAAAGCGAATGCACCTGGGCGTCGATCGCGCCGGGCAGAATCAGCGCTTTTCCGAGCAGATGCCGTTCGCGGCCCGCAGGCGGCACGCCGAGGCCAACCTCGGCGATTTTGCCGTCGCGCACGGCGACATAGCCCTCGTCGAGAATGCGGTCCGGCAGCACCACCGTGCCCTGCAAAACGAGATCGAAGTCCATGCCGCTTCCTCCCTAAACCAGATCAGACTGTTGCCGGTTCCTGGCCTGACAGCCGCTCCTCGATGCGCTCCAGCGAGCCGAGGGCGAAGAAATCGTCGAAGGAGGCGATCGGAACCTGCTCGGTCAGCTTCGTAACGAAGTCGTCCGAACCAAGTTCCTCCTCGATCGCCTCCACTTCCGCCGAAAGCGGTCGGTCGACCGTATAGAAATCCGCATGTTTGCGCACCACCTCGTAGAGCATGGCGGCAACACCCTTCGGTTCATCGCCGAGAATGTCGATCGCCTGGGCCGATAGCAGCGCCTCAAGGGCCGCGAGGCGCTTCAGCGCCCGCATCTGTCGGTCGAAGCGCTCGATGACGAGCGGCAGGAAGGCAGCCTCGTCCTCCAGTCCGGCCGCAACCACCAGCGACTGGGCCGACACGGGATTGGACATCGACAGCACGCGCGAGAAGATCTCGCCGGCAAGTTTGATGATCGGCCCGAAACCGGTGGCAATCCGCCCCGGCGGCACGAGATTGACCGGCAGGTCGCGCCGCTGGCCGTTGCCGAGAATGACGCAGCGGTTGAAGGCGTTGCGCGCCGCATGCGCCATGCAGAGTGCTGCCGATTCGAGCAGGATCGTCACATCGAGCGGCAGCGACCCTCCCGACGTCATCACCCGGCCTTCGACCACGACAGGATTGTCGTCCGAGCGCCCGGTGGCGGCAAGGATCTTGTGGCCAGTCGATAAGAGGTTCTCGATCACCGCGCCGAACACCTGCGCGATCATGCGCAGGCTGAGCGGGTCCTGCACATGCGTTGCCACGGGCCAGTTCCATTCGTCGGAGGCATTGCAGAGCCAGGCGCCGATCAGCGCTTCGCGCGCCGTTCCGACATGCCGGACCGCCTTCCAGGGGTCGCGGGAGGCGCCAAGCGCGCCGGCCGCCATCATCGCCGTCGCCAGCAGGACGCGGATCGAGGCCGCGGCGTTGCGCGTCGTTTCCGCTGCCGAGGCAAAGCTTACCGCATTGATGCTGAGCGAAGCGAGGCTGTCGCGCGGCGCCATCCGCATCGGTTCCAGCCCGGCCGCCTGGAAAGCCTCGGCCGCCTGCATCCGGTTGCCGCGATAGATCGCTTCGCCGACGCCGGTCAGCACCGCACCGATCTGTCCCATCAACCCGATATCCGCACAGCCGATCGAGCCGGTGCGGCGCACGACCGGGATGAGATCGGCCTCGAGCATTCTGATATAGGCCTCGATTAGCTCCGGCGTGCAGCCGACCTGGCCGGTCAGAGCCGTGTTGATGCGGATCGCCATGGCATTACGCACGATATTGCAGGAAAACGGTGTGCCGGTGCCGAAATGATGGGCGCGCACCAGGCCGAGATTGAAGGTGTCGAGTTCGTCGGCCGACCACTCCACATCCTTCATGGCGCCGACACCTGTCGTCGAGCCGTAGACGGGCATGCCGGAGGCAATAGCATCCTCGACGATCTCGCGGGCGATCGCGATGCGGGCCATGCCTGTCGCCGAAGCCGAAATCGCAGCCTTGCCCGCACCAATCGTTACCATCTCGGCAAAACCGAGCGGTCGTCCGGAAAGTTCGATGCCAAGGTGTTCGTGCTTCATGTGCCTATCTCCTTAAAAGTGAGACTAAGCGAGCCCTCCGTCATATGGGATATCCCAAATGCCGAACACAGCATGTTTTTGGCAGGCGGTCAGCTCAGCATCCAGGCAATATAGAGAAGCGTCAATGCGATGACCCACAAAGCAACCTTGGCCGAGCGGTTGTGCCGTGCTTCGGCCTTGCCGATCGCATCCGCCGTCTCAGCGTCGAAGCGCAGCCCGTGTTCGCTCATACGCAGGAGCTGATGGTGGAATTTTTCGGTCTTCGCTGCGATTTCGGGCACGGCTTCGGCGAGCTTGACCGCCGCCTTCAGCCCATCCTTGAGATCGGTGGCGATCCGTTTCGGCCCGAGATTGGTGCGGATCCAGTCACCGACGACAGGCTCGGAGGCTTTCCACATGTTGAAGCGCGGATTGAGCATGCGCGATACGCCCTCGACCACGACCATGGTCTTCTGCAGCATCACCAGCTCCGGCCGCGTCGCCATGTCGAAAAGTTCGGTCACTTCGAACAGCAGCGTCAGCAGCTTGCCCATCGAGATCGTCTCGGCCGGCTGTCCATGGATCGGCTCGCCGATCGCCCGGATCGCCTGGGCGAAGCTCTCGACATTGTGGTGGCCGGGCACATAGCCGGCCTCGAAATGCACCTCGGCGACGCGGATATAGTCGCGGGTGATGAAGCCATAGAGGATTTCGGCGAGGAACCGCCGCTCCTTCTTGCCCAGCCGCCCGACGATGCCCATGTCGACGGCGACGATCATGCCGCCCGCATCGACGAAGAGATTGCCCGGATGCATGTCGGCATGGAAGAAGCCGTCGCGCAGAGTGTGGCGCAGGAACGACTGGATCAGCGTATCGGCAAGCAGGTTGAGATCGTGGCCCGCCGCGCGCAGGCCGTCGACATCGGACATCCTCGTGCCGTCGATCCACTCCATGGTGATGACGTCGCGCCCGGTGCGTTCCCAGTCGACCTTCGGCACGCGGAAACCCGGGTCCTTTTCGGTATTTTCGGCGATCTCGGAAAGGGCTGCCGCCTCCAGGCGAAGATCCATCTCCACCTTGGTCGTCTGCTCCAGCGTCTTCGTCACCTCGACCGGCCGCAGCCGCCGGCTGGACGGCAGGAAACGCTCCTGCATATGGGCAACGAGATACATCGCCTCGATGTCATGGGCAAAGCGCTGGCGCACGCCGGGTCGCACGATCTTGACGGCGACCTTCTTCCGGCCCTCTGCCGTCTCGACCTCGGCCGGATGCACCTGCGCGATCGAGGCGGCGGCGATCGGATCGCCGAAGCTTGCATAGAGCTCGCCGATCGGCCGCCCGAGCGAGCCTTCGATACTGGCTTTGGCGGCGGCCGAGGGAAAGAAGGCCATGCGGTCCTGAAGCTGCGACAGGTCGTTGGCGAATTCGACGCCGACGACATCCGGCCGCGTCGCCAGGAACTGCCCGATCTTCACATAGGAAGGGCCGAGCCGCTCGACCGCCTGGGCCAACCGGTCGCTGCGCTTCTGATGCCGCGCCTTGCTTCGCTCGAAAATCGTGACGAAGGATTTGGCGAGCGCCACCGGAGGTGGCAGCCCTTCGGAAGGAAGGGCTGACACGACACCCTCACGCACGAGCACCCAGCCGACGCGCCAAAGGCGGAAATATGCGCCGAAAGTACTCATGTTCTGTTTGATTCTCGCGCGACGCTATTCGAAAACCGCTCTACACTTTTCGGCGTCATGCGTCAGAGCTTCCAGCCGGAATGGAGTGCGGCGATGCCGCCGGTATAATTGGTGAAAGTGACACGCGAAAAACCGGCCTGGCGGATCATTGCCGCGAAATTCTCCTGGTTCGGGAACTTGCGGATCGATTCCACCAGATATTGGTAGGGTTCGGCATCGCCGGTGATCGCCTTGCCGAATTGCGGAATGGCATTGAACGACCAGGCGTCGTAGACCTTGTCGAGAAGCGGCATATCGACTTCGGAAAATTCCAGCACCAGCAGCCGCCCGCCGCGCTTCAAGACGCGATAGGCCTCAGACAGCGCCGCATCGATCCTAGGCACGTTGCGGATGCCGAAGGCGATCGTATAGGCGTCGAAGCTGCCTGCCTCGAAAGGCAGTTCCTCGGCATTCGCCTCGACGAAGGTGAGATTGGCGGAAAGCTTCTTCTTTTCCGCCCGCTCGGCGCCGACGCCGAGCATCGAACCGTTGATGTCGAGCACCGTGGCATGCGCCTGTCTGCCCGACGCCTCGACGATGCGGAAGGCGATATCACCAGTGCCGCCGGCAACGTCGAGCACCTTGTAGCCAGCCTCCTTGCGCGGGTTCAGCGCCGAGATCATCGCATCCTTCCAGACGCGGTGCATGCCCATCGACATGACGTCGTTCATGATGTCGTAGCGCTTGGCGACCTTGTGGAACACCTGGTTGACCAGGCCCTGCTTCTGGCCGTCAGGCACCTCGCGGAAGCCGTAGGAGGTCTCCATACCGCCATCGGCGGAAGTGCGGCTTTCTGACATCAGACTGCTCCGTTCCTGAAGATTCGGGCGCGACGGCCATAGCGAAAGACCGCGCGCGACGTTATCTATGGGCCGCGTTTTCCGCGGCACACTGGCGCTATAGCGCACATCGTCGCCGGTTGAAACACGTTAGAGATAGATGGGTTAAGATGCCGGAATTGCCAGAAGTCGAAACGGTGAAACGCGGCCTGACGCCGGCGATGGAGGGCACGCGCGTCACCAGGCTGGAGCTGCGCCGCGGCGATCTGCGCTTCCCCTTTCCCGATGCTTTCGCGGACAGGGTTTCCGGCCGCACCATCGTCAGCCTTGGCCGCCGCGCCAAATATCTGCTGGTCGATCTCGACGACGGCAACACGCTGATTTCGCATCTCGGCATGTCCGGTTCTTTTCGCATTGAGGAGGGGGCTGCCTCCGGCATGCCGGGCGAATTCCACCATGCCCGCTCGAAGGACGAGAAGCACGATCACGTCGTCTTCCATCTGCAAGCGGCCAGCGGCCCCCGCCGCGTCGTCTATAACGATCCGCGCCGTTTCGGCTTCATGGATATGGTGGGACGCGCCGATCTCGCCGCCCATCCCTTTTTCCGCGATCTCGGCCCGGAGCCGACGGGAAACGAGCTCAGCGCCGCCTATCTGGCCGAACGCTTTCGGGACAAGGCGCAGCCGCTGAAGAGCGCGCTGCTTGACCAGAAGAATATTGCCGGCCTCGGCAATATATATGTCTGCGAAGCGCTTTGGCGCTCGCATCTTTCGCCGATCCGCGCCGCCGGCACGCTGGTGACGGCGACTGGCCGGCCGAAGGCGCAACTCGAGCTGCTCGTCGCCTCGATCCGCGACGTCATCGCCGATGCGATCGCCGCCGGCGGATCGTCGCTGCGCGACCATATCCAGACCGACGGATCGCTCGGCTATTTCCAGCATTCCTTCTCCGTCTATGATTGCGAAAGTCAGGCTTGCCGCACGCCCGGCTGCGGCGGTACGGTCGGCCGCATCGTCCAGGCGGGTCGCTCCACCTTCTATTGCGCCACCTGCCAGAAGTAAGCCTGCCAGAAGCAAGAGTGAGAAACCGGGAGAACAGCATGGCCTATGAGACCCTGATTGTCGAAACCCGAGGCAATGTCGGCCTCGTCACGCTGAACCGCCCGCAGGCGCTGAACGCGCTGAACTCCACCGTCCTGAAGGAGCTGAGAGAGGCCTATGCCGCCTTCCACGCCGACGAGACGGTCGGGGCGATCGTGCTGACCGGTTCCGAGCGCGCCTTTGCCGCCGGCGCCGATATCAAGGAGATGAAGCCGCTTGAGTTCGCCGATATCTATAAGAGTGATTTCATCAGCGGCTGGGATGAGATCGCCAAGGCGCGCAAGCCGGTGATCGCAGCCGTCAGCGGCTTTGCGCTCGGCGGCGGCTGCGAACTCGCCATGATGTGCGATTTCATCATCGCCTCGGAGACGGCGAAGTTCGGCCAGCCGGAAATCACCCTCGGCGTCATTCCCGGCATGGGCGGCTCGCAGCGGCTGACGCACGCCGTCGGCAAGGCGAAGGCAATGGATCTCATCCTGACCGGCCGCATGATGGATGCGGCCGAGGCGGAACGTTCGGGACTCGTTTCGCGTGTGGTGGCGCCCGATCGCCTGCTCGACGAGGCTTTTGCCGCGGCCGAAAAGATCGCTTCGCTTTCGCGCCCCTCGGTGATGATGGCCAAGGAGGCGGTCAACCGCGCATTCGAGACGACGCTGGAGGAGGGATTGCGTTTCGAGCGCCGCCTGTTTCACAGTCTCTTTGCCACGGACGACCAGAAAGAAGGCATGGCGGCCTTCGTCGAGAAGCGCAAACCTGCTTTTACGCACCGTTGAATGCTTTTAGGTGCTTGCCGGTAGTAAAGCTTGAAAATCCGCGTTGACGTGGGCCGGCTTTAGAGTTATATGCCCGCCCACGGTTCGGAAAGCCGGTTTGGTTTTCCGCGATTGCTCCCGCATTGCTGGATTTTGTGGCCGCAGGGCCCGCGGTAATGGCGGAGTTTGTTCGAATTCTTGAGAGAGGCATCCATGGCCAATACAACTTCGGCGAAAAAAGCGACCCGCAAGATCGCCCGCCGTACCGACGTCAATAAGGCTCGTCGCTCGCGCGTTCGTACTTTCGTTCGCCAGGTCGAAGAGGCCATCGCATCCGGTGACGCCGCCAAGGCGAAGGAAGCTTTCCTGGCGGCTCAGCCCGAGCTTGCCCGCGCCGCCAGCAAGGGCGTGCTGCATGCCAACACGGCATCGCGCAAGGTCTCGCGCCTGGCCGCTCGTGTGAAGGCTCTTTCGGTCACCACGACCGCGTAATCTTCCGTTAAGGACTTCTTCTTTATGATTAGCCCGGTAATTTTACCGGGCTTTTTCGATTCAACCGATCAGCCCCTGCATGGTTAATCTCACGACTGTTTCGTGTCAACGCCATGACAGGAAAAAGCGTTTAAGAACAAAGGCTTGCGCAAGGATGCTTTTGCACTGCGCGACTCTGCCCCAAGCTTCCCGGACCACAGGGGAGTCAAGAGGATTTTATTTTTTTTCTTTCAATGCGTGTCAAAATAGCCCGAACGGGGGAATCTCTTTGATTCAACTGCGATTCTTTTTTGACGCTGGTGTGACGCCCGAAAAGGGCAGGCGGAGTCAATGGCCGCTTGTTAATTTTGCGTAAAATTCATCGTTGATATTGCCGTTTGATCCTGCCTAAATGGCTTCCAACAGAGGGCGCGGACATCACCTGCAGAGGCTCGGTTTTAACTGCCACGTCGGCAGGGCGATGAGTTTGTGCCTTTTGTTACGGAGCCCTGCGCTTCCGTCTTTTCAAGCACTCGACGGATTTGAGCCGTAACGTGGCTGTTACGGAGCGGGGATGTTTTGTGCCTTCAGTGGCTACACGTTTAAGGCGAGGCCGCCGGAGAAGGTAAAGTAATATTGCGTTCGGGCTGGTCGGCCGAAAACGAGGTTCGACCGCCAGCCTGACACGGAAAGCCGATGAAGGTTGCTGCATGAATGCGGCCCCTGCAACGGAGTTCTGCGTCGGTCCCGTTGAGGGGCCAGTGTTTTTGAGTGAACCGGCAGGCGAGCGGCTCATGAGGATCCGTCAGCCCGCCAAAGCGGGGAATGATCGGGCGGCTGTTTAGCGGATGCCGCCCGGTGGAATTGAAAGGCGGCATTATGCAGATGAATACGATGACGACGGGCGGGCTCGAGAATGGGGATGCGGCACCGCAGACGTTCGGATCCATTCGCCTCGAAGTGGGCGAAGCAAAGGCGGAAATGAAGCAGAGCATTTTGTTTGAGCGCGTCAGCGCGCGCTTGAAGGCCCAGGTCGGTCCTGACGTCTATGCCAGCTGGTTTGCCAGGCTGAAGCTGCATTCGGTATCGAAGAGCGTCGTTCGCCTTTCGGTCCCCACGACCTTCCTGAAGTCGTGGATCAACAATCGTTATCTCGATCTCATCACCGGTCTGTTCCAGGCCGAAGATCCGGAAATTCTGAAGATTGAAGTCCTGGTGCGCACGGCAACGCGCCACGGCACCAAGGCACTCGATGAGGCGGTCGCGCCGGAACCAGCCGCCACCGCGCAGATGCGCCGCCCGACAAGCGCGCAACCGGCCGGTCAGGCCGTCCAGCAGGCGGTTTCGGCTGTTGCCGCCGCAAGGCCCGCAAGCTTTGGCTCGCCGCTCTTCGGTTCGCCACTCGATAGCCGCTTTACCTTCGACACCTTCGTCGAAGGCAGCTCCAACCGGGTAGCACTTGCGGCTGCAAAGACGATCGCGGAAGCCGGTCAGGGCGCTGTGCGCTTCAACCCGCTCTTCATCCATTCGACCGTCGGCCTCGGCAAGACCCACCTGCTGCAGGCGGTCGCCAATGCCGCGGTGCAGAACCCGCGGGCTCTGCGCGTCGTCTATCTGACGGCCGAATATTTCATGTGGCGCTTTGCCACCGCGATCCGCGACAATGATGCGCTGACGCTGAAGGATTCGCTGCGGAACATCGATCTCTTGATCATCGACGACATGCAGTTCCTGCAGGGCAAGATGATCCAGCATGAATTCTGCCATCTCCTGAACATGCTGCTCGACAGCGCCAAGCAGGTCGTTGTTGCTGCCGACCGTGCGCCCTGGGAGCTGGAGTCGCTCGACCCCCGCGTCCGCTCGCGCCTGCAGGGCGGTGTGGCGATCGAACTCGACGCGCCGGATTACGAGATGCGTCTCGAAATCCTCAAGCGTCGCCTGGCTGTCGCCCGGCTCGAAGATCCGTCGCTCGAAATTCCGGCCGAACTGCTCCAGCATGTCGCCCGCAACGTCACGGCCAGCGGCCGCGAACTCGAAGGCGCCTTCAACCAGCTGGTCTTCCGTCGCTCCTTCGAGCCGAACCTGTCTATCGAGCGCGTCGACGAGTTGCTCGCCCATCTGGTCGGCTCCGGCGAGCCTCGTCGTGTGCGCATCGAGGATATCCAGCGCATCGTCGCAAGGCATTACAACGTCTCGCGCCAGGAACTGGTGTCGAACCGGCGCACCCGCGTCATCGTCAAGCCGCGCCAGATCGCCATGTATCTGTCGAAGACGCTGACGCCGCGCTCCTTCCCGGAGATCGGCCGCCGTTTCGGCGGGCGCGATCACACGACCGTGCTGCATGCGGTGCGCAAGATCGAGGAGCTGATTTCGGGAGACACCAAGCTTTCGCATGAAGTCGAGCTTCTGAAGCGCCTGATCAACGAATAATCGACTGGTTTTCCCGAAAAATCCACGGCCGGAAGCGATTCCGGCCGTTTTCTTTTATAAGTTTTTTATTCTATACCTCCCGCGCATGACGTGCATGTCAAAGACTGAAGCGCCAAAACGGCGCGTGGGAGGAATGAATGAGTTTCGAAAAGATCGCCGTTCTCGGTCTGGGCAAGGTCGGACGGCTGGCGGCGACGCTGTTGCATGAAGGCGGCTTCGAGGTCGTTGGCGTCGATGCGCAATTGCCGCTGAGCGACGTCCCCTTCAAGTGCCGCACCGGCGATATCTCCGACCCGCAAGTGATCGGCGAACTGCTCTCGAATGTCGAGGCAGTGCTCTCCTGCCTGCCCTATCATTTGAACATCGAATTGGCGCGCACCGCCCATCTTGCCGGCATTCATTATTTCGATTTGACCGAAGACGTTCCCACAACCAATTTCATCATCGAGCTGTCGAAGACCGCCCGCGGCCTGATGGCGCCGCAGTGCGGCCTGGCGCCGGGTTTCGTCGGCATCGTCGGCGCAAGCCTGGCCGACGGCTTTGATCGCTGCCGGTCGATCCGCATGCGCGTCGGCGCCTTGCCGCAACATCCGACCGGGCTGCTCGGCTACGCCTTCAACTGGTCGCCTGAGGGCGTCGTCAACGAATATCTGAACGACTGCGAGGTCATCGAGGGCGGTGTGCGCAAGCTCGTCTCGCCGATGGAATGGCACGAGACCGTCTACGTCGGCGGCGTCAAGCTCGAAGCCTTCACGACGTCGGGCGGCCTTGGCACCATGTGCGACACCATGCTCGGTAAGATCGACAATCTCGATTACAAGACCATGCGTTATCCCGGCCATATGGAGCTGATGAACTTCTTCTTCCACGAGCTGTTGATGCGCGACAAGCGCAAGCTCGCCGGCGAGATCCTGACCAATGCCAAGCCGCCGGTTGAAGACGACGTCGTCTATGTCCATGTCGCCGCCGAAGGCACCGAGAATGGCAGCCTGCGCCGCAAGGAGTTCGTGCGCGCCTATTACCCGATCGAGATTGCCGGCGCGCGCCGCACGGCGATCGCCTGGACGACGTCAGCCTCCGCTGTCGCCGTCATCGAGATGGTCCGCGACGGCCTGCTGCCGGCGACCGGCTTCCTGCACCAGGAGCATATTCCGCTGGAGATGTTTTTGAAGACACCGACCGGTAGCCTCTTCAAGGCGGGTGCCACCAGCCACGGCTGAGAAATGCCTTCTTGCGCGGCGGTGATGTCAATGCCGCCGCGCTGCAAATCCACGCACCGTATGGGTGTCAGCAGGCGAGATCGGCGACGACGGAATCGAGGATCAGCATGCCGGCCGGAGTGCAGCGCAGGCGTGAATTGCCGATCCGCTCGATGAATTTGTGTTCGAGCAGGAATTCCTCGCGTTTCGGGTCGAGGTCACGGCCCGAAAGCTGCTGCCAGCGGGCGAGGTCGACGCCTTCTCTCAGCCGCAGCCCCATCAGCAACAGTTCGTCGGACTGTTCCTCGAAGCCGAGCCGCTCCTCGTCGAGAATGCCGTGCCCGTCACGCTCGACCATGTCGAGCCAGGTTTCCGGCTTGCGCTCGGTCGCCGTCGCGAGCTTCTCCGGGCCACGCGTCAGCCGGCCATGGGCGCCCGGGCCGATGCCGGCATAATCGCCGTAGCGCCAGTAGGTCAGGTTATGCCGGCTTTCGGCCCCTGGCCGGGCATGATTGGAAACCTCGTAGGCCGGCATGCCCTCGCGCGCCGTGATCTCCTGCGTCGCCTCGTAGAGCAGCGCCGATTGCTCGCCGTCCGGCACGACCAGCTTGCCGGCCTTGTGCAGGCCGTAGAAGGGCGTGCCTTCCTCGATGGTCAGCTGATAGAGCGAAAGATGGTCGACCGCATAGGAGATCGCTTGCCTCAGTTCCTTTTCCCACTCCTCGACCGTCTGGTCGGGCCGGGCATAGATAAGGTCGAAGGACATGCGCGGAAAAATGTCGCGCGCCAGCCGGATCGCCTTCAGCGCGTCGGCGACATCATGCAGCCGGCCGAGGAATTTCAGATCCCGGTCGTTCAGCGCTTGCACGCCGAGCGAGACGCGATTGACGCCGGCCGCCCGGTAGCCACGGAAGCGTTCGGCCTCGACGCTCGAAGGGTTGGCCTCCATGGTGATCTCGATGCCATCAGGCACATGCCAGTGCCGTGCAATGCCGTCGAGAATGGCCGAGACCGTTTCCGGCTTCATCAGCGAGGGCGTGCCGCCGCCGAGGAAGATACTCGTCACCGTCTTCGGCCCGCTGATCGACCGGACCGTCGCCATCTCCTTCAGGAAGGCGGCCGTAAAGCGCTCCTGATCCACAGGCTGGTGGCGCACATGGCTGTTGAAGTCGCAATAGGGACACTTCGCCGCGCAGAAGGGCCAATGCACATAGACGCCGAAGCCCGGCTCACCGGTATCGGGCAAAAGTGCTGCATCGCGCAGCAGGCTTGGCGTGTCTGATGTGCCCACGGACAGACCTTATGCCTCCAGGCAGGTTTCGACAAAGAGTTTGAAGGCGCGGGCCCGGTGCGACAGCGCTTGCGGCTTGCCGACGTTCCAGCCGTGTTTTTCCTCGCCGCTCATTTCGCCGAAGGTGATGTCGTAGCCCTTGGGCTGGAAGACCGGATCGTAGCCGAAGCCCAGTGTGCCGCGCGGCGGCCAGACGACGCTGCCTTCCACCTCGCCGCGGAACAGCTCGGTGTGCCCGTCCGGCCAGGCGAGGCAGAGCACGCTGATGAAACGGGCCGTGCGCTGTTCCGGCTTTACCGCGCCGGCATCCTGCAGCGCCTTTTCCACCTTGGCCATCGCCATGTCGAAATCGCGCGTGCCGTCGGCCCTCTCCGCCCAGTTGGCGGTGTAGACGCCGGGATCGCCACCAAGCGCATCGACCACCAGCCCGGAATCGTCCGAAAGCGCCGGCATGCCGGCGGCATTGGCCGAGGCGACCGCCTTGATCGTCGCATTCTCCTCGAAGCTCGTGCCCGTCTCGTCCGGTTCGACGAAATTCAACTCCGCCGCCGATTTGGCAGTGAAGCCGAGCGGCCCGATCAGTTCCTGGATCTCGCGGATCTTGCCGGCATTGTGGCTGGCGACGACGATGGTCTTGGTTTCAAGCTTGCGCATTCAGATATCCTGTTCGATGCCCCAGATTTTAGCCTCTGCGCATTCCAGGCTGTTGCCGGCCGGATCGCGGAAATAGATCGAGCGGCCGCCGTTCGGCCAGTGCACCTCGGATTCGATCGCCACACCCGCCGCCGCCAGCTTCTCGGCCATGGCGTCGATATTGCTGCCGGACACCCGGAAACAGGCATGGCCTTGGCCGGTCGTGCCATGCGGCGGCACCTGCAGTGCTTCAGGCGCCGGCGGCTTCACCGTTTCCTCGGGGTTGAAGATTAGCAGAACGCCTGGCCCGCAGCGGAAGAAGACATGCCGGTTGGCGGCGCGGGCGATCTTTTCCAGTCCGAGAACGTTTTCGTAAAACGCCTCCGCCTGGTCGAGATCCCGCGCATAAAGCGCCGTTTCCAACATGCCTTCCAGCATGGGGTTCATCCTTCGACGGCTTGCTTCTGCAGCGCCACGAGTTCGCCGATGCCGTTTCTGGCAAGCTGCATCAGCGAGGTGAATTCGCCCTCGCTGAAGGGCGTGCCTTCGGCCGTGCCCTGGATCTCGACGATCCCGCCGGTGCCCGTCATGACGAAGTTCGCATCGGTCTCGGCCGAGGAATCTTCGAGGTAATCGAGATCGATCACCGGCTGGCTGGCGAAGATACCGCAGGAAATGGCGGCGACATGATCCTTCAGGACCCGGTCGACCTTGATCATGTTGCGGCTTTCCATCCATTTCAGGCAGTCGTAAAGCGCGATCCAACCGCCGGTGATCGAGGCTGTCCGCGTGCCGCCATCGGCTTGGATGACGTCGCAATCGAGCGTGATCTGCCGTTCGCCGAGCGCCTGCAGGTCAACGACGGCGCGCAACGACCGACCGATCAGCCGCTGGATTTCCTGGGTGCGGCCGCCCTGCTTGCCGGCGGCGGCCTCGCGCTTCATGCGTTCGCCGGTCGCCCGCGGCAGCATGCCGTATTCGGCCGTGACCCAGCCCTTGCCGGTGTTGCGCAGCCATGGCGGCGTCTTTTCTTCGAGGCTCGCCGTGCAGAGCACATGCGTATCGCCGAACTTCACCAGGCAGGAGCCTTCCGCATGCTTGGAAAAATTGCGCTCGAACGAGACCTTGCGCATCTGGTCGATTTTTCTGCCTGAAGGCCGCATTCTTATCTCCTGGGGTTTATTTGACCGCTTCTACGATTGGCGGCGCTCATTTGCAAATTCCCTTTTGCCACGGGTGTTAGTTTGACTATATTTTCGGGAAGTATCATCAGCGCGGGTTCGAAAGCTTCATGGGCATCAGGTCGACGTCGGTTTCGGATGCCGTAGCTGCGCTGGACGAGCGCTCCAGGGAAATTTTTCGTCGCATCGTCGAAGGTTATCTGGAAAGCGGCGAGCCGCTCGGTTCGCGCAACCTGTCCCGTATCCTGCCGATGTCGCTGTCGCCGGCCTCGGTGCGCAACGTCATGAGCGATCTCGAAGAGCTCGGCCTGATCTATTCGCCGCATGTCAGCGCCGGCCGGTTGCCGACCCAGATCGGCCTGCGCTTCTTCGTCGATGCCTTCATGCAGGTCGGCGATCTCTCCGCCGAGGAACGCGCCAACATCGACCGTCAGGTACGGGCCGAAAGCGGCGGCAATCCCGTCGAATCGATGATGAACGAGGCAAGCCGCATGTTATCCGGCATTTCCCGCGGCGCCGGCCTCGTCATCACCTCGAAAAGCGATCCGGTGCTGAAACATGTCGAATTCATCCGGCTCGAACCGACAAAGGCGCTGGCCGTGCTCGTCGGCGATCATGATCAGGTGGAAAACCGCATCATCGAGCTGCCGGCCGGCGTCACCTCCTCACAGCTGACGGAGGCGGCGAATTTCCTCAATGCCCATATGTCCGGCCAGACCCTGCCGGAGCTTCGCAAGCAGTTAAGCCGGCTGAAAGACGACGTCCGTCACGAACTCGATGCCCTGTCGCGCGATCTGGTCGAGCGCGGCATTGCTGTCTGGGCCGGCAGCCCGGACGAGGGAAAGCCGACGCAGCTGATCATCCGCGGCCGCGCTAACCTGCTCGAAGGCCTCGCCGGCGCCGAGGACCTCGACCGGCTGCGCCTGCTGTTCGACGATCTCGAGAAGAAGGACAGCCTGATCGAGATCCTCAATCTCGCCGAAAGCGGTTCGGGTGTGCGCATCTTCATCGGTTCGGAAAACAAGCTCTTCTCGCTGTCCGGCTCGTCGCTCATCGTCGCGCCCTATCGGGACGACGACGATCGCATCGTCGGTGCCGTCGGCGTCATCGGCCCGACGCGGCTCAATTATTCCCGCATCGTGCCGATGGTGGACTATACGGCCCAGCTCGTCTCCCGCCTTTCGCGCAATCAGCTTTGATGCGCAGCTACCAACTGCGCGGAATTTTCGCTTCTTTGTCACGCAGACTTGATTTTTTTCGGTCAAACCTCGATATCGGGCGCATCTGAAGACACCAACCGGAGACCGTCATGACCGATGACACGACGAAAAACGGACCTGACGCAACTGCGGCCGATGCCGCAGCCGACGCTGCCGCCTACGTCGAGAACGAAATTGCGCAGCAAGAGCCCGCCCAGCCGGACCCGATCGAGCTTCTGAAAGCCGAAAACGGCGAACTGCGCGACCGTTATCTGCGCCTTGCTGCCGAGATGGACAATCTGCGCCGACGCACCGAGCGTGAGGTGAAGGATGCCAAGTCCTATTCCGTCGCGGGTTTCGCGCGCGACATGCTCGCCGTCTCCGACAATCTGCGCCGCGCCCTTGATGCCATCTCTCCGGAGACCAAGGCTGCCGCCGATGCCGGCCTGAGCACGCTGATCGAAGGTGTCGAGATGACCGAGCGCGCCATGCTGTCGGCTCTCGAGCGCCACGGCGTCCGCAAGCTGGAGCCGGTTGGCCAGAAGTTCGATCCGAATTTCCATCAGGCGATGTTCGAGGTGCCGAACCCGGACGTGCCGAACAACACGGTCGTCCAGGTTGTTCAGGCAGGCTTCACCATCGGCGAGCGCGTGCTGCGCCCGGCCATGGTCGGCGTTGCCAAGGGCGGCCCGAAGCCGGCCGAAGCCGAAACCAATTCCGTCTTCGACGAGAAAGACGCCTGAGATCGTTTCCTTCCTCCTCGCGAGGAAGGTAAACCGAAGTTTTAGATGCGGGCGAAGCGTTCGATCAGCAGATCGAAGAAGCCGTCCGCATCGACATGGCGCATGACCCTGGCATTGCGCTTGCGCTCGGTCACGTGCCACCAGTCGACGACGGTCATACCGACGGTAAGTTCGGACTGGACCTCGATCTCGACATTGCAGTCCCGGCCCTTGAAAAGCTCCGGCTTCAGCAGGTAGGCGACAACGGTCGGGTCGTGCAGCGGCCCGCCGTCGGAGCCGTATTTCTCGATGTCGAAACGTTCGAAGAATTCCAGCATCTCGACCATGGCCTTTGCCGGCGCCGTGCCGATCTCGGCCATGCGCTTCACCCGGTCCTTACGGGTCAGCAATTGATGCGTCACGTCTAGCGGCATCATCACGATCGGAACGCCCGAGCGAAAGACGATATCGGCCGCCTCGGGATCGACATAGATGTTGAATTCTGCCGCCGGCGTGATGTTGCCGCCCTCGAAGAAGCCGCCGCCCATCATCACCAGTTCGCGGATGCTGGGGACGATATCGGGCGCTTTCTGGAAGGCCATGCCGATATTGGTGAGCGGCCCGAGCGTACACAGCGTCACCGTGCCTTCAGGCTCGCGGCGCAGCGTCTCGATGATGAAGTCGACGGCATGGCCGGGCTGCAGCACCATCGTCGGCTCGCTGAGGTCCGGACCGTCGAGGCCGGTCTTGCCGTGCACATGTTCGGCGGTCACCAGCTTGCGGGCGATCGGCGCGTCGGCGCCGGCGAAAACCTTCGTCTCCGTCCGGCCGCAGAGCTCGCAGATGATGCGCGCATTACGGCTGGTGAGCGAAAGCGGCACATTGCCGGCGACCGTCGTGATTCCCAGCACCTCCAGCTCATTAGGGCTGCCGAAGGCAAGCATGATGGCGGCCGCGTCGTCCTGACCGGGATCCGTGTCGATGATGATCTTTCTTGCGCTTGCCATTCCGATCGTCCCATCCTCGCACTGCGTGTTATCGGGCATGCACCGATTTCTTCATGTCCCGTCACAAATCAGCACAATCCGCGCGGGCATGTTTTGATGCGAGGCAGCAGGTGCTTTGTCAAGGAAAGAGCCTGACGCCATCGCCTTAAAATCGAGAGGTGACGCCGGCGCAGCGCGTCCGATGCCTTGCAGCGCCGGGCTCCTCTTCCCATATTAGCGGCATCCGGATGCTGCCGTTAAGGTCCGGGATGGTCGCTTGAATCAAGGACTTGAAAAGAGATGAGCCGCATTACCCCTTTCGCCAGCCCGCTGCTTCTAGGCTTCGATGCCATGGAAAAGACGCTGGAGCGCATTTCCAAGGCGAGTGACGGATATCCGCCTTATAATATCGAACGCATCGCCGCCGACACCGGCGCGCCGGAACGTCTGCGCATCACCCTTGCCGTGGCCGGTTTCAGCGAGGAGGAACTTGATGTCTCCATTGAGGAAAACCAGCTTGTGATCCGCGGCCGTCAGGTCGAACAGGGCGAGCGGGACTATCTCTATCGCGGTATCGCCGCCCGTCAGTTCCAGCGGACTTTCGTTCTTGCCGACGGTATGCAGGTGCTCGGCGCCGGCCTGAAGAACGGTCTGCTCTCCGTCGATCTAATTCGTCCGGAACCCGCGCGCATGGTCAAGAAAATTAACATTTCGGTCTCACAGTAGCACAACGGTTTGTCGAACCGTTGGTCCCTTCTCCCGGAGGAACAGGAATGTTGATGAAAGAAGCCACGTCTCACTTGACCAAATCCGAGCTTGCCCACATCGGCAACGGCGAGGTCGCCTATATCAGAAAAATGCGGACCGATGAGGTCGCCAAGTGCTTTCCCGAGGCGCCGGATATCGATCCGAACGTCGATCTCTGGGCACTCTTCGGCGCCGACGGCACGCCGATCCTGCTGACCGACAACCGCTCCAGCACCTTCTTCAAGGCTGCCGAGGACGAATTGAAGACAGTCAGCCTGCACTGACCGTCAAGGCCATTTGAGCCTTGATTGAGATCTCCTGTGCGCGACAGGGTTTCCTTAAGCGAACCGCACCGCCGTTCGCGCGCGCGCCTTTGCCGCGACCTCTTCGCGATCACGAGGAGGTTGAGATGTTTCCAGCGAATCGAGCAGTTCGCGGGCACATACCGCGATCGAATTGACCGCGCGTTCGAATGCGAGCTCATTGCGCTTCGACGGTTTGGTCGTTCCGCTCACCTTGCGCACGAACTGGAGCGCGGCATCATGGACCTCGTGGTCCGTCGCTGGCGGATCGAAATTGAACAGGGGTTTTATATTTCGGCACATGAATTGCTCCCGGTCATTTTCTCTCTTCCATTTGAGAGGAGGGTGGCCAGCACAGAAAATAGTCGCGGGAGCGCCAATTGCAACCGTTCCACGGCGGAACTCTACGCGCCGGAAGTGAGAGCGTAGCGCGTTCGGCGTGTTCGCCGACTTGCCGGCAGCCTCAGATTTTCCTGAAAGTCAGATAGGCCGAGGACCGGCCCTCGCGCCGCGCCTTGGCCTCGTACCGTGTGCTCGGCCAGCCCTCATAGGGGGTCAGCCAATCGGCTGCATTGTCGGCTATCCAGTCGAAACCGCCATGATCGCGGCATTTGATCAGCGTCCAGTTCACATAGGTGTCGATGTCGGAGGCGAAACAGAACAGGCCGCCGGGCTTCAGCACGCGATGAAAGCGGTCGAGATTGGTTTTCGAGACGAAGCGCCGCTTCCAGTGCTTCCGCTTCGGCCAGGGATCGGGATAGAGCAGATCGATCTGATCGAGTGACCCGTCCGGCAGCCAGTCGAGCAGCTGCGTCGCGTCGTCATTATAGACGCGGATATTGGAGGCACCCGTCTCGCCGATGCGCGACAGCAGCTTCTGCATGGAATTGACGAAGGGTTCGACACCGATGAAGCCGGTCGAAGGCCTCTCCAGCGCGCGGTGGATCAGATGCTCGCCGCCGCCGAAACCGATTTCCAGTCGTAATCTTTCGACGGGAACCGGGAAGAGGGATGTCAGCGGCTCCGGGGGAGCCGCTGAGAGATTGATCAGGAATGCCGGCAGGAGACTGTTCAGCGTCTCGGCCTGCTGTTCGCGCAGGGCCTTGCCCTTGCGGCGACCGAAGAAGGCTTCGGTCGCCCGGCCGCGGCGTTCCATATCCGTCATGCTTTATCTCAGGCCTTCACGCTTTCCTTGAGCGCCTTCACGAGGTCGGTGCGCTCCCAGGAGAACGAGCCGTCGCGGCCGGCCTTGCGGCCGAAATGGCCGTAAGCGGAGGTCTTGGCATAAATCGGCTTGTTGAGGTCGAGATGGCGGCGGATGCCGGTCGGCGAAAGGTCCATGTTCTTGCGGATCGCTGCCTCGATCTGATCCTCGGTGACCTTGCCGGTGCCATGCAAGTCGACATAGATCGACAGCGGCTGGGCGACGCCGATCGCGTAGGAGATCTGGATCGTGCAGCGGTCGGCAAGGCCGGCGGCGACGACGTTCTTGGCAAGATAGCGGGCGGCATAGGCGGCCGAACGGTCGACCTTGGTCGTGTCCTTGCCGGAGAAAGCGCCGCCGCCATGCGGAGCGGCACCGCCGTAGGTGTCGACGATGATCTTGCGGCCGGTGAGGCCCGCATCGCCGTCCGGTCCGCCGATGACGAACTTGCCGGTCGGGTTGATGTACCACTTGCAATCGTCAGCGATCTTCAGCTCGCCGAGCGCTTCGCGGATATAGGGCTCGACGACGGCGCGGACCTTTTTCGAATCCCAGCTCTCGTCGAGATGCTGGGTCGAAAGCACGATCGAGGTTACTTCCGACGGCTTGCCGTCGACGTAACGCACGGTCACCTGGCTCTTGGCGTCGGGGCCGAGCTTGGCGACTTCGCCGTCGCCCTTTTTGCGGGCAACTGCGAGCAGCTGCAGGATCTTGTGGGAGTAATAGATCGGGGCCGGCATCAGGTCTGGCGTTTCGCGGCAGGCATAACCGAACATGATGCCCTGGTCGCCGGCGCCCTCGTCGCCCTGCTGGTCAGAAGCGCTGTCGACGCCCTGCGCGATGTCGGCCGACTGCGAGTGCAAGAGCACGTCGATCTTTGCCTTCTTCCAGTGGAAGCCGTCCTGCTCGTAGCCGATATCCTTGATGGCGCGGCGAGCGGCGGCCTTGAATTTCGACGGGTTGATGACGTCCTTGCCGTCCTTGTCCTTCTTCATCAGGCTCGGCGGCAGACGGACCTCGCCGGCGATGACGACCCGGTTGGTCGTTGCCAGCGTTTCGCAGGCAATGCGCACGCCCCACGGATTGACGCCAGTCTTGGCCGCTTCGCGGTAGACCAGATCGACGATCTCGTCGGAGATGCGGTCACAGACCTTGTCCGGATGACCTTCGGCAACAGACTCGCTGGTAAAGAGATAATTCGCGCGCATTTCGGGATTCCCCTCAAAGAATAAAAGCCAGCTAGTAGGTACTCAGTTCGAGAGCCGATGACAAGCGCAGAAGGACATAAATATATCTTTATATCTGCGGCAAAGTGACAAATTTTGCCCCAAAAACGCAAAAAAGCGGCCTTTCGACCGCCTTTCGAATTCTGCGATGGTCGTGGTTCAGTCGGAGTCGGCTTCAGCGGCGAGCGCCTTCACCAGCTCCACGACCTTCCGGCGAACCTTCGGATCGGAAATCTTGACGAAGGCGCGGTTGAGCTGCAGTCCCTCCGAGGACGACAGGAAATCGACGACGTAATTCGAGCTGGAGGCTTCCATGCCGCCGCCGGCACTGGAATGTTCGCCGGGCGCGTCCTCGAAGAAAAACGACACCGGAACATTGAGGATGTTCGAGATGTTCTGCAGACGGCTTGCGCCGACACGGTTGGTGCCCTTTTCGTATTTCTGGATCTGCTGGAAGGTGATGCCAAGGCTTTCGCCAAGCTTTTCCTGGCTCATGCCCAGCATCGTACGGCGGAGGCGAATACGGCTGCCAACATGGATGTCGATCGGATTCGGCTTCTTCTTGTTTTCAATCATGGTCGTGCCCTAGCTAAGAATTTTAACCTGTTTCTAACCGGCATGCCCCTGATCCATCCCAAAACGCCACGTTGTAAGCGGTGAGGAACCCACCTTCAAACATACGTTAAGAACGCCGATTGACATCACTATGCAATTTTAGGGGTTTTTGGTCAATTCAACCCGGAAATAAAACCTCTGCGAGAAATTAGCGCAATCAAAATCAGCAGCGCCTCGGTCAACCAGAAGTATGTTTGCCGGGGGAATGTCGTTCCGACTCCAGTGCTGATACTATCGAGCGTTGCATCGACGAAGCCGGTTTCTCCAAGATCGAGGCCCGCAATAATTTCCCCATGCGCATTCACCAGCGCTGAAATGCCGCTATTGGCGTCGCGAATCAGCGGCAGGCCGGTTTCAACAGCCCGCACTCGGGCCTGCTGGAAATGCTGGTAGGGGCCGGGCGTCGCGCCGAACCAGGCATCGTTGGTGATATTGAGGATCGCGTTGGCGTCTTTTATGTCACCGGTCATTTCGCCGGGGAAAATGATCTCGTAGCAGATCAGCGGATAGAGATTGAGCCCGCCGGGCAGTGCCAGCAGGTGCCGGCTTGCCGCGGCCGAAAAGCCGCCCGGGATCTCGACGACGTTCTGGATGCCGAATTCGGTGAGCACGTCCTCGAAGGGCAGATATTCGCCGAAGGGCACCAGATGCACCTTGTCGGAGGCGGCGATGATCTGTCCGCGGCCATCGATCACGTAGATGGAATTATAGTAGCGCGGCGGTGTGCCCGGTCCCATCTCCTCGGCGCGAACGGCGCCGGCGATCAGGATCTGATTGTCATCGAGCGTATCGGCAATCCGCGTCAGCGCATCCTGATTGTCGGTCAGGATGAAGGGGATCGCGGTTTCCGGCCAGACGATGATATCGGGCTTGCGCCCGCCATTCTTCGGCGCTTCGGCCGACAGCTTCAGATGCGTCTCGAAGATTGCGGCGCGGTCGACGTCATTATCCATTTTCTCTGTCTGGTCGATCGCCGGCTGCACCAGCCGCACCACCGGCCGCTTGTCCTCAGGCAATGCGTCCGGACGCGGCGCGAGATGGAGAACATAAGCGCCATAACCGAGATGGGCAGCAAATAGCAGGAGGGCGAGCGCAATGCCCGGTCGCGCGCCCTGTCGCGTCCCGGCAAGGGCGGGCGCAGAAAAGACGAAGACGGCAAGGGCCGTCACGCCCATCGCCCCGATCACATGCGCGGACTGCATCATCAGCGGAACCGGCATGATGCCGTAGCCGATGGCGTTCCAGGGAAAGCCGGTGAGGATCACGCTTCGAAGCCATTCCATCAGCCCGAAGCCTGCCGCAAGCGCGGCGATCCGCCCCATGCCATCAGACCAGACGACGCGGGCAAGGGCGGCCGCCAGGCCGTAGAAGATCGCAAGACAGGCCGGCAGCCCGAGGATTGCTAAGGGCAGCGCCCAGGCAAATTCTTCCTGATCGACCAGCAGCGCATGGCCGAGCCACCAGAGGCCGGCGACGAAATAGCCGAAGCCGAACAGCCAGCCGGTGGCAAACGCCGGCCACAGCCTACCGATCAGGCCGCTTTCAGGCGAAGCCGCCGCCCCGTCGATCAGCCAGACGAGCAGCGTGAAGGAAACGAACATCGCCGCGAAAAAGCCGATGGGCGGCAGCGCCAGAACCGCGAATGCCCCAGCGGCGATAGCCAGCAGCGACCGTTTGAAACCCCAGACGAGGATAACCCTGTCCGCAAGCCGCTCCATGCGCACTCCCATCAAACCGCGAATCAACCCATTCGCAGTCTTTCAAAAAAGCGGCTCTTTGTCCCGTCAGTTGGCGGTCGATTCCGCCGGCCGGTCGTCGCCGGTCTCGGAGCCGGGAGCGGCGTCGCCATCCGCCTTGGCGCGGCGGCGAACCGCGTGGCGCTTGCGGGTGATGCGCAGCCGCTTGATGCGGCGCGGATCGGCGTCGAGGATGTGGAATTCGAAGCCCGGCAGCGCCTGGACGACCTCGCCGCGCACCGGAATGCGGCCGAGTGCGGAGAAGATCAGGCCGCCCAGCGTATCGACCTCGTCGACTTGCTCGCTGATGTCGAAATCCGGCCCGATCGCTTGGGCGATCTCTTCCAGCTCGACGCGGGCGTCGGCGATGAACATGTCCTCGGCGACGCGCTTGAACATCACCTCTTCGTCGTCATGTTCGTCGTCAATGTCGCCGACCACCATTTCGACGATGTCTTCATGCGAGGCAAGGCCGTCAGTGCCGCCATATTCATCGATGACGAGCGCCATCTGCGTACGGTTCACCTGCATCCGGCGCAACAGGTCGGACGCCAGCATCGACGGCGGCACGAACAGGATCTTGCGGATGATACCGGCCTCGGCCAGCGTCTTTTGCAGGTCGACGCGGGCGAGATCGAAATTCTGCTTGGCCGAACGCGTGGTCTTCTGGATGTTTTCGGGCGCAACCTCGATCGCCGGCACGACAGCTGCCGGTTTCGTCGGGCCACGGCGCTTGTTGCGCGCCTGCTTGGCGACATAGGAGAGCAGGTCGCGGATATGCACCATGCCGCGCGGATCGTCGAGCGTATCGGCATAGACAGGCATGCGCGAGCGGCCGGATTCCTCGAAGAGGATCATCAGTTCGCCGATGGTGATGTTCTGGTCGACCGCCTCGATATCGGCGCGCGGCACCATCACGTCGGCGACGCGGACCTCGCGAAAGCGCAGGATGTTGTTGAGCATCGCCCGTTCGTCGGGCGAAAAGGCGTCGTCGCCGGCCGCATCGGTCATCAGCGCGTCGGCGAGATCCTCGCGCAGTCGCGAACCCTGCTGCGGGCGAAGGATGCGCGCGGCGCGCGACCAGAAGGATTGTGATCGGCCGGATGGCCGACTACTACTGCCTGCCTCGTCGGAAGAGGAGGATGGCTCGGAGTCCTTGGCGTCTGCCGCCGGCTTCGTCGTAAAGTCGCTCATGGTTCCATTTTAAGGTCTTGACCCTCGTAGGGATCAGATAGGCCGAGCTGCGCCAAAATGCGAGTCTCCAACCCCTCCATAATTTCGGCTTCGGCACTATTCATATGGTCGTAGCCGAGAAGATGCAAGAAACCGTGCACCAGAAGATGGGTCAGGTGGTCGTCGAAACTCTTTTCGAGCTCGGCCGCTTCCCGCTCCAGCGTCTCCCGAGCGATGATGATGTCGCCGAGCATCGGGCCTGGCATCTTGCCGGGCTGAACCGGAAAGGCCGGAAAGGAGAGCACGTTGGTCGCCTTGTCCTTGCCGCGCCATTCGGCGTTGATGTCCTGGATCGAAGCATCGTCGGTGAAAACAAGCGAAACCTCGGGCGGCATCGTCGGGAAGGGCTGCTTCTCGCTGTCGCGGAGATAGACCGCGGCGGCACTGAGCACGCGTTCGCAAAACGACAGTAGCGTCTCCTCGCCGGGCCAGCCGATGTCCTCGACGCTGATCTGGATGTCGAGTTCGGCCATTAGCCCTGCCGGCTGACGTCTTCGGCGACGGCATAGGTGGAATCATAGGCTCTGACGATGCGCCCGACCAGCGGGTGGCGGACGACGTCGGTATCCGTGAAGCGCACGATCGAGATGCCCTCGACGCCGTTCAGAAGCTGCAAGGCCTCGACGAGGCCGGATTTGACGCCGCGCGGCAGATCGATCTGGCTCGGGTCGCCGGTGACGATCATGCGGGCATTCTCGCCGAGACGCGTCAGGAACATCTTCATCTGCATCGACGTCGTGTTCTGCGCTTCGTCGAGGATGATGGCGGCGTTGGCGAGCGTGCGGCCGCGCATGAAGGCGAGCGGCGCGATTTCGATGACGCCGGCAGTGATCGCCCGGTCGACCTTGTCGGCGGGGATCATGTCGTAGAGTGCGTCATAGAGCGGACGAAGATAGGGATCGACCTTTTCCTTCATGTCCCCGGGCAGGAAGCCGAGGCGCTCGCCGGCCTCGACGGCCGGGCGCGAGAGGATGATCTTTTCGACGGCACCGCGCTCCAGCAGCTGAGCAGCATGGGCGACGGCGAGATAGGTCTTGCCGGTGCCGGCCGGGCCGACGCCGAAGACGAGCTCGGCGCGTTCCAGCGCCCTGATATAGGCGTCCTGGGTCGGCGTGCGGGCGATGATCGTCTTCTTGCGGGTGGACACTTGCGCCATCGTCAGCTTGGCCTTGCGCTCCATGGTCGGCAGGCTGAGCTGATCGTCGGCGGCGACCGCCATGCGGATTGCGCCCTCGACGTCGGATCGTTCCACGCTGCCGCCTTTCTGAAGTTTTTCATAGAGATAGTCGAGCGTGCGCCGCGCCTGATTGGTGGTCACGATATCGCCGGTGATGACGACCGAATTGCCGCGTGCCCGCGCATCGATGTTCAGCCGTTGCTCGAGCAGCTTGAGGTTCTGGTCGAATTGACCGAAGAGCTCGCTGGCGAACCGGTTGTTCTCGAACGTCAGGACGAAGTGATTGGTATCGCTCGGCGTGCGGGGGTGGCGCGGTGAAGAAGAAACCAATTCTTGTCCGTTCAAGCGGTCGGGCTCCTTGGGTTAAACCGCAGCCTCTGCGCGTTCCGCAAACAGGCTGTTTGTTCCGGTTCCTGTGATTCGCACTTTAATAATGTCACCGATTTGCGATGCTTTTGCATCAACATTCACGGATTGAAGCCAGGGAGAGCGTCCGATTAGTTGTTCCGGCATGCGACCGGGCTTTTCGAGCAACAGGTCGATCTCTTTGCCGATGCAGGATTCGGCGAATTCCTGCTGCTGCTTCAGAAGAAGCATTTGCAGGCGTTCCAGCCGTTCTGCCTTGATCTCTTCCGGCACCTGGTCCTTCAGTTCCGCGCCGGGTGTGCCCGGCCGTGTCGAGTATTTGAACGAGAAGGCCTGTGCATAACGGACCTCCTCCACAAGCCTCAGTGTATCCTCAAAATCCTTATCTGTCTCCCCCGGAAAGCCGGTGATGAAATCGCCCGACAGCGCAATGTCGGGCCGCACCGTGCGGATGCGCTCGATCAGCGTGAGATATTCGGCCGCCGTGTGGCGCCGGTTCATCGCTTTCAGGATGCGGTCCGAGCCCGATTGCACCGGCAGGTGCAGATAGGGCATCAGTGCGCTCAGGTCGCGATGGGCATTGATCAGCCGGTCGTCCATGTCGCGCGGATGGCTTGTGGTATAGCGCAGCCGCGCAAGGCCGGGGATCTCGGCCAGCCGGTAGAGCAGGTCGCCGAGGCTCCATGCCTCGCCCTGGCTCCCGGCGCCGTGCCAGGCGTTGACGTTCTGCCCGAGCAGGGTGATCTCGCGCACCCCGCTGTCGGCAAGCTTTTCAGCTTCCTCGACGATCTGGGAAACCGGCCGCGACACTTCCGAGCCGCGTGTATAGGGCACGACACAGAAGGTGCAGAATTTGTCGCAGCCCTCCTGCACCGTCAGGAAGGCGGTGACGCCGCGGGCGCGGATCCTTCGGCTCTCGGCGATCGGCAGATGCTCGAATTTGTCCTCGATCGCATATTCGGTATCGACGACGCGCTGGCCTTGTTGGGCCAGGCGCAACGCCTCCGGCAGGCGGTGATAGGTCTGCGGGCCGATGACGACGTCGACCGCGGGTGCGCGGCGCAGGATCTCCTCGCCTTCGGCCTGGGCGACGCAGCCGGCAACGCCTATCATCATCTCTCGGCCATCCGCCGCCTTCTTCTTTTTCATCTCGCGCAGCCGCCCGAGCGCCGAATAGACCTTCTCGGCCGCCTTCTCGCGGATGTGACAGGTATTGAGGAGAACGAGGTCAGCCTCTTCCATATCTTCAGTCGGCTCATAGCCGTCGCGGGCGAGCGCATCGCTCATGCGCGTCGAATCGTAGACGTTCATCTGGCAGCCATAGGTCTTGATGAAGACCTTGCGGCTGTTGCTGCCGTCGCGGAGGCTGTCGCTGGGCCCCTCGTGGGGGATTGCCTCCGGGGCCTGGAGAAGGGCGCTGTCCTGTGTCATGGCGCGCTATTTAGTGGTTTTTGCCGTCCGAGAAAATCGAAATCTTCTTCTAGAGCCTTTCCTGGTCAGATTGCAGCATTCTGTTGGCTCAAACGGAGTCGGATGGTCGACCGGCCGGCGCGCGTCGTAGCCAAGTTCTACGGCCAAGCCGGCCGGTCGATCAGCCGGCCCGTTTCAGCCAACCCGAAGGGCCGGGCATCTTTGCGCCAGGATCAGACGCGATCGGCTCGGACGTACCAGGAGGTACGCCCATCGCCAATCGCCGCTGCCCTGACGAAAACCTGTTCCGGCAGGATGCTGCAATCTGACCAGGAAAGGCTCTAAGAGATTTCTCGCCCGCGCAGGCGGCTGTTCAGGAGGTTGCGGATGCGCAAGGCGATCGTCGCGCTGACCTCCTTGCGGCTGGTCTCGGCGCGGTAATCCACCGCCTCGCCGAAAGAAACCTCGGCGTCGATCGCGCCGCAGCGCACGATGTCAAGGAGGTGCGGCAGCAGCTCGATATCACCCGGCCAGGCGGCGAGCGGCCGGTGATAGCGCCCCATGGCGATGCCGTGCACCCTGGTATAGGCAACCGCCACCGGCTGCACCACGACGGTTCCCGCCGGCGACATGGGCACAGCCATGGCGGCGGCGCCGAACAGCGACGACTTGACCTCCAGCAGCCGGTTGCCGTCCGAGGTCGTGCCCTCGGGGAAGAGGACGACGATCTCGCCGTCGGCCATGCGTCCGGCGATCTCATTTGCCTGATGGCCGGTCTTGCGCCGCTCCTCGCGCACGACGAAGACGCTCTTCTGCAGCTTTGCGAGCGTGCCGAAGATCGGCCAGTCGCTCACCTCGATCTTGGCGATGAAGGCGACGTCGGCAACGGCCGACAGCACCATGATATCAAGCCAGGAGGAATGGTTGGAGCAGAGCATCAGCGGCCGGCGGTCTTCCAGCCTGCCCGTGACGTGGACGCGGATGCCGAGACAATAACAGACGATACGGTGCCAGACGCGCGGCAGCCGGCGGCGCAGCCGCCAGTCGAAGCGCAGCGCCAGCAGCTGCAGCGGCATGAGCACGATGCTGACCGCAAGGATGACGATCGCGGCGAAGGCGATGCGCAGCCAGGCGATCAAATGCTGGTCTCCCGGACGGCCATTGCTTCAGAGGTCTTCTTTCTTCAACGGGACGCCGTAGAGCTCTAGTCGATGGTCGACCAGCCGGAAGCCGTGCTCGCGGGCGATACGCTCCTGCAGCGCTTCGATCTCCGGCGAGCGGAATTCGATGACCGTGCCGGTCTTCAGGTCGATCAGGTGGTCGTGATGCTCTTCCGGCACCGTTTCGTAGCGCGAGCGTCCGTCACGGAAATCGTGGCGGGCGATGATGCCGGCATCTTCGAACAGCTTTACGGTGCGGTAGACGGTCGAGATCGAGATCTTCGCGTCGACCTTCACCGAGCGGCGGTAGAGTTCTTCGACGTCGGGATGGTCTTCCGAGTCTTCCAGGATGCGGGCGATCACGCGGCGCTGCTCGGTCATGCGCATGCCGCGTTCGGTGCAAAGCTCCTCGAGGGTCTTGGCTACATCAGTCATCGCCGGCCTATAGAGATATTCGTGTTTCGACAACGCCGCTGGGGCATTTGCGCCAGCCTGCATGTCATCTCGCTGGCAGGAACTACCGAAGAACGCGCTTCATGACAAGCGCCGTGGAGAGGGCGCCGTTTTCCTGTCTGTAGTAACCCTGACGTTCGCCGACCTTTTCGAAGCCGAGCTTGCGGTAGAGGCCAAGCGCTGCCGTATTGCCGTTGTCGACCTCGAGAAACATATTCTCGCCGCCGCGCGACCGCGCTTCCCGCATCGCCGCCTGCATCAGCCGCCAGCCAAGACCGGCACGGGCAACCTTCGCCTGCACGGCAATCGTCAGGATCTCCGCCTCGCCGGCGACATGGCGGGCGAGGATGAACCCGGGAAGCGGCTTTTTGAGGATGGCATTGGTCTGGCGCGCGACGAAGCCGAAGACGGTATCCTGCATCAGCAGTCCGTGAAATTCACCGTCGCCCCAGGGCCGGGCGAACCGCTCGCCGTGCAGGATGGCGACATCGCGGCAATCCTCGCGCTCCATTGCGATGATCTCGAATTCCGGTTTCAGCGTCAGATAGGCTTCCAGCATCGTCATACTCGTCGGGCAATCGCATACCCGGCCTGCGGCTTGGCATCGGGTCCGCGCAAATAAAGAGGCTTCGGCTTTCCGGCATCGGGGGAGGCGGCAGCGCCCAGGCGCGCCACGACGGAGATCGGGAATCTGTTGGTGTGATCGCCGCCGACGTCGGCCTTCAGGAGGGGCGTCGCCGAACCGGTGATCTCGCCGTCGAAGCCGGCAGCATATGCCTGCGCTTCCGCAACGCTGACTGCCCGTGGCGCGTCGAGGGGCGAACCGTCGGCTGCGAAGGACTGGAGGTAGATTTCGTCCCGCTTGGCATCCATCGCCGCCAGCACGGCGCGATGAGGCGTCTTGTCGCGCTGGGCTGATGCCATGACTTCGAGCGTGGTGACGCCGACGGCCGGCACATTGAGGGAAAGCGCAAAACCGCGGGCTGCGGCAACGCCGACGCGGATACCGGTAAAGGAGCCGGGACCGATGGTGACGGCAAGGCGGTCGATATCAGAAAGGGCCAGTCCCGCCTGATCGAGTGCGCGATCGACGATACCAATCAGATGTTCAGCATGCCCCTTGCCGATCATGTCCGATGCCTCCCCCAGCACCGTACTCCTGCCGCTGTCATAGACAGCGGCAGCACAGTCCACACCCGCCGTGTCGAGCGCCAGAATGATCATGCCATCAATTTCCGAATAAACCAGTGTCGCCTATCGATAAATCCGTTCGGCCGAACCTGAGATGAACGGCCGCACGAATTCAGGATTTTTAAGCGGCGATCACTTCCTGCACTTCCGGAACGAAATGGCGCAGCAGGTTCTGGACGCCGTGCTTCAGCGTTGCCGTCGACGACGGGCAGCCGGCGCAGGAGCCCTTCATGTTCAGATAGACCTTGCCATCCTTGAAGCCGCGGAAGGTGATGTCGCCGCCATCCTGGGCAACGGCCGGGCGCACGCGGGTCTCCAGAAGCTCCTTGATGGTCAGCACGATCGATTCATCGCCTTCGTCGAAGAATTCGTCGCCGGCATCGGCGTCTTCGGAAAGGATGGAGGCATCGCCCATGACCGGCTTGCCGGACATGAAATGCTCCATGATCGAGCCTAATATAGCCGGCTTAAGATGCTGCCAGTCGGCATTGTCCTTGGAGACGGAAATGAAATCATAGCCGAAATAGACGCCGGTGACGCCCGATATTTCGAACAGGCGGGCAGCGAGCGGTGAAGCTTGAGCCTCTTCGGCGCTGCGGAACTCGGCCGTGCCGTTTTCCATCACCACCTTGCCCGGCAGGAACTTCTGCGTGGCGGGGTTTGGCGTGGCTTCGGTCTGAATGAACATCTGATTCTCCATGCGGCCGGCCCATAGTCTCGGCCGTCTTTAGAATTCTTCAAAAGAAGATAAGCCGATTGACGGCTCTAATCAAGAGACTTGTACTCAAGAAATGCTACAGTTGAAGCATGATGTCGTCCGAAAACCGCTCACAGTTTCCGGCATCATGCTCTAGCAGAGAGCGTCGATTTCCTCGTTGGTCAGCGTATCCGGCAGCACGGTCACCGGGATCGGAAACGCCGCCGCGCGACCGGCGACCGACGAGACCAGCGGCCCTGGGCCTTCCTTCGCCGAACCGGCGGCCAGAACCAGGATCGCCACGTCGCGGTCTTCCTCGATCACGGCGTTGATCTGTTCGGCAGCACCGCCCTCGCGGATGACGACTTCAGGCTCGATGCCGATCGTCTCGCGCACGATCTGAGCAATCTTGGCAACCACCGCCTCGGCCTCCTCGCGCGCTTCGGCCCGCATGATCTCTTCGACGCCGAGCCATTGCTGGAAATCCCCATCGGGGATCACATAGAGCAGCACCAGTCCACCATTGGAATTCTTCGCGCGCCGGCCGGCATAATGAACGGCGCGTTGGCATTCGGGTGTGCCGTCAATCACCGCCATGAATTTGCGGCGATGACCTTCGAGCCGTGAGAGTCGCTTCGATACCATGGCGCGGACTCTGACACCCGAAGCGGAAAATTTGCAAGTCCAGTTTTTGCCCTGATGCCCGAGAAGAAATCCTCTTCTCCCCAGGGGAAGGTCCCCTTCTCCCCGTCGCGGGAAGAAGAGGAGATCCATCTCAATAGAGGAAGCCGATGACGTCGCGCACTTGGCGCATCGTCACTTCGGCGCGTGCCCTGGCGCGTTCGCCGCCCTTGCGCAGGATCGCGTCGATATGGCTGGTATCATCCATCAGCCGGCGCATTTCGCCGGTGATCGGCGCGAGCACGTTGATCGCCAGGTCGACCAGCGCCGGTTTGAAGACGGAGAATTGCTGGCCGCCGAATTCGGCAAGCACGTCCGCCTTCGATCTGTCGGCGAGTGCGGCATAGATCGCCACCAGATTGTCGGCTTCCGGACGGCCCTGCAGCCCGTCGATCTCGCTCGGCAAGCCGTCCGGATCGGTCTTGGCCTTGCGGATCTTCTTTGAGATCGCGTCTTCATCGTCCATCAGGTTGATGCGCGAGAGATCGGAGGGGTCCGACTTCGACATTTTCTTGGTGCCGTCGCGCAGCGACATGACGCGCGGTGCCGGTCCGCCGATCAGCGGCTCGACCATCGGGAAATAGGCATGCACCGGCTCGTTGCCGACGGTGATGTCGACGCCGTAACCGGTCCTGCTGATATGCTCGGCATAATCGAGGTTGAACTTCATCGCGATGTCGCGGGCAAGCTCCAGATGCTGCTTCTGGTCCTCACCAACAGGCACATGGGTGGCGCGATAGACGAGAATGTCGGCGGCCATCAGGCTCGGATAGGCGTAAAGCCCGAGCGAGGCCTGCTCGCGATCCTTGCCGGCCTTGTCCTTGAACTGCGTCATCCGGTTCATCCAGCCGATGCGGGCAACACAGTTGAAGATCCAGGCGAGTTCGGCATGCTGCGGCACGGCCGACTGATTGAAGACGATATGCTTTTCCGGATCGATGCCGGCGGCGATGAAGGCGGCGGCGATCGAGCGCGTCTGGCTCGGCATGTCCTCATGCACGAGCTGGGCGGTGAGCGCATGCATGTCGACGACGCAGTAGATGCAGTCATTGCCTTCCTGCAGCGCCACGAACCGGCGGATCGCGCCGAGATAATTGCCGAGATGCAGATTGCCGGTCGGCTGTACGCCGGAGAATACGAGTTTCTTGAATTCGTTCATGTCGTCCTCAATAGGCTGGTGGAGGGCCCACGCTGTCACAGTTTAAATTGCTGCAGAATGCAGCAGGGCTTTGCGCCCATGTTGTTAACGCCGCGGCTTATGCACGGGCGCACGGTCGCAATCAAGGGGTTCAGGTGGCGGCGTGCTGGATCAGATCGAAAGTGTTGCCGTAGAGATCCGCAAACACTGCCACCGTGCCGTAAACCTCGTGACGCGGCTCTTCCAGAAAGCGCACGCCGAGTGCCAGCATCGCGGCATGGTCGCGGGAGAAATCGTCGGTCTTCAGAAAGAAGCCGACACGCCCGCCGGTCTGATTGCCGATGGCCGCGCGCTGCGTTTCGTCTGCCGCCTGCGCCAGCAGAAAGGCGGCTCCATCCCCGCCCCTCGGCTTCACCACCACCCAGCGCTTGCCCTCCGGCTGCAGCTCGTCCTGAAGGCAATCGAAACCGAGACCATCGCAGTAAAAAGCCTTGGCGCGGTCGTAGTCGTCGACCACGAGGGTGACGAGAAAAAGAGACTGGATCGTCATGTGCTGCCTCGCGTTGAGATGTTTATTCCAGTTTGGAGCGGTGATTCCCCAGATTTTAAGCCGAATTGATCAGCCGCCTTACTCACAATTGAGTATAAAATTTCACAAAAAAGCTTTTTTTGAACCGAAAATCCTGCGCCTGGTGCTGGCGCCGTTGGGGTCGCCGGATAGCCGATCGGAGCGACCATGCAGAACGCAATTTTGCTCGCCATGGCAGGCCTTTTCGCCTTTCAATCAGCAACGGGTGCCGTCGGTCAAGACATGAAAAGGCATGCCGTTCATCTTGCAAAACATCAGGCACGTCTCGCCTACACGGTCCAGACCGTCAGCGTTCGTGCCGGCTGCTTTCCAGGGCGCCTGCGAGCGGTCCTGTCGCATATAGCTGCGAAGACCGGCCGCCGCCCTGTGATAACCTCGGGCCACAGGCCGCATCCCCGCCGCCATGGGTCCCTGCACGGGAAATGTCTGGCAGCCGATTTCAGGATGCCCGGCCTGTCGGAGCGGACGATCATTGCTGCTGCAAGAAGCGCGCCAGGCATCGGCGGCATCGGCAGCTATTGCAACGGCATCATCCATGTCGACGTCGGACCGCAAAGACGATGGGTCGACTGCTGAAGCAATACCAGGAAAAGTGCGACCTTACCCGTCCTTAGCCGGCGCGGGTTTGCGGTTCAGATTGCGTCGGATCATGCCGAGATTTGCCCCGCCGACCAGGAAGGCGGCGGCGAAATAGATCAACATGGCGATTGCAATCAGCAGCCCGAGGGTGCCGATCTTGGTGAGAAGCGGCGCGCCGGAAGCAAGCCACGGCGCCCAGTATTGCTTGAGGAAGACGATGGCCGCGCCCATGACCGCCGCGGCGACGATCAAAAGGGCGGTGCGCTTTGCCAGCGCCCATTCCCATGTCAGGTGGCCACGGCGCAAAAGCGTGGTGAACAGCAGCACGGTGCTGATCCAGCCGGCGGTGGCTTCGGCAACCGCGATGCCGGGCGCGCCCATATAGGGGAAGAGGGTCAGCGCCGTGGCGCAGTTGGTCGCGACCGCGATGGCCGAAAAGCGCATCGGCGTCTTCGTGTCCTCGCGGGCGTAGAAGCCCGGCTGCAGCGCCTTGATCAGCACGAAGGCCGGCAGGCCGATGCCATAAATTGCCAGGATCGAGCCGACGACGGCGGTGTTTTCCTGATGGAAGGCGCCGCGCTCATAGAGCACGCGGATGATCTCGTCGGAGAGGATCCAGAGCGCGAAGGCGGCGGGGATCGTCAGGAACAGCACGAATTCGATCGAGCGGTTCTGTAGGTTTCCGGCCTCACGCAGGTTGCCGCCCTTCAGCGCCCGGGCAAGTTCCGGCAGCAGCACCACGCCGACGGCGACGCCGACGACGCCGAGCGGCAGCTGATAGATGCGGTCGGCATATTGCAGTGCTGCGATCGCCCCGTCGCGGGACGAGGCGATCGCCTGGCCGATCAGCTGGTTGATCTGGGTGATGCCGCCGGTCACCGCGGCCGGCACCGCCAGGATCAGCAGCCGCTTGACGTTCGGCGTCATCTTCGGGAAACGCAAGCCGATGCTCATGCCGGCCGCAAGCACGCCGACATAGACGACGGCGAGCTGCAGGACGCCGGCGGCAAGAACGCCCCAGGAGAGATACCAGGCGGTCGCCAGCGGATCGGCGCCGGTGTAAAGCGCATAAAACAGCGCTCCGATCATCACCACGTTGAGGAAGACGGGCGCGATGGCGGCGGCGAAGAAATGATGCAGCGAATTCAGCATGCCGCTCATCATCGCCGTCAGCGACATGCACATCAGATAGGGAAACATCACCGCTGCCATGCGGACCGTGATCGAGAACTTGTCGGGATCGTCGGCAAAGCCCGGCGCGATGACGAAGCGCACCAAGAGCGGCATGGCAAGCTCCATCACGATGGTGATGAGGAGCAGCACCGAAAACAGCACGCCGAAGACTTCTTCCGAAAAGCGCTTGGCGCCATCGGTGCCGTTCGCCTCGATCTCCTTGGCAAAGAGCGGCACGAAGGCGGCGTTGAAGGCGCCCTCGGCAAACAGCCGGCGGAAGAGATTCGGAAAGCGGAAGGCGGCGTAGAAGACGTCGGCCATCGGTCCGGTGCCGAGGGCCGCAGCCATCAGCGTTTCGCGGGCGAAGCCGAAGATGCGGCTGCCGAGGGTGGCGCCGCCGACGGTCGCGAATTTCTTGACCAGGCTCATGCGTTTGGGCTCATGCGTTCAGGCTCATATGGGGGAACCGGCCTTCTTTTCGCTGGCAGGCGGGGTCCGGGCGGTGGCGGCGGGTGCGATGATGCCGGAGGGCATGCGCTCGCGCAGCTCGTCTTCTTCCTCGGCCATGACGGCCTTCATCCGGGCGGTGATGTTGGCGCGCTTGCTGTCGCCGGATATTTTCTGGCCGACCAGATCGGTGACGTAGAAGGTGTCGATCACCTTCTCGCCGAAGGTGGTGATGCGGGCCGATTGGATGTCGAGCGACAGATCGGAAAGTACGGCAGTGATCTCCGACAGCAGCCCCGGCCGGTCGAGGCATTCGACTTCGATGACCGTGAACTTGTTCGACAGGCTGTTGGTGATGTTGACCGATGGCGGAATGACGAAGGCCTTGCTTTTCTTGCGGTTGCGCGCGCGTGTCGCGATGACCTCGGGCAGCCGCTTGCGGCCGGACAGCACGTCCTCGATCATCCGGCCGATCGTCGCGGCCCGGCGCAGTTCGTCGGCATCGTCGGTGAATTCGCGGCTGACATGGATCGTGTCGAGCGCCCGTCCGTCCGATGTCGTGAAGATCTGGGCGTCGACGATGTTGGCCCCGGCCGCGGCGCAGGCGCCGGCGATGACGGCGAGCAGCCGCGGATGGTCGGGCGACAGCACGGTGATCTCGGTGATCGCGTGGAAACTGTCGGTGCGCACCGTGGTGGCGAGCGCCTGGCCCGCCTTGTCCGCCTGGCGGATGAAATCAGCGTGGCGGATCTGGTCTTCCAGCGGCACGGAGAGCAGATAGGGCTGGTAGTGCAGCTTGGTATAGGTATTGCGGTCCTTCTGGCTCCAGTCCGCGAGTGCGGCCCGCAGCGCGTCGGCCGCGGCATTGGCCCGCTCCTTGCGGGAGACCTCCGAAAAGCCGCCGGCGAGCAGCAGCTCGGTTTCATAATAGAGCGTGCGCAGCAACTGGCCCTTCCAGCCGTTCCACACACCGGGACCGACCGCGCGGATATCGCAGATCGTCAGGATCAACAGCATCTTCAGCCGGTCGAGAGACTGCACGCGGTCGGCGAAATCGGTGATTGTCTTGCGGTCGGTGAGGTCGCGGGTCTGAGCCACCATCGACATGGTCAGATGTTCTTCGATCAGCCAGACGACGATTTCCGTCTGCTTCTGCGACAGGCCGAAGCGGGCGCAGAGCTTGCGGGCGACGCGGGCGCCGGCGATCGAATGATCCTCCTGGCGGCCCTTGGCAATGTCATGGAGGAGAACGGCGAGATAAAGCGCCTCGCGGTCTTCGATGCCAGGCATCAGCTTGTTGGCGAGCGGATGCAGATCCTCGGCGCGCCCCTTGTCGATCTCGGAGAGAATGTCGACGGTGCGGATCAGATGTTCGTCGACCGTATAGTGGTGATACATGTTGAACTGCATCATCGCGACGATCTTGCCGAATTCGGGGATGAAGCGGCCGAGGACGCCGGCCTCGTTCATCCGGCGCAGGATGAGCGCCGGATCCCGTTTCGACGTCAGGATCGACAGGAACAGGCGGTTCGCCTCGTCGTTTTCGCGCAGGTCGTTGTCGATCAAAGCCAGAGAACGGGTGACGCGTTTCAGCGCGTCCGGATGGAATTCCAGCCCGTTGATGTCGGCGACGTGGAAGAGCCGGATGATGTTGACCGGATCACGCTTGAAGACTTCGGGGTCGGCCAGCGCAATGCGGCCGCGGTCTTCGACGAATTCGACGCTGCCGGCGATCTTGCGGTTGCGATGGGTGAAGCGGCTGATGACGCCGGTGAGGCCCGGGATCGACTTCGCTTGCTGGTCTTCAAGTGCGGCGCAGAGGATGCGCGTGAGATCGCCGACATCCTTGGCGACGAGGAAATAGTGCTTCATGAAGCGCTCGACGGCCGAAAGGCCCGGGCGGGTGTGATAACCGAAGGCTTCGGCGATCTCGCGCTGGATGTCGAAAGACAGGCGCTCCTCGGCCTTGCCGGTCAGGAAGTGCATATGGCAGCGCACCGCCCAGAGAAAATCGTCGGCTTTCTCAAGCAGGCGGTATTCGTGCTTGGACAGCACGCCGAGCTTGACCAGTTCCGCCTGGTCGCGCACGTGATAATAATATTTCGAGATCCAGAACAGCGTGTGCAGGTCGCGAAGCCCGCCCTTGCCTTCCTTGACGTTCGGTTCGACGAGATAACGCGTGTCGCCCGCCTTGCGGTGGCGCTCGTCGCGCTCGGCAAGCTTGGCGGCGATGAATTCGGGCCCGGTGCCGGTGACGATCTCCTTGTCGAAGCGGGTCTCGAGCTCGGTTTCCAGCCCCTGCAGGCCGCAGATGTAGCGCATCTCCAGGATGGCGGTGCGGATCGTCATGTCGGACTTGGAAAGCGCGATGCATTCCTCCACCGTGCGGGTGGCGTGACCGACCTTGAAGCCCATGTCCCAGAGCACGTAGAGCATGAATTCCACCGCCTTGTGCGTCTCTTCCGCCGGCCTCGGCAGGAAGAGGAAGAGCAGGTCGATATCCGAGCCCGGCGCCAGCGTGTCGCGGCCGTAGCCGCCGACGGCGGTGACCGCAAACTTGTCCTTTTGATGCGGAAAGATATGGGCGGTGGCGAAATTGTAGAGGACGGTGATGATCTGGTCCTGCAGCCAGGAAATCCGGTAGGCACAATTCAGCCCGCCGCCGTCGGCCATCAGTGCGGCGCGCGCCTTCTGCCGGCCTTCGGTGCTCGCCTTCTTCAGCACCGCCAGAAGATCGGCGCGCAGGACGTCCGGCCGGTTCCGGTTGGCCTCGGCAACGGCGTTACACTGCTTCTGCAAGAGCTCGACGTCGAGGATATTGGAGAAATCGAGGTCGCGCATCGCTGTCGCCGGGGCGGTTTCCTGTTCATGCCGGACTGCCGGTTCACGGCCTGCCGCTTGTTTCGTCTGCATGCGCTATAGCCCCTTTGCCCGGCGATTGACACGGGCTTTCATACTGCAAGAACCTTTAAATTTGGCGAAATGGTGTTGGTTTGCCGCAGGAGGCGACGGCGCTTTGACGCAAGGCGCCGGCTTTCCCGGAATCCTCAGCCGGCCCGCGCATTCAGCAAATGCAGCACCTGCCGTGTCTCGCGCATGATTTCCTCGAGCGCCTGCCTGTCGCATTCGCGATAGCCGGCCTTGGCAATCGAGGTTCCGAGTTCTGAGATCACAGCGCAGCAGCGGGTGATTTTCAGCATGCCGATCGGCGATGTCCAGCCGCGGGCATTGCGGTCCTTATCGGCGCGCCGCATCGTATCGAGCATGGAGCAGATGAGCGATAGGCGCTCGGTTTCGCGAACCAGTTTTTCCATGAACATGGCGCGCCGCTCCTATTTCAGCTTCTTCTTGAGGTCGTAAAGCGCATCCATTGCCTCGCGCGGCGTCATGTCGTCAAGGCTCATCGCCTTCAGCGCCTCCTCGACCTTGGAAGCCCCGCGGGCCGTTTCCTCGCGGCGTACCGCCACCTGGAAAAGCGGCAGGTCGTCGATCAGCTGGCTCGCCGGGTTCTTGCGGTCGGCATCTTCCAGACGGGTGAGCACGTCGCGGGCGCGCGCCACGACCGAGGCCGGAAGCCCGGCAAGGCGCGCGACCTGGATGCCGTAGGAGCGGTCCGCCGCACCCGGCCCGACCTCATGCAGGAAGATGACGTCGCCGTCCCATTCCTTGACGCGCATCGTGGCGTTCGATAGCCGGCCAAGCTTTTCCGAAAGAACCGTCAACTCGTGGAAATGCGTTGCAAACAGCCCGCGGCAGCGATTGGCTTCATGCAGATGCTCGACAGCGGCCCAGGCGATCGACAGGCCGTCGAACGTAGCAGTGCCACGGCCGATCTCATCGAGGATGACGAGCGAACGGTCGCTCGCCTGGTTCAGGATCGCCGCCGTTTCCACCATCTCGACCATGAAGGTGGAGCGCCCGCGCGCCAGATCGTCGGAGGCGCCGACGCGCGAGAAAAGCCGGTCGACGATGCCGATATGGGCCGATGTCGCCGGCACGAAGGAGCCCATCTGCGCCAGGATAGCAATCAGCGCGTTTTGGCGCAGGAAGGTCGACTTGCCGCCCATGTTCGGGCCGGTCAGCAGCCAGATCGCCCCGTCCCGGTCGCCCGTCCTCGGCGAGAGATCGCAATGATTGGCGACGAAGGGGCCGCCCGCCTGCCGCCGCAGCGCCTGCTCGACGACCGGATGGCGTCCGCCCTCGATGGCAAACATCTTCGAGCCGTCGACCTGCGGGCGGCAATAGGCCTGCTCCTCGGCGAGAAGCGCCAGGCTTGCGGCGACGTCGATGACGGCAAGCGCCCTGGCGCCCGACTTGATCGCCTCGGCTTCCGCAACGACGGCCGCCGTCATCCTGTCGAAGGCTTCGAGTTCGATCGTAAGCGCCTGGTCGGCGGCATTGGCGATGCGGCTTTCGAGGTCGGCAAGTTCGGTCGTGGTGAAGCGCATCGCGTTCGCCATCGTCTGGCGGTGGATGAAACGGGCCTTCGCGTCCGCCGTCTCGGTCATCGGCGAGGCATTGCCGGCGGTCACTTCGATAAAATAACCGAGGACGTTATTGTGCTTGATCTTCAGCGACCGGATGCCGGTTTCCTCGGCATATTGCAATTGCAGGCCGGCAATAACACGGCGCGACTGGTCGCGCAGTGCCCGGACCTCGTCGAGCTTGGCGCTGGCGCCGTCGCGCAGGAAGCCGCCATCGCGTTTCAACAGCGGCAATTCGTCGGCGAGCGTTTCTGCAAGCAGCTTTTCCAGTGCCGCGGGAAGGGCCTGCAGCCCAGACAGCGCCTGGCCGAGCTCGTCGGGCAGCATCGCCTTGCCGAGCATCGCCGCAACTCCGCCCGCCGCTTCCAGGCCTTGGCGGATCGCCCAGAGATCGCGCGGGCCGCCGCGGTCGAGCGCCAGGCGTGACAGGGCGCGCGGCATGTCGGGCACATGTTTCAGCGTGTCGCGCAGATTGCCGCAGAGCAGGGGTTCGTCGAGCAGGAAGCCGATCGAATCGAGCCGCGCATTGATGCGGGCCGGGTCGGTCAGCGGCGACATCAGCCGCTCGGCAAGAAGCCTGGCGCCGCCGCCGGTGACGGTGCGGTCGATCGCCTTCAAGAGCGAACCGTTACGATCGCCCGAAAGCGTGCGGGCAAGCTCCAGATTGGCGCGGGTGGCGGGGTCGATGAACAGCGTCGAGGCGGCACTTTCCCGTTCCGGCTTTCCAAGTGGCGGACGCTCGGCAATCTGCGTCTTCTCGACATAGGCGACGGCTGCTGCTGCCGCCGCCAGCTCAGCGCGCGAGAAGGTGCCGAAGCCGTCGAGCGTCGCGACGCCGAAATACCGCGCGATCCGGCCCTCGGCGCTGGCGCTGTCGAAGAGCACGGCCGGCTGCGGCACGGCTGTCCGGCCGAGCACGTCGAAGACCGGCTTGAGTTCGGGATCGTGGAAGATCGTATCGGGCAGGATGAGTTCGCGCGGATCGATGCGCAGGATATCGGCAAGCAAGCGCGAGGCTTCGGTCTCGGCAAGCCGGAAGACGCCTGTGGAAATATCGATCCACGCAAGCGCCAGCAAGGCCTCGCCGCTGGCGCGAACGCGGGTCAGCGCCATCAGATAGTTGGATTCGGAGGGCGAAAGCAGCTTTTCCTCGGTGATCGTGCCGGGTGTGACGAGGCGGACGACGTCACGCTTGACGACGGATTTCGCGCCGCGTTTCTTTGCTTCGGCCGGATCCTCGATCTGCTCGCAGACGGCGACGCGGAAGCCGAGCGAAATCAGCTTCTGCAGATAATCGTCGGCCGCATGCACCGGAACGCCGCACATCGGGATATCCTGGCCCATGTGCTGGCCGCGCTTGGTCAGCGTGATGCCGAGCGCGCGTGACGCTTCCAGCGCATCCTCGAAGAACAGCTCGTAGAAATCGCCCATGCGATAGAACAGAAGGGAATCCGGATTGTTCGCCTTGATCTCGATATATTGCTCCATCATCGGCGTCGCCGAGGCACGGCTTTCCGCCGTGGCGAGCTCGGCAGCCGAAAAGGCTTCATTCCCTGTGTCTATTCGTGCGTTCACGGAGGTGGAGTTTTTCCCAAAAAAACAGGTGCCAACCCTATCCGCGCGCCGCTATAGATGACAACAGCATTTGAGGAAGAGCAAAGCGTCGCCCACAGGACGTTGGAGGATTTATGCCCGATATCGATAAGAAGGACCGGCCGGTGACCTCGGTTACCGACCAGGAGGCGCTCGAATTTCACGCAACGGGCCGGCCCGGCAAGCTGGAGATCAACCCGACCAAGCCGATGGCGACGCAGCGCGACCTCTCTCTCGCCTATTCGCCGGGTGTTGCCGTGCCCGTGAAGGCAATCGCCGCCGATCCGCAGACGGCCTATGATTACACGGCGCGCGGCAATATGGTTGCCGTCATTTCCAACGGCACGGCGATCCTCGGCCTCGGCAATCTCGGCGCCCTGGCGTCCAAGCCCGTCATGGAAGGCAAGGCGGTGCTGTTCAAACGCTTCGCCGATGTCGATTCCATCGACCTCGAGATCGATACGGAAAATGTCGATGAGTTCATCAACTGCGTACGTTTCCTCGGTCCTTCCTTCGGCGGCATCAACCTCGAGGATATCAAGGCGCCGGATTGTTTCGTCATCGAAAGCCGGCTGCGCGAGCTGATGGACATTCCGGTGTTCCATGACGACCAGCATGGAACGGCGATCATCGCCGCCGCCGGCCTGATCAACGCGCTTGAGCTGACCGGCCGCGACCTGAAGACGACGAAGCTCGTCTGCAACGGTGCGGGTGCTGCCGCGATCGCCTGCGTCGAACTCATCAAGGCGATGGGTTTTGCGCCTGAGAACGTCATCCTCTGCGATACCAAGGGCGTCATCTACCAGGGCCGCACCGAGGGCATGAACCAGTGGAAATCCGCGCATGCGGCAAAGACCGACATGCGCACGCTGGAGGAGGCGATGAAAGGCGCGGACGTCGTTTTCGGCCTGTCGCAGAAGGGCGCGTTTTCGGCCAAGATGATCCGCTCGATGGCGGAGCGGCCGATCATCTTCGCGATGGCAAATCCTGATCCCGAGATTACGCCGGAAGAGGTGGCCCGCATCCGCGACGACGCCATCATGGCGACCGGTCGTTCGGACTATCCGAACCAGGTCAACAACGTCCTCGGCTTTCCCTATATCTTCCGCGGCGCTCTCGATGTCCGTGCCTCCACAATCAACGACGCGATGAAAATTGCCGCCGTCAACGCGCTGGCAAACCTGGCCCGCGAGGACGTGCCGGATGACGTGGTGGCCGCCTATCAGGGCAACCGGCCGCGTTTCGGATCGCAATACATCATCCCCGTTCCCTTCGATCCCAGGTTGATCTCGGCGATCCCGGTCGCGGTCGCGCAGGCCGCGATCGAAAGCGGCGTCGCTCGCAAGGTCATCACCGACATGGCCGGTTACGCCCGCGAGCTTTCGGCGCGCCGCGATCCGATCGCCTCGACGCTTGCCAGCCTTTATGAGCGTGTCCGTCGCCGCCCGAAGCGGATCGTCTTTGCCGAGGCCGAGGAGGAACAGGTCCTGCGCGCCGCCATGTCCTATGCCAACCAGCAGCTCGGCACCGCCATCCTGCTCGGCCGCGAGGACCTGATCCGGGCGACGGCGGAGCGCGCCGGCATCGACCTCAACCGGCCCGGCTTCGAGATCGTCAATGCCCGTATCTCGACCCGCGTCGAGGCCTATATCGATTATCTCTATGCCCGGCTGCAGCGGCATGGTTATCTCCATCGCGACGCCCAGCGGTTGATCCATAACGACCGCAACCACTTCGCCGCCACCATGGTGGCCTTGGGCGACGCCGACGGCATGGTTACAGGCATTACCCGCAACTATTCGACGGCACTCGAGGATGTGCGCCGCTGCATCGACGAGAAGCCCGGTCACCGCGTCATCGGCGTGTCGCTGGCGCTCTGCCGCGGCCGCACGGTCTTCGTCGCCGATACGGCGGTACACGACATGCCGACGGCCGAAGAGCTTGCCGATATCGCCGAGGAGGCCGCGGGTCTCGCGCGGCGCATGGGTTATCCGCCGCGTGTCGCCATGCTGGCTTATTCCACCTTCGGCCATCCTTCGGGCGAACGCTCCGAGCGGGTGCGCGAGGCGGTAAAGATCCTCGACAAGCGCCGCGTCGATTTCGAATATGACGGCGAGATGGCGGCCGATGTCGCCCTGAACCGCAAGGTGATGGAGCAATATCCCTTCTGCCGCCTCTCCGGCCCGGCCAACGTCCTCGTCATGCCGGCCTTCCACTCGGCCTCGATCTCGACGAAGATGCTGCAGGAACTTGGCGGCTCCACGGTGATCGGTCCGATCCTCGTCGGCCTCGACAAGCCGGTGCAGATCACCTCGATGGGCGCCAAGGATTCCGACATCGTCAACATGGCGGCGATCGCCGCCTACGGCGGTTCGTAAATTCCTCCGGGCCGACATTATGAGACGGCATTCTGTGCCCGGCCGACCGCCCGTCGGCCGGGCACAGCGTTTTTATGGATTGTACTTACCCGGCTTCGCATAAGCTGCGATTTACGCTAAGCTGCTGATAATGAACCGATTCGACGGGAATTTTGCTTCTTGCGAAATCCAGATCCATAAACTAAGTTGATTGAACTAAGTTTATGGATGCCGAAGCGATATGCGAATCATCAACATCCACGAAGCAAAGACTCATCTGTCGCGGCTCGTCGAAAACGCAGCGAATGGTGAGGTCTTCGTGATTGCCAAGGCCGGCAAGCCGCTGGTCAAGGTGGTGCCGCTCGATGCCGGCGGTGCGCAGCAGATCCGCCGCGTCGGTTTCCTCAAGGGGCGGATCTCCGTGCCGGATGATTTCGACAGCATGGATCTGCAGGACGTCGCAAGGTTTTCAGAACCGCGATGAAGCTCCTTCTCGACACGCTGCTGCTGATCTGGCTTGCGGAGGATTCGCCGAAACTGCCGACTGCGGCGAAGGAACTGATCGCCGATCCGCTCAACCAGCTGTTCTTCAGCCCCGCAAGCTTTGGTGAACTCAGCGCCAAGCACGCTATCGGCCGCGACGATTTCAATCTCGATCCGCCGCTCTTCTACCGTGCCCTCATCGACAACGACTATTGCGAATTGCCGATCACCGTCATGCGTACGCTGGCGGTGCATCGGTTGCCGGCGATCCACGCCGACCCCTTCGACCGGATCCTGGTCGCACAGTCGATCGTCGAAGGCATTCAGCTGCTGACGACGGATGAGACCGTCGCGCTTTATCCCGGTCCGATCAGGCTCTTCCGTTAGCGCCTGTCCAGTCCGGCCGGAGGGTGCGGCGCTCAGCTGGCGAAGGCGATCAGATTGCCGTCGAGGTCGCGAACGATGAAGGTCTGGGCACCCCATGGCTCGATTCTCAAGCCCTGATGGAGCGGGACTTCAGCCCTCGTATATTCCAGGAATAGCGCTTTGGCGTCGTCAAGCGTGATGGTCGCCGAAAGCGCGTCTTCCTCATGAAGCCGGAAATCCGGATGGAGAAAAGGCATGTCGACTGAGCGAAGATTGAGCCGCGCCGCACCCCGGAAGACCTGAGCATAGAAGGCCGGCTCGCCATAAGTGAAGGCAAGCTCAAAGCCGAGCTTGCCGATATAGAAATCGCAGGAGCTGCCGATATCCCGGACGAAGAGTTGCGGTTGCGCGTCGATGAATGTCGGTGTCGAAGCTTTTGATTGTTGAGGCGTGTTCATCAAGGTCAGTCCCTGTTTCAGCGCCGTCCAGCTTTCGAAACCTTCCTTCGCCGCAACGAGCTCCTGCGCATCGGCGAGCTTGAACGCGCAGTCGAGAATCTGCCGATCGTTCAGGCCGCTGTAACGGGGAAGCCACCGCCGGATTTCGGCGGCGACAGGATGATACCTGTTCTGATGCCAACGTTTATAGAGCTTGGCTCTCTTGCGGAGGTTTTCGAAATTCGACATGGCGCATGGTTGAGATGTGTGGGCGGGCATAGCCCAGCCGGCACAATGCCGATGCGCCCCACGGAAAACGCGATGTCAGGATGAAGGGATGGCGAGGGATCGTCAAGCCTTACAGCGCCGCGCGTTTTTCAGACAAAAGGACGCTGTAACACTTTGAATTGCCGGCGGTCCTTGGCGTTTAGCTCGCGAAGCGGCCGGCGTCGGCGCCGTAATAATTCAGATAACGGTCCGAAATGCTGGAAATCGGCAGCACGATCAGCACGTCGGTCGTGTTGAAGGCATGATCGACGACCGCGTGGGAGCCGACCATCGCCCCGAGGCGCAGATAGCCCTTGATCAGCGGCGGCAGGGCCATCAGCGCCCGCTTCGGGTTGATGGCCTCGACCGGCATCAGATCCATGTTGCGGGCGAGATCGGGTAGGGCGCCCACTGCCCACTCGTTCTTCGCCAGCACATTGTGGTAGAGGAAAGACAGCGCCAGAGCATGGCTTTCGAGGTAGACGCCGGGGAAAGAGGCGCAGCCGAACATGGCGCTGACGCCATGCTTCAGCGCGTAGGCCCAGTTGCCCTGCCACAGGAGTTCGACGGTGCGCTTGGTGCGGTACTCCGGCAGCACGCAGGAGCGGCCGAGCTCCATGAAGCGCTTGTCCGGATGTTTGGCGATGAGGCCCTCGATTTCGAATTCGGAAGCCGAGTAAAAACCACCATTGGCGATGGCGACATCCTGGCGCAACAGCCTGTAGGTGCCGACGATCTGGTCTTCGGGATCGCCCTCGATCGAGCGGTCGAGAACGAGAAGATGATCGCAGACAGCGTCGTAGGCGTCGACATCGCGCTGGCGGCGCATGGCGTCCAGCGGCAGCTGCGCCTTCATTTCGTCGACGAAGACCCGGTAGCGCACGGCCTGGGCGGCATCGATCTCGCGTGCCGTGCGGGCAAGGCGGGTCTCCAGATTGCCGATGCGGCCGAGGATATCGCCGTCCTTCTGTACAGCAGCCGTCGAGGGCCGTGCAGCCTCCGCGGTGGTGTCACGATTCAGGATGTCGATGGCGGACATGACGATTCTCCCGTTGCCGGCTTATCGACGCCATAAAACACTTCTCTACGACAGGAAAGTGACATTTTGAATTTCCAAGCGCAAGAAGCGTGCCGGTTTCTGAGGCGCTCAGCGCGCCTCCGCCCGACGGGCGGAAAGGGCGGCGACCGCCTGAACTTCGGTCAGCAGCCGCACCGGATCAACCGGCTTTATCATGACGCGGTTGGCTCCGTTGAGCAAGACTTGGCGGCGCGATTCGTCGCTCTTGTCGGCAGTCAGCACGATCACCGGCACCGAGGCGAGATCGAGCCGCCGCTCGTGGCCGCGCAGGCGTCCCAGCATGTCGATGCCGTTGCCGCCAGGCATCGAGAGATCGCTGATGATGATATCGGGCCGGGCATTGGCCTCGCAGAGCGCGCAGTCGAGCAGCGCCTCGAAATCTTCGACATGGCGCACCTTGTGCCCGCCCTTTTCCAGAACGACACGCACCAGCATGGCATTGATCGGATCGTCTTCGCCGAGCAGGATGCTGAGCCCGCTGGCGGCAACCAGCGTCTCCGCCACCGAAAGGCCGAAGCCCGGCTGGTTGTCGTTCAGCGCGTCGCGCTTCTCCATGCCGCGCATGCGACCGCGCAGCACGTCGATCAGCGACTGTTCGCGCAGCGGCCGGATGAGCCAGGCATCGAAGAGGTCGAGCGGATGGGCGCTGCGCTCTTCCGGATTGACGAGCAGGACCTTGCGCAGGCCAAGTGCGGCGATTTCGGCACGATCGGCAAGATGGGCGGAAAATTCCGCCGACATGCGATGGTCGATGATGATATCGGTCGGCCGCCGCCCGCCCTTCGCCAGCTCGAGCAGTGTTGCCCGCGCCGTCTCGCCGTCGCCGACAAGATGGCAGAGGCCGCCGAGCGCAGTAATCGTTTCGGCGATGGCGGTGCGCGCCGCACCTGCCGGTGCCAGCAAAACGACGCTGTTGCCGGCAAGCAGCGTGTTTCGCCGGTCGAGGCGCTCGCTGCCGATATCGACAGGGAAGCGGATGGTGAATTCGCTGCCTCTGCCCTTTTCGCTGGCAACCGTCAACGCGCCGTTGAATTCGCGCATGATGCGGGCGGAGATCGCAAGGCCAAGCCCGGTCCCGCTGCTCTTGTCGGCAACGCTCCCGCCCTGCTCGAACTCGCCGAAGACGCGCGCCTGCTCCTCCGCCGTCATGCCGGGACCGCTATCGGTGACCGTGATCGATAGGTCGTCCGCGTCGAGCGACACGCGGATGAAGACGCCGCCGACCTGGGTGAACTTCACGGCATTGCCGATGACGTTGAAGAGAACCTGCCGCAGCCGCGCCGGATCGAAGTTCATATTCTCCGGCACGTCGGATGACACGGTGGCGCCGATCTCGATACCCTTTTCATGCGCCCGGTGGGCGAGCATCTCGACGACGCTCTCCAAGAGCTTGCGCAGCGATTCCGAGCGCGGATGCAGCGCGAAGCGGCCGACCTCGATGGTGGAGAAATCGAGCAGGTCCTCGACCAACTGCGTCAGTGCGTGGCCGGATTGGCGGATATTCGCCAGATAGTCCTGCTGCTCCTGCGTTAGCCGCGTCTCGGCGAGCAAGTGTGTCATGCCGAGGATGCCGGAAAGCGGCGTGCGCACCTCGTGGCTGACGGTGGCAAGCAGCCTCGATTTGGCGGCGCTGTTATACTCGGCCTTCTGGCGGGCCTCCTCGCGACCCTGCGCGATCAGCCGCTCGTCGGTCACGTCGCGAGCAACGCTCTGCAGCAGCAGACGGCCGTTCGCCGGGTCGCGAGTGACGACGTCGCGCCAGAGGAAGATGCGCTGGCCTTCCGGCGTCGAGATCTCGACATCGTAGCAGTGCGGTATCGGACCGGGGCGGAAGGCAAGCCCGATCTCCTCGCAGGTGCGTCCTTCCGGACGCAACCGTCCGGTCAGGCGGCGAAAAGTATCGTTGGCGGAGATGATGCGCCGGTCCATGGTGCGGCCGACCGTAATATCGCCGAGCACGTCGTGCACGTCGGCGAACAGCTTTGCGCCGGCGTTCCAATCCGGCATGGGTTGACCGGGGCGCTGTCCGGCCCTGCGCGAGCGAACCATCAGCAAGGCATAACTGGCGATGACGGCAAGGCCAAGAACGACGAGACCGCCTGAAAGCAGCAGCGGATCGCCGGCATGGGCAAGCAGCATCAGGATCGTTGCGGCAAGAAGGCCGGCGCCGCCAAGCCAGTAGAACAACAGGCGCCGTGTCGGTGCAGGCCCGCCCTGGCGGTCATCGGCGCCCCGAGGTGCCGCTGCGTTCGGCCGTGAGAAGACCGCCTCCATCCGCTTCTCATGCGGCTTGGCGGCGGGTCCACCGAAGGCGGCGGACAATCTTTCCTGCAACTGTCCCAGGTTCTGCATGCTATCTGGCTAACATGAGGCCCGTTCCGAATGCCTTCAGGATTTCGATAAGATTTTAGCGGCCGGCCTTTTTCGGCAACAGCAACTCGTCGAGAATGACGCAGCCGGCCCCGATGGTGATGAAACTGTCGGCGAGATTGAAGACCGCGAAGGACCAGCTCTCGGTATAGAAAAGAATGTAATCGATCACATGCCCATAGGCGAAGCGGTCGACGAGATTGCCGATCGCGCCTGCGATGATCAGCGCATAACCGAGATGGGCGATCCAGCGATCCTTCGCCGTGCGGTACCACAGCCAGATGACAAAGGCGACGATGACGAGCCGCATGCCGACGATGAACCAGCCGTCCATGCCCGACAGCATCGAAAAGGCGACGCCGAGATTATAGGTCCGGTAGAGCGCCAGCATCGGAACGACGGGCACCGCCTCCTGCAGCGGCAGGTAATGATCGACGGCGATCTTGACGGCCTGGTCGATCAGAACGGCGACGACGATGAAGAAGAGGATCGGCGCTGGGCGCGAAAACAGCGCCGGGCGTGCATGCGTCTGTTCGGTCATTTGCCCTCGGCAAGTGAGAGGAGATGGCGGCGTGCCTCGAAAAGCATGACGGCGGTGGCGACGGCGAGGTTCAGTGAATCGGCGCGGCCCTGCTGCGGAATGCGGGCAAGCGCGTCGGCCTCTTTCGCCAGTTGCTCCGGCAGGCCGGATTGCTCGTTGCCCATCAACAGCACGACGGGCTTTTTCCGATAGTCGATCGTCCGGTAATCGACCGCGCCGGCAAGATGCGTCGCGACGACGGAAACGCCGGCCGATTTCCGCCAGGCGATGAATTCCTCAGGCGTCGCCCGCGCGACCGGAACGGCAAAGACCGAGCCCATGGTGGCGCGTACCGTTTCGAGCGAGAAGGGATCGGTCGTCTCGCCGAGGAGAATGATGCCGGAAGCGCCGGCCGCATCGGCGGTACGGATGATGGTGCCGAGATTGCCGGGGTCGCGCACCCGGTCGAGCGCCACCCAGGTCTCGCCATCCCTCGGCCGGATATCCCCGAGCGGCTTCCAGCGCTGCTCGAAGATGCCGACCACCATCTGCGGATTGTCGCGACGGGTAATCGAGGCGATCACCTTTTCGCTGACCTCGAGCACCAGCCCGCCCGAGGCGACGGTCCTTGCCGCCATCTGCTCGACCAGCGGCTTGCCCTTGGCGGCCTTGGCATAGACGAGCGTCCGGATCGCCCAGCCGAGTTCGATTGCATCGATGACGAGCTTCAGTCCTTCGGCCAGGAACGTCCCGCTTTCCTCGCGCGACTTCTTGTTCGTCAGCGCCTTGATGTCCTTGATGATCGGATTGGCGAGCGAGGTGACTTCCTTCACCTGTCCGACCCTGCGCGGTCCCTGATCGTGGAAGTCCTTGCTCATTTCGGCACCCAGCGGGAAAAGAGGGAGGTGGAGAGCGCGCGGCCCTGCGTTTTGCCGTCAGTGCCGGCTTCGCGAATCACCAGCTCGCCGGATTCGACCACGCCGCCGGTGCCCCGCATCGTCTCGCGCATCAGCTCGTGGATCGAATAGAAGCTGGCGCGGATCGAATAGGCCGTCAGCACCAGGCCCACTGCCTTCGGCGACAGGATCTCGCGGCAGACATCGAGCATCAACGGCAGATGCTCGAAAAGATGCCAGACTTCGCCGTTCGGGCCGCGGCCGAATTTCGGCGGATCGGTGAGGATGATATCGTACTGGCTACCGCGGCGCTCCTCGCGCAGGATGAATTTCATCGCATCCTCGCAGATCCAGCGGATCGGCAGCTTCTCCATGCGCCCGAGCGCCTGGTTTTCCCGCGCCCAGCCGATCGCCTTCTTCGAGGCATCGACATGGGTGACCTCGGCGCCGGCTGCGGCGGCAACCAGCGAGGCGACGCCGGTATAACCGAAGAGGTTCAGCACTTTCAGCGGTCGGCCGGCCTTCTCGACCTGCTCTTTCATCCAGCTCCAGTGCACGATCTGTTCGGGGAAGACGCCGACATGGCGGAAGGAGGTGAAGCGGCCGAGGAAATCGACGCCAAGCAGATTGAGCGGCCAGGTCTCGCCGAGCGCCTCCTTCGGGAAGCGCCAGCGGCCGGTGCCTTCCTCGTCGGTATCGCCGGTGAAGGCGGCATCGACCTTTTCCCAGACGTGCGCGGGCAGCGAAGGCCGCCACAGCGCCTGGGCCTCCGGGCGGATGATGCGATAGGGGCCGTATTGCTCGAGCTTTTCGCCGTTGCCGCTGTCGATCAGGTGGAAGTCGCCGGCACCGAGCGATTCGAGGATGACAGGCACGCGCTCAGCCGGACGCGCGCCGCTGCGCGTCATCAGAGGGCGCACGACCGCAACCGGGACTGCGGTCTCGCGCACAGCCTCGGGGCTCGTCGCAGGCCGCGCGACCGGCTTCGGCGGCCGCCCTGTCCGATCGTTCCTGCGGCTTTCGCCGGAAGGACCTGATGTTTTCTTCTGGCCCGGCCGGCCTTCTCTCTGTTTCAACGTGTTCTTCCGCGTCTCTGTCGGGGTGTCTTATCGGCTTTGCTTCCGCCGCAGCGTTGCGCGTCTTGAAACGCGCAAAGCGCACTGCGGCACTGTGAATATGCAGTAGCCCAGAAAAGTGGGGCGGATCAACTGCGCCGCCGGCCAAGCCCGGGCAAGAGGAGAGGGTTCTCCCGAAGCGGCGCCTATTTCACGCCCTCGGAAGCCTGCGTGCGAAGCCAGCTTTCCGCCGCATAGAGGGCTGCGACATGCATAGACTGCATGATGACCGCGCCGGACTGCAGTTCGCCGAGGATGGCAGCAAGATCCGCAAACAGCAGCTCGACCTTCTCTCCCGGGTCGAAAGACGGTTCACCGGCTCGGCTGAGACCAAACGCCAGCCAACTCGTCACCGCGTTGCTGTGGCTGGCGGCATTCGGATAGGAGGTGAGCAGCTTGACGAAGGTCGAGGCGTCATAGCCGGTCTCTTCCCGGAGTTCGCGCTGGGCCGCCGCCATCGCCGGATCGACGGTCTTGCTGTCGCCGGGTTCGAGGCTGCCGGCGACCAGACCGAGCACGATCTCGCCGCGGCCATGCCGATATTCCCGTGTCAGCAGCACGCGCCCGTCAGGCATTACAGGGATGACGTTGATCCAGTCGGGATAGTCCAGCACATGGAAGGGCGCGACGACGGTTCCATCGGCGGTGACGCAATCATCGCTCCGGACCCGGATCCAGCGATCCTCATAGGTGATGCGGCTTGCCGTCACGCTCCAGGGCTTCAGTTCGTCGTTCATCGGCCCCATCCCTATGTGCCAGATCGCAACCGGCAGATAACATTCCGTGCCGCCTTGGCAAAGCGCTTTCCCGCTGGGATAAGATGAGCGAATCGAAGATGGGGTCGTCAAATGGATTTCACCGGCGAAGAACGCATCGCCGCGCCGCGGGACATCGTCTGGGCTGCACTCAACGATCCCGAGATCATGCGCGACTGCATTCCAGGCTGCGAAGGCATCGAGCGGCTGTCGCCTGATGTCTTCGAGGCGACCATCAAGGTCAGGTTCAGCCTGCTGTCAGCCACCTTCCACGGGCTGCTGACGCTTTCCAATGTCGATGCGCCGAAGAGTTACACGTTGTCGGCCGAAGGCAAGGGCGGTCTTGCCGGCTTCGCCAGGGGGAGTGCAGATATCGTGCTTGAGGAAAGGGGTGCCGAGACCATCCTGCACTACCGGTCGAAGGCCGAACTCGGCGGCAGGCTCGCCCAACTCGGCGCCCGCCTGCTCGATTCGACTTCGCAGAGGCTCGCCGAAGGTTTCTTCTCGGATTTCAATGCTGCCGTCGTCGCCAAAATGGCGCCGGTTAGGCTTGGCGCAGATTGAGGCTTCGTTTAAATCCGAATCATGACGTGGACCATCAGGCCGCCGCGGGCGGAAGATCAGGAAATGCTCGCGGAGATTTATCTTTCCGTGCGCCGCGAAACATTCGTCTGGGTCGATCCGGGCAAATTCCACCGCGAGGATTTCGCCGCCCATACCAACGGCGAGACGGTCTTCGTCTGCGCGCATGAAAGCGGCAGCGTCGCCGGCTTCCTGTCGCTCTGGCCGGAGGACGACTTCATCCACATGCTCTACCTAAAACCGGAATTCCAGGGCCAGGGTGCAGGCACGGCGCTGCTGCACGCCTTGCCGGAATGGCCGCAACACCGGTACCGGCTAAAATGCCTGGTGAAGAACCGGCGGGCGAAGGCATTCTACCTCGCCCACGGTTTCCAGGTAACCGGCAACGGCGCCTCGCCCGAGGGCGACTATGAGGAATTGAGCTATTTTCCGGTTTGACGGGCCGCAGAAATACGGAGCCAGTCGAATATTGACCAGTTTTACCGCGCCGGCAGCTGCCCGGCGATTTCCTCGGCACGGTTCTTGTGGCGATCGGCCTCACTCTGCCAGCGGATGGCTTCCTTGGCCTCGGTACGGGCGCGCTTGCGGTGTTTGCCCTGGCTGAACCAGGTGGTGGCCGCCCCGATCAGCATGCCCGTGATCAGCGCGACGACCAGGAAGACAAAGAAGGGCGCGGACACCGCCAGCACCTGGTCTTCCGGCCGGAACGGATTGAAGGCGAGCGTGACGCTCTGCCGGTTGGCGACGCAGAAGACGATGAGGATGACGCCAAGCGGCAGCAAAATCAATAGGTTGACGATCTTCTTGGCCATTTGAGGTCTCCTCGCGGCAGATTGCTCCGGTCTTTTTGAAGGGCGCGTTTCATGCTTGCAGCGCTATGCGTCCTTGTAAGACGCATAAAGCCGATGCGTTACCAGAATAGGAAAACGGGCCTCGAGTTCAAGTGCGGTTTCGCCGCAGGCAGCGACGGCTCAATCTTCTTCGTCGGCCTGGCCGGGATTAAGCCGCTCGCGCAGCTCCTTGCCGGTCTTGAAGAAGGGAACCCACTTCTCCTCGACGAAGACGGTATCGCCGGTTCGCGGGTTGCGGCCGGAGCGCGAAGGGCGGTTCTTGACCGAAAAGGCGCCAAAGCCGCGCAATTCGACTCGATTACCCGCAGCCAGTGCATCCGTGATCTCGTCGAGAACCGCGTTGACGATATTCTCGACGTCGCGATGATAGAGATGCGGGTTGCGTGCCGCAACAATCTGCACCAATTCGGACTTGATCACATTCGCCCCCTTAAATTATTGATTTCTTATCAATCGCGGCCAACCTGCCAAACTGAAAGCAGCCCGTCAAGAAGCAACTTTGGGGGCAGGATTCCATTGATATCCTGGGTTTTCACGAGATCGTCATAACCGAAGATCGCAATCAACCGAGAAACAGCCCCAGCGAGCAGAAAGGGCGTATTGCTCTTCTTGTCCCAGTCCACCATCGGCAGATCGGCGTTAACGCCGCGTGACGTCAGATAGGCGCGGATCTCAGCCTCGCCGCCGATCGCATCGACGAGTTTCACCTTCAGCGCCTGGCGGCCGGTATAGATCGTGCCGTCGGCCAGCTTCAGCACCTCGTCGCGCGGCAGCTTGCGCCGGTCGGCGACCAGGTCGACGAACCAGTTATAGCTGTCGACCACCATGTTGCGGATCATCGCCTTGGCTTCCTCGCTCGCCTCGTGGAAGGGCGAGGGCTCGGCCTTCAGCGGCGAGGACTTGATCTCCTGCAGCGAGACGCCGATTTTGTCGAGCAGCGGCTGGATCTGCGGATACTGAAAGATGACTCCGATCGAACCGGTGATCGAGCTGTCGCCGGCAATGATCGTATCGCCGGCGGTGGCGATCATGTAACCGGCGGAAGCGGCAAGCGTACGCACGTCGGAGACGACAGGCTTCTTGGCTGATATAGCCCGGATCGCCTTGAAGACTTTTTCGCCGCCATAGGTCGTGCCGCCGGGCGAGGAGATCGAAATCACCGCTGCCTTCACCTGGTCGCTGGTCTCGACCTTCTTCAGCCGCTCGAGAAGCTCGTCGTCGTCGACGATCAGCCCGGAAATCGTCACATGGGCGATGTGCGGGCGCTGCGTCCCGGCCTCGCCGAGGGCAAAGCGATAGAAGGCGAAACCAAGTGCCACGATGAGGGCCACTGCGATGGCGCGCCAGAAGCCCAGCTTGCGACGCAGCCGCCGGCGATCCGTGATGATCGAACTGTCCATAGAAACCTCCAGCGCTGGCACCGGCGTCGGCATGGCGCCGATCGATCCGGTGAAATAGGGTGGCAGCCCGCCCGTACGAATACCACTTTTCAATGTTTTTCCGTTTTGTTGCTTGTTGCAGAAAAAATTCCATATTGGCAAGCCAATGTAATAATGCGAAACGAACTGTGATTGGCGGCCGGCTTTGTTATCGAAGCGCGGCGATCACCGCACATGGACGAGGCCTATGCTCGATACCCTGAAGAACAACGGACATGCTGCCTATTCAGGGTCCGGCAGGAGCGCCTATGGCGATGCGTTGTTCCATTCCGCCCGCGTGCGGCGGCTGAAGATATTGCTGCCGGTGGCAGCTCTTATCGTTTCAGCCGCTGTCGGCGCCGTGACAGTGATCCGCACCTATCTGCCCGAGAACATCAAGATGGAAGGCGCCAAGATCGAGAATGGCAAGGTCGTGATGGAAAAGCCGGCGATATCAGGTCGCAATTCCGACGGCATCAATTATTCGATGCTGGCCGAAAGGGCGCTGCAGGATATCCGCAATCCCGATCTCATCACGCTCGAGACCATCAAGGCCGCCGTGCCGATGAATGACGGTCTGATCGCCCGCGTCGTCGCCTCGACCGCCGATTACAACCGCGCCACCGACAACCTGCATATGACGGCCCCCTTCACCCTGGTGCTGAGCAGCGGCCTCAATGCGAATTTCCAGTCCGCGCAGCTCGACATCAAGGGCGGAAACATGCGGAGCGACGACCCCGTCACCATCACCAAGGACAACGCCTCCATTGTTGCGAAGACGCTTCAGATAACCGATAAGGGACGAGTGATCACATTCGAGGGGAATGTTCGCATGAATGTTGATCCATCCACCATCCATAAACAGGGCACTTAACCAGCCGGGTCATCCATGACAAAAGATTGTCGCATTTCCACTTGCAAGACAGGCATGGCATTCATTGCCGGCGTATTTGCCCTTATTCTGACGGCCACGGGCGCCGGCGCGCAGCAGGCGTCGGCGACGATGCCGGGCATGAAGCTGTCCAACGACCAGCCGATCCAGATCGAAAGCGACAAGCTGGAGATCCACGACCAGGAACACACCGCGCTCTTCACCGGCAACGTCAAGGTCGTCCAGGGGACGACGACGATGCAGTCCGGCAAGATGACTGTTTATTACAAGGACAAGGCGGCAAAGCCCGCCGCTGACGGCGCGCAACCCGCAGCACAGCCGCAGCAGTCGGCCTCGCTTGCATCGGGAAGTGCCGATATCGACAAGATCCTGGTGACGGACAAGGTCTTCCTGAGCTCGGGCACGCAGACGGCGACCGCCGATGACGGCAATTTCGACATGGCCTCGCAGACATTCATCCTGACCGGCAAGCAGGTCGTGCTGTCGGACGGACCGAACGTCTTCAAAGGCTGCAAACTGACGGTTCACATGCAGACTGGCCAGGCGGAGCTTGAAAGCTGCGGCGGGCGTGTCCAGATTCAGCTCGATCCGAAATCGCAGCCGAATGCGCAGCAGAAGCAGAACTGAGAAGCCGGCCTCCCACGTGAAATTATCATCGCTATCCACCATGTTCGGCAAGCCCGGGCCACAAGCTGCGGGCGCTGCCGACAAGAGCCGCTATCAGGGAACGCTGATCGCACGGGGTCTGACCAAGACCTATGCGACGCGGCGCGTCGTCAACGGCGTCTCGCTGGTGGTGCGCCGTGGCGAGGCCGTCGGCCTGCTCGGCCCGAACGGCGCCGGCAAGACCACCTGTTTTTACATGATCACCGGCCTGGTGCCGGTCGATGAAGGCACGATCGAGATCGATGGCAACGACGTCACGACCATGCCGATGTACCGCCGCTCGCGCCTCGGCGTCGGTTACCTGCCGCAGGAAGCCTCGATCTTCCGTGGGCTGACGGTGGAAGAGAATATCCGCGCCGTCCTCGAAGTGCACGTGAAGGACAAGGCTGAGCGCGAGCAGAAGCTGAACGAACTGCTGGAGGAATTCCATATCCAGAAGCTGCGCAAGAGTGCCGCCGTCGCCCTGTCCGGCGGTGAGCGCCGCCGCCTCGAAATCGCCCGTGCGCTTGCGACCGACCCGACCTTCATGCTGCTCGACGAACCCTTTGCCGGCGTCGATCCGATCTCGGTCGCCGACATCCAGAATCTCGTTCACCACCTGACGGCGCGCGGCATCGGCGTTCTCATCACCGACCACAATGTGCGCGAGACACTGGGTCTCATCGACCGCGCCTACATCATCCATGCCGGGGAGGTGCTGACCCATGGCCGGGCCAACGACATCGTCAACAATCCGGAAGTGCGCCGGCTCTACCTCGGCGACAATTTCAGCCTGTAACGCCGGATGTCGCAGAAATTCACCGTGCCGTCATACTTCCGCTTGACCAAATACAATAAAAAAGCAATTTTTGGGCCAACTTGGATTTCCGTGGCCTGAAGCCTTGATCGGACGCGGTTTCCCGGAGGAATCGAGGGGAGTTTCGCGTCCGTCATGGCACTGTCCGCCAATCTTTTCCTGCGCCAGACCCAGTCTTTGGTGATGACACCGCAACTGATGCAATCCATCCAGTTGCTGCAGATGACGCATTTCGAACTCAACCAGTTCATCGCCCAGGAAGTGGAGAAGAATCCGCTGCTCGAATTTCCGTCGAACGACGGCGAGGCGGGCGGCGAACGCGGTGAAGCCGAAGATGGAGAATATGCTCATCAGCCGGAGGATGCCGGGTCGGACGACGGCTACGACAACCGCGCCGAGGCGCTCTCCAGCGACTGGTATGACAATGGCGGCAGCGCCAGCACCAGTCGGCTGAACGACGAACTCGACGCCAATTACACCAATGTCTTTCCTGATGACGGTGCCCCGCAGCGCCTCGATGCGCCGGAGCTCGTCAGCCAGTGGAAGTCGATGCCGGGCAGCGGCGAGGGCGCCGACTACGATCTCGACGATTTCGTCGCCGGCCAGGTGTCGCTGCGCGATCATCTCGCGCAGCAGATCCCCTTCGTCCTGCCTGACATGGCCGACCGGCTGATCGCGCAGAATTTCGTCGACCAGCTCGACGACTGCGGTTATCTGCAGGCCGATATCGTCGAGGCCGGCGAGAGGCTCGGTACGAGCCTCGCACAGGCCGAGCGCGTGCTCGCCACCCTTCAGAGCCTTGATCCGCCGGGTGTTTTCGCCCGCAGCCTCGCCGAATGCCTGGCCATCCAGCTCAGACAGAAGGACCGATACGACCCTGCCATGCAGGCTCTGGTCGAAAACCTCGAACTGCTTGCCCGGCGCGATTTCGCCACGCTGAAGCGCCTCTGCGGCGTCGACGAGGAAGATCTTCTCGACATGCTCGGCGAGATCCGCCAGCTCAATCCCAAGCCCGGCAGCGGTTTCGAGGCGGGCGTTTCCGAAGCGATCATGCCCGACGTGGTCGTCAGAGCCTCCTCGGATGGCGGCTGGCTGGTCGAGCTCAATCCGGATACGCTGCCGCGCGTGCTGGTCAACCAGTCCTATTTTTCCCGCGTGACCCGCAATGGGGAGGATCACGCCTTCCTCTCCGATTGCCTGCAGAGCGCCAACTGGCTGACGCGCAGCCTCGATCAGCGGGCAAAAACCATCATGAAGGTGGCAAGCGAAATCGTCCGCCAGCAGGACGCCTTCCTGCTGCACGGCGTCGATCACCTGCGCCCGCTGAACCTGAAAACGGTCGCCGAGGCGATCAAGATGCATGAATCCACCGTCAGCCGCGTCACGTCGAACAAATATATGCTGACGCCGCGCGGCCTCTTCGAACTCAAATATTTCTTCACCGTCTCGATCAGCGCCGTCGCCGGCGGTGACAGCCATTCGGCCGAGGCGGTGCGTCACAAGATCCGTGCGCTGATCCTGCAGGAGAGCCCGGAGGCGGTGCTTTCCGATGACGATATCGTCGACATGCTGAAGAAGGGCGGTGTCGATCTCGCCCGCCGGACCGTTGCGAAATACAGGGAGGCAATGAACATCGCCTCTTCGGTCCAGCGCCGCCGCGAGAAGCGGGCGCTCGCCAAGGTCGCGGGCTTCTGACGCAGCAATGCTTCGACCTCGATCGAAGCATCCGGCCTGCAAATCCCGTTATTCCTCTCCAGCGCCCAGCGTCTTTTCAGACGCGCAACGGCTGCAACCCTTTGAATTGTCTTCAACGAAGATCGAAATGCCGACGATGACGCCGCAAAATTCCAACCTTGCCAGGGAGCTTTTCCTGCTGCTGGTGCTGGCGACCCTCTGGGGTTCCTCCTATAGCTTCATCAAGATCGGCGTCGAGACGATCCCGCCGATAACGTTGATAGCCGCTCGCACGCTGATTGCCGGCGGCATTCTGCTGGCCGTCCTGCGCCACCGGCGCGTCCGTCTGCCGCGCGATCGTGCCACCTGGCAGCGGTTTTTCGTTCAGGCCTGTCTGAACAGCGTCGTCCCCTTCACGCTGATCGCCTGGGCGGAACAGTCCGTCGACGCCGGACTGGCGGTGATCCTGAATTCGGCAACGCCGATCTTCACCTTCCTGCTGGCCGTGCTGATCACCCGCCATGAGCAGGTGACGCTGCGAAGGCTTTTCGGCGTCATGGCCGGGCTTGCCGGCATCTGCCTCGTCATCGGCGTCGAAGCGCTCGGCGGTCTCGGTGAAAACCTGATGGCGCAGCTTGCCATCATCCTGGCGACCGTCTGTTATGCAGGTGCCGCGATTTTCAGCAAAAACTTCAAGGGGCTTGAGCCCGCAGTGCCGGCGGCCGGTTCGTTGATCTCAGGCGCGGTCATTCTCCTGCCGATGAGCCTCGTGGTCGATCGGCCGTGGGAACTCGATCCTTCGGCGGCATCGATGCTGGCGCTGCTGGCCCTCTCTGCCTTTTCGACAGCGCTCGCCTTTGTGATCTATTTCCGTCTCGTCCAGACGCTGGGTTCGGTCGGAACCACCGCGCAAGCCTATCTTAGAGTGCCGATCGGTGTTGCGATCGGCATCGTCTTCCTCGGCGAGAGGCTGAGCCCGACGGCCTGGATCGGACTCATCTGCGTCATATCGGGTGTCGCCGCCATGACGATCCCCGCAAGAAGGGGCGCAACGCAAGCGCGAAACGCGTAAGATGTATTGGGTGACGATCGGCGGCATGCCCTGCCGGACAGGGTATCCGCCACACGTTGACCGGGTGCAGCCGAGGGTGAATCGCCGCCCTATTGACTTTTCGGCAAGCTCTGGCTAGAAGCCCGCCGCAATCGATGCCGCGAACGGCGTCTGGAGTTATCCCCAGCATCAGAAGGGCACCAAGGACCCGCAGGCCTAAGCCGATCTTGCTTGAGATTGTGCGAAGTGCTTGGATGAACCTGAGGCTTGGCGTAAACTGATACCCGCAAACGACCATAAGAAGGGAAACTCCATGAGTGTGCGTGTATCCGGGAAACATATGGAAATTGGTGAATCCTTCCGTCAAAAGATCGAGGACCAAATTGGTATGGCCATCACGAAATACTTCGACGGGGGATATTCCGGCCAGGTGACCGTGGAAAAGGCGAGTTCTCGTTACTCGGCGGATTGCAAGCTGCATCTCGACAGCGGGGTGGTGCTGCATGCGGCCGGCGAGGCAACCGACCCGCAATTGGCTTTCGACGCGGCTTCCCAGCGGATCGAAAAGCGGCTGCGGCGATACAAGCGCAAGCTGAAGGACCATCACGCCGGAAGCCATCTGAATGGTTTTGCCGAGGTCTCCTACACGGTCATGGATTCCGTTCCTGATCACGATGATGAAATCGCTGACGATTTCGCTCCGGCGATCGTCGCTGAAAGCACGAAGCAGCTGAAGACCATGTCGGTCGCCACCGCAGTGATGGCACTCGACATGACCGACGAGCCGCTTCTCCTGTTCCGCAGCCCCGGCAAGGAACATCTGAACATCGTTTACCGTCGGCACGACGGAAATATTGGCTGGATCGATTCAGCCAGTATCAAAGGCTGAGATCAGGATGGTGAGCGGCGGTATTGCCGCCGCTCCTTGCATTTGATCCCGGCGACAGAAGGAAAAAGAAATGGCATTGGCAGATTTGCTCCATCAGGATGCGATCATTCCCGCCCTCAGAGTAAATTCCAAGAAACAGTTGCTTCAGGAATTGGCTGCAAGAGCCTCCAGGATCACCGGGCTTTCCGAACGGGAGATCTTCGACGTCATCCTGCAGCGCGAACGCCTGGGCTCGACTGGAGTCGGCAACGGCATCGCCATCCCCCACGGCAAGCTGGGAAACATCCATTCGATCGTCGGCATCTTCGCCCGGCTGGAGCAGCCGGTCGATTTCGAGGCGCTGGACGACCAGCCGGTCGATCTCGTGTTCCTGCTGCTTGCGCCGGAGGGCGCGGGCGCCGATCATCTCAAGGCTCTGTCGCGTATCGCCCGCGTGCTGCGCGATCACGATCTGGTCGCCAAGCTGCGTGCCACCGATTCTGCCTCGGCGATCTACGCCTTCCTCAATGAAGAGCAGACGTCGAACGCTGCCTGAGCTGCATTAATTTCTGAATGTGAAAAGGCGCCGGGTCTCCCAGGCGCCTCTTGCATTATGACGGCCTGAACGATCAGAACTCTTCCCAGCTGTCCTGCGCCACGACCGCGGATCCACGCGACGGGGCAGTCGCGCGACGGACCGCCGGGGCGCTCACGCGAGGCGAGGGGGCCGCAGCTGCCGGCGCACGCATTTTTTGCGCGACGGAGTCGAGGGCCGCGGCGTTGCCCGAACCCGAGACGTTGAAGCGCGTGGCGAGCGCCTTCAGCGTTTGTGCCTCGTCGTTGAGCGCGACGCTGGCAGCCGTCGCTTCCTCTACCATCGCCGCATTCTGCTGTGTCACCTGGTCCATCTGGTTCATGGCCTGGTTGATTTCCTTCAGGCCGACAGCCTGTTCGCTGGCCGATGCCGAGATCTGCCGGATGAGGTCGTTGATGCCCATCACCTGTTCGGCGATCTTGTGCAGTGTGCCGCCGGCCCGCCCGACGAGATCGACGCCCTCCTTGACCTGGACGGCCGAGCTGTTGATCAGCGTCTTGATCTCCTTGGCGGCATTGGCCGAACGCTGTGCAAGTTCACGCACCTCCTGGGCGACGACGGCAAAACCCTTGCCGGCATCACCGGCGCGGGCCGCCTCGACACCGGCGTTCAGGGCGAGCAGGTTGGTCTGGAAGGCGATCTCGTCGATGACGCCGATGATCCGCGAAACCTCCGTCGAAGATTGTTCGATCCCTTGCATCGAGGCGATTGCCTTCTGCACCACTTCACCGGACTTTTCGGCATCCTGGCAGGCGAGGTTGACGTTGTCGGCTGCCGTGCGCGCATTCTCGGCGCTGGAATCGACCTGCGCGGTGAGCTCGTTGAGCGCGGCCGCCGTCTCTTCCAGGCTGGCTGCCTGCTGCTCGGTGCGCTTGGCGAGGTCGGAGGCGCTGTTGCTGATTTCACCGGTGCCGGACCCGATATTGGCGACGCTGAGGTTCATCGTGTTGATGGTCTCTTCTAGGCTCGCGAGCGCGGCGTTGAAATCCTGTTTCAGCTTGCCGTATTCGCCGGGGAATTCGTCGGTGATGCGGTGACTGAGATTGCCCTGCGACAGCTCGGAAAGGCCGGCGCCGACGATCGAGACGATATGGCGCTGCAGCGACACTGATTCTTGGCGTTCCGATTCCGAGCGGCTGCGCTCGGTCTCGGCCGCCTGCCTCTGGTCGGCCGCCTCGTCTTCGAGACGGCGGCTGTCGGCGAGCGTGAAGCGGAAGCCTTCCAGCGCCTTGGCGACCGAACCGACTTCGTCGCTGCGGTCTTGGGCGGCGACCGGCTCGCCATATTGGCCGTCGCTCAGCGCCTTGACGCTGGCGACCAGTCCGCCGAGCGGCCGCTGCACGAAAGAGCGGACGGCGAAATAGAGTGCCAGCATGACGGCGCCAAGCACGATCAGCCCGTTGATGATCATCATGTAGGTCTGGTCCCGCACTGGCGCGTTGATCGCCGTGTGCGGCACGTCGACGAGCACGACCCAGGTGGCGTTGACGCCGGGAACCGAGAACGGATGGACGACGCGATCGAAGGGATCGAGGCCGTCATAGGTGAGGTTCCTGACGAGACCGGGCTGTTTGTTCGACAGCGCCGTCTTGACGATGTCGGCGCCCTCGCCTTCATATTCTTTGGTCATCAGGTCGGGGATCGGCGCGACGATCCAGTTGCCGGCCTGCGACAGCAGCGTGACGCGGCCCGAACCGAAAGGATGCAGCGCCTGCAGCTTGTCGGTCAGCGATTTCAGCGAAATGTCGACGCCGCCGACGCCGATCATCTTGCCGCCCGACATGACCGGATAGGCAATCGAGGTCAGCAGCGTCGGCACGTCGGTTCCTTCGGCCATATAGGGCGTGGTGATCGCGCCCTTGCCGCTGTCGGCGGCGAGCTTCCACCATGCGGCGGTATAATCATTGTCGAAGGTCGAATATTGGATGCCGCCGTCCTTGGTCTTCGACCAGTAGGGCGTGAAGGCGCCGTTCTTGTTCGTGCCTTCGTCATTGTTGTTGGCGATCTCGGTGCTCTTGCCGTCAAGCGCGCCGAGCTGCTCGCAGAACCAGCTGCCGAAGGCGAAGGCATTCTGCTCGAGATTGGCCTTCAGCACGTTGATCATGCCCTTGCGGTCGAGCGACTTGCCTTCATGGCCGCGGCCGATGACGCCCGACATGGTACGCGCAGCGCTGGCGAGTTCGCCGACATTGGCGGCGATTTCATTGGCGATCGATTTTGCCTCGAGATTTGCCTGATCCATCGTCAGCGTCTGGACGCGATCCCGGGTCTGGCCGATGAGGAAAAGGTTCGAAACGATGAGAACAAGCGCGATGGCGATGCCGGTGATGACGATGAGTTTCGCGGCAAGCGATTTCATGCGAAAAATGAACATGGGGTCCTCGGGCAAGGATGCGCTGAACGGGCATTCTCCGGCGCACGAGCAAAGGCTCGCCCCATCATGGGGCAGCCGCCTACAGCGCAGCGCGTCTTTTCAGACGCGCAAAGGACGCTGTAGCACTTTGAAACGCTGCATAATTTTATCCTTAAATCGATTCCGATTTAAGGAATTATGCAGTGACGTCCGGAATCCGAAAGGCGGGAGGAGCCGGCGACCACGAGGAACATCGCCGGAAATCTCTTAAATTTGAATGAAATTCGATCGATCGAGCCAAGGAAAATCGTCGGAACGCCCTGAATTACCGGGAGTTTCATTGGCTGCTTCGCAAAGAGACGCGGACTATATCCTGTCTGCGACTTCCTCGATCGTAGGGATCGAAGGTTGCGCCCCGGCCTTGAGGCATGCGAGCGAACCGGCAACCGCCGCGCGGCGCAGCGCCGAGACAAAATCGAGGCCGTCGTCGAGGCTGGCGGCGAAATAGCCGCAGAAAGTGTCTCCGGCGCCGACCGTATCGACAGGTTCGATCTTGAGACCCTGCGCCCTTGAAATCGACCCGTCGCGAATGGCGATGACCCCGTCGGCACCGAGCGTCACGATCAGCGTCTGGCCCGTCTCCGCATGCAGGCGCACAAGGGCTGCCTCGCGCGCTTGCGCGTCCATGCCCTCCTGCCCGGCGAGCCGCTCGAACTCGGTCTCGTTGGCGATGACGATATCGGCGAGCCGACCAAGACGCGGCGCATCGGGGATCAGCGGCGCGAGGTTGAGGATGCTGGTGATGCCCTTGGCGCGGGCCGCCGACAGCGCGCCTTCGACGGCGGCAGCCGGCACTTCGAGCTGCAGCATCAGGATATCGCCTTCGCTCATGCGGCCGATCGCCGTCTCGGCATCGGCAGGCGTGACGAGGCCATTGGCGCCGGGAACGACGGCAATCATGTTTTCGCCGTCGCCGCCGACAAGGATCAGCGCCGTGCCGGTGGGACCGTCGACATGTTTGATCAGAGAAAGGTCGGTGCCCGCATCATCAAGCAGGGCCAGCGCCTCCGCGGCGAAAGCATCCTTGCCGACGGCGCCGGCCATATGCACGTAGCGGCCGGCGCGGCGCGCTGCCAGCGCCTGGTTGGCGCCCTTACCGCCGGCGGCCGTGGCAAAGCCGTTGCCGGCCACCGTCTCACCGGGCTTCGGCAGGCGCTCGGTCGTGGCGATGAGATCCATGTTGATGGACCCGAAAACTGTGATCATGAATGTGTCCCGTCTTCTAGAGCATGATGCCGAAAAGTGTGATCGGTTTTCGCACGACATCATGCTCCTAGTGCTTCATGCGGGCGAGACACTGCCTGAAGCGGTCACTCCTCGTCAACCACCCGGAGCTTCAGAAGGCCGGTGCGGCTTTCGACCGATTTGGCCGCGGCTTCGCCGTCGCGGGCCGGTTTTGCATCGCCGCCGCCTACCTCGAATTCCAGCGCTTCGATCCTGGCACCGCGCTTGGTGAGCTTGTCGGCTGACGTGACCACCATGTCGATATCCTTCTGCGCCATGGCGAAATGGCCCTGCAGTTTGCGCACCCGCTCATCGAGGCGGCTGAGATCGTCCATCAGGATCGCCACTTCGCCCTGGATCAGATGCGCCTGCGCCCGCATGCGCTGGTCCTTGAGCACGGACTGGATGACCTGGATCGACAGCATCAGCAGCGATGGCGAGACGATGACGATACGCGCACGGTGCGCCTTTTGCACCACCGGCTCGAAGTGCTCGTGGATCTCGGCGAAGATCGATTCGGACGGCACGAAGAGAAAGGCCGTATCCTGGGTTTCGCCCTGGATCAGATATTTCTCAGAAATGTCCCTTATATGGACCTCCATGTCGCGGCGGAACTGCTGGCCGGCGATCTTGCCGGCCTCGGAGCTGCCGGCGTCGCGGATCGCGTTCCAGGCTTCGAGAGGAAATTTTGCGTCGATCACCAGCGGCGGTGCGCCGTTCGGCATGCGGATCGTGCAGTCCGGCCGCGATCCGTTGGACAGTGTCTGCTGGAAGGCGTAGGCGCCCATCGGCAGGCCGTCGGCGACGATCGTTTCCATCCTGGACTGGCCGAAGGCGCCGCGCGTCTGCTTGTTGGATAGAATGGCCTGCAGCCCGACGACATCCTTGGCGAGCGTCTGGATGTTGTTCTGCGCGGCATCAATGACCGCCAGCCGCTCCTGAAGCCGCTGCAGGTTCTCATGCGTCGATTTCGTCTGCTCGGTAATCGTCGAGCTGACGCGCTTTGACATGCCGTCGAGGCGTTGGCTGATCGTCTGGTTGAGTTCGCTCTGCCGCGCGCCGAAGACCTCGGTCATCGCTGCGATGCGGCCCTGCATCTCCGCCTGGATCTTCAAAAGCTCGGCCATTCGCGCTTCGTTTTCTTGAGCACGAAAGCTCGCTTCCTCCGCCTGCTCGCGGCGAAGGCTGGCGCCGCGCAGCAGAAGCACGATCACCAGCAGGGCGAGGGCGGCGAGAACGGCGCCGATAAGCACCAGCATGGCCGGGCTGATGGAGGCAAGGGCAAGGGAGAGCGATTCGGAATGGATGGCCATGCCGCAAGCATAACAGAAGAAATGGCGATATATAGATCAAAACGTGAACGGAATGGATGGACCTCAATATCCCTCGCAAGCGACCGCTCTTCCTCGCTCGCGGAGAAGAAATCGTCGTCCGATTTAACGATTGCTCAACCATATTCGCCAAAACCTACGGCGCAGAAATTCCTTCCCGCGCGTCGCGCCAAGTACAGAGATTCTCCATGACCGCCCAGCAGACCGACAATGCCCTCAGGCAGCGCCTCGATTTCATCGAACTGGATGAGGCAGCGCGCAAGTCGATGCGGGATCTGCGCCCGGTCATATCAGAGCTGATCAGTGGCGCCCTCGATAAATTCTATGACAAGATCGCCAAGACCCCGGCCGTCGCAGGCTTCTTCGCCGATAAGAACCATGTCGGCCACGCCAAGAAGCGCCAGCAGGACCATTGGGCCAATCTCGCCGGCGGCGCGTTCGACGAGAGCTATGTCGACGGCGTGACGGCGGTCGGCCGGACGCACGCTCGCATCGGACTGGAGCCGCGCTGGTATATTGGCGGTTACGCCATCGTCATGTCCGAACTCGTCAAGGGCATCATGGAGAAGCAATGGCCGTCGATCTTTGCGCGCCAGCAGGGCAAGGCATTGGCCGAGAAGCTGTCGGCCGTCATCAAGGCCGGCATGCTCGACATGGATTATTCCATCTCGGTCTATCTCGAGACGCTCGAAGCCAAGCGTCAGGCCCTGGAGGAGGAACGCGCTCAGGCCGAATCCGATCAGGCGATCGCGCTGGAGCAGCTGCGCCGCGGTCTGGAAGCGCTGTCGAACGGCGATCTCGAAGCCACCCTGCCGTCCGATCTGCCGGGCAATTTCCGGCAGATGGCCGAGGATTACAACCGCGCCGTCAGGGCGCTAAGCCAGTCCTTCGCCTCCGTGCGTGAGACCTCAGGCCATATCATGAGCGGCGCCGACGTCATTTCCAAGGCGACCAATGATCTGGCGCTGCGCACTGCCCAGCAGGCGGCAGGCGTCGAGGAGAGTTCGGCCGCCCTGCAGCAGCTGTCCGTCAGCGTCGGTCAGACGGCCGCCAATGCCGAGAAGGCGTCGGACGCCGTGCGCGAGACGCAAGAGAAGGCGAAGAACTCCGGCGAACTCGTCACCAGCGCCGTCTCGGCGATGGCCGGCATCGAGAAATCCTCGACCGGGATCTCCCAGATCATCGGCGTCATCGACGAGATCGCCTTCCAGACCAATCTGCTGGCGCTGAACGCTGGCGTCGAGGCGGCCCGTGCCGGTGATGCCGGCAAGGGTTTTGCCGTCGTCGCCCAGGAAGTCCGCCAGCTTGCCCAGCGCACCGCGGAAGCGGCCAAGGAGATCAAGAACCTGATCTCGCAGAGTTCGACACAGGTCAATCAGGGCGTCGGCATCGTCTCCAGCACCGGCGAGGCGCTGAACGACATGATCAGCCGCATCGATATCATCAACCGTTTCGTCGCCGATATCGCCGCCGCCGCCCGCGACCAGGCGACCGGCGTCAACGAGGTCAGCATCGCCGTCCGCAACATGGGTGCGATCACCCAGCAGAATTCGGACATGGTCGAGCACTCTTCAGCGGAAACCCGCCGCCTCAAGGACGAGGCGGAAACCCTGATCGAGCTGCTGCGGCGCTTCCGCGCCCGGCCGGATGGCCGTTCCGCTCGCCGGGCGGCTTGAGGCGAATAGAGCCTTTCCTGGTCAGCTTGAAGCATTCTGCCGGAGCAGGTTTTCGTCAGGGCAGAGGCGATTGGCGATGGGCATACCTCTTGGTACGTCCAAGCCGAAAGCCTCTGATCCTGGCGGAAAGATGCCCGGCCCACCGGCCGCACCGCTTCGCCATGCGAAGCGACAAGTGCGTCCGGCGATTCTTAAGTCTTGCAGATTTGCCAGGCAAATCTGCGGGAGGGTTGGCTGAAACGGGCCGCCTGATCGACCGGCCGGCTTGGCCGTAGAACTGGGCTACGACGCGCGCCGGCCGGTCGACCATCCGACTCCGTTTGAGCCAACAGAATGTTTCAAGCTGACCAGGAAAGGCTCTATGGCGAAATTCCAGGCGGGGATGCAAAAAAGCGTATTCCCCGCCTGCCGGATAATTCCATAGTCGGAAAAGATGGGTTATGGGAACGCCATGACCATCAAGCCACTCATCATTCTTCCCGATCCCGTTCTCCGCCAGCTGTCCAAGCCGATCGAGCGGGTGGACTCCGACCTGCAGCGTCTTGCCGACGATATGCTGGAAACCATGTACGACGCGCCGGGCATCGGCCTTGCCGCGATCCAGATCGGCGTGCCGCGCCGTATGCTCGTCATCGACATCTCACGCGAGGGCGAGGAAAAGCAGCCGCAGGTCTTCATCAATCCTCAGATCGTCAAATCTTCCGACGAGCGCTCCGTCTATGAGGAAGGCTGTCTTTCGATTCCGGATTATTATGCCGAGGTCGAGCGCCCGGCTGTCGTCTCGGTCAAATATCTCGACCGCAACGGCAAGGAACAGACCGTGGAAGCCGATGGCCTGCTCGCCACCTGCCTGCAGCACGAGATCGATCACCTGAATGGCGTGCTCTTCATCGACTACATCTCGCGGCTGAAGCGGGAGATGGTGATCAAGAAATTCACCAAGGCGGCGAAGTCGAAGGCGCTCTGACGCTGCGTTGAAAATTCGCCGGCGAGGCACTATGATATCACCGATATCATGATGGAGGCGCCGCATGGGTGATCTGCTTATTCGCGATGTTCCGGATGCAATGAAGCGGCAGCTTCAGGAAAGTGCGCAACGCAACGGCCGCAGTCTTTCGGAAGAGGCGATTGAAATCATCCGTCGACAGATTGCGGCGGAGCGCTCGGGAGCTCCCGCTGGGCAGCGCCTGCGTTCGCTGATGGGCGGGGAAAGACTAAGTGATGACGAAGTGGAGGCTATCGCCGCGTCTCGCCACGAACGCGACCGCGAACCGCCACGTTTTGACAGATGATCGTCCTCGATACGAACGTGATTTCCGAATTGCAGGGAAGGACCCATAGCGAGCGGATACTGAACTGGTTGGACGCTTACGACGTCGACACGCTTTTCCTGACGACGATCTCTGTCGGGGAAATGCGCTACGGGCTTGAACTCATCGATGACGGCAGGCGAAAAGCGGCATTGATCTCAGACTTCAATCGGATCGAGTCGGAATTTTCAGGCCGCATCCTCGGTTTTTCGCTCAGTGCGGCGAATCGCTACGGACTGTTGGCTGCGGCGCGCAGAAAGGCGGGGCGGCCGATGGAAACCAAGGATGCTATGATTGCCGCCATCTGCCTTGCCAACGGCGCGACGCTTGCGACCCGCAACACCAGAGATTTCGAGGGGCTTGATCTCAAGCTCGTAAACCCGTTTGAAGACGGTTGATCCTCAATTGGCGAGATAAAATGTCTCTTCGCATCATCTTCATGGGAACCCCGGAGTTCTCGGTTCCGACCCTGCGCCTGCTCGTCGATGCCGGGCACAGGATTGTTGCGGTCTATACGCAGCCGCCACGGCCGGGTGGGCGGCGCGGCCTCGATCTGCAGAAATCGCCGGTGCATCAGGCGGCCGAACTGCTCGGCCTCCCGGTCTTCACCCCGGTCAATTTCAAAGATCCCGAGGAGCGCGAGAGGTTTCGTGACCTGAATGCCGATGTCGGCGTCGTCGTTGCCTACGGGCTGTTGCTGCCGGAAGCGATTTTGAACGGCACCCGCGATGGCTGCTACAACGGTCACGCCTCGCTGCTGCCGCGCTGGCGCGGTGCTGCTCCCATCCAGCGGGCGATCATGGCCGGCGACGCAAAGACCGGCATGATGGTGATGAAGATGGATAAGGGTCTGGATACCGGAGCCGTGGCACTCACCCGCGAGGTCGAGATCGGCCCGAACATGACAGCTGGCGAGTTGCACGACCGGCTGATGCTCGTGGGCGCCAAGGCGATGGCGGAAGCCATGGTGAAACTCGAGATGAACGACCTGCCGCTGACGCCGCAGCCGGAAGAGGGCGTGCTCTATGCTGCCAAGATCGACAAGGCCGAGACGCGCATCGATTTTTCCAGGAACGCCAGCGACGTGCACAATCACGTCCGCGGCCTGGCGCCGTTTCCGGGCGCCTGGTTCGAGCTCGAAATCGGCGGCAAGCCGGAGCGGGTAAAGGTGCTGGCGTCCGAGCTGGCTGAAGGGCGGGGTGCTGCCGGGCAATTGCTGACGGACGATCTCGTGGTCGCCTGCGCTTCGGGCGCGGTACGGCTGACCAGGCTGCAGAAGGCCGGCGGCAAGCCGCTGGCGGCGGCCGATTTCCTCAGGGGCACGCCGCTTGCGGCGGGCACGAGGCTTAGCTGATGCCACGTTTCCGCATGACCGTCGAATATGACGGCGGCCCCTATGTCGGCTGGCAGCGGCAGGAGAACGGCCCCTCGGTGCAGGGCGCGATCGAGGCCGCCGTGCTGTCGCTGACCGGCGAGACGGTGTCGGTGCGCGGCGCCGGACGCACTGATTCCGGCGTCCATGCCATCGGGCAGGTGATCCATGTCGATCTTTCGAAGGACTGGTCACCCTACCAGCTGCAGAATGCGTTGAACGCGCATCTGAGGCTTGCCGGCGAGCGCGTCTCCATACTCGACGTCGAGGCCGTTGCCGAATTTTTCGATGCCCGCTTTTCGGCGCTGCGGCGCCATTACCTCTATCGCATCGTCAGCCGCCGGGCGCCGCTGGCGCTCGAAGCCGGCAAGGCCTGGTGGGTGCCGAAGGTGCTCGATCACGAGGTCATGCATGCCGCCGCCCAGAGGCTGGTCGGCCGGCACGATTTCTCCACCTTCCGCGCCGCCCATTGCCAGGCAAACAGCCCGGTGCGCACGCTCGACCGGCTGGATGTGACGCGCAACGGCGAGTTGATCGAGATTCGCGCCACGGCGCAGAGTTTCCTCCACAACCAGATCCGTTCCTTCGCCGGCACGCTGAAGCTCGCCGGCGAAGGCAAATGGACGCCTGATGATGTCGAGGCGGCGCTTGAAGCGCGCGACCGCAAGGCCTGCGGCCCGGTGGCGCCACCGGACGGGCTGTATTTCATGCAGGTGGATTATCCCGAGGTGATCCCCGACCGCCGAAGACCGGTCACCGATACCGATGCCAATGACGAGGATGCTGACGACCCCTCGTAAGCTTGGTCAGACGGGATAGATGCCGAGGAAGTGCTGCAGATATTCTGAAAGGATCATCGATGGCACGAGAAGCACCAGTGTCAGCGCCCCGGTCATCAGCGCATGGCCATGGCAGATCATCCGGAGAATGCGCGCCAGCACGAAGACCTGCGCCAGCATGAAGGCGAGCAGCAGCAGCGAGACGAGGCCGACAGAGCCGGGCAGGAAGAACACCAGCGCCAGCAGCAGCCCATTGATATAGGAAAGCGGCACGCCGAGCCAGTTGACGCTAACGACGACGGGGGCAAAACGCTCGCCCATGCGGAAGGCAAGCAGCAGAAACCCGGCAAAGACCAGCGGCACAAACCAGTTAGCGACCTCGACGAGGCCGAGCCTGATATAGAAGGGAAAATCGACATCGGCTTCCGGCGGCATCGACCGCAGAAAGGCCTGCCGCCACCAGAGCCAGGAAATGCCCATCGGCGGCAGGCACCAGAGCATCGCCCAGAACGAGCGGTTGACGCCACGCTCGGACATGTCGAGGTAGCGGAAGCCGCGCGGATCCAGCCGGATCAGCAGCCAGAGGCCGGCCAGATAATATTGAACCTCCCTAAAGCCCGGCATTGGCGAACCAGCGGGCGATGAAGGTTTCGTAGATCGCCGTCAGCGTCTCCAGATCGGCAACAGCGACGCGCTCGTCGACCATGTGCATCGTTTGGCCGACGAGGCCGAACTCGACGACCGGGCAATAATCCTTGATGAAGCGCGCATCCGATGTGCCGCCGGTGGTCGAAAGCCGCGGCGACTGGCCGGAAACGCTTTCGACGGCTGAAGACAGGGAGGCGATCAGCGCATTGTTGCGCGTCAGGAAGACATGGCTCGGCCGGTCGGCCCAGACAATATCATAGGCCACCGGTTCGCGGCCCGGCCGCAAGGCGCCATCCCGGGCCGCGGCGTCGAGACGGCGCAGGATTTCGGCACGCAGCGTTTCGACGGTCCAGCTGTCGTTGAAGCGGATGTTGAAGCTTGCGGAGGCCTTGGCCGGAATGACGTTGGTCGCCGGATTGCCGACATCGACCGTGGTCACTTCGAGGTTCGACGGCTGGAAATCGTCGGTGCCGCCGTCAAACGGCGGGTCCATCAGCGCCTGCGTCAGCTGCAGCATGCCGCGCACCGGATTGTCGGCCAGATGCGGATAGGCGGCATGGCCCTGCACGCCGTGAACGGTGATTTTACCCGACAGCGAGCCGCGCCGGCCGATCTTGATCATGTCGCCCAGCCTGTCCGGATTGGTCGGCTCGCCGACAAGGCAGGCATCCCAGCGCTCGCCGCGCTCGGCCGCCCATTGCAGCAGCTTGATCGTGCCGTTGATCGCCGGGCCCTCTTCGTCGCCGGTGATCAAAAAGGAGATCGAGCCGTTGGGTGGCCCGTTTTTATCGATATGCCGGGCGACGGCGGCGACGAAACAGGCGATGCCGCCCTTCATGTCGACGGCGCCGCGGCCGAAAAGCTCTCCCTTCGAAATCTGGGCCTCAAAGGGCGGATGCGTCCAGGCGGCTTCGTCGCCGACCGGCACGACATCGGTATGGCCGGCAAACATCAGATGCGGGCCGTCCTTGCCGAGGCGGGCATAGAGGTTTTCGATGTCGGGTGTTCCCTCTTCGCTCGCCTTTACCCTGTCGACCGAAAAGCCGAGCGGCGCAAGCATCGCCTCCAGCGCCGTGAGCGCGCCGCCTTCGGCGGGCGTCACGGACGGGCAGCGAATCAGCGTCTGAAGATTGGCGACGGGGTCGGTAGCGGTCATGGCGGTCGAACTATCCGGCGGGAATGGCAAAGACATGGCAAGGCGGGGCCGCCTCGCGTAAAAAGACGCCGTCTGTTTACCGGATCAACGTCCCGGTGTCATCAATCTCTGAGCAGCTCGTTGATGCCGGTCTTCGAGCGGGTCTTTTCATCGACGCGCTTGACGATGACGGCGCAGTAGAGATGCGGCGCCGGCTGGCCGTTGCCCATCGTCGCATTGCCCGACGGCATCGAGCCGGCGACGACGACGGAATAGGGCGGCACTTCGCCGTAGGTCACCTCGCCGGTGGCTCGGTCGACGATCTTGGTCGACTTGCCGATAAAGACGCCCATGCCGAGCACCGAGCCTTCGCGCACGATGCAGCCTTCGACCACTTCGGAGCGGGCGCCGATGAAGCAATTGTCCTCGATGATCGTCGGGCCCGCCTGCATCGGCTCCAACACGCCGCCGATGCCGACGCCGCCGGAGAGATGCACATGCTTGCCGATCTGCGCGCAGGAGCCGACCGTCGCCCAGGTATCGACCATCGTGCCTTCGCCGACATAGGCGCCGAGATTGACGAAGGAGGGCATCAGGATCGCGTTCGGGGCGATATAGGCCGAGCGGCGCACGACGCAGTTCGGCACGGCGCGGAAGCCGGCCGCGCGGAACTGGTTCTCGCCCCAGCCCTCGAACTTCGAGGGAACCTTGTCCCACCAGGTGGAATTGCCCGAGCCGCCCTTCACCACGTCCATGTCGTTGAGGCGGAAGGACAGCAGCACGGCCTTCTTCAGCCACTGATTGACCGACCAGGCGCCGTCGGCGGAGCGTTCGGCGACACGGGCCTTGCCGGCATCGAGCAGATCGAGCGCTGCTTCGACCGCATCGCGAACCTCGCCCTTCGTCGACGTGTTCACATTGTCGCGATTGTCGAAGGCGGCTTCAATGATCTTTTCGAGGGATGCGAGGTCGGTGGCGCTCATGAGAATTCCTTAAACTTCGATCTTTATCGTGGAGACGGCGGGGTCTCCGGAATGCGGTGGCAGGGATATATCCTGCTCTACAGCATGAAGCCGTAGAACGGAATGATTTTTCCGACAAGATCATATCTGGATTCAAGGCGTTATAGCGACATATCCGGCTTCGTGGCCGGCAATACTGAAAGGCATTTCGACATGGCGAAGGGACGAAACGGCGGTTCGCGGCGCAAGGATGGCGTATGGGACCCGCTGAAGAGCAGCTCGACCGACAAGCAGCGCGCCGAAGCCGTGCCGAAAACGCCGCAGACGCTGTCGCCTGCCTATCGCCTTGCCTATGTCGACGAGGATTTCCTCTGCCGCGAGGAATTGCGGCCGATCCGCCTGCAGCTGGAGCTGTTGAAGACGGAGATGATGCTGACCGAACGCGGCATCAAGTCGACCGTCGTCATGTTCGGCGGCGCCCGCATTCCCGCTCCCGGCCAGAGCGCCTGGGCAGCCCGCAACGACATCCAGCGCGCCAATCTGGAGGCGGCGTCGGTCTATTATGACGAGGCGCGCAAATTCGCCCGGCTCTGCTCGAAATATTCGGCCACCTTGAATTTCCACGAATATGTCATCGTCACCGGCGGCGGCCCCGGCGTGATGGAGGCCGGCAATCGCGGCGCGGCCGACGAGGGCGCCCCGTCGATCGGCCTCAACATCGTGCTGCCACACGAGCAGGCGCCGAACGCCTATGTGACGCCGGAACTCAGCTTCAACTTCCACTATTTCGCCATCCGCAAGATGCATTTCATGGTGCGTGCTAAGGCGATCGCCGTCTTTCCGGGCGGCTTCGGCACCCTCGACGAATTCTTCGAATGCCTGACGCTGATCCAGACCGGCCGCATGGAGCGCCTGCCGCTGATCCTTTTCGGGGAGGAGTTCTGGCGGAGTATCATCAATTTCGACGCATTGGCGGAATTCGGGACGATTGCGCCCGACGATGTCAAGCTGATCAGCTTCGTCGACACGGCCGAAGCCGCATGGAAGATCGTCCAGGATTTCTACGAGCACCGCGAATAGGCGCTTCAGAGGCACAAACTGCGGAGCCTCTCCCCGTCGAGGCGGGGAAAGGCAAGGACAAGTCGTCGCTTGGCTTTAGAGAAGCGGCCGGTCCGGCATATCGTCGATCGAGATGACGCCGTCCTTGTTGCTGTCCATCCGAGTGAACAGCTTGCCCATGGCGGCTTCTGCTTCCTGTTTGGAGATCTGGCCGTTCTGGTCGGTGTCGACCCGGTGCATCATCATCGAGGCACGCATGATGTTGCCACCATGGCGCATCCAGCGATGTCCGTCGCGACCGTCGTGGCCGTCGCGCGGCGGCCGTCCCTGGTCATTGTTGTCGGCGGTTTCAGGCGCCGCGGCTGCGGCGTTCGCATCCTTGTTTTCGCCGGCCTCCTGCTTGCGCTGGTCTCGCATCGCCTGCATCTGCGTTTTCCGGTATGCACGGATTTCGCCCGGGGTCAGCGAGCCATCCTTGTTGGTGTCGATCGCGGCGAAGATCTTGTCGAGGCCGGCGGTCGCCTCGTCCTTGGAGACCTGTCCGTCCTTGTTCGCGTCGAACTGCTTGAGCATGCGGACATAGGTGATTTCGCGGAAGGCAGCGGAGCCTGGACCTGGGCGGCCCATGCCGGCATGCTGGCGCGGTCCATCACCCGGTGCGGCAAAAACTGCCCCGGCGGCGGCGCCGAAAATGAGGGTGGAGGAAAGCGCTGCCAGTATCAGCTTGTTGCGGTACATCGTGTTTGCCTTTCGTAAGGTGTCCCCTCACGAAAGAAGATATGGCCGCAGCCCCGGAAGACCCAGTTAAACATCGGTAAGCTGAGTGAAAATTTCGTAATCTAGAGCGTGAACTCATTAATCCGCTTGTCAGATCAAGCCTTGCAACGCGGGCATCAGA